>NC_011027.1:916416-1602832 GCF_000020505.1 Chlorobaculum parvum NCIB 8327
CGTGGCGTGGGGTAATGGATCGTTTTGCAAACGATTGTCGTTAATGTTTTTACTTGATATTCGAGGAATCATCACTTTTTACCTCTGACTTGTCACTGGACATGAACGACCAATTATTCAAGAAGGTATTGGGATATATTGAATCGGAAAGCTATTTGATGGCATACCGCGAGCTGCATAAACTTGCCGATGAATACATGCCGCTCGCAACCCGTATGGACTTCGATGCTCTGCACTCCTCTCTGAGCATTATTATCGGTGAGAGGTCCGGGTACCCCGATATAGCCGACCAGCTTGCCGATACGGCAGGGTTTTACGAAAGATTGGCATATCTGTTGACCAAAAAGCTTCTCGGTGATGATGAGGCGGGTGAAAAAGCCGATACTCTCATGCTCTGTGTGGTGGCTTTCGGCAACCACAGGCGGAATTGAGTGTTCCGGCATCGTGGGTTAGCTCGGTGCAGACCTGAAAAGCCGTGAATCCCATCACATTTCCGTATCTGTCCGTAGAGGCTTCAGGCGGTTCACATCCCATCTTTTTTTATGGATGAGCGCATGAACATCCGAAAATATTCAGGTTGCAGGCGAGGTGCAGTATGACCGAAGCTTTGGGCGTTGTTTTCACTATTATTTTGGCCTCCTGGTCGGTACTGCTCGACGCTGCACCATGGGTGCTGTTCGGATTTTTGGTTGCTGGTCTCGTCAAGGCGTTTGTGCCCGAAGAGTTGGTGCAGGCTCATCTTGGCGGCGGCTTGTGGAGTATCGTCAAGGCTTCGGCGATCGGCGTGCCGATTCCGTTGTGCAGTTGCGGGGTGATTCCTGCGGCGGCTGGCCTCAAAAAACAGGGCGCGGGGAAGGGGGCGGTGGCCTCGTTTCTTGTTTCCACCCCGGAGACCGGCATCGATTCGATTGCGATTACCTACGCCTTGCTCGATCCCCTGATGACCATTTTCAGACCCATCGCGGCGTTCGTGACGGCCATCGCGACCGGTGTCTCTGTCTCGTTTACCGGCAAGGCTGAGCCAGCAGCACCTGCAACGGAGTCTGAGTGCGGTACGCAGGATTCTGGCTGTTCATGCGGTTGTGGTCACAAGAAAGTCGAGAAGCCGGGCGTCGTTCAGAAAATAAAATCGGGCCTTTCCTTTTCTTTCGGCGAATTGCTTGGCGATGTTGGAGGCTGGCTGCTGGGCGGCGTGCTGCTTGCGGGCCTGATTTCGGTTTTCGTTTCCGGGGAGTTTGTCGAGCGTTACCTGTCGAACGATGTTGTCGCCATGATTATGATGCTGGCGATTTCGGTGCCGATGTACGTCTGCGCCACCTCGTCAACGCCCATTGTCGCAGCGCTTGCGCTCAAAGGCATTTCGCCCGGCGCGGCGCTTGTGTTCCTGCTTGCCGGTCCGGCGACCAACGCCGCCTCGTTGCCGGTGATCTCGAAACTGCTCGGCAAAAAGGGCACGGTGGTTTATCTGGCGGTTATCATCGTGATGTCGCTCCTGTTCGGCATCCTTGTCAATCACCTCTACGGCTGGCTTGGCTTCGATCCGAAGCATTGGGCGACCGGCGCTGCGCGCGAGGAAAGTGGCGTACTGGCCATTTCGTCAGCCATTCTGCTCATTTTGCTGATACTGCGCACTCGCATCTCTTCCTGGCGAACGGCTCGTCAGCGTTGATCTTACGCTTCTTTTTTGCCGACCGGCGCGAGGTAGATCGTGAACTCCTCTTTGCCGTCCACGTCGATTAATTCGTCCATTCCATCCTGATGATATGCCGCGATGGCGCAAGTGCCCGCGCCGATGGCCTCGCAGGCGAGGTAGAGGTTCTGGCAGACGTGGCCCGCGTCGAGTGCGATCACCTTATGCGCGGCGAGCCCATAGCGCCACTCCATCCGGTAGGGAAGCGCCGTCCAGATGAAGGTGACTGCAGCGTCGCCTGTGAAGCGCTGCCCGAGCGTTGCCTGGACGATGCTTTGTTCGAGCTGGTCCGGCGCGTGCGAAAAAAGCAACGCATGTTCGAGCGGCAGATAGCGATAGATGCCTTTCTCCAGCCCTTTGACGTTCAGCACGCAGAGGTAGGTCTCGAAAGCGTGACGGCACCCCGCAGAGGGTACCGTCCGCAAGGCGTGGCCCGCGTCGAGCTTCAGCCGGACACCCTGCGTTGCCCAGAGCAGGAGCGAGAGTTCGTCGAGCGAGAGCGGTTCATCGGAATAGAACCGGCAACTTTCGCGTTGCCCGATGGCTGACCAGAGGTCGATGTTGCCCGCAAGCTTCGCCTTTTCGAGCGGCGGCAGGGGGATCGTCTCCGCGCCTTCCGGAATCGGCTTTTCAAGCGGCGGCGGCGGAATGCGACGGTTCTGGTCGGTCTGCGAGAAGTCGATGCGCTGCCGGATGTTGTCTTTCAAAAACTCGCGGTAGTGATCGATGAGCTGCTTGTTCATGTTTGTTGGATTTATGACAATTTTGCCGCCCTGAGTCTGAGCGAATTGGTGACGACCGAAACGCTGCTTCCGGCCATCGCGATGCCGGAGAAGGCCGGGTTCAGGAAGATACCGTAGAATGGGAAGAGCGCTCCGGCGGCGATCGGAATGCCGATGACGTTGTAGATGAAGGCCCAGAAGAGGTTCTGGCGGATGACTCGCATCGTTTTTTTCGAGAGCGTGATGGCTTGCGTGACTTTGCCGATGTCACCGCCGAGCAGCGTGATGCCTGCCGATTCGATGGCGATGTCGGTGCCGCTGGCGAGCGCGATGCCGACGTCAGCCTGCGTAAGCGCCGGGGCGTCGTTGATGCCATCACCGGTCATGGCGACCGTCCTTCCTTCAGCCTGTAACTTTTTGATGGCGTCAGCTTTGTCGCCGGGCAGCACTTCGGCGACGACCTCGTCAATGCCCGCCTGCCGGGCGATGAACTCTGCTGCGTGGCGGTTGTCGCCGGTGAGCATCACCACGCGCTTGCCCATCCGTTGCAGTTCAGCGACCGTCTCTTTGGCCTCGGGCTTCAGCGTGTCGGAGAGCGCGATGAGGCCGAGCGTCTTGCCGTTTTGCTCGATGATCACCACCGTTTTGCCCTCCTGCTGGAGCCGTTCGATCTCCGGGCGAGCGCTTTCGTTGCCTTCAGGCTTGCGCACCCTGACCGGATCGTCGCCGAGCTTTGCATCGACGCCGACTCCTTCGAGCGCCTTGAAATCCGAAACCTTCAACGGCTCGATATTTCGCTCCTTCGCTGCGGTGACAATGGCCTGGGCGAGCGGGTGTTCCGAGTGTTTTTCGATGCCTGCCGCCAGCGCGAGCAGTTCGTCAGTCTTGTCATTCTTGTCAAATGGCTCGATGGACGTGACTGACGGCTCGCCTCGTGTGATGGTGCCGGTTTTGTCGAATACGACGGTATCAATTTTGCTGAGGGTCTGGAGGTTCTCGGCGTTGCGGACGAGGATGCCGTGCTTCGCGCCGAGGCCGGTGCCAACGATGATCGCCGTCGGCGTGGCGAGGCCGAGCGCGCAGGGGCAGGCGATTACCAGAATACCGACTATCGCCATGATGCCGTAGGAGAGAGCGCTTTTGAAGCCGAGCGCCGGGGTGCCGATGCCGAGCCAGAGAAGAAAGACCAGTACGGAAACGACGAGCACCGTTGGTACGAAGACCGCGGCTACCTTGTCGGCCAAATTCTGCACCGGCGCTTTCGACCCCTGTGCATCCTCGACCATCGAAATGATGCGGGCGAGCATCGTCTCCGTGCCCACCCCGGTGGCCGTGAAGGTGAACGCGCCCTGCTTGTTGATGGTGCCGCCGATCACCGTGTCGCCTTCGTGCTTGTCCACCGGAACCGGTTCGCCGGTGATCATCGACTCGTCGATCGACGAACTGCCCGAAAAGATCACGCCATCGACCGGCACCCGGCCACCCGGCTTGACGACGAGCATCGTGCCCTCGACGACAGTTTCGACCGGCACTTCGGTCTCTTTTCCGTTATCATAAACGATGGCAGATTTTGCCTGTAAGCCGACGAGCTTCTCGATCGCCTCGCCGGTTTTGAGCTTCGAGCGGGCTTCGAGGTATTTGCCGAAGAGCACGAAGCCGATCACCACGATGGCGGCATCGGCAAAGCTCTCGTGCGGCAGGCCAAGCCGGTCCCGCAGCGTCGGAAAGAGAATTGAAAAAGCGCTGTAGCTCCACGCGACCAGCGCGCCCATGCCGACCAGCGTGTCCATGCTGGCCGTTCCTGTTCGGGCGAATGTGCCGACACCCTTGAGAAATGGCTCGCCGATACGGAACACCACCCACGCCGCAACCAGCAGCGTGATGGAGTGCCAGGTCTCCATATCGATGGGGAATTGGGGAATCGAAGGAACGAGAGCGGCGACGGTGTGCCACATCATCACCGCGAAAAAGAGCAGCGCCAGCGGCAGCGCGACCTGCACCTGACGCTTCTGGTGGAGCAGTTCATCGAGCTTCTCCTGCTTTTTCGATGCGTGTCGGTCAGTTGGGATCTCCTGCGCGGCGGATTTCGGGGGCGTTTCCTCAACCAGTGAAAAGCCGTACTTGCCGAGCAGCTCGTTCATCACCTTGATGCCCAACGGCTTTCCGGTGAACTCGATGCGCGCCGTTTCAGTCGCCAGATTGACATCAGCTTTCGCAATGCCGTCGAGCGCCGAGAGCTTTTTGGTAATGATCGCCACGCAACTCGCGCAGTGCATTCCTTTGACCGAGTAGGTGCGTTTGGTCATGGTTGGTTTTCGTGGGTAGTAACAATTATAAATTACTACCCCAGCCAACCTCAATGGTTCCTTTGCATTTGGTGAGCATGTTGTCCACAATGTCCACAACGCGCGGGCGCACGCCGTGCACCCGTACAGGGGAAAAATTCAAAGTGGCGTTGAGGTGGTTCGGATCAGGGTAGGCGCGAGGCCTACCCCTACAACACAAAGGGTGGACGTTTTCCGATTTTCCGGAATAGTGATTCGCAAATCGTCCATACAGGCAGAATTTTGTGTTTATCCCGTAGGGGCGGTTTTACGCCCGCCCTTTTGGTTTGCCGGTCAGGCATGGGGGCCCGCCCCTACAATTCACCCGTCAGGCGTCTTCGCCTTCGGTTTTGAATTCCGAGGTCGAGTGGAACTCAATCTCTGGGAAATCCTCTTTGGCGATTTTGAGCATCCATTCGGTTTCGGCGAAGAAGACCGGGTGTTCCTCCTTGTCGAGGGCGATGACGTTGGCGCGGCGGCGCATGAATTCGTCGAGCTGCTCCTGGTTGTCGCTGGTGATCCAGAAGGCTTTGTGGAAGCGCAGGGGCATGAAGGAGCACTGCGCGCCGTATTCGTGTTCGAGCCGGAACTGGATGACGTCGAACTGGAGTTCGCCGACCGTACCGACGATCTTGCGCGTGCCGTATTGCACGAAGAGCTGTGCCACACCCTCGTCGGTGAGCTGGCGGATGCCCTTTTCGAGCTGCTTGGTCTTGAGCGGGTCGCGGTTTTCGAGCACCTTGAAAATCTCCGGCGAAAAGCTCGGAATGCCCCGGAAATGCAGCGCTTCGCCCTCGGTGAGCGTGTCGCCGATCTTGAGCGAACCGTTGTCGTACAGGCCGATCACGTCGCCCGCCCACGCTTCGTCGATGACGCTTTTTTCCTGCGCCATGAACTGCGTCGGGTTGGAGAAGCGCAGCTTCTTGCCGAGCCGCGTGTGCTGGTAGAACTTGTTGCGCTCGAACCGTCCGGAGCAGATTTTGAAGAAGGCCGTGCGGTCGCGGTGGTTCGGGTCGAGGTTGGCGTGAATCTTGAAGACAAAGCCACTCAGCGCCGGTTCGGAGGCGTTCACCATGCGCTCGGTCGCCTCGCGCTCGTGCGGGCAGGGGGCGACGCTGATGAAGGTGTCGAGCAGTTCGTGGACGCCGAAGTTGTTGACCGCGCTGCCAAAAAAGACCGGCGCGAGCATCCCTTCGCGATACAGCTCCAGGTCGAACGGCTCGTAGACGCCATCGATCAGCTCCACGTCTTCGCGAAGTTTCGCGGCGTTGGCTGTCCCGACCCAGTCGGCAAGTTTCGGATCGTTGATGCCCTCGATGTCGGTGAGCTTCTGGCCGATTTTCGTGGAGGTGGCCTCGAACAGGTTCAGCGATTTGTCAAACAGGTTGTAGACGCCCTTGAAGTTCTGCCCCTGACTGATCGGCCAGGTCATCGGGCAGGTCTGGATGTCGAGCTTCTCCTCCAGCTCGTCGAGCAGCTCGAACGGGTCGCGCCCCTCGCGGTCGAGCTTGTTGATGAAAATAATCACCGGTGTGTGGCGCATCCGGCACACCTCCATCAGCCGCTCGGTCTGTTCCTCGACGCCCTTCATACTATCGACGACGAGGATGACACTATCGACAGCCGTCAGCGTGCGATACGTGTCTTCGGCGAAGTCCTTGTGGCCCGGCGTATCGAGAATGTTGATGCGCTTGCCGCGATACTCGAAGCCCATCACCGAAGTCGCCACCGAAATGCCGCGCTGCTTTTCGATCTCCATGAAGTCGCTGGTCGCCGATTTGCGGATCTTGTTGCTCTTCACTGCGCCCGCCGTATGGATCGCGCCGCCGAACAGCAGCAGCTTTTCGGTGAGGGTGGTCTTACCCGCATCCGGGTGGCTGATAATAGCGAACGTCCGCCGCCGAGCGATCTCCTTTGCTAACTCCATGCTTTTCGTCTCTCTGTCTGATGTGTCAAGTCCGGCTCTCTGTGATAAGGGCGGAAAATATTAAAAAATCGGGAATATCGGGCATGGGTGGAGAGTGGGGGAGCGTCTTTCAGAATGGTAATGGCCGCGTTTTGTCTTGGGCAGCTGGGAACATTGCGTTCGAGCCTTTAGAAATTCCAGGCAACGTTGTTGTGGTGGGGCCATATTTAGTTCTGGACTGAGGTTGATAGGAACCCTGCGCTTGCGAGTTCAGTACGAGGATTTTTCCCGCAATAAAATTCTTGTTCTTGTTCGTGCTTTTAGCTGAGGAACGGATCGCATTGCATTGACATGATGTTGTACGAGTCAATGAAACAACCTCTCGAACAGCCTTTATAAATGGTTTAAAGCGTTTTTTTGAAAACGGCTCTACGAAACACGGACGCGTGTTTTCATGCCTGATAGTTTGTCCCCGCGTGAATATTATGAGCCCCCCATATAAAATTCATCGAATAAAAAGTTGTAAAGAGTATATAAGTTGTTGAAATGAGTTATCTTTACCTGTTATTTTAATGATAATTTCATGCATCTTATCATGTCTCGGATTAAGAACTCTGCGTCTTATTTTTTTGTATAGCCTTATATGGAAGCATATATGCAACATTGGGCCGATAATAATCAACGATCAAAAACACGGAGATTACCTTTTTATGATGTTGCCTATAGATGTTACTATTCGTAAAGCTGCTTCGGATGATTACCAGGGGATTCTCGATGTGATGCGTCCCTGGAATATGCATCATGTTCCTTCCCCGGAAATGCCCGAGATTGACATGAACTGTTTTTTCGTCGCTGTGCGTGGGAAAGAAATCGTAGGTGCGTCGGGTTACGCGATTCAAAGTGACGGGACAGCAAAAACTACTCTCCTTGGAGTACTTCCTGCGTTTAATGGCACCGGAATTGGCAAGGAACTGCAACTGGCGCGTATGCGTGAGATTCACACCCTAGGAGTCAGGAGCCTCGTGACGAATGCCGACCGACCGGAAGTAATTGCCTGGTATCAGCGCAATTTCGGGTATCGTCCCATCGGGTACGTCAAGAAGGTCATGAGTTTTGGTGATCCGGACTTGGACCAGTGGACGACTCTACAGACGGATCTGTATGAATTTTTCGACGATCAACCCAGCAGGGAAACTCATCGTCAGGCATACATCGAGGCTAATGATCCGCCTCCATTAGGGCCATATCAGCCGCTTGTAATCAATGTTTGTCTGACAGGGATGATCCCGCAAAAGGAGTTTACGGCTTACGTTCCTGTTCATCCCGAGGAGATTATCACGCAAGCCGTCGAGGCCCACGATCTCGGCGCCTCTATTGTTCATTTACACGCTCGAAACCATGATGGAACGCCTACTTCCAACCCTGCCGTATTCGAGCAGATCATTTCCGGAATTCGGCGTGAGCGTCCTGACCTCATCTGTTGTGCAACAACGTCAGGGCGTGGGGGGCTCTCATTCGAGGAGCGAGCAGCCGTGCTCCATCTGGAAGGCAATGCCAAGCCTGACATGGCGAGCCTGACACTGAGCTCACTGAACTTCAATACAGGGCCTAGTGTCAACGGCCCATCGACCATTGAACGCTTGGCTCAGACCATGAAAGAGCAAGGTATCAAACCGGAGCTTGAAATTTTCGATGCTGGTATGATCAATTTCGCTCGATACCTTGAGCGTCATCGAATTATCGGTGGCACCAAATACTTCAATATCCTGCTTGGCGGTATCAGTTCGGCGCCAGCGACGATTCACAGTCTCTCTTATCTCGTGCAGAGTCTTCCGGGCAATTCCATATGGTCGGCAGCAGGACTTGGAGGGTTTCAGTTGCCCATGAATACCATCTCGATGGCTGCAGGCGGTCACGTTCGCGTGGGGCTTGAGGACAACGTGTATTTTGATGCAGCTCGAACTAGGCTGGCCACCAACGCCGACCTGGTACGGCGTGTCGTACGTGCTGCAAAACTTCTTGAGAGGCCTATCGCTTCTGTTCAAGAGACGCGACGATTACTTGGTCTGGGTACTACAATTAGCCAACATAAAATGAAGTACTAAGTAAGATTGGTAAAGCTATGCCTAATAAGAGGATTGTGATTATAACGAACGCAGGCTCATTTAAAGGTTCTCTAATAGAGTGGATGGCTGGCTGCTGGACTGATGCCGGTTACTCTGTAGAGTTTATTTCTAATCTGAAGACAAAGGTAGAAGCTGATATTGCTTTTCTTCATGTTGATTTGACTCAAGTCCCATTGACTTATTTGGACTTCTCGAAAAGGTTTCCTGTTGTAATAAACAGGAATACCGACAGCATTAGTAAAGAGCTTTTCAGTAATCAGATTGTAGAACAGCCTTTTGGTTATGATGGAAAAGTGATTGTAAAAACGAAAGAAAATTTTGGGGGTTTATCAGAGTTATACAGAGGGGATTGTTCAATAATAAGACGTAAAGCTATGGTTATAATCAGGGATATTGCTTTATCAAAATCCCTGAATAGCCGCTTTTTAAAATCTTTTTTTTGGAAAAACGTACGAATTCTCGATCCTAATAATTATCCGATTTTCGATTCAATAAAAGATGTTCCTCCGGGGGTATGGAAAAATCCCCGCTTGATCGTAGAAAAGTTTTTACCTGAACAGGATGCAGATGGGAGGTATGTCTTGCGGCACTGGTATTTTTTCGGTGATAAGGAGTTCAATAGAACACTATCATCTTTTAATCCAATACCAAAATGGAGCAACCTGAATGAGGAAGAGAAAAAACGGTCTCGAGAAGAATGGTGGAACATAGAAATTGTAAGTAACGCAAATGTTCCTCAAGAGGTCCGTGCTGTTCGTGAAAAACTCGGTATGGATTTTGGCAGAATAGACTGGGCTTTAAATGATGGCAAGCCAATAGTATTCGATGCAAACAAGACGCCGGGCGGGATTGGGGTAAGATCATTTGATTCAGATTTAGACCGTAAACGCCACTCTCTTATCTGCGAGTTCTCTGAGGGTGTTGAATATTTTAAGGTATAGTAGTTGTGTATTACCTGTATTGCGGGTGTTTTATGGCAGCCTCTCGCACTGCTTCCTGGCGGAGAGGCCTGCGTAGATTTGGGTGATCGAGAGCGAACCCCAACATTCGTAAATGAAATCGCCTGACCAGTCGATCAAGCCGATCCGGCGCGGTCAGTTTCGTAGGGTTTCGTCCTTGGGGGCTTCGGGAATTTCCGTACTTTTTCCTGATAAACGCACAAACATTTCACCAGGATCGCGATGTCATAGGGCTTCAGTGGGCTGCTTCTGGCATCTATCATCGCCTCTCCCACACATTCATCCTAACCCAAAATCATGCAATCACTTGAAACCCTTCTCTTGCAAGTCGCCGATGTTGTCTGGGGCATTCCGCTGCTGGTGGCGTTGTTCGGGACGCATCTGTTTCTGACGTTCAGGCTCGGCATTATCCAGAAGCATCTGCCGGAGGCGATTCGGATCTCTTTTACCCGGACGAGCGAAGGGGAGGGGGAGATCAGCCATTTCGGGGCATTGGTGACTTCGCTGGCGGCGACGATTGGCACGGGCAACATCGTCGGCGTTTCGACCGCCGTGGCGCTTGGCGGGCCGGGGGCGGTGCTGTGGATGTGGCTGACCGGCGTGTTCGGCATCGCGACCAAGTATGGCGAGGCGCTACTGTCGGTGAAGTACCGCGTGATCGGCGAGGATGGCTCGGTGGCTGGCGGGCCGATGTATGTGCTCGAAAAGGGGCTGAATATGAAGTGGCTCGGCGTGCTGTTCGCGGTGTTCACCGTCGTGGCGTCGTTCGGGATCGGCAACATGGTGCAGTCCAACTCGATTGCGTCGCTGCTTGAGGCGAAGTACCAGGTGTCGCCGTGGCTGACCGGCGTGGTGCTGACCGTGTTCACCGGTGTGGTGATTATCGGCGGTATCAAGTCCATCGCCCGCGTATGCGAGTACCTCGTGCCGTTTATGGCCGCGCTCTACCTGCTTGGCTGCATCGTGTTGCTGGTGATGGGCCACCACTCGATTGGCGAGACGCTCGGCGTGATCTTTAGCTCGGCGTTTTCGGGACAGGCGGCGTTTGGCGGATTCGCGGGCGTCGGCGCGCGCGAGGCGGTGCGGTACGGCATTTCGCGCGGGTTGTTCTCCAACGAGTCTGGTCTTGGCAGTGCGCCTATCGTAGCGGCGGCGGCGCAGACCACCAATCCTGTTCGTCAGGCGCTGATCTCCTCGACCGGCACCTTCTGGGATACGGTGGTGGTGTGCGCCGTGACCGGCATCGTCATCGTCAATTCGGGAGCGTGGACGACCGGCCTGAAGGGTGCGGAACTGACCAACGCGGCCTTCGCGGACATGGGGGCTGTCGGACCGCTGGTGCTCTCGTTCGGCCTGCTGACCTTCGTGTTTTCGTACCATCCTCGGCTGGTCGTACTACGGCGAGAAAGCGCTCGAATATCTTGCGGGCAAGCGTGCGATCAAGCCCTATCGCTGGGCCTGGGTCGCGGCGGTGATGATCGGCTCGGTTGCTTCGCTGCAAGCGGTCTGGACCTTCGCCGATATCGCCAATGGCCTCATGGCGGTGCCGAACCTCGTTTCGCTACTGTTGCTGAGCCCGGTGATCGCCAGCGAAACGAAAGCATACTTCGCGCGGCGGGAGTGAAAGAGGGAGACCCGGAGGCAACGGAACGGCAAGCGTACAAGTGCATGGCTTTGCGTTCGGACAAAGAGGCAAAGAGGTGATTCGGGGGAGGGCAGCTGCGAGGGCTGCCCCTACTTTTTTCTGGAAGGTTTGAAAAAAAATTCTATTTTGGCTCACCTTCCATCAACACCATCAAGATAAGGACAGTCAACTATGAATTTTAACCCGTGGCACCACGTCGAAATCGGTGAAGAGTGTCCGAATGTCGTTAATGCGATCATCGAAATTGCCAAAGACAGCAAAACCAAGTACGAGCTGGACAAAAAGACCGGCATGCTGAAGCTCGACCGCGTGTTGTTCTCCTCCGTTCTTTATCCCGAAAATTATGGCTTTATCCCCAAAACCCTCGGTGAAGACCATGATCCGCTCGACATCGTCGTTGTTTCGCAGTGCTCCATTGTGCCGATGTGCATGGTGAAGGCCAGAGTGATCGGCGTGATGCGCATGATCGACCATGGCGAGGGCGACGACAAGATCATCGCGGTGGCTGAAGACGATATGAGCGTCAGCGGCATCAACGATATTGGTGATCTCGGCAAGCACTTCAAGATGGAGCTTCAGCACTTCTTCGAAGAGTACAAGGCGCTCGAAAACAAAACTGTTCTGGTCGAGAATTTCCAGGACGCTGCAACCGCAAAGCGGATTCTGCTCGAATCGATCGATAGATACAGCAAGACCTTCGTCTGAGGGGCCTCGCATCGCGATTGTCCATTTTTCAGGGCGGCATAAAACCTGTGTTTTATGCCGCCTTTTTGATTGCATCATCCGATATTGAGACTCGATCAGTTGTTCGTTGTTGCTTTGTACTCAGAGGCTTGCTGCTTTATTTGGTGACTTGGTAAAATAAAGTATATGGCAGCTTGTATAATGTTGATAAGTTCATATAGGTCTCCTGAGCATGCGAGGTGGCTATGGTGCCAAAAAGCGAGATTTTATCTGGATGTATCCCTTTTTGACGTTTTAAATCATTTATATAAAAAGTTTTACGGGTTTTTATACGGAAATGTCGATTTTTGCGTTAATGGTGTAATCCGTCCGCAAAAGTTTATAAGATTTGTCTTTAGGATGTTGTGGACGGAATGTTGATAACTTGTTGATTGCTGTGGAGATTTCGTGTCTGTGGTGCTTTCGCGTGGCATCCTCAAGAGAAAAGTGATATATTTGCGGTTCATTTTTTGATCAACAGTTTTTTACGGAAAAGACCAGATTCTCATGATAGAACTCTCCCCGCAGGAACTGAAGTCGAGGGCTTCACGCATCAGACTTGTCCTTTCGGACAATGACGGGGTTTTTACCGATAACGGCGTGTATTACTCGGAGAGAGGCGAGGAGTTCAAGCGCTTTTCCATTCGTGACGGCATGGGTGTCGAGCGCCTTCGTGCTCATGGCATTGAAACCGGCATTATGACGGGCGAGGTCTCTCCAAGTCTGGTCAAACGGGCCGAGAAGCTTCATATCACGAGCCTTTATCTTGGCGTCAAGGACAAATTGGCCCGACTGGAGGACGTGCTTCGTGATACCGGCCTTGACGTTTCCGAAATTGCCTATATCGGCGATGATGTCAACGATCTCGGTATCATGAACGCTATCGCACCATTTGGCCTGGTGGCCTGCCCCGGTGACGGGATGCATCTGGTGGAGCCGAGCGTTCACTATCGATGCACCGTTTTCGGCGGGCGTGGCGCGTTCCGGGAGTATGCCGAATTACTCATTTCCCTGCGAGCTTCATAATCGCACGTTCGTTCCAGAGAACTCATCATTCTTTATTATAAATCCGAGGGCGTGCAGTGCGCGCTTTCCACTATCTGATCGGTGTTATTTATGGCTGAAGTGAAAATGGGAAATCGGATGGTCGGCGACGGCCATCGGGTTTACGTTATTGCAGAGATTGGCATCAACCATAACGGTTCGCTCGAAGTGGCCAAAAAGCTGATCGATGGCGCCGCCCAGGCCGGTTGCGATGCGGTCAAGTTCCAGAAACGGACGCCGGAGCTGTGCGTTCCGATGGATCAGCGGCAGATCGAGCGCGATACTCCGTGGGGGCGCATGACCTACATGGATTATCGTTACAAGGTGGAGTTCGGTTTCGACGAGTATTCGGAAATCGACGAATACTGCCGTGAGAAAGGGATTGCCTGGTTCGCTTCGTGCTGGGACGAAGAGGCGGTCGATTTCATGGAGCAGTTCAACCCGCCGTGCTACAAGGCGGCTTCGGCATCGCTGACCGACCTGACGTTGCTTAAGAAGACTAGGGCGACTGGTCGTCCGCTGATGATTTCGACCGGCATGTCAACCATGGAGGAGGTCGATGCGGCGGTTACAGAGCTGGGCAGGGAGAACCTGCTGATCGCGCACACCAACTCGACCTACCCCTGCCCGGTCGAGGAGCTGAACCTTCGCATGATCCACACGCTTCAGCAGCGCTATCCCGACAATCCCATCGGCTACTCGGGCCACGAGGTCGGGCTGGCTACGACGTGGGCGGCCGTGGCGCTTGGTGCAACCTTCATCGAGCGCCACGTGACGCTCGACCGCGCCATGTGGGGCTCCGATCAGGCGGCGTCTGTGGAAATTTCCGGTATGGCGCGCCTGGTTGCCAACATCCGCGACATCGAAAAAGCGCTCGGCGACGGCGTCAAGCGTGTCTACGAGGGCGAGGCGGCAGCACGCAAAAAGCTGCGCCGCGTTTGAGCTTCCTTTCTTTTTTACTACCAAGTGCCCGTGTTTCGGGCACTTGCGTTATTTGCTCCTCACCCTTAAATTTACCCCGAAAATTCTCCCATTCGCCATCGTTCCAGGTCTTGGCCTGCAGGCGAAATCCGATTAATTCCAAACGATGACTGCAATGAGTGAACATACTTCCTCGGCAAAGCAATTTGAATACAAGGCCGAAATGAAACAGCTTCTGGACCTGATCGTCCATTCGCTGTACACCCACCCTGAAATTTTTCTCCGCGAGCTGATCTCCAACGCCTCCGATGCGCTCGGCAAGGCGCGTTTCCGGATGCTTTCGTCCGACGAGGGCATTGACAAGTCGGGTGACCTGAAGATCACGATCACCGTCGATAAAGAGTCCGGCAACTTCGTGATCGAGGACACCGGCATCGGCATGAGCGAGGAGGAGTTGATTGCCAACCTCGGCACGGTGGCCAAATCGGGTACGCTCGGCTTCATGGAGTCGCTCAAGGCGCAGCAGAAAGAGGGGCAGCCGCTCGACGCAAACCTCATCGGCCAGTTCGGCGTCGGCTTCTACTCGGTTTTCATGGTGACCGACGAGGTGACCGTCGAGACCAAAAGCGCCGAGGCCGGTTCGCAGGGGTGGCGCTGGGTTTCGTCCGGTCAGGGCACCTACACCATCGAGCCGATCGAGCGCGAGGCTCGCGGTACGAAAATTTCGTTCACCCTCAAGGAGGAGTTCAAGGAGTTTGCCGAGGAGTATCGCGTCGAGCAGATCATCAAGAAGTACTCCAACTTTGTGGAATATCCGATCATGCTCGGCAGCCGCCAGATCAACAGCATGACCGCCCTCTGGCAGCGCCCGAAGAGCGAGCTGAAAGAGGAGGAGGTCAACGAGTTCTACAAGTTCATCTCCAACGACTACAAGGAGCCGCTCGACTACCTGCACGTGTCGGTCGAGGGCGTGGTAAGCTTCAAGGCGCTGCTTTTCATTCCTTCCGAAGCGCCGATGGAGCTGCTCTATCAGCAGGGTGCACTTGAAAAACGCGGCCCGCAGCTCTACGTCAAAAAGGTCCTGATCCAGCACGAGTGCCGCGATCTTCTGCCGGAATATCTCCGTTTCGTGAGTGGCGTGGTCGATACCGAAGACCTGTCGCTGAACGTTTCGCGGGAGCTGGTGCAGTCGAGCCCGGTGATGGCGAAGATTCGCCAGATTCTTACCAGCAAGCTGCTCGGCTGGTTCGACACGCTCGCCAAGGAGCAGCCGGAAAAATTCCGCACCTTCTACAAGGCGTTCGGCACCATCCTGAAAATCGGTCTCAACACCGATTTTACGAATCGTGACAAGCTCATCGAGCTGCTGCGCTTCGAGACCACCAAGACTGGCGAGGGCGAATACGTCACGCTCAAGCAGTATGTGGGGCGCATGGCCGAGGGGCAGGAGGAGATCTACTACCACTCCGGCAACAGCCGCGCCCAGATGCTGGCGCACCCGAACCTCGAGTACTTCCGCAAGAAGGACATCGAGGTGCTCTTGCTCTCCGACCCGGTCGATGTGTTCGTGATTCCCTCACTCTTCGAGTATGAGAAGAAGCCGCTCAAGTCGATCGAGAAAGCCGAGATCGATGCCAGCACCATCGAGCCCGAGGCCGAAAAGCTCGGCGCGGAGGGAACCGTCGGCGTGATTTCGCTTTTCAAAGAGGTGCTCGGTGAGCGCGTGGCCGACGTCGTAGAGTCCAAACGCCTCGTCAGCTCGCCCGTGACGCTGGTGAGCGCCAAGGACGCGATGGACAGTCAGATGGAGAAGGTGATGAAGATGATGCAGCAGGATGCCGACATGCCTGGCGCCAAGAAGGTGCTCGAAGTCAACACCGCGCACCCGATCATCAGGAACCTCGCCGGCAAGCAGGCGGTCGGTATGTCATCCGATCCGATCGTGCGTGCTGCTGTCATGCAGCTTTTCGACAGCGCCATGCTGCTTGAGGGTGATCTCGAGTCGGTTTCTGATTATGTGTCGCGCATGAACGAACTGGTCGAGGCGGCTACCAGAGCCTGATCGTTCCGCGTCTATTGTAAGTCCTTTGTCAGCCTGCTGCGACGTCCGCGGTAGGCTGATTTGTAATTCACTAACGCCACGCTATCCGTGAATACACTCAACGAACAGCAAACGCGGCTGATTCTCGGCTTTCAGAAAAACGAGATCACCGAGCACCATATCTACAAGAACCTCGCCAAGCGCATCGAAGGGGTGAAGAACCGCCGGATTTTTGCGCAGATTTCCGATGATGAGCTTCGCCACTACAATATCTGGAAAAAGTACACCCAGCAGGATGTGGCGCCGAGCAAGTTCAAAATCTGGTTCTACTCGCTGATCAGCTTGCTGTTCGGCTTCACGTTTGCCGTCAAGCTGATGGAGGGTGGGGAAAAGGCTGCACAGCACGCCTATGAAAAAATGTCCGATCTTGGCGATGAGATCAGCAACGTCATCAAGGACGAGGAGGAGCACGAACAGGCGCTGCTTACGCTGCTCGATGAGGAGCGGCTCCAGTACACGGGCTCGATCGTGCTTGGCCTGAACGACGCCCTTGTGGAGCTGACCGGCGCGTTGGCAGGCCTGACCTTCGCCTTGCAGGATACCAGCCTGGTGGCCTTGACAGGGCTGATCACCGGTTTTGCAGCCGCGCTTTCGATGGCTTCGTCGGAGTACCTCTCCACGAAGGCCGAACCCGGCGCGAAGAATCCGGTCAAGGCCTCAATTTATACCGGCGTGGCCTACATTCTGGCCGTGGCCGTACTGATCATTCCCTATTTCGTGCTGTCGAATATTTACCTTAGCCTCGCCTTTGCATTTGCGGGTGCTTTGCTCATCGTGGCGCTGTTCAACTTCTACGTTTCGGTTGCCAAAGGGGTGCCGTTCAGGAGCCGTTTTCTTGAAATGGCCGGGCTGATCGTGGTGGTTTCGGGTATCAGCTTTTTGGCTGGCTTGGCTATGCGGTTCTTTTTCGGGATCGAGGTATAGATTGTTTTGTTCCCGTCAGCGTTCGAGTCTTTCAAGGATGGATTCGATGGCAAGATCGCCCTCTGTGTCGATATCGATGCAGAGGGCTTTTTCGTTGTTGTCGAACGGCTCGATCTTGCGCATCTGCGCTTCGAGCACGGCCAGATCGGCTTCGGATGGATCGTCGCCTGAAGCATGGCGCTCCCGCACTCGCCGACGCAGCTCATCCGGCGATGCGTGAAAGTGGAGGATGCGGCATTGGCAGCCCATCGATTCAGCAAGTTCCAGGAATGGCTTGCGGAAATCTCTGGTGGGGAAGGTCGCGTCCGCGATGACCGGATAGCCTCCCTCCAGCGCTGCTTTCGCCGCTTCGAGCATTGCCGAGTATGTTTTCTCCGTGGCGTCGGGCGTGTAGATGTCGAGCCCCTGTTCGGCGCTTTTTTCGAGGCTGCCGATGCCAAACAGGCGTTTGCGTTCGACGTCGGAGCGGATGTGGATGAAGCCCCCCGCTTCGGCGAGCCTGGCCGAAATCGTCGATTTACCGCTGCCGGAGACGCCGTGCGTGAGCACGAGCAGCGGTTCGGGGCGCTCGGTGTAGCCGAGGGCGAGGTGCAGGTAGGAGTGGTGCTCGTCGAGCGTCTCCTGTTTTTCGGCCTCGTTCGTTTCCTGCGCCAGTCGGATCGAGGTGACCTTGGCGCGCACCATCGCGCGGTAAGTGCAATAAAAGTTGAGCACTCTTAATCCGTCGTAATCTCCGTTTTTCGACAGCCAGCCGTTGAGCAGCCGCCAGGCCAGCTCCTTATGACCAGCGTGCTGTAAATCCATGAAGAGAAACGCCAGATCGTTGATGATGTCGATCTTGCTGAGCTGCGGGCTGAACTCGATGCAGTCGAAGATCATGACACGCTCGTTGCGGATCAGCATGTTGCCCGTGTGCATGTCGCCGTGGCACTCCCGCACCATGCCGCCCTCCTTGCGTTTCCTCAGCACTTCGTTCAGTCGTCCATGCTCCTCAAGCGTCCATTGGCGCAGTCGTTCGATTGCGTCCCGTTCATCGTCCGAACGGGCCACCTCACCGGTGAGGTGAAGGTTGGCGAGCATCGGCTTGATCACCTCTTCGGGCCTGCCGAAAGGGGAGTCGGGATCGGCTTGCGGGATCGAAGCGTGAAATTCGGCAATGACGCAGGCTGCATCGTCGATATGCTGCGGAGTCAGCTCGTCATTCCGAAGCAGCCGGTCGAGTTCCAGGCTTCGGTCGAACTGCACCATGCGGACGACGTAATCGATCGGCTTGCCGTTGCCGCCGATGCGAATCCGGCCACCCTCATCGGTCAATGGCAGCACTTCGAGATAGAGGTCGGGGCAGAGGTGGCGGTTCAGGCGAAGCTCTTCATGGCAGAAGTGGCGGCGGAGTTCGAGCGTCGAGAAGTCGAGGAAGCCCAGATCGACCGGTTTTTTGAGCTTGTAGGCGTACTCACCGGTCAGGAAAACCCATGAAATGTGGGTTTCCACTAGCTCGATCTCAGGTGTGGTCGGGTGAGGATAGGCTTGTGGATTCAGCAATGCCTGGGCTACCTTGTTCATGCTTTCACGTCGGTTTCTGCAAAGCGTTTCGAGCCGAAGATGGTGCTTTCTGAAAGCTAAGGCAAAAAATCCGGGATTGCCATGCTGGATTTTTTATACGTATGCCTGTATGTGCATTTGATCATGCAGGTAAGTTCGGTGTTTCTCAAAAAAAATGTAAATTCAAGGTTTCATTGCCAGCCTTCATTGATCGCCCAACTATCAGTAAACTAAAGCGTAATTGATGATACAGCTTTCCAGAATTCTGTGCCCCACCGATTATTCCAACGCCTCCGCCAAAGCTGTGCGATATGCCGTGGAGCTGGCAAAACGCGTCGATGCCCACGTCAGGTTTCTGCATATCCGTGAAAAAGATGGCTACGCGTCCGGCACCACTGCTGATGAAGCCTCGATGCCCGAACGTTTTTCGCAGATGCTCATGTCGGAAATCAAAAACGGCTTGCAGGCCGATGTGAAGGAGGCCGGTGGTGAGCCGAAAGAGGTGATCATCAGCCAGGCAGAGCAGTGGGGTGCCGATCTTATCGTGATGGGCTCGCATGGCAGGAGTGGCCTCATGCGCCTGATGATGGGCAGCGTTGCCGAGGCGGTGTACCGTTCGGCTTCGATTCCGGTTCTGCTTATCAAGCAGGATGCCATCGACAAAACTGCTACTGAATAAGCGATTTATCAGCGGGGTTTCTCTGGACGCGATCCGGGCGGCCTCAACTACTATTGTTCACTTTCAAGCTTCCCGATTATGAAACAGTTCAGGGATTCAATGATAGCCTTGATTACGGAGACCTCCGCCAACCTGCCGAGCGACGTGCGCAAGGCGATTGCCGATGCGGTCGGTCAGGAGACCGCCGATTCGAGAGCCGGTCTGGCCATGTCGGCCATCACGCTCAACATCGACATGGCTGTCGATAACGTCGGCCCGGTCTGTCAGGATACCGGCATGCCCACCTTTTTCGTGCACACTCCGAAAGGCGTCGATCAGCTCGCCATGAAGCGCGACATCGAAGAGGCTATCGTCGAGGCGACCCGCACCGGCAAGCTTCGCCCCAATGCGGTTGATTCGATGAGCGGCAAGAACTCCGGCAACAACCTCGGCTGCCACGTGCCGGTGATCCATTTCGAACCGTGGGATCGCGACGAGATCGAGGTGAAGCTTATCCTCAAAGGCGGCGGCTGCGAGAACAAGAACATCCAGTATTCGCTTCCGGCTGAAATTCCCGGACAGGGCCGTGCGGCTCGCGACATCGACGGCGTGCGCAAGTGCATCGCCCACGCGGTGTACCAGGCGCAGGGGCAGGGGTGCAGCCCTGGTTTCATCGGCGTCGGCGTCGGCGGCGACCGCACCAGCGGCTTCGAGCTGGCCAAGAAGCAGCTTCTCCGTTATGTCGATGACACCAATCCCGATCCGGAACTGGCTGGCCTCGAACAGGAGATGCTCGAAAAGGCCAACACGCTGAACATTGGCCCGATGGGCTTCTCCGGCAAGAGCACGCTGCTCGGCTGCAAGATCGGCAAGTCGCACCGAGTGCCGGCCAGCTTCTTCGTCTCGGTGGCCTACAACTGCTGGGCTTACCGCCGTCTCGGCGTCATCATCGATCCCGCAGAGGGCTCGATCACCGAGTGGCAGTACCGTTCCGACGATGAAATCAAACGCATGGCTCAGGGCGAGGGCATTCCGCTTACGGGCCGCGAGGTGGTGCTCAAGGCTCCGATCAGCGAGGAGACGATCCGCTCGCTCAAGGTGGGCGACATCGTCATCGTCGAGGGCGAGATGCACACCGGCCGCGACGCCTTCCACCACTACGTGATGCACCACGACCTGCCGGAGGATCTCGACATCAGTGGCGGCATTATCTACCACTGCGGCCCGGTGATGCTCAAGAACGACGATGGTGAGTACCGGGTTGTCGCCGCAGGGCCGACCACCTCGATCCGCGAGGAGCCCTACCAGGCGGACGTGATCGAGAAGCTCGGCCTTCGCGCTGTGATCGGCAAGGGCGGCATGGGGCCGAAGACGCTGGCCGGCCTGCAGAAGCATGGCGCGGTGTACCTCAACGCCATCGGCGGTGCGGCACAGTACTACGCCCGCTCGGTAGAAAAGGTGACCGGCGTCGATTTTCTCGAAGAGATGGGTGTGCCAGAAGCGATGTGGCACTTGCAGGTCAAGGCATTCCCGGCAATCGTCACGATGGACGCCAACGGTAACAGCCTGCACCAGCAGGTCGATGAGGAGTCGTTCGCGATTCTCGAAAAGATCGGCAAAGAGTAACGATCACGGCTGAGCCGGATCAATCATTTTTCGAGGCTGTTTGCCTGCTTGGCGGGAGGCGGCCCTAACGGATCAAGATAAAACCAACGAGAGCGTTATATGAAAAAAATACGGTTCATGGATGTCTCCTTCCGCGACGGGTTCCAGTCCTGTTACGGAGCAAGGGTCAAAACCGAGGATTTCCTTCCGGTGCTTCAGGCTGCGGTCGATGCGGGCACCGATAACTTCGAGGTGGGCGGCGGCGCACGCTTCCAGAGCCTCTACTTCTACTGCCAGGAGGACGCCTTCGAGATGATGGATGCCTGCCGCCGCGTGGTCGGGCCGGACATCAACCTCCAGACTCTGTCGCGAGGTGCAAACGTGGTGGGTCTCGTGTCGCAGTCGCGTGACATCATCGACCTTCACGCCAAGCTTTTCAAGAAGCACGGCATCAGCACCATCCGCAACTTCGACGCGCTCATGGATGTGCGCAACCTCGCATGGTCGGGTCAGTGCATCGTCAACGCCGGGCTGAAGCACCAGGTGGTGATCGCCCTGATGGGTCTGCCTCCGGGCCTCAAGGAGTCGTACTGCCACACGCCGCAGTTCTACCTCGACAAGCTCAAGGATATTCTCGATGCGGGTATTCCGTTCGATAGCGTCGCTTTCAAGGACGCCTCTGGCACCACCACTCCCGCCGTCGTGTACGAAACGGTCAAGGGTGCGCGCAAAATGCTGCCCGAGGGCACCACGCTCGAATTCCACACGCACGACACCGCTGGAATGGGCGTGGCGTGTAACTACGCTGCTATCGAGGCCGGTATCGACATCATCGACCTTGCGATGGCTCCGGTCAGCGGTGGCACCGCCGAGGTTGACATTCTCACCATGTGGCACCGCCTGCGTGGCACCGACTACACCCTCGACATCGACCAGGAGAAGTACCTCGAAGTCGAGCGGATGTTCATCGAGCACATGGACAAATACTACATGCCGCCGGAAGCCAAAGAGGTCAATCCGGTGATTCCGTTCTCCCCGATGCCCGGCGGCGCGCTGACCGCCAACACCCAGATGATGCGCGACCACGACACGCTGCACTTCTTCCCCGAGGTGATCCGCAACATGCGCGAAGTTGTCGCCAAGGGCGGCTTCGGCGCTTCGGTGACGCCGGTTTCGCAGTTCTACTTCCAGCAGGCTTTCGCCAACACCGTGCAGGGGCCGTGGAAAAAGATCGTGGACGGCTACGGCAAGATGGTGCTCGGCTACTTCGGCAAGACCCCGGCAGCCCCCGATCCGGAGGTGGTGGCGCTCGCCTCGGAACAGCTCGGCCTCGAGCCGACCGTTCAGGACGTGCACGACATCAACGACCGCAATCCCGATCTTGGCATCGAGCACAACACCAAGCTGCTCGAAGAGGCAGGTCTGGAGATTACCGACGAAAACATCTTCATCGCGGCTACCTGCGGCGCGAAGGGCATCGGTTTCCTTCAGGGCGACAAGCCGATGGGCATCCGCTACAAGGCGGATATCGAGGCTGAGGAGGAGGCCAAGCATAGCGAGGAAGAGTTGAAGGTCACCTCGCACGGCAACTCGTTGCAGGATCGCTTGTCTGACCTCATCAAACCGGCTGGCCGCAGCAATCTGTCGGGCAACTACATGGTGATGGTCGATGGCAAGTCGTTCAACGTGGTGATCGCCGACGGCATGGTGATGGCGCAGTCCACCGCCCCCGGCGCGCAGCCGATGGCGATGCCGCAAATGGCCGCTCCCGCCGCTGTCCAGCAGCACCAGGGCACACCCGTGATGCCGTCAATGCCGGGCAACGTCTTCAAGATGGAAGTCGAAGTCGGCCAGAAGGTCGAGGAAGGCCAGGAGGTCGCCGTCATGGAGGCTATGAAGATGGAGTCCCCGGTCAAGGCCCCCAAGTCGGGCATCGTCACGGTAGTCCTCGCCAAACCGGGCGATGCGGTTTCCGCCGACCAGCCGCTGATGTATATCGATTGATCTGGAAGCGATTTATCATAGCACTATTCAAAAGGGCAGACTTAACAGGTCTGCCCTTTTTTTGTTTGCTGATCAAGTGATAAATTTGGTGTAATGGTTTTTTGTTGCTGCTGAACGCGAACTGGTTTATGAGTTTGGATTATGCCCGTGAGGTTATCAGGCGATGGCAGGAGGATTACAATTCCATTCGGCCGCACAGCTCATTAGGATGACAGGTACCGGTAGAATTCCTGGTTCAGTAAACGGATTTTTGTCAAGAAGAAGTGCTCTTATAGACGGAGGCACGTCCATTTAATTTAATTGAAGTAGTTATGACTGCAATCGGGCGGCTATTTGATGTTGCGAAAGATGCAGGATTCTTTCGTGCATTAAAAGTTATTGTCGGCTTGGTAAGAATGCACTGGAGATATTTTATTTTTGGCCGCGGACGTGGTTTAGCTAAAATGTTGCCTTTGAATACACCTAATAAAGTCCATGTCGATCCGGCAAGTGGGTGCAATTTCAAGTGTTTCTTTTGCCCGCAATCAGACCTTGAATCTCTAAAGTTGGCTGGCTTTAAGACTGGGGTAATGAAACTAGAGTTATTTAAAAAAATGATTAATGATTTTGTGTGGTTTCCAAATAAAATCGATGAATTGGTTCTAGGAAACTATGGAGAACTTTTGTTAAATAAAGATATATCTGAAATGATCGAGTACGCGGTATCTTCGAAATCTGTAAGGGAGGTTTCTTTGATTACCAATGCTGCTTTACTTGATAAGGAAATAGGTGAAAAAATTGCATTAGCTGGTTTGCATAAAATAAGAATATCGATTGAGGGTTTATCTGACGAAGCATACAAAAACACAGTCAACGTTAATGTTTCTTTCGATAAAATCGTAAAAAATATTACAGATTTTTATAAATCTGTAAGGCGGTACGGTAACAAAACATTCATTTACGTAAAAATTATTGATATTGGATTAACACCAGAAGATAAACGAAAATTTTTTAATGTATTTTCTCCTATTTCTGATTCCGTTGGGATTGAAAACCTTATGCCTGTAACTGAGAAGGCGGAAAAATTGATCGGAGATAAAAAGAGGGGCATGACAGGTGTAAGTATATCTGAGGGAAGGTTCGTATGCCCTTCTCCATTCTATTCGCTCTCTGTTCATGTGAATGGAGATGTTGGTGTCTGTTGTTCTGATTGGCACCATCAAACCAATATCGGGTCAATAAAGAATTCGACGATGCAAGAAATATGGAGAGGTTCCGAGTTAAATAAATTTCGGTTAGCACATTTGCAAAATTCATGGAGAAGTGTAGATGCTTGCAGTGGTTGTATTATGGTCGATCATTATCCACCTTACGAAGATATTGACCATATTCGTGATAACTTGCAAAAGCACTACCAATGATTATTACAACCTATACCACCCCGACAAGAAGAAAATCTGTCTACCAACGAAAAAAGGGGAAGAGGCTCCATTCAGGAAACTCTTCCCCTTCGTCATTTCATCCCCATTCTTTCAACCTAATCCCTCATCCCCTCGGTTTGATAATCACGTCGCAGGCAGGGTGGGTGAACATGAAGCGTTCGATTTCGGATTGGGGTATCCGCCCTGCCGACAGTTCCAGTTTCACATTCACTCTGCCTGAGCCTTGTTTACGTATTTATGCAAAATACTCGAAATCAAAGTCTGGTATGGTAATCCTTCTCTCAGGGCGATTTTCTGTAACTCTTTCAGATCGCGTTCGGAAATCCGGATATTTACCCTTTTATCCTTTCGGATAGTAGCACGCGCAGATTCTTCCAGTTCAAGCTTCCGCTTTTTCAGGTCTTTAACAGAACGCCATTCATTTTTTTCAAAAGAATCCAGCAACTCTTTTTCATCATTGTCCAAATTATTCATTTTTTACTCTCCAGATATTCTTTTGTCGCTTTTCTGCTTGGAATAATCGTTTTCAGGAAAATCTCATCAGCTGTTTCTACATAAGGAACAAGGTGGATATAGTTATCGATATTCAAAACCATCATTCTTTGCCCACCATATTTTTCCTGATTCGGATGTTCTATATCGTCTATCAGGCACTGACTGTCCAGATAAAAAAGTACATCCTCAAAACAGATCCCTCTGTTTTTTCTTAGCCACTCGTTCTTGTCTCTATTCCAGTTTATCAGTTTCATAAGAGTAATTTATGCCATTGTGTGCACTTTGGCAACAGAATCATGAGGATTTAGCGTCAGAACACGTCATCCTTTTGCTCGAAGATCAGACAGTCCAGCGTCGGCTTTCGCGTGGTGTCCGTCCTTCAGTTGTAGGGGCGAACCTGTGTGTTCGCCCTTATCGACAGTGAGTGATAACGAGCCAATATCGGGGTGGCGTTTTCAAATATAAAAAAAGGGATAACGGCTTGTTGAAATTACCGTTATCCCCTTTCTCAATTCATGCCAACTCTATCCCTTCAATCCATCATCCCCTCGGCTTGATGATAACATCACAAGCTGGGTGGGTGAACATGAAGCGTTCGATTTCGGATTGCGGTATCCGTCCTGCCGACAGTTCCAGCTTTTCCAGATTGGGTAGCTCGATCAGTGGCGCGATCGATTCGACCTCGGTGCCGATGATGTTCAGCTCTTCAAGTTCTTCGAGTCCCGCCAATGGGTCGAGGTGGAATACACCGGTCTGTTCGACGCTCAGCTCTTTGAGTGAGGAGAGCTTGCGCAGCGGTTCGAGGCTGGTGATGTTGGTGCGGCTGCAGCGCAGGTATTCGAGCTTGTCGAGTCCGGCGAGTGGCTCCAGTGAGCTGATGCGGGTGCTGTTGATGCCAAGCTCGATCAGGTTTTCGAGCTTTTTGACTGGCTCGATCGACTCGATCTCCGTTTTGTAGCAACTGAGTTTTTCGAGATTGATCAGCCCGGCGATTGGCGAAAGGTCGCTCACCAAGGTTTCCGAGCAGTAGAGCTCTTCGAGGTTGATGAGGCCTGCAATCGGTTCGAGGTCGCTGATTTCGGTGCTTGAAACCCAGAGCAGTTTCAGCGAGGTGATGTTGCGCAGCGGGTCGAGCGAAAGGAAATCGCAGTCGAACGCGTAGAGGCGCTTGAGCTGTCGGAGGTTCCTGAGCGGTTCGAGGCTTTCGATCGGGGTTTCATCACAGCGGACTTGTTGCAGGTTTTCCAACAGGCTGATCGGCGCGAGATTGTGGATTCGCGTGTTGTCGCAGCGCACACTCGTTACGTTCAGGAAGTCGAGCAGTTCCGTGTCGGACGGGTCACGCTGGAGTTTCAGGGTGTGCCTGACCACCTCTTTCCAATCGTTACTCAGCGCTTGATACCAGTCGTGGCGTTTTTGCGGCTCACGCAGCAGCACGGCCCGGGATGCTGCCAGCGCCTCCTCTTCGGCCGGAGTCAGCCGGTCTTTGAAGCCATGCCGCGGTGCAGTGTCTTCCGGCGAGAAGGTGACGGCCGGAGCTTTTCCGGTGTCGAGATGCTCGGCCAGGCAGCGAATGTACCAGTCAGCTTTTTTCTCCTCGATGATCCGGTAATGCTTTTCGAGATTCTGCTCGTCAAGGGTATTGATGTCTTCGAGAATATCGTTCTTGCATCGCGGACAGATCGCGTTATCCTGCGTCAACGGAAAGCCGCAGACAGGACACTTTTGGTAGATGTTTTGCTCCAAAGTGAGTGTGAGCTTGAGGGGTTGGTTGATGCTGAAATGTTTGCCTAAAATAAGAAAAAAACAGCCTCAAACCATAAACAGCCGGCTTTGATTGCTGGCGTTTTCATGGGGTTGAGTGCCCGGTCTTCGGCAAAAGGATGAACTATCAGACCCGTTTGCTTTGTTAATAAAAGTAAGGCGGGCCATTGAAGTTTGTGTGGTCATGTGCATTGGTAAGGTGTGTTGTGTGGACTTTTCCAGACAGTGGAATTCGTGAGGTATTGGGAGGAATTATGACCGGGCAAGCTTCATCAGGCGTTGAGCGTCTTGTTGCTGAAACGGACGCTCTGTTCGAACTTTCATCCAAAGAGTGGCTCCTGAGAAAAAAGGGGTTCAGGAAAGGTTCGAAGTCGATTCAGATCAACGAGACCTTGTTGACGGTCGGCAACGGTTACCTCAACATCAGGGGCAGCCTCGAAGAGCTTCCGCCCGGTCACTGTGGCGGCATGTACCTGTCCGGGATTTACGACAAATCGGAAGCCGATGTCGAAGAGCTGGTCAAGTGCCCGATGTGGACCGACGTCTCGGTCTGGTATGAGGATGAAAAGTTCTGCCTCTCATGCAGCCGCGCGCTGGAGCATGAGCAGGTGCTCGACATGAAAAAAGGCATCCTGCACCGCCGCACCACCTTCAAAAATTCACACGGAAAAATTCTCACCCTCGAAACCTCGCGGCTCGTGTTCATGCACGACGCTCATCGGGGCTACATGCGGGTGCGGATCACGCCGGTAAATTTTTCCGGGCAGATCAGGGTACTTTCGGGGCTGAACGGTGAGGTGTTCAATCGCGGATTTTTTCCGCACGAACAGTACAAGCACCTCCAGCTCGAAAAGATCGAGCGGGGCCGCAACTTCATGTACCTCGAAATGAAGACCCGCGAGCGCGGCATCCGCATCGCCGAGGCCGCGTCGTGGAAGATGATGAACGGTCAGGAGCGGAGGCGCCGCTGGGAGCCGAGGATTTACGGTGAGAAGTTTACCAGCGAAATCACCATCGACGCTTCGCAGGGGGAGTCCTACACCTTTGAAAAGCTCGCCGTCGTTATGACCAACCGCGATGTGCCGGTCGATCGTGCGAACAACATGATCCGGGAAGCGATCTGCAACCTCCGCTGCTACGTGCGTACCGGTGCGCCGGTCGAAATCAAACGGCATATCGATGTCTGGCGCAATCTGTGGAGTCGCGCCGACGTTCGGATTGAAGGCGATGATGCCGCCCAGCAGGCGCTTCGCTACAACATCTACCAGCTGCTCATCAACGGCCCGTCAAAGCCCGGCCCTATCGGAGCGAAATTCCTCAGCTCGGAGGGTTACATGGGCCACGTGTTCTGGGACACCGAAATTTTCATTTTGCCCTTCTACATCCACAATTTTCCGTCGATGGCGCGCAACATCTTGATGTACCGTTGCAACACCCTGCCCGGCGCGATCAGGAACGCCGAAAAGTCGGGTTACGATGGCGCGCGCTTCGCCTGGGAGTCGGCCACGACCGGCGAGGATGTGACGCCCCGTTTTGCCTCCAAGCTCGAAAAAACCATCAGGCTGATCTATACCGGCGCCGAGGAGGATCATATCGTGTCCGACGTTATTTACGGCGTGGAGCGCTACTTCCGGGTGACTGGCGACGAGAGTTTCCTCTTGCATTGCGGTCTGGAGATGGTGTTCCTGACGGCGCGGTTCTGGGCGAGCCGGGTGACGAAGGTGGGCGAGCATTATGAAATTCACAAGGTGATCGGGCCGGATGAATTTCACGAGCACGTCAACAACAACGCCTACACCAACTGGCTGGTCAAGTGGCATCTGCGGCTGGCGACCATGCTTTTCAGGCACGTCGGCAAGACGGCTCCGGAGGCGTTGCGAGAGCTTGCCGGAAAGATTTCGCTTGCTGATGATGAACCGGAACACTGGCTCGACATCAGCCGTCGCCTCAAGTTCACCCAGGATCCCGAGACAGGGCTGGTCGAGCAGTTCGACGGCTACTTCGACCTCAAAGATTATGTGATCGGCCATCCCGACCGCTTCGGTCATCCGGTGCTGCCTCCGGGCGTGAACTACCGGAATATCGGGCGCACCCGACTTATCAAACAGGCCGACGTGCTGCTCATGATGCTGCTCTTCCCGCACTGCTTCAGCGTCGAGGAAAAGAAGGTCAACTACGACTTTTACGAGCCGCGCACGGCGCACAAATCCTCCCTGAGCCACTGCACCTACGCCATGATGGGGCTGGCTGTTTCCGAGCGAGCCAACGCCTATCGCTATTTCATGAAAACTGCCCTGTTCGATCTCGAAAACCTGCACAACAATACCGAACTTGGCATTCATGCGGCCTCGGTCGGCGGAAGCTGGCAGGCGGTCATCCACGGATTCGCGGGCCTGACGCTCAAGTCCGACCGGATTGTGCTGACGCCGTGGCTGCCAAAAAAATGGAAGCGCCTGTCGTTCAGGGTGCGGTGGCGCGAACGCGATGTTCATCTCGATATCACTCACAGCGAGGTGTCGATAAGGATCGATGCTGTTTCGGATGTGACGCTGCCCTGCACGCTGTACGGCCAGAATTACAAGATCAGGACAAACAAGCCCTATACCCTTCAATACTGTCCGTCAAAATGACGAGGAGACCGCTTCCATGAAAAAGCTCAGAATTGCACAGATTTCTCCCCTGATCGAAAGCGTCCCGCCAAAGAAATATGGCGGCACGGAACGGGTGGTCTATTACCTGACCGAGGGGCTGGTTGAGCGTGGCCACGAGGTGACGCTCTTTGCATCCGGGGACTCCGTTACCAGCGCCCGCCTGATTGCGCCTGTGACACAAAGTCTCCGGCTCGGTCGCAAGATCCACTCGACCATCATCATGCACATGCTGATGCTCTCGAAGGTTTACGAAGAGATGGCGGGAGAGTTCGACATCATCCATTCGCATCTCGAATACCTCACTCTGCCTTATGCTACCCGCTTCCAGACTCCGACCGTGCTGACCATGCACGGACGGCTCGATGTTCCCGATTATGTCGATATTCTCAAGCGGTACGGCTCGATGGCCTGGGTTTCGATCAGTGACTCTCAGCGAGCGCCGGTGCCGGGCATTAACTGGGCGGGCACGGTCTATCACGGTTATCCGGAGGATCTTTTCGAGTTTAACCCCGATCCGGAAGATTACTTTCTCTACCTCGGTCGTTTTTCGGAGGAGAAGCGGCCCGATGAAGCGATCCGGCTGGCACGGGCGTGCAAAATTCACCTGAAGCTGGCCGCCAAGATCGACTCTGCCGACAAGGCCTATTTCAAGGCCAAGGTCGAGCCTCTTCTCGACAGCCCCTACATCGAGTACATCGGCGAGGTGAACGACCGCCGGAAAGGGGAGTTGCTCCGGAACGCCAAGGCGCTGCTCAACACCATCGACTGGCCCGAGCCTTTCGGGCTGGTGATGATCGAGGCGCTCGCCTGCGGCACGCCGGTGATCGTGCGGCGGTGCGGCTCCAGCCCGGAGGTCATTACCCACGGCGTCACCGGTTTTATCTGCGACAGCCAGCTCGATTTCATCAGGGCGATCCACAATATCGACTCGATTTCAAGGGCTGCATGCAGGCGCGAATTCGAACAGCGCTTCACCTTGCGTCACATGGTTGAAAAATATGAAACGCTCTATCGGAACGTCATCGCTGCTCCCTCCGCGCGCTCTTCGGTTCCTTCGCCTCCGCTTATCCTGAACGCGACCCAAGCGATGAAAAGACGCCGAACGTTTTTGTAACCTGTTGCTTGGGCTTTACTTGCCGTGGCGTTTTGGTTTGACGCACCTCGGTGTTCTTTTCAAAATGAACCGCAGGCACAGCTCGACAGCCTTTCGTGCCGCTCGCTGGTGGACACCCAATTTTGATCTTGCAGGAACGGCTCGAAAGGTTATAATGATGGGTGAAGCACCGGCACGGCGGATGATTCCCACGCCGTCCGGCGATTGCAACCAGTCAGGAAAAGTGCCTTGGAGTTCGTTCATCTTCACACCCACACCCACTACTCGATGCAGAGCAGCCCGATCTTTCCGGGCGAGCTTTTCGCGGCCTGCAAGAAGCAGGGCATGACGACCGTCGCCGTGACCGATTACGGCGCAATGTTCAACATGCCCGAGCTGTTCGGCCAGGCGGCGAAGGCAGAGGTGAAGCTGATCATGGGCTCGGAGATCTATCTTGCGGGCACCGACGCGCACGATACGGGCCGCCCGGCTACGCTCATCCTGCTCATCCGCAATGACATCGGCTATCGCAACATGTGCGTCATCCTGTCGCGGGCGGCGAGGGATGGTTTTTCAAACGGCTTGCCGCATGTGGATCGTTCAGTCCTCAAAGAGTGCAGTGAAGGGTTGACCTGCCTGTCGGCGGCTCATTCCGGGCAAATCGGCCGCACGCTGCTTGCGGGCAACGAAGCAGAAGCTGCGAAGCTGGCGGAGCAGTACCGTTCGCTTTTTGGCGAGCATTTCTACCTCGAACTTCAGAAGCACGGTGTGCCCTACGAGGAGCTGCTCGTGCCTGCCACGATCCGTCTTGCCGAACAGCTCGGCATTCCGCTGGTCGCGACCAACAATGTGCACTATCTCGATCGGCGCGACTCCGGTTGCTATCGGGCGATGATTGCCAACCGCACCAAGGAGCGGCTGAACAGCCAGAACCTGCAATGCCTGCCGGGCCACGAGAACTACTTCAAGTCGGCCTCGGAGATGTCCGCGCTCTTCGACAACTCGCACGACGAACTCAGCAACACTGTGAAGATCGCCGAGGCGTGCTCCTACAAGTTCGTCGATCAGGATCCGCATCTACCTAAGTTCCCGCTGCCGGAGGGCTTCGACAGCGAGAAGGGGTATCTGCGCCACCTGACCTGGGAGGGGGCGCGCAACAAGTACGGCGTGGAGGACGGTGCAATTCCGGAGGAGGTGAAGGAGCGCATCGAGCTGGAGCTTGGCGTCATCGAGAAGATGGGTTACAGCGCCTACTTCCTGATCGTCAGTGACCTTATCGCCGCTTCGCGCGAGATGGGCTACTCGGTCGGCCCCGGACGCGGCTCGGCGGCGGGCAGCATCATCGCCTACCTGACCGGCATCACCCGGATCGATCCGCTGAAGTACAAGCTGCTGTTCGAGCGCTTCCTGAATCCGGAGCGTATTTCGATGCCCGATATCGACATCGATTTTACACCGGTCGGCAAGCAGAAGGTTCTCGATTACACCGTGCAGAAGTACGGTGCGGAGAGCGTGGCGAAGGTGGTGGCTATCGGTACGCTCGGCGCGAAGGCGGCAATCCGCGATGCAGGGCGCGTGCTCGATGTGCCGCTCAAGGCAGTCGATCAGCTCGCCAAGCTGGTGCCCTCCAAACCGGGGACATCGCTCAAAGACGCTTTCAAGGAGGTCAAAGAGCTGAAACGGCTTGTCGATAGCGATCCGCAATACCAGCAGCTCATGCAGTACGCGCGGGCGATGGAAGGGCGTGCACGCAACGTCTCGATGCACGCGGGCGCGGTGGTCATCACCGATGGCGCGCTCGAAGAGCAGGTGCCGCTTTACGTCTCCAACAAGATCGAGACCGAGGAGCGCAAATACGCCGACGAGTTCGACCAGAATGACATCGACGGTACGAAGGCTGAAAGCAGCGACGAGAAGCAGGTCGTCACCCAGTTCGACAAGAACTGCATCGAGCAGGCGGGTCTGCTGAAAATCGACTACCTCGGCCTCGAAACCCTCGCCGTGATCGACGAAACCCTGCGGCTCATCAAGAAGCGGCACGGCATCGACATCGAACTCGAAAAGGTGCCGATGGACGACCGCCAGACCTTCCGCATCTTCCAGGAGGGCAAGATGGCCGGCATCTTCCAGTTTGAATCCTCCGGCATGCAGAGCTACATGACGCGGCTCCAGCCAACGACTATCGGCGACATCATCGCTATGAGCGCGCTTTACCGACCCGGCGCTCTGAACGCCGTCATCGACGAGCACCGCAACGCGGTCGATCTGTTTGTTGACCGCAAGCACGGGCGCGAGGAGATCGACTACATGCACCCGATGCTTGAGGAGATTCTCAAGGAGACCTACGGCGTCATCGTCTATCAGGAACAGGTGATGCAGATTTCGCAGGTGATGGGCCGCTTCTCGCTCGGCAAGGCGGACAACCTGCGCAAGGCGATGGGCAAGAAGAATCCGGCGCTGATGCAGAAGTTCAAGGAGGAGTTCGTGCAGGGTGCCGTCAGCATCGATGTCAACGAGGCTCTGGCAACGCGCATCTTCGACCTGATGGCCGAGTTCGCGGGTTATGGTTTCAACAAGAGCCACTCGGCGGCATACGGCGTGCTGGCCTACTGGACGGGCTACCTGAAGGCGCACTACACCATCGAGTTCGTCACGGCGATCCTGAACAGCGAGATTGGCGACACCGAGCGCATGAAGCACCTGACCGACGAGGCCAAAGGGTTCGGTATCTTCACCCTGCCGCCCTCGATCAACCAGAGCGATGCGCTCTTCTCGGTTGACGAGCACAAGGGCAAGCCCTGCATCCGCGTCGGCTTGTCGGCTATCAAGCAGGTTGGTAATGGGGCAAGGGCTGTTGTTGCGGCTCGTCTGCGCCGTGACGGCAAGCCGTTCGCCAATCTGTTTGATCTGACTGCTTCGGTCGATCTGCGAGCTATGAACCGCAAGGCGCTCGAATGCCTCATTCAGGCCGGAGCGCTCGACGAGATCGATCCCAACCGCGGCAAGCTGCTGGCAAACGTGGACAAGGCCATCAAGTTCGGGCAGATTCAGAACAAAGCGGTCACGCTGGGCCAGGGCGGCTTTTTCAACGACGACTTCAGCAACGAACAGGCCGGAATCTACTACCCGGAGCTGGACAACGGCGAGCCCATGCCGGAGAGCGAAAAGCTCCAGCACGAAAAGCGGCTTGTCGGTTTCTACCTCAGCCACCACCCGCTTGATCGTTACCGGCGTGACTGGGAGGCCTTTGCCAACCTCACGCTCGACATGCGCGAGGTGACCCCCTCGAAGCTCTACAAGACGATCGGAGTGATCGTTTCGGTCAAGCCCTATCAGGATCGTAAGGGCAAACAGATGCTGTTTGGCGTGCTCGAAGACTTCACCGGCAAGGCTGATTTTACCGTGTTTGCAAGCGTTTACGAGCAGTATCGCCACATGCTTCAGCCCGACGAAGCGGTGATGCTTAGCGCTGAGGCTGAAGCGCGGGACGGCAGCCTGAAGCTGCTGGTTCGCGAGGTCGCACCGCTCAAAAAGGTGCGTTCCGCCCTGATCAAAAAGGTGATGTTGCGCATCGATGCCGACGATCCCTCGCAGCTCGAAAAGCTCAAAGAAGTACGCGAGCTGTTCGAGAAGCACAAGGGGGAAACACCGGTCGATTTCGAGCTTCGGGCCACAGTAGGAGCGAAAATCGAAATGCTGAAGGTTTTTGCGCGTAACACGCCGATTGAGCCCGATGACGAGACACTCAACCAGCTCGAAGAGATTCTCGGGCCAGATAATGTGAAAATAACCGGATAGAATTTCAGCACTTGTTGCCAAGTTCTGATTTATTCAGTTATATTGGCATAGAGTAACAGTGTTTCTCTTATCAATTGTTAACCCTTATCGTTAGATCTTATGAGCGGAAAATATTTTGTGGCTACTGATCAGAATTTCCAGTCTGATATCATCAACTCTGATAAAGTGGCTCTCGTTGATTTCTGGGCTTCCTGGTGTGGCCCGTGCATGATGCTCGGCCCGGTTATCGAAGAGCTTGCCGGTGATTACGAAGGCAAGGCCGTCATCGCCAAACTCAACGTCGATGAGAACCCCAACACGGCAGCACAGTTCGGTATTCGCAGCATTCCTACCATGCTGATCTTCAAAGGCGGACAGGTTGTTGACCAGATGGTCGGCGCTCTTCCCAAGAACATGATCGCAAAGAAGATCGACGAGTACCTCGCCTGATTTTCCTTCCGTTTTTTTCTTCAACTATCCCGGCTTCATGCCGGGATAGTTATATCTAAGCATACCCCAACACATCTTCCCGGAGATCAACGATGGATAAAGACATCAGGGACGTCGTCATCATCGGAACCGGCCCTGCCGGATACACTGCGGCCATTTATACCGGAAGAGCCAACCTCAAGCCGCTGGTTATCGAAGGCCACCAGCCCGGCGGTCAGCTCATGATTACCACCGACATCGAGAACTTTCCCGGTTTCCCGGAAGGCATTCCCGGTCCGGAGTTGATGGGCAGAATGCGTGAGCAGGCTGCGCGCTTCGGTGTCGAATTCAAGTTCGGCAGTGTTACCGAGGCCGATGTTTCGCGCAGTCCGTTCAGCCTTACGCTCGATGACGGCAGCGAAATTCTTGCCAGGACGATCATCATCGCGACCGGTGCCAACGCCAAGTGGCTCGGCATCGAGTCCGAAGAGACCTACCGCGGACGCGGCGTATCGGCCTGCGCGACCTGTGACGGCTTTTTCTTCCGCAACTGCCGCGTGTTCGTTGTCGGTGGCGGCGATACGGCGATGGAAGAGGCGCTCTACCTGACCAAGTTCGCTTCGGAAGTGGTACTGGTGCATCGCCGCGAAGAGTTCCGTGCTTCCAAGATCATGAGCCTTCGCGCCAGTAAGAACGAGAAGATCACCACCATGCTCAACGAGGTGGTCGATGAAATTCTCGGTGACGGCATGAAGGTGACCGGCATTCGTCTCAAGAACGTCAAGACCGGCGAACTGACCGAGCACGCCTGCGACGGCGTTTTTGTCGCCATCGGCCACGAGCCGAACGCAAAGCTCTTCCAAGGCCAGCTCGACATGGACGATTACGGTTATATCCTGACCAAACCGCACTCGACTGAAACCAGCGTCAAGGGTGTCTTCGCCTGTGGCGACGTGCAGGACTTCACCTATCGCCAGGCGGTGACGGCTGTCGGCACCGGTTGCATGTCGGCGATCGAAGCCGAGCGTTTCCTGGAGTCGATCAGGTAACGGTCAAACTTGCTGCTTTTTGAAAGGCACCGGGGCTGTTGAGGTTCTGGTGCCTTTTTGCGTTGGGGTGGAATGGACGAGAAGGGCAACCGCAAGGGTTGCCCCCTACAAGTACAGGTCATTCAGCATTCGGCGAGGGCGTCGGTGCCCTGGTATTCGAGCATCGCTTCGAGTTTTTCCCAGGCTTTGCCTGATTCGAGCGCCTCGCAGGCCATGTCGGTTGCCTTTCGGTAGTCTTTGGCCATGCCTGCAATGTAGAGCGCGGCGGCGGCGTTCATGCAGAAGAAGTCCGCGGCGGCTCCTCCGCGTTTGCCTTGCAGCACTTCCAGCACCACGGAGGCATTTTCCTCACCGCTTTTCATGCTCGCGATCTGTTCCAGCGGCACCTGTTTCATGCCAAAATCCTCTGGTGTCACTTCGTAGCTGGTGATCGTGCCGTTGCGCAGTTCGACCACTTTAGTTGGGCCGCAAAGGGAGAATTCATCCATGCCAAGCGACGGATCGAATCCTTCGGCCAGACCGTAAGGGGAGAGGGCGGCCGGCATGCCGATTTCAGCGAGAATGTCGATCATCTGCACTGACACCTCCGGGGCGTACGCGCCGATGACCGCACAGTTGTTTTGCGCGCAGGGGCGGGTGAGTGGGCCAAGAATGTTGAATGCCGAGGTGAAGCGCATGGCGCCGATCAGTCGCGCCCAGCCCGATTTCAGGAACGCCTCGCCGGGCAGGTAGCAGATGCCGGCGTTTTCGAGGCTCATTGCCGCGCGTTCGAGTGGATGGTCGAGATCGATGCCGAGCGACTCGAAGATGTCCGAAGCGCCTGACACGCCGGTGACGAGGCGGGCGCCTTTCTTGGCCACCGGGAGCCCACACGCTGCAGCGATCAGTGCTGCCGGGCTGGAGCAGTTCAGGGTTTTGAGTTTGTCTGATCCCGTGCCGACGATGTCGCACACCGGGCCGTCGAGATCGACGTCGATCTTTGCCGTATCGTGCCGGTCGAGCGCATCCCACGCTCCGGATAGCTCCTCGGTGGTTGGGTTGCGCATCAGGTGCGCTGCAAGAAACGCGCCCTGCTGAAGTTCCGGCTGAAGGTTCAGAATTACCTGTCGGTAGGCTTCGTACGACTCTTCGCGGCTCATGATGTGACCCGAAGCGATGGATGAAATCAGCCGCCCAAAGGCGCGTAGTTCGTGTTCTTGTGTCATTTTTTTAAGAATAGGTCTTATGGGTCTGATACGTCTGACAGGTCGTATAGGATGAAGAGGTTAAGACTTTTTGCTGAAATCGATTATTATTTGCCTGAAGCCTTTGCCTGCGAGTACTTCCTCCATGACCGACGGTACCTCATCGAGGCTGATCGTGCGTTCGATGAGAAAGCCGAGGTCGTGGCCGTAACGGACGAGCAGGCGCAGGGCGTCGCGCATGTCCTCCTTGGTACAGCCGTAGGAACCGACCAGTTCGAGTTCGCGGTAGTGCAAATCGTTGAAGAGTGTCGCCGGACTTTCGGGTGCTTCGCCGAGGCCGCTGAAGAGGCAGAACCGTCCACCCGGCGTGAGTCGACCGATACCCGAAGCGAGCGTATCGGCAGACGAGGTAGCGTTGATTGCGATGTCGAATCCATTAGACGTTTGGGCGTTATCGACGTCGATTGCGTAGCGGTTCCTGAATGCAGCGCTTTTGTCAAGCTTTGTTGCGTCGGGCTCGCACATCGTTACGCTGGCACCTCGGTTGACGGCTGCGAGGGCAAGCAGCAAGCCGAGCGTCCCCGCGCCGTAGATCAGCACCCGGTCGGCGCGGCGGATACTGCACAGTTTGATGGCATGGACAGCGCAGGCAAGCGGTTCGGCGAGCGTCGCCATCGCTGCGCCTAGGCCTTTCGGTACTTCGAGCAGGCTCGAACGCGGCACGGTGAGGAACTCCGCAAAGCCGCCATCGTGGTGGAAACCGGTAATCTGCATCGCCGGGCACAGGTTCTCCCGCCCGCTCCGGCACGCCTCGCACGCACCGCAAGCCTTGCCCGGCCAGATTGCGAACAGCTTTCCTGGAGCCTCCTCGATGCTTCCGCACACTTCATGGCCCAGCACGCGCGGCATCACCAGATCACGATGTCCCGAGCGCCACATCTTTGCATCGGTTCGGCAGATCGCTGTCGCAACAACCCGCACGGCAACTTCGTTTTCTGCGGGAACCGGTACTGGCTTATCCACAAGCTTTAACTGTTCTTTGCCGGTAAGCACCAGTGCTTTCATACTATTTCGATGACTGCGTTAAAAAAACAAGACCCCTCTGCAGGAGCGCATCTAACTACATAATTTCAAGGGACTTTCGCAAGTCAATCGAACGGATTAATCGCTGGTGAAGTGCAGGATTTTGCTTATGATTTATCAGTACCGTTATTGTTTGCGGTGTTGGCGCACCGAATAAGGACTGTCAAATCAGGGGAAAAGAGGGGTGTAGCTTATGTGGAAACCAAATAATCAGTCCAGAACGAAGGGAATAGCTATGGTTCAGTGTCGTGAATGCAAAGCTTCTGTCAGCGAAAATGCACCAATCTGTCCTCGCTGTGGAGCGCCACAGCCATACAAAGCTACATGGCATGGGTATGGATTTTACTATCAATCCAAACTGTTGATTTTCGGTCTGCCCTTGCTCTGTATCTCCTTCTGTTATAATCGAAATCGTGTGCCTAAGCCAGCAATCGGTATTATTGCCATCGGGCAATTTGCGGCAGGGATAGTATGTGTCAGTCAATTCGGTATTGGCATAGTATCGCTCTCACAGATCACGATAGCCTATTTTGCTATTGCCCAGATCGCGCTATGCTATCAATGTATTGCCCAGGTTGGATTTGTCCTTGATCGAGGTATTGGACAGTTCATCCGTCACCTGTTCTAACTATCTGATTATTGCTTTAAGTGAGAAGAAAATGAAAAAGATTTCGGGCTCAAACGTCTATTTCAAGAAAGTATTCCCAGTTTTCTGGTTTGGATTCCTGGCGTTTTTTTCTGTTACAACGCTTCGGTCAGGAGCAACCGGTGAATCGGTCATGTTTCTTGTTGTGCCAATTATTATGGGTGTTTTCGGTTATTTCTTCTTTAAGAGGCTTGTGTGGGATTTAGTTGATGAGGTGTATGACTTGGGAGATCAATTGCTTTTTAAAAAAGATGGTAAAGAGCAGCGCGTCAACCTCAGAGATATAGTAAATATCGATTACGCTCAAATGAGTTCTCCTGAACGTATTGTGATCAATGTAAGAAATGAAGGCCCGCTTGGTAAGGAATTGGTATTTAACCCACCAACGCGCCTTTTTCCATTTTTTTCTAAAAATCCTCTGATTCAGGACTTGATCGAGCGGGTTGATCGTGCGCGAAATACCTGAGCGGAAGTATAATGACGAGTGTTTCGTGATCTACTATGCACAGAATCTGAATCGAACATCCATTGATCAATGGAGCCTTGCCAGTTAGTTATTCCCATTCCCCTCATTTCTCCTCACAGTCTCACCCGCACGTGCCCTATACCAAACCCACTGGCGGCTCCGTAGAACATAACTTCCTGACCGGAACCGAAGCTAAGCGTTTTTTCCTCGATCAGTTGACTTAGTACTAGTGGAATCGAGGTGCTGGCGGTGTTGCCGAGGAGGTCGGCGACGATGGGAACTTTTGAAAGGTCGTAGCCGAATTTTCCTACAGTGTTTTCGATGAATTTGCGCGAAATCTGGTGGGGGATGATCTGGTCGATGTTGTTGTAGAACAAGGCATCTCCTTCCAGAAGCATCCGAACCATCATGTATTCCCGGAAATAGGCTTCCGTGTGCAGTTTAGCGACTTTTGCCAGCTTTGGCATATCCAGATAGAACCAGCCGTGGATAAGGCCGCCGCTTGGCCTCCATGCCGTGTTTTCCGGCGCATGGCACTGCTCCCAGTGTTCACCAAGATTCATCAGGTTGATTTCCAGTATTCCCTTGTTGCCATCTGATGCTGAAAGAATCATCGCCGCTCCGGCATCACCCAGCGTCAAACCGCCCATTTTCACATCAAGCTCATCAAGTGAATTGATCTGGCGGTTGGCGACATAACTGCCGATTTCGCCGCTGCAGATCAGCACATTCCGCGCTGCGCCGGTGGTAATCATGCTGTTGGCCACGTTTATCGCCTGCAAAAAGCTGTTGCAGGCGTTGGTGACATCGAACGAATTGAGCATATCCAGCCCAAGTTTCTGCTGGACAATGTTGGCCGTCGCCGGTTCGAGCATGTCCATGTCGGTGCTCGAAAAGATCAGTGTGTCGATATCCGCCAGCGTGAGCTCACAGCGATCCAGCGCTTTGAGGGCTGCGGCAACGGCGAGGTCGGAGGGGGAGGTGCCCGGCTCGGAATAGGCGCGCGTTTTGCACTTGGTTGTTCGGTAGATCAGGGTCGGAAGCATCTTTTTGATCTCAGGCGGAGCGTCGATCATATCGACCAGTGTTTCGTTATCGACCCGGTTCTCAGGGATTTCCGAAGCTACCGACACAATTCTGGAGGTCGGTTTTTGATAACGCTGTATGTTCTTGAAATAGGTGTACGACTGCAAGGCGGGTGACTGCATTACGAGGAGGGACTAATGAGGTGTTGCCGAAAAAAAACATCATCGAAAATATCGATTTTTTCCCCGGAAAACGATCAAATCATAGCAGGGTTTACGGTGAAAAGTTTATTCAACGGCTCTTTTTTGAGGTGCGAAGTAATTGTGTCCTGAAATTCTGATAACTCATCGGAATTATAGCGTTTTAACTTGTTGTTGGGTTGGAAAAGGGGGAAAGTGACTATTACGTTACGTTAGAGTGCCAAAGCTTAAAATTTCCTAAGCTCTGTAATCACTAATTGTATTGCATAGCTCGGATGTTCTTTTTTACTGCATGAAAGGGTTCTGATAACTTCTGCAACAACAACTCGGGAGGATTGACACGATGAAAACGAAACCGCATGTCTTGATTCTTGGCGGCAACTTTGCCGGATTGCAGGTTGCCCGCCACATCCGTGACCATGTGAAGCCCGAAGACGCATCGGTCACCGTGGTCGATAAACGGTCGTACCTGCTTTTCATTCCCAACATCCCGATTGAAATTCTCGAAAACAAAAATCCGGACAGCAGCATGCAACTCCCGCTGGCTCCGGTGCTTGACAAGGACGAAACCCGCTTCATCCAGGCCGAGGTTCTCGACATCGACGTCGAGAGCAAAAAAGTGACCATCCAGCCGACCGAACGGCCTGGCGCGACAACCGATGTGCTCACCTACGACTACCTGGTCATCGCCCTCGGCAACCGACTCGCGTTTGACAAGATCGACGGCTTCGCCGAGCATGGCCACACCGTATCGGACGGTTTTTACGGCAACAAGCTCCGCCACTACCTGCACGAGGGCGGCTACAAGGGCGGCCCGATCGCGATCGGCTCGGCTCGATTCCATCAGGGAACGAAAGGCAAGCTCGACTTCGTGCCGATGGCCAAAGCCGCCTGCGAGGGACCGCCGGTCGAAATGGCGCTGTCGCTCGCTTCGTGGCTGAAGCATCATGAAATGGGCGGGCCGCAGAAGGTGACGATCTTCACCCCCGCCGATCTGATCGCCGAAGACGCGGGCAAGAAAATCGTTGGGCAATTGCTTGAAATCGCGGGCGGCATGGGGTTCGGCTACAAGAACAAGCTCGAAGACATCAAGCAGATCGGCAAGGATGGCATCGAGTTCGCCAACGGCGAGTCCATCGAGGCCGAGCTGAAGATCATCTTCCCGGACTGGGTGCCGCACGAATTTCTGAAAGGGCTGCCGATCTGCGACGAAAAGGGGTTCGTTATCACCAACAAGCAGCTAAAAAATCCAGACTATCCCGAAGTGTATGCCGCCGGTGACGCCGCGGCCTGCACGGTACCGAAGCTCGGCTCCATCGGCCACCACCAGTCCTACATCGTCGCGCGGCAACTGGCCCGCGATCTCGGTGCGCTCAGCGATGAAGAAGCCGACAGCGAGCTGTACAGCCCGGAGGTGATCTGCTACGGCGACATGGGCGACGGCAAGGCCTTTTACATCCACTCGAACGTCTGGTACGGCGGCGACATCGAAATTCTGAAGATGGGTAAGCTCTACTACGACCTGAAGGTCGCCTTCAAAACCTCCTACTTCGCGATGGGCGGCAAGGTGCCGTACTGGCAGTGGAAGATGGGCTCCTGGATGGGCGACAAGATTTTGTGATCGCGCGTCCGCATCCGGGGACTTTTCAAAGCGCGCTTCCGCAGCCAGCATCGGTTTGCGGAAGCGCACTAAAAAAAACTGCCCAGAACGATCAGCGTCAAAAGCACCGGCAGGTAGGCAAGGGTAGCTCTGAAAACCCGGCGGGTATCCCTGTCGGAGCGCGAGAAAAACAGCTGCACGCTGACCATGACCGGAATGATTCCGAGAAGTAACGAGCTGATGCCGAAGCGTAAACCTGACAAGCCGAAAAGGTATGGAAGAAAAGAGGCGAGCACAAGGAGCAGTGTAGAAGCGAGAATGTGTTTGAATATCCTGTTCCCCCTTGAATCGATTGCCGAGAGTATTTTGAATCCACCGGTGCGGTAATCGTTGCGATACATCCAGGCGACGGAGTAAAAATGGGGATGCTGCCACAGGAACAGAATCAAAAAAAGTATCCACGCGCCGGAGCCGATTGTCCCTGTAGCTGCGGCCCATCCGGTGACAGGTGGTATAGCGCCGGAAACCGCGCCGAGGCTCGTGCTTAGCCAGCTCACCCTTTTCATCGGCGTGTAGATGACGATATAGATAAAAGCGGTCAACAGAATCAGGAAGGCACTCAAGAGATTCACCATCAAGCCTGCGACGGTTACGCCAGCGAGCACGAGAAGGATGCCGAAATTCAGGGCATGAACCGGTTGCACCACCCCCGCCGGTATCGGCCGGTCACGGGTATGCTCCATTCTGGCGTCGAAGTCGCGCTCCAGGTACTGGTTGAGTACGGCGGAACCGGAGCATGCCGCCACCGATCCTGCGACAAGGTAAAACAGCTTGGCATCCAGCACGGTCGTGCCTCCGGCAAACAGGTAGCCGGCAACGGTGGTCATGATGACCAGAATCGTAATGCGTGGCTTTGTCAACTGTATATAGGCAAAGAGCTGATGCATCGAAATACCCTTCTTCTTTTGCGATGAATCAAATAGCACAAGAAAGTGTAGAAAAATTCACCGAGCCCCAGCCTCACCGAAAGACTCCTTCTCTTTCTTTTTGCTACTTTATGTAAAGATACGCCAATTTGGCAGGAAATGACGTTTATTGCAGTAATGACGTAATCTCTTATTTTTCATCCAATGAGATTCGTCTAATAAAACAATGCCTGACACTGAATTGGAGCCTGGCAATGAAGGCGCGCTGGCAAGTCTTATGCAGAGCGCAAAACGACTGCCGCTATTTTTCAGCGTTCAGGATTATGCCCTGATTTAATAACTGGCGAAAGGGGGATAATGAGAAAAAATAATGCTTACGCCTTGTTCAAGGCATTCAGTCTATTTTTTACGTCATTTATCCTGACAGGGTGCAACAAGATGGTGGTCTTTCAGCCAAAAGGCCCTGTCGCTCGCGATGAAGCCCTCCTTATCTACACGGCTTTCGGGCTGATGCTGATTGTCGTGATTCCGGTTCTGGTCATGGCAATCGGATTTGCCATCCGGTACAGAGCCTCTAACGACAAAGCCACCTACAAGCCAAACTGGGCAAATTCCATCAAAGTCGAACTGATCGTCTGGCTGGTTCCCGTCATCATTGTCGCGTTTCTCTCCTGGCTGACCTGGACTGGCACCTTCCGGCTCGATCCGTACAAGCCGATTGCCGCCGAAGCCAAACCGCTGCGGGTCGAGGTGGTATCGCTGGACTGGAACTGGCTTTTCATCTATCCCGATTACAACATCGCCACGGTCAACGAGCTTGTGCTTCCGGCCCATACGCCGCTCAATTTCCGGCTCACCTCCGCGACGGTCATGACCTCGTTCTATGTTCCCCAGTTAGGAAGCCAGATGTACGCCATGGCCGGAATGCAGACGCAGTTACATCTCCTGGCGGATGAAACCGGCACTTTTGATGGGCACAACCGGGAGTTCAGTGGCAAGGGGTATGCCACCATGCATTTCAAAACAATCGTAAAAACGCCGGAAGAATTTCAGGTTTGGGTGCAGAACGCTCGGCAAACCGCGAACGCCTTGAGCATGGCGGAATACAAAGCGCTGGCCGAACCCAACAGCAATCATCCTGTGACGGTTTACTCGCCGGTTGTGCCCGGTTTGTTCGACCACATCGTCGGTCAATTTACCGGCTGGATGGGCGCGGATGGCGCGATGAAATCAATGACGCAACCCAACGGAAAGGCGCATGAATAATATGCTTGGCAAACTATCGCTCTCCGACATACCGCTCAATGACGCCATCATCATGAACGCGGTTTATGGCTCTCTGGTGCTGGCGGCTGTCATTATCGGACTGCTCACCTGGTTCAGGAAGTGGTCATTTTTGTGGAACGAATGGCTCACCAGCCTCGACCACAAGAAAATCGGCATCATGTACATTGTTCTCGCGAGCGTGATGCTGGTACGCGGATTTTCGGATGCCATGCTCATGCGTTTGCAACAAGCTATGGCGGCGGGCGCGAACCCGGGATTCCTGCCGCCGCCCCACTTCGACCAGATTTTCGGCTCGCACGGCACCATCATGATTGTGTTCGTGCTGATGCCCTTTTTGACCGGACTGATGAACATCGTCATCCCCCAGCAGATCGGCGCGCGTGATGTCGCTTTTCCGCTCATGAACTCCATAAGCCTCGGCTTGACCATAGCGGGCGCATTCCTCGTCATGATTTCACTCGGCGTCGGCCAGTTCACCACCGCGGGCTGGTCGGGCATCGCGCCTCTTTTCGAGAAGCAATTCAACCCCGGCACGGGCGTCGATTATTGGATGTGGGCGCTGCAAATCTCCGGCGTAGGCTCCACCCTGACGGGTATCAACTTCCTGGTGACGATCATAAAAATGCGCGCTCCGGGCCTCACTTTCATGCGCCTGCCGCTTTTCGTCTGGACCGCGCTGACCACCAATGTTCTCATGATTTTGTCGTTCCCTGTGCTGACAGCCGCCCTTTTCCTTCTGGCTCTGGATCGTTACCTCGGCATGCATTTCTACACCAATGATCTGGGCGGAAATATGATGTTGTGGAACAACCTTTTCTGGATGTGGGGCCATCCGGAGGTCTATATCCTCATTCTCCCGGCCTTCGGAGTTTTTTCCGAAGTGGTGGCGACCTTCTCCAGAAAAAAACTGTTTGGCTACAAATCGCTGGTCTATGCCACGGTTGCCATCATGTTCCTCTCCTTCACGGTCTGGCTTCATCACTTCTTTACGATGGGCAATACTCCAGAAGTCAACGTCTTCTTCGGAATTACCACCATGCTGATCGCCATTCCGACCGGCGTCAAGGTGTACGACTGGCTGTTTACGATGTACCGCGGGCGGATTACCTTCAGCGTGCCGATGTACTGGACGATGGGCTTTCTGACGATCTTCGTGCTTGGTGGCATGACCGGCGTGCTGTTGTCGATCCCGCCCGCCGATTTCGTGTTCCACAACAGCGTTTTTCTGATTGCGCACTTCCACAACATGCTTATTCCCGGCGCACTGTTCGGCTATTTCGCGGGCATTCAGTACTGGTTCCCCAAAGCATTCGGGTTCCGCTTGGATGAAAAATGGGGAAAGCGTGCTTTCTGGGGCTGGTTTATCGGTTTTTTAGTCGCTTTTATGCCGCTCTATATCCTCGGGTTCATGGGAATGCCTCGGCGCATGTCTCACTACTCCAACCTGGCCTGGCACCCGTTGCTGATTGTAGCGCTCGCTGGCGCAGTGTTCATTGCATTTGGCATCCTCTCTCTGATAATCCAGTTCATCGTCAGCATCAAAAACCGGAAAGACAATGTTGATGTAACCGGAGACCCGTGGGGCGGACGTACGCTGGAGTGGGCAACATCCTCGCCACCAGCCGAATATAACTTTGCCGTTATTCCGACAGTCCAGAACATCGACGACTTCTGGGACAGAAAAGAGCGCGGCGTCGCCTACCAGCGACCCGAAAAGTATCATGACATTCGTATGCCGAAAAACCGCCCGCATGGCGTGATTATCTGCGCATTGGCCCTCACCTTCGGCTTTGCGATGGTCTGGTACATCTGGTGGCTGGCCGCGTTGAGCATGGCTGGCATCATCGGCACCGTCATCATGAGCGCCGTCACAGACGACACGGAATATGTGATCCCCGCGCACGAAGTGCAGCGCATCGAAGAGGAACGATTCCGGGCTTTGGCCGCAGCGCAAGATTCAGGGAATAGTTGATAAAACGGAGCGTTCAATGCAAAACAGTATGGATTCAACATATCTGGCAGAGTGGAAAGAACCCGACCGTCTCGACATGCAGATGCTCGGTTTCTGGATTTACCTGATGAGTGATCTTGTGATTTTTGCGATCCTGTTCGCCACGTTTATTGTGCTGGGCCAGAACTACGCTGGTGGCCCCGGTCCGAAACAGCTCTTTGACCTGCCCTATCTTTTTGGGGAAACAATGCTGCTCTTGACCAGCAGCGTTGCCTACGGATTCGGCATGGTGGCAATGCAAAAGGAAAAGAGACGCGCAGTATTGACCGGGCTGGTGGTCGCTTTTCTTTTGGGCGCGGGATTCGTGGTGATGGAGATTCACGAATTTCATGGATTGATTATGGCTGGACACGGCCCGGCGAACAGCGGATTTTTATCATCCTTTTTTGCCCTCGTCGGCACACATGGCACGCACGTAAGTTTCGGCTTGCTGTGGATGGCCGTGATGATGATTCAGGTGATGACAAAAGGATTTACCGCTGGAGTCCGCTCCCGCCTGATGCGCCTGAGTCTGTTCTGGCACTTTCTGGATATAGTCTGGGTAGGCGTCTTTACCGTTGTTTACTTGTGGCAATTGCTCTAATGATGTCATAAAACATTAAAACCGGAATCACAACAGTGGAACAGACTCATATCGAAAACACGGCTACCGAACACGTTTCGTATAAAAACTACATTACCGGTTTTATTCTCGCCGTTGTCCTGACAATCATTTCATTCAGTCTGGTTCTGACCGGTGTCGTTCCGAAACAGATTGCTGTCATCGGTCTTTTCGCAGCTGCCGCCGCGCAAATAGCCGTCCATCTCTACTATTTCCTACACCTCGACAGCTCAAAATCCCAGCGCTGGAACGTAATAACGATATCGTTTACCGCGCTGTTGCTGTTCATCTTCATCGCCGGAACCATCTGGGTAATACACACATTGAACTCGCGAATGATGTGAGGTAAAGAAACAATGCTGCATGCGGGTTCGGAGTGGATTGTGATCGAGAGGGGAAAGATTTGGTCGTAGTGAGATACTGTATTTTGCTTATGATTTGCTTGTGTGTTTATCGTAAGCGGTTTTCAATAGGAAAATGGACAAGGCGCTACTTTTACGTGTGCTCGATGGGGAGCAAGCTGCCATTGAGCAGTTTGGCGACAGCGACAATTGTGCAGTCATCGATTGGCGAGACGGATTGTTAGAGCTTATTGCCGCAGTCGAGCCCTTCTTGCCAAAAGGTTATCTTCGCTCTGAGGCAAAAGACGGCGGGTTTCTGCTTCACGCGGGAGGTCGAGGTTCAAGTCCGATTGAAGTGCAGCTCAAAACCAGACAAGAAGACCTTATTGCCTCGCTAAATCGTGCGCTATGTCCCGACTTCGAGATTCGTCAGTTCACACCAATGACGGGTGACGGCTACTCGCTTTTTGTCGCACCTGCTTCCTTCTGGCAAGATGTCGAACGCTCTCACTCGGTTGCCGTTCAGAAGTACTTCCTTAGCGCGGAGCGCTTGGCGGCCTACTGGCGCAAGGGTTATTTTGCCCGCCTTTTTAGCAAGCCATGATCGTGGTCTAAATAACGTCGGTTATGCCGAGCATTATGCTTGAAAATGTGCCTTGCTGTCTATCTCGCCAGTAATAAGCCAATTCCGCTTGTTGAGTGGAATGATGCGGCTCCTCGCTTCAATGTGGTGCCGATCATTGACGATGAACTGCTCGTGAAAAAGCAGTTTCGGAACCAGAATGTAGTCTATGTGGGCTCTCACCAGGGGTGCGGCTGCGGTTTTTTCAAAGAAGGCGCATCTGGCGAAGAGTTATTGCTGGTACAAGCCAATTACGATTCACTCGTGCGCTATCTGGGCGAACTGATGAGCGATGGTGCGAACATCGAGATCTTTTGCTGCTGGGAAGGCGATCAAGGTTCGGAGCCTGAATTCAAAGAGCGGTTGTCTTTGGCAGGGTTAGGTTCTGAGAGCTTCGAGTTTAAGGAGAATGCGTACTATGAAATCGTATGACAAGGTGCTCAATCAGCTTGTAAGCTTATTTCGAACTGAAAGCCTTCTCTCTCTTGGCGTTACATCCTAACAGCTGAACGTACGAGAAAATCTGAGGATACAAAGCCGACTCCGAGTTGAGTTATCGTCTTTACTCGCACTCTGAAATTAAATGCATGCATTTCAGTTGGAACGCGCGGGTATTTCATGGAGGGAGCTCGAAAAATCGCTGACGTCAAGGTTGAGAAAATTATTGCCCTGCGTGAGAATCCTCAAACCTCATGACTCCACGAGGGCGCTTCCTGCTTTTGCTAAAGCGCCCATGAATTTCCGGTTTAATGTCCCGACTTGTGCGTGCGGATGGTCATGACGGGGGTGTCTGAGAGTCGGACGACTCGTTCGGCGGTGCTGCCGAAAATCATGTGGTCGATGCCTGTTCTGCCGTGGGTGCCGAGTACGATCAGGTTTGCCTGCTGCTCTTTTGCCGTGTTCAGAATCTCCTTGTAGGGCTGGCCGCCGGCGGTGACGGTCGAGTAGTTCTCGTAGTCGCCGAGTTTCCTTGAGCAGAAGTCGCTCATCATTCCTTCCGCCGCGCTCATCACATCCTCTTCAAGCTTCTCGAACGGAATCGTAGAGCCGTAATAGGTGCGCAGATCGACATCGACCTGTTCGCTCACCACGTGCAGCACGACGAGATGAGCGTCAAATTTTTTTGCCATCGTCAGCGCATACTCGAACGCGTGATCGGAGTTCTCCGAAAAATCGACAGCCGCAAGAATGGTATTGAACGGTTCCATGGTGGTTGTGTTTATTGATCCAGAATTCATCAATGAATCAGCCCCTGCATGATTGCCAGGCAGCTGATGGCCGAGACGATGACCCACAGGCTTACACCCTGAGCGAGCGGCTTGATGCCGGTTTTGGCGAGCACTTCGCGGGTCAGGCCGCTGCCGATCATGAAGAGGGTGACGACGAGGCTCTGCTTGGCTACGCTGTTGACGCCGTGCCAGACAGTATCGAACTGCGGGAGCAACGTCTTGATGACCGCGGCGAGCACGAAGCCGATGATAAAAAGCGGGATGCTGACTTTGCCGCCTGCTTTGTTCAGCCATGAGCCAATCAGTGCTGAAGGCATGATCCAGAGCGCGCGGGTGAGCTTGACGGTGGTGCCGATGCCAAGCGCCACGGCGCCGAAGGCCGAGGCCGCGCCGACCACGCTGCTGGTATCGTGAATGGCCAGCGCCGACCAGATGCCGAACTGCTCCTGCGTCATGTTCAGCAGGTGGCCGAGCGGCGGAAAGAGTATGAGTGCCAGCGAGTTGAGCGTAAAGATGGTGGCCAGCGCCACGCCGGTCTCCTCAGACTCGGCCTTGATGACCGGAGCCATGGCTGCAATCGCGCTGCCACCGCAGATGGCCGTGCCGAACGAAATGAGCGTCGAGGTCTGCTTCGGGGTCTTGAAGAGCTTGCCGAGCAAGAGGCCGATACCCATCGTCAGGGCAATGCTGACGGCGGTGTAGAGGAAGGCGCTCTTGCCAGTAGCGATCAGCACCGGCAGGTTCATGCCGAAGCCAAGACCGACCACCGAGATCTGGAGCAGACGCTTGGTCCACACCGAGACCGACTTGCCCCACGGATTACCGACAGCTATACCGAACACGATGCCCGCCACCAGCGCCATCGGCGCATGAACCAGCGGAATGCAGCTTGCCGCTAGCAGAATCCAGAATATCGCTTTTTGTATGTTCTCGTTGTTCATTGGCACCTCATAAATTTTTTGTTGTGAACCGGTTATAAAGTGCCGAAAAATGTACAGCAAAGCCAATCGTTAATCGTTATTTATCATAATATGAAGTTATTGAATGAGGCGTGAACGTTTGTTGTCTGTTCATCCGTTCCGGCACGATTTTGCAGGCTTGTTGCACTCTGCGGGTGGTTTGCTGCCGATGAGGATGTTATCTATTCCAACAGGCGGAATAACCAACGTGACGTATCATGGAACCATCATCGAACAAGCCCAAGCCGTCGAGCATTCACGTCGAGTGGCGGGAAAATGGCGATTTCATGTTTTCGTGCCGCTATCTGACGGAGGGTGATCGGAAGGCGGTTGAATCGGAGGAGCGGAGGGCGGATGACCGGCATTGTTTTTCGATGATGACTTTGGCGATGGGTAACGTGCTTCGGAAGCTGCGGCGGGAGCACATCTCCTTTCCGCTGTTCCTCGTGTCGCTGGCGTTCAATCACCGCCATCTGCTTGCGGAGATCGACCGGCTGCTTCAGGCGCTGCACGAACACGTCGATCGACAGGAGGGGAGTGGCGAGTACACCTGCTTCATCACCTCCGGTAAAGATCAGGAGTAAGGCGGGGTGTCGTCGTCCGATCTTTTTCGTCCTGCGAAGAAGTCTCGAAGGACGAGATCGAAGCCGTAGGCTAGCCGGTTCCACGGAATTTCCGTTTCCGTAAACCATTGCAGTCGCTGGCCTTCGTGTAGCGGAATGGTGTCGGTTTCAGCTTCAAACTCCATGAAAAAGAGGCACTCGATCCGGTCAGGGAAGTCGTAGACGGCATGACGTCGGCAGTCAGAAACGTCGGTTTCGATCTCCTCCAGCATCTCCCGCCGGATGCACATTTCCGGAGTTTCATCATCTTCCACATGGCCGCCGGGCAAGTCCCAAAAGTTGGGGTACGGTATGTCCGGCTTGTCGTCGCGCAGAAAGAGCAGCACTTCGTTGCGGCTGTTTTGCAGGATGATGCTCGCACCGGATCGTTTCATCACACCACCTTGCCTTCCTTGATGAACTCTCGCAGGATCGCCTGTTCGAGGCGTGTGTTGTCGAGGGTGCGTTCCGGTGCTGCCAGCGATTCGAGGGCGCAGTAGTGCACGATGTTCAGAATGCCCGCGCCGGAGAGTTCGTAGCGCGAGGCGATGGAGTGCCAGTCGATCTGTTCGTCGATTTTCAGTTGCTCCGGCAGGGTGTTCATCCAGAGCGTGTGGCGGTCGTCGGCTTTGGGCATGGGGAAGTTGATGATGCTCTGGAAGCGCCGCGAAAAGGCTTCGTCGAGGTTGCCGCGCTTGTTGGAGGCGAGGATAATCAGCCCGTTATGGCTCTCGATGCGTTGCAAGAGGTAGGCGGTCTCCTGATTGGCGTATTTGTCGTGCGCGTCGCGGATGTCGGTGCGTTTGCCGAAGAGCGCGTCGGCTTCGTCAAAAAAGAGGATCCAGTTCTTGTTCTCCGCCTTGTCGAAGAGGCGCGAGAGGTTCTTTTCGGTTTCGCCGATGTACTTCGAGATGATGCGCGACAGGTCGATGCGGAACACCTGCTTGCCGGTCTCTTTGCCGAGCAGCGTTGCCGTCAGCGTCTTGCCGGTGCCGGGTGGGCCGTAGAAGAGCGCACGGTAGCCCGGTTTGACGCGCTTTTTCATGCCCCAGTCGTGCAGCAGCGTGTCGTTGTGCAGAATCCAGTGTTCGATCTCCCGAATCTGTTGCAGGGTTGTTGCGGGAAGCACCAGATCGCTCCACTCCATGTCGGTTTCGATCGGCTCGGCGGGGAAGTCCATGCTGAAGCGCGGCTTGCTCGTCGTGCCGAGCGTGAGCTGTTCGACTACCTCTGGATTGAGCGTCAGCCGCCCGCTCATGACCGGTTCGCCCTCCGGTACTGGCTCCAGCCAGAGAATGTGCTCTCTGGCGAACCAGTGGTCGTTGCTGAGGATGCGCTGCACCTCCAGCCGCTTTTCAAGATCGTCACCCGCAATGACAAACTGCGCCGTCTCGCCGGTGGGCAGGATGCCGCGGTGGTTTGTGCCTCTGAGTCCGCCGAACTCAGGGAAGTCGCCGCCGTCGGGGAGAAATTTGGCGATGATCTTGCTGAAGAAATCAGGCTGAAGATGGGGTGCAAGTGCGAGCAATGGCAGGGTAAACTCTTCCAGAGACGGGTGGCGCTGTTCCAGGAAATTGGGCAACCATGAATTGTCGGGAAACAAACTGATCGGCTCAGGCTCATACTCTTCAGTATTGCTGAAATAAACCTCCAAGCAATGGGTTATGGTTGTATTTAGCCATTGTAAGGCCGTGTTAAGATTGTCAGGATTAACCATTTTTATCGGTAAAGCTGTATGAGTGGATGGCGGCGTGTTTCTTACCAGAACCATTGGCTCTGAACACCTTCCGCCCAATTGTTATTTTCGCGTTTTCGGGCCTTTTTCATCCATAACTTGTAAACCCGGACAGCACCGCCTTGCTTGCGGGCTGAAGTTTGGGAATGGGGGTAGAAACGGAACGTCAAAGAAGCAGCTCCGCCGCTTACCAGCGTATCCGGAGGTTGATGATCGGGAATCCAGTTGCCCATGCCCTTTTTTCCCCATTTTGTGGCTGGGAGTCCTTTGGTACCGGGGTCTTTGATCGATGAATTGCTGTGGTCCCCAGTGGCATATCCGATATCATCCAGTGAATCGCGAGTAGGCGTCGTAAAGGACCTGCCTGCATGTCCGCTCGTAAAGTCGCCATGTCCCTGCAGGAGTGTTTTGTTACTGCTGCTCATTTTCCCCATGACCTCATTGTGCGCCTCTTCTGCGGTTTTTTCCTTCTCGGGTTTGCCGGTGTCGAGTTCGTTTTCCGGATTGATTTTGCCTTTCAGCCACCAGGTTTCATTGCGGGGATAGGCTTCGAGTTTTACGAACCCATACCTGGTTTTAATTGCCGATAACATTGGGGACATCAGTGCCTGGGTGGGGGTTCCCGATATGGCACGAACTCCTTTAGCGGCGGTTTTCAAGCCCATTTGCAGGCGTTTGTTCGGGTCTTTTGGCAGTCCGGTCTGAGCAACTGCGCCGACCATCTTCTTCAATATCTTGCCGAGCCACGCCACAATCTTGTCCAACCCTTTGTCGATGGGTTTGCGGATTTTCTTGACGATGCCGACGAGCTTTTTCGGGATGCCGCCGATTCCGGCGAATTTGGCCAGGAACGAAATCACCACGGTGAGCGTGTTGGCCAGCGTCTGCTCGACCTTGTTTGCAGCGGCGTTGACCTGACCGGCGGCGATGGCCGCAATCGAATTGATGAACGAGCCGACCACGGCTGCAATCTGCCGGGCCTTTTCGATGAAGAAGCTGATCGTGTTGTAGATTGCGATGATCGCCTGCACTACCGCTCCGGCCGGATTGATCATGCTCACCAGCTTCATCACGGCTGCTTTCACGATTTCGATCGAAACCATCTGCGTCACCTGCGCGATGAGCTGGCCCTTGAGTTCGTTCAACTCACCCTTGATCTGCTTCCAGGCGGCGGCAGGCCCCTCCTTGACGAGCGTCACCAGAATTCCGGCGGTTTTTTCCAGCCCTGCAAGTACTGGTTCCGGAATGATTTTCACCAGTTTGGCACGGATGTTCTGCCACGTTAGCCCCAGCACCGAGAGCACGAGTTTGACGATCTCTATCAGGCTGAACGACTTCGGGATGTAAACACCGGCATCGGCCAGCGGCCCGACAAGCCACTTGATGAGTGCTGTTTTCAGGTGTTTGACGATGTTGCCCGCGAATCGCTGGAACCCGAGTTTGGCGGCTCGAACCAGATTGCCGACAAAGCCGATCGGGTTTGTCAGGATGGAGACGAAAGCGCCTTTCGCCTTTTTCAGGTACGGCAAAACGCCCGGTGCGACTACCGAAAAGAGGATTTCCAGCAGGGTCACCACCTGGCCGAGTGCCCAGCTTCCGAACTCGGCGGCGATGCTGAGGAAGGCCGTGCCGATCTTTCTGAACGCTCCGACAACCGTCAGCAGGTCGGTGATCGTTAGCGAGGAGAGCGTCTGGATGATCTTTTGCGGAATTGAACGGGCGAAGCCGAGCAGCCCGGCCAGTGTGCCTTGGAACCACGCCCATGCTCTCTGGATGGCATTGCCTTTCTTGATGTTCTCCCAGATCTCCTCCTGACCGATCAGCTTCATGAAGCCGCCGATGAGCGTGTCGGGCGTTCGCGGCACCGCCTCGCCGGTGATCGGATCCTGGCCGAGCAGTGCTCGAAGCAGGTCGTAACCCCGCGTTCCCTGCGCCATTGCGGCCAGCGGCTTGAGAATTGCATCCTTGATGAAGCCGAGAATTTCGCTCGCAAGGTTCTTGGCGAACGAAATCAGTCGGTTGATTGGAGCTGTAAAGATGCGCTTGGCGCGACTCCAGACGCCCCCAAGGTCGAAAATGTCCGTCCAGCTGAGCGAGTCCAGAAAACGGTCGAGGCTGCTGACAAGATCGCTGCCGATGTCTCCCAGCGTGGCGAATTGCTGCTCAGCCCAGGTTGCGACGCGGTTAAAAACGCCGTGGTTGTCCAGTGCCTGCGAAATCATGTGCCCGCCCGGCACCATTTCGACCATCGCGCGTAGAATGTTCGTGGCGCTGCGGTCGACGCTGCGCTGGTTGATGGGGTTGAAGCCGATGATGACCGTCAGCATCGTGAAGCCGGGAATGTTGGCCGCTTTGTCGGCAAAGTAGTCGAGTGCGTCCTGCAAGCCGAGGCGCTGCACCTGAGGCGGCGAGCTTGCCGTCGAAACCTGTGGCGCCCGCTGGATGGCATGGCCTTGCTGAATGGTGTGGGTCAGTTCATGGGCAAGAAGCTGCTTGCCCTGACTGGTGCCCGGTTGGTACTGGCCGCGTGAGAAATAGATGTGGTTCTTGTGGGCGAAGGCGCGGGCACCAAGCCGGTTGCTGAGGTGCGCGGCTTCCTGATCGCTGTGGATGCGGACGTTGCCGAAGTCGGCGTTGAAACGGGGCTCCATGAACCCGCGCACCTCGTCAGATAGTGCATGACCTCCGGTACTGTTTCGAATTCCTGAGTGAACTGCGTCTGGAGCTGTTGCCTGGCTGTTCTCTTTACGCTGAAGTTTGTCACCTTCCGTTTTCTGAAGTTTATCGTCCTCCTTTTTCTGGATGTCCTTGTCGAGCTCGGTGGCTTTCTGAAGTTTATCGTCCTCACTTTTCTGAAGGGTTTCGTCTTCTTTCTGCTGGAGCTTGTCGTCCTCCTTTTTCTGGATGTCTTTGTCAGGCTCGGTGGCTTTCTGGAGTTTATCGTCCTCGCTTTTCTGAAGCTCTTCGTCGTTCTTCTGCTGAAGCTTGTCATCCTTCTTTTTCTGGATGTCCTTGTCGGGCTCGGTGGCTTTCTGAAGTTTATCGTCCTCACTTTTCTGAATATCCACGTCATCCTTTTGCTGGAGCTTGTTATCCTCTTTTTTCTGAATCTCCTTGTCTTGCTCCGTCGCTTTCTGAAGTCTTTGGTCTTCGCTTTTCTGGAGCTTGTCGTCCTTTAGCGTGGATGGTGAAGCTGCGGGCGCGGGCATTCGCATGACTTTTTCGGCCATGTGGTCGGCTTCCAGCTCGAACTTGTCTTTTGGGTGGCCGACGGTAAGCTTTGCCTGAACCGATGGTTTTGCGGGGGCAAAGAAGGCCCTCTCTCCTGTTTTTGCAAAGAAGGGGTTTGGTGCCTGATGAAGGGCTGATTGCGTTGCGCTCGACGATTTTCTTGCAGCTGTTTTCATCGACTCAGGTTCTCAGGCGTTACCAAACCATTCCACCCGGAGCATGTGCGGCATCCAGGGCAACTTGATCATGGAAATTCCCCAAGGCAGACTCTCCAGAAGAATGTCGAAGCTTTTCGATTCGACCTGTATCAGCCAGCCGCCGTCGTACCAACGGGTCAGCTTGCCGTTGCGTTTGAGATAGGTTTCCCGCAGGGCGTCGATGCCCGTGTTTTTCAGCACATCCCAGTGGCGCGTGACGGCTGAGAGCAGGGCTTCCGACTCCTCTTTTTCTTCATCCGAAAGTGTATCCGCTTTTCCGGCGAGGCTTGCTGGCGCGAGACCGCAGAGAATTTTGGGGAGAACCAGTTCGTATTCCGGCACATTTTCACTGCCGGTTGCGAGGAAGTGCAGAAGCTGGAGTGCCCGGTCGGGCTGGAGTAATTCCTTATCTCCGGCGACCTTCAGTGCGCTGAAAAACTGCGGTAGGAAGGGGTGGAGCAGCACCAATCCAGCGTTTTCAACGTACAGGCCGTTGCGTTCATCCGGATGTTCTCGTACGGTTTCCAGCGCGGCTTTTTCCATCGTATCCCGTTCAGCGGCGACAGCCTGAGCAGGCTCGGTGCGTGTCGTTCCTGAATCCTTTTTGTGCGACGTCAGGGCGGGATCGGATGATGCGTCGGATGGTTTGCCGGTTGTTTCGGAGCGGTTTCCAGTTAGCTGGGATTCGGGGGCAGGGGTTTCGCTGCCGGGCGATGCCGGTTCAGATTTTTGCCTGCCTGACTGGGTTTGTGCTGTTTTGACGGTTTCGGACAACTTGGCCACGTCCATCTCTGCGGCGGTTGTTTGGGGCTTCGATGGCGTTTCGGCGGAGCGAGGTTTAGTGGCGGTCTGGTCACCATGAGTCGCTATGAGGTCGCTTTTTACAACCTCCGGGATGGTTATGGCAACGGACAGAAGCGCTTGGCGCACCTCTTCGGGCGGAGTGTTGTTTCGGTTGGCAGCAATCGATAAGGCACGGTCGAGCAGCTTTTGTTCAATGCTGATGATTGAGCTCGCAGGCAGGCCTGCGTTGCGGCCCCGCGTTGTAAGCTCATCGATAACCGGCAGGGCAGCGGGCGTCAATCTTTCCAACAGCTTGATGGCGACTGGTCGAGAGAACTGCAAGAGCAGGCGTTGCCGAGCTGTCGGTGCCATTAGTTCTTTTGTCGCTTGTGCTGCCAGATCAGGTTGTTCGAAAGCTTCACGCAGTTGCGTTTCAAAGGCTTCGTGTGACTGCGGTCTGAAGGTCGAGGGCAAGGTGCCGTGCCGGAGGAAAAAGAGCAGAGCATCGACTGCAGATTCCGTTTCCGGGATTCGACTGCCCGTCTGCTGCTCATGGGTTTCAGTAGGCATTGCCTGGCCAGCTGTGGCAACTTTCCCCAGTGCATTGTCAAGTGCTTCAGCAATCATAGCCGGAAAGCGTTCGTCGAGCTGGTCGAGATGCAGCGATCCGGCATCGATCTCAAGCTTGTCGATTTTCAGGACGCTTCCGTCAACGGTATATCGGTCAAGCACCGGTTCAAGCGCAGCGGTGATGCTTTGCCGGCACAGTTCGGACAACGAGGTCTGAAGGGACGCTGCTCCGGCTTTACTGCCGTTGAACCTGACGTCGAGCGTGTGCCGGACGATAGTATGCCGTTGACCTGTTGCCATAAAAAAGTTGCACCGTATTATCTGAAAAGCGTAACTTCTTTTACTGAGTTGAGGAACGCAATAGCAATGCGATTCGACGCAAAGGGAGGATTCATACTTCGGTATGGCGAACCTACAAATACCACCGGTGAAAAAGTGAAATTCTGAGTCGTGAAAGCGGCGTCCGAAAATACAAGTAGGCAGAAAGTCATGAAAGCACGCCGGTGGTTCTCCTTTTTATAGCGACCCTCCATCAGAGCCCCATCCCTTTCTGCGCATCCTTCTTTCCCCTGAACATCGAGATAGCATAGCCGCTGGTGACGCGGATCATCTCCGGCGTGATGGCTTCATCGCTGTCGATCAGCAGGTCGATGTCACTGTAACCGCTTCTGCCGGTCACCTTTTTGTTGAGCGTCCGGAAGGTATTCAGGTTTGCCGCAGATCCGAAGCTCTCAAGGTTCTCACTTTCGATTCTCGACAGCCAGCTTCCGTTAGCCCAACATCCAACCAGCACGATCCCTGCTTGCGGATCGATCTGCCTGATCGCCGCAGCGACGGTGGTCAGGAGTGAGGCAATCGGCAAGGAGGCGGCGTTCGGGTAGCGCCGAGCACGCGCAAGGGCGAGCTTTTGCCAGTCGATGACCTCTTTGGCTGTCGGACGGGCAATGGTGGTGAGCGATGACTGCCCGAAGTTCTGGTGCAGCCAGCCGTAGACGTTTTCGTCGTAGTTTCCGGCAACCATGCGGCACGACTCCTCTTTCTTCGGAGTGCCTACCGGCTCCCAGTTGTCACCGTACTTGCGGTACATACCGGTCTGATCGTAAGCGTAGCGGATGCGGTTGCCTTGCACGCCTTCAAGCTCGATGCGGAAGCGCTGTCCCCGCACAAAACGGATGAGCATGTTTCCTGTCCCTGCGGTGTGATCGAACACTACGCCGAGCGGAAATTCCTCGTTGAGTTTTTTCATGATGGCGGCGTGGCCGTAGCTTTTCAGCTCGCTCAGTGGTACGTTGACATCGACGTAGCTGTTGTTTTCAAGAAGGTTGCGGCCCTGGATTTCGTACCGCTTGATTCGCACGACATAGTTGGTGGCAAGGCGGTTGCGCTCCTGTTCGTGCGAGGCCGGGGCTTTTGGTGTTGCGTTTTTACGGTACTTTCGAAGCGTAATGTTGTTCAGGTGCCGGACGCTGTCGATCCAGTGATATTCGCACTCTCCAACCGGAACATCGGCGGCTGTTGTCGTTTCACTGACTCGGTACGGGAGAGAAAAATCCGCGATAATCGTGTTCAACCTCAGGTTGATCAGCACCTCGTGGAAAGGGTTGCCTGAAGGAACAGTGCCCGATGTGCTGTTGCAAACCATGACGAAGGTACCGCCGGGGAGAACGCCTGCGCTGTGCACGATTCCTGGATGTTTTTTACGAATTCCTGCAGATAGCCCAATCGTTCCTCTTCGGTGGCGTCGTCCGGCGGAGTTTCGGTTTTTACGACAAGCACATCAAAAGGCAGACGGTAGTCGGCGATCTTCTTTTTCAGCGCGTCGAGGGTTTTGCTCCATTCATGGCCAAGGTGCCCCTCGATACGGAAAAAGCCGCTTTTGTCGAACGAAAGGGCCAGCGGATCATCGCCGGAGACTCCATAGCCCCGGTTGAGGCTGGCTCTTCCTGCATCGGTTTTCGCAAAGTCCCAGACGTCCAGCAGGGTCGAGTTGACGCTGTAATAGCACGGGATGGGGCGTTGCGAGAGCGGCACTTCTGCTGTGCGGCCCGGCGTAATCTGTATCTGCTTCTCCGGGCCCTTTGTTTGTTCCGGTTCTGGAAGGTCGAAGCGGTCGATCATTGCCTGCAGCCTGTCGAAGAGCGATTGTACTTCACGGCTTGTGACCTTCAGCTCTCCAAGTGCCGGAGATGGCCGGAACGTATGGCGATAGGCGAGAGCGCCTGCCTTTTCCGAAGGCTTACTGCCAGAAGCTACATCCAGTTCGCCCAGCTCCAGATGACGCGGGAATAACTGTGATGGGGGAGTGCAGAGCTCCGTCAGCTCAAGCGCTTTCCAGCGGAATTCATTGTAGGCGTCGATGAGGTCGTTCAGAAAACCATAGTAATACTGGAAGCTCACCGCTTTTGTGGCCGGTGACGGCTTCATGAACTCTTCGGCGATTCGTTCAAGGCGTTCAAGGCGTTTGGTAAATGCCGAACCGCTATCGGTCAGAAGCGGGCTGAAAGCGTCTCGTGCCTGCTCGAGGGCTTCCGCGATTCGTTTGAAGAGCGATTGATCGACGAGGATGGTTTTGTATGCCTGGAGGATCGATTCGGTGTCTGTTAACTCGGTTGCCGGAACGTCGAAACGCGGCATGTCGATGTCGGGCAGGTTGAGGCGTGTGGCACGATCTGGGAAAAAGTCCCCCTCGGTTTCGATCTCTTTTGAGGTCTGTTCGTGCAGGCTGTCCAGAAAACTGGTCGGAACGAGCAGCTTGCGCACGCGCTCGGTTACCGTTGTTCCCTGATCTTCGCATGAGCTTGGCGTGCAGGTTTTCAGGCTGGTTTCGAGCCGCTCGACGTAGAGTAAAACAGCCATCCCGGAAAGGCTCGTAGCATCGATCGTGGAGCTGTCATCGTCGTCGTAGAGTTCGTGGTCGCTGTCGAGCAGTTCGAGCAGCTCGGCCTCTTCGTCTTCGTCCACGAGCAAGGGAGTATAGTCATCCTCGATGGTCAGTTTCCTGCACCGGTCAGCCTGAAATCCCTCGTCGCCGATGATGACGGCGTACCCTTCCGAGGTAACGCCGTACCCTTTGGAGATCGCAATGGTTGCGTTTCCGCCGCTCTTGCTTACCGAAATCTCCAACCCGCAGACGATGCCGATGCCGTGCAGCGTGGCTCGCGTCAGGCGGTTCTGTTCGTCGAGCCGGTCGTGGAGCGTATTGAGGTGTGAGGCGCTCAGCACCTGGTTGACCTCGAATAACGGATAGTAGTTGTTCTCAGGGATCATGACAAGCTGTTGTTTAGCGATTGATGACCATGGTTTTTACCCGCCGAGCATGGTGCTGTCGAGCCGGACCGGGTTGATATCGTTGCCCTCTTTGCAGTCGTGCAGGGTTGCCGACGGGTAGATGCTTCGCAGTCTTGCGAGCATCGAAACCACGTCGCGCAACAGGAGGCTTTGTTCGATGCGTGGTGCGTAGAAGTCGATGAAAAGTTCTTTCAGCTGCTGCTTTTCCGAATCCGACAGCGAGCGGTTGTTGAGCGGTTCGTAGCCTGTTGCCGTATCGAAAACGCTGCCGACAAACTTTTTTGGATCGTCGAGGCTCTCGCTTTTGGCGCCCGGCTGGTTCAGGGCTTTCGAGAAGAGCTCGCCGAACTGCCCGACAGCCTGCCGGGCGGTTTCAGCCGGATCGAGCCATGGGCCGATTTTGCCGATCATAGCTTTCCGGACCTGTTCGATAAAGTCGTTCGAGCGCTCCGGCGCCTGATGCTCTTCATTCGGCACCGTGAGCCATGCGTTCCAGACTTCGGTGAAACGGTCGTGCAGGTGCCAGCGGTCATCGGTAACCAGATCGATAAAGTGGTCGGTAAGATACTCGAACACGTCTTCGGCGATGGTGTCGTAGTTGCTGACGCCGCCGTAGATTGCCGACAAAGGATCGAGCTTTTCGCTGAGCAGTTCGCGCAGCGCTGTTTTAACCGTCCCGCCCTGGTAAAGCCGGTACTCTCCGCTCTCCAGCCACGCTGTGACCACCGGTAGCGCGGCATCGTGGATCAGTCCCGCTCCGTTGCTGGCGCTCGTGATGGTCGGCATGGCGTTGCCTGCGGTTTTGCCCTTTTTGCGCAGATAGGTGGTCAGCAGTTCGACGAATTTGTTGCGCTCGCTCGACGGGTACTCCTGATTGTCGATCCAGCAGATTTTGCCGAGCAGGTGCGCCGGGATTTCCTGCCTGATGGTGCGCTCAATGGAGCGGCGCAGGTCGATGTTGCTGTCGAACGGCGCATGCCAGCCAGGCATGATGACCGTAAGCTGGAACGAGTACGGATCCTGCCTGCCGCATGAGGTGGCGCTGCTTCCGTCGAGGCACACCTCCAGCAGGGCATCTCCGTGGAAGCGCGGCCTGAGCAGGAGGTGCTCCACAATGATGATCTTCTCTTCGCTCTCTTCGGCCATGCCGGCAAGCAGTGCGATCCGCTTTTTCAGCACAGCCTCTTCTTCGCTGTTCAGGCCTCTGGCGCGGTTGCGGCTCAGCGATGGCAGTGCTGACAGGAGCGTCAGCTTGTCCTTGATGAGCTGCGCGGCCGATTTCTGTTTGCCGTCATACCCGGTGAGGTGCAGGGCGTAATCGGTGATGCGCTCCCCGAAGCGTGCAAGGAGATGGTCGAGGAAAAGGTTCCGGCGCTCCTGCATGGTCGAATCGCTTTCCACCATGCTGTGCAGCGTCGATGCGTCAAGCTCCGCTTTGAGGATGTCACTGACCCCGCGGATGAGCTCTTCGTGGTTCAGATCCTTGACGAACAGGGTTTGCTCCACACCTGGGTCGAGCGAAAAGAGGTGCCGCGCATTTGCCAGCTGCGAGTAGGCGTTGGCCAGAAGCTGCTCGAAGACCATCAGGTAGGTCTTGAGCTGCTTTACCTGCGCCCGCCGCTCCTCCGTTGCCGGTTCGCGAACCCCGTCGGGGCCGGTGCCGTAGATCGCAGGCAGCTCGTACTGCACGGGGCTGTAGTCGCCCGGATTGCGCCAGGTGCCCTCCGGAGCAGGAAGGTCGAGGACACTCTTTTGCTCGATTTTCAGCTGCTCGGCCTGTCCACGGAGCAGGTTGAGCGTATCGCGAACCTCAAGGAAATCGGCCGTGAACGGTAGCTCGTTTTTGTAGAAGGTGAAGGCCGAGTTTTCAATCGACAATACCGGCAAGTGGTTGTCGCTGATCTTGAGCGTCCATTCGGCGCTCACCTTGTCCTTGTCCGTACCCGTTCCGGTATCGGCCACGCCGCTGACCGCTTTGCCGGTGCTGTCCAGACGGGTCAGGCGCAGGTTCCGTACCGCGATGATGCCATCGATTTCAACCAGCTCGTTGATGATGTCTGAAGTTCGCAGCCCTTGACGCAGTTGCGCTTCGTCCAGTTCATCCTGCCGGATGAAGCCATGGTTCAGCATCGGGCCTTCGAAGATTTCATCGACCGCCACGCCTTCGTCCAAAAGTTCCTGCAGCGAGTGGAACGGCACCTGCGGATTAAAATGGTTTTCGATGGTGAAGAGCACCGAGGCCAGTGCCTGTTCGATGTCGGCGTCCGCCGCTACGACGATGTCCGCGCAAACGGCAACCTCCTCGACCTGGATCGGCTTGATGCTGCAGAACTCTTCGCAGAGGTTCCTGTGGCTTTGCAGCGTTGCGGAAACCTGCTCCATGATTTGCCGGACAGCGGCTGACTTCAGGATGAACGGTTCGGCCAGTGCCTGCACCAGCTCCTGTTCGAAGAAGCTGTTCGATTCAAACGCAGCGCCGAAGCTTTTGATCGCCGTTGAGGTGCCGTACAGGCTTACCGGAACCTGTTCAAGCACGATCGAAGGTTGGGTTTCATTATCGATAAAGAGCTCGATATCGACGGTGTAGCTTCGTTTCTGTCCGGCGGAACTGGCCGCGTTTTTGAGTGAGACTTTCGAGACCGATTTCAGCAGCTTGCCATCGCTATCGACGTATCCGGATGGTTGGCCCCATGCTTCGGAATCCCATTCGGGCAGCCTGAACTCCAAGGTGACGAACAGCGACTGGCTCGGGTCGGTCTCTACGGCAAGGGTGTACGTTGCCTTCCGCTCGTTCAGGTCTCCGAGTTCCGGGTGCGTTTCGAACTGGAGATGGATGTCCCACATGCCAAGCGGCCAGATTGCCGATACGTTTTTCTTGAGAACGGAGGGCAAAAAGCTCAGCCGATCCTCCTTGAAATCCGGATACCAGTAGCTTTCGCATACGGATTTTCGCGGCGTGGCCCATGCGTTCCGCACACCGTCGTGGTCGATGAGCAGACGCCGGAAATCGTCCGCCGTGAGCGGATTGACCGTCAACGTTTGCCTTGCCGTGAAAAAGGGTTGGGTCGATTTCGCAGCATCCTTTCCAGGCGGATCAGCAAGAAGATCCTGCACATTCCAGCCGATGCGATAGCCGAGATCGGTGATGGCGTAACAGAGCGCTTCGAGAATGGTGATGCCCGGATCGTGACTGTTGTAGTCGGTCCACCACTTGCTGCTCATCCGTTCGATCAGCTCGATTCCCTGGTGTCGAAGCAGAGTGAAGTTCTGATCCGGCTGGCGCTTTGGCTCCTTCGGTATGGTTACGCTCTTTTCAGGCATCGCGGAATGGTTGTTTGAAACGTCGTCAGTGCGCTATGATTGCTGGCCGGTGACGCTTTCCTCGTCGGAAATCGTCTCGATCAGGTGTTGGCCCGCCTCCACCGAGACAAGAATCGAGATCGGCAGGGAGGCTTCGGCTTCATCGGTGTCGTCGCTTTTCTTTTCGTTGCCGTCGATGTGGTACATCCGGAAATCGGTGACGTAGTCCACATAGGCGCGCTCTTCGACGAAATCGATGAGCGAGGACTTATGAATTTTTCCCCCGAAGCTGATATCCGCCCCCTCCTCGAAGGCCCAGGGCGAGAGGTGACGCATCAGCTCCTGCCGAAGCAGTTCGATATGGTAATTCTCATCAAAACCGGGCAGCAAGCGGACTTTGAACTCTGTCTGTACCGACTCAAACACCGGATTCTCCACATGCAGGGTCACCATGTCGGAGGCGTGCGCTTCGAGGTGCGTTTTGACGAGATCGAGATCGCCGAGGCTTGTGTACGGGCGCAGTGGATCGATGGCGTTGTTGTTGCGCAGGTTCGGAATCGCCACGATGGTGACATGGCCGGGCGCAAGCTCGCGGTAGATGCCGGTGCCGGCATCGTCGGGCTCGAACCAGGTGTGGTTCAGGCACTTGACCTTGTAGATGTTCGGGAAGGCTTGCAGCACAAGGCGCTCGTAATCCCACATCGTGATGGCGCGGTTCCGGTGCCTTAGCCGTTCGCTCACTCTGGTGCGGAATGCGGTTTCATCTTCCGCCGCACGACCGCCGAAGGTTGCGTAGGGCTGCGTGATTTTTTTGATTGCCGCATCGGGCGTGACCGCTTTGGTGACGGTACCAGCAGCCAACTGTTCGCTCTGCTGGTCATCACTGGACTCCTCTGAAAGGAGCTGCGTCGCTCTGGCAGCCTGGGCCGAAATGGTGATGATCTTGCAGACCGCTTCCGGTTTTTCGCTGACCACGGCTCGCAGCCAGTGCAGATTCTCAGCGCCGAATAGCGAATCCCCGGTCGTAGCTGCTGAGGGTACGGCAAAGCGGATAATGCCGGAGCGGGTGAGCTGTGCGGTGTCGTCCGAGAGTTCGGTGGTGGCGAAGTCAACCCATTCTCCGGAACAGAGGTAACTCCACTGGATATGCTCTTCAGGCTTGGCGACGGTCGGCGCAGCGCTGCCTTCGGCGAGCTGGAAGAGCAGCGAAAGCGTGCTGCCGGCTTGCAAATCTTTGATTCCGATGTAGAATTCGCCTTCGTTCTTGAACGGGTAGAGCAACGTAGGCTTGGTTTCTTCCGAGACCTCCGTGCTTCCAAACGGGGTGAGATGGTATAGCGTGGTGTCGGATAGCGCAACCGTTGCCCGGTAGCTCAGCGTCAGCGACTCGATGAGGGGCGTGTAGGGCTCGACCGGCATGCATTTCGAGAACGCTTCGACAAACTGCTGGGTGAAATTCTTTGGGTCTTTCGGCTCTTTTCGTCCGTCTTTCCAGACATACAGATCGTTGCGTACCTGTTTCCACAAGCTCATGCAGTCATCAGCCATCTCTTCGCCCGATGCCTTGCGTATGAGGTATTGGCTGAGCGTCAGGGGATAGAGCTCGTGGCCGAAATCGTCTTCGAGGTTGAGTTTCATGAATCCGCAACGGCTGTCGAGCGTGTAGCGGGTCGTATCGAAATGAGCTTCCGTCACGGTCTGCACCGGCAGGGTTGTGTTGCTGTCCGGAATGGTCAGATCTGCATGGTTCCACCGGAACAGCGAGAGCCGTTCCTTGTCGGGAGTTTCAGGCCAGGAGCCCTTCTTCAGAAAGCTCAGCGAGACTTTCGGATAAAATTCGTTGACCCAGTCGAAATCGATGTTGCCTCTCCAGAAGGGCAAGCCTTTCCAGACGACGCGCAGTTGGAAACGGGCATTCTTTTTCTGGAACAGTTCGTCCGAGCCGATAATGAGCGCGTCGCCGGTTTCGGGCGTTGCACCAAAGGGCTGGAACGGCTTGTCGGTTTTGAGGTCGCCGAACTTGTTCGAGACGCTCAGGTTTTTCAGGCCAGTGCCGTCAGGCTTGTTGTCGCTGCCGTAACCGACGCGCACGTCAAGCGTTGCCTTGGCCAGGTTCAGATGCAGTCCCTGTAGCGTTTCGAAAGAGAGGCTCTTTGCATCCTGCTTCAGGACGGCCTTGAGCATCGGCAGGTCGGAAGGGAGGGCATTGCCCGGATCTGCCCCGGTCATCGGCACCACTGCCGGCATGGAGCCGTCGAGCGTAAGCGGAATGATAATCTTGCTGCTCGTCGAACCTGACAGTTTGCTTGTGTCGATGGTTGCCTTGCTCCACTCTTTTTCTCCTGAAACGTAAAACTCGAAACTGTTGCAGAACTCCTGCGTCGAAATGGTTTTTTCCTTGCATTCAAGCGTCAGAGTGATGGTGCGGCTTCCCTCACGGAGCAAAAGGTAGTGTGAGGCGATGACGAATCCAGCACTGGCCAGATTTTCCGTGCCGGTGACGTTGATGAACGGGTGCCATGCGCCATCCGCCGTCGTCAGCTCTCCTCCAATGCCGTCGCTGGAGTTCATCATGGGCCAGGCGTAGAGGCGGGGTGTTGCGTCCGTCGTCGAGCGCCCCACCGCTTTCATGGCGTCAACCGATGCTTTGTTGGCTACGAGCTGCTCGTTCAGCGCGTACTGAACGGTCTGGCCCGCCGCATTTTTGCCCTTGAACAGTGTGCCACTCTCCAGCCGTGCGCTGTCACGGTTTTTGGCCAGCTCGAACAGCAGATGTACTTCGTTGGCTACCGAGGCGTTCGGCTTGAGTTGCAGCACCTCCTTGTAGTAGTGATCCAGATGCCTGCCGGTGAGTGTATTCAGGTGCTCACGCGAGTGTTCCATGAGCTGCAGGAAGGCGAGGAACAGGCCGTAATGGGGCTGATGGTCGTTTTGGCCGGTCATCAGGCCAGGAAGCGCGGCGTTGGCATCGGCAACCGTTCGGGCGAAGGCTTTCAGAAACAGATCGAACAGCGAGGCGAAGAGGTTATGCGTTGCCAGATGGCTGTAGACGTCCTGTCCTGAATCGACCGAATAGAGGCTTTCATCGGCATCGATGGCTGAATGGAACGCTGCCCAGGTTGCCGAGCCGTTGGTTATCCAAGTTTTCGACAGCCCTGTGTCGCAGATGCTCTGGAACGATCCAGTGGCAGCGTCGAAGATGAGCAATTGCTCGTCGGTTGCATCGGTATCGATCAGGTCGCTTGCGCATCCACCCTTGTAGATAGCGATCAGCTTCCTGAACGCCGGGGCAAGGCGGGTAGTGATCAGCTTGTTCAGGGTTGCCTTGAGCGCGAGGCTGTCGTCGAGCTCGTCCTTGAGCCGGTCGAGCTCTCGGGCCAGGGTTCCGACGTTGCTGAACAGCATGCCGAGGCTGGCGCGAAAATCGGTTCCCGATGGTGCGCTTCGGGAGTTTTTGAGCAGCTCGAACAGCGTTTTTGTTCTGATGCGATACCGATCGACCTTCTCGATGGCAGTGCAGGCAACCCCGACGAGCGCGTCCTGGCTGAAGAAGCGCTGCCAGTCGTCAACTTCGGCGTTGTTCAGATCATGGAAACGCAGCCATGCCGAATAGTTTCGGGCAAATGCAACGGCGTGTTCCGGCATTCGCCCGTCAATTGGCGCACTGGCCGGATCGAGCGCGGCAGGGAATCGCTGCTTCTGGCTCGTTCCTTCGCGCGTGAGGCGGTTCGGGTCCTGTTGCATCTGGCACTTGTTACCACCGGCCATACTTCAGCTCTCCCCCAAAGGATTGACGGTTATTGCCAGATCGATGTCGGTTCCTTCCTGAATGTAGTATGGATAGACCATGTTGAATCGTGAGTTGGTTGCCTTGATCAGGTAGTCGATGCTGATCAGCAGCACGCCATTCTGTTCCTCGTGAGTCTCTATCGAGATTTTTTCAGCCCTGATGCGCGGCTCGAAGTAAAGCAGGGATGACTCGATCTTGTCGGCGACAAGGGTTTTGATGCGCGTGTCGAGGTTTTCGAAAATCAGTTCGTCAAGGTTGCAGCCGTACCATGGAATCATGACGCGCTCGCCCTGCAAGGTGCCGAGCAGCACGGCAAGGCTCGAGGCGATCTCGGCTTCGTCCTCAAGCATCTGCACGCCGGGCACGTTCCGGTCGAATGCCGGGGGAAAGGCCCATCCACGTCCAAGAAACGGCAATTGCATGATGGTATCTGTTTAAAAAAGAGTTACAGTTTATGATTGATTTTCGGGCAGGGCAGGCGCAAGGCCTGCCCCTACAGGGATTTTCTTATGGGTGATGACCAGTCGTCTGCCCATTATCAACTATCCTCCGATCATCACCGTGGTTGCGCCTGGCGGCATGACCGTGCCGCCTCCTGCGGTCGGGTCGCCGACTCTGGCTGCCGGCATGCCGCCGATCGACACGCTGGTCGATCCCATCACGATGGAGTCCGCGCCGCACGTATCGCCCAGCCGTGCAGCTGGCATGCCGCCGATGAGCACCGTCGGCGCTCCGGGCGGGATGATGGGGATCGGTGCCCCCTGGGTTGCTGTGCTGACGATCATGTCGCCGACGCGTGCTGCAAAAGGCATCTCGTTTTCCGGTTTTCAGTTAATCTGTACCATTCCGCCGCTGATCTTTGTCGTGCCGCTGCCCTTGACCTCTGTGCTGGCTCCGGAGAGTTCGGCGGTCGCCGCTCCTTCGGCCTTGAAGCCGCTCTGCGCCGAGAACTCGATGTTCGCCCCTTCGGCCTTGATGTCTCCGGTCGCTTTCAGCACGATGTCGCTTGCGCTTTCGATGGTGATGCCGTTGTCGTCGAGGGTGATTTTGTTGCCGTTCATATCCTCGACGAGAATGCCATTGTCTTCATCCGAAAGTGAGAGCTTGTTGCCGCCGGGCGTTTCGAGATGGATGATCTTTTTATCATCATCGAAAGTGAGCATCATCTTTTCGCGGCTGACGTAGCCTTTCCGGTGGTTATCGTCCGAGGCGGTTTCCGGCGCGGGTTTTGCTGCGCTGTGGCACATGCCGAGCACCACCGGATGGCGCGGGTCGTCGCCGAGGAATCCCACGACCACCTCGTCGTTGATCTCGGGGCGGAAAAAGGTGCCGCGCTCCTCGCCGGCGTCGAGCGTGGCGAGCCGCGCCCAGACGCCTTCGTCCGCGTCGCTGATCATCGGCAGCCGCACTTTGATGCGCTCCATGCCTGCCGGGTCGCCTTCGAGCACCGTGACCACTCCCATCTGCAAGCCGCCGACGCCGGGCAAGAGACCCGCGGCGGGCAGGGGACGGAGGTTGTAGCGCTCCGGGAAGAGCTCCGGATCGAGGCCGAACTGCACATCGGTCTCCCAGTTGCCACCGCTGACCGTGTGCCGGATGCCCGAAACGTAGAGGTTGCCCTCGAACCGCGCGCCGATGCCGGTCACTTCGATCACCTGGCCGGGCACGATGGTGGCCAGACCCTGAAACCGCACCCGTCCGCGAACCTTGGCGAGCCGCTCCTTGGTTAGCCGCGCGTCCGCCCAGGCCTGAAGCTCTGGCTGGCTCAGATTTCCGCCGTGGCGGATGACGTTCGCTTCGCCACCAAGCACGTCGGCAAGGTCGCTCGGTGAAAGGTTGCCGTTGCCGGTGGTCGATGGTTCGGTGGCCTCCGTTTCCACGATCTCCTGATCAGCAGGGCTCCATGCCGACGCCGTGATTCCTGTCTCCTGCACGCGAGCATCCAGCTCTGCATCGAGCTCCAGCACTGTTGCTCCGTAGCGCACGGTCACCGATGGTTCTGCTGAAGCATCGGGCGGGCCGACCGTCACGGAGTCATTCGAGGCCATGACCACCATGCCGTTGGCTTCGGCGCGGCAGAGCAGGAAGTCCCAGTCGGTCGATTCATACTGCACCACCGATTCTGGCTCCGGCGTGGTCGCCGCTACGTCACTTTGCAGGCCGTACGCGCCGATGATCTCCTCCATCACGTCACTATCCTTCACGTCGTTGAAGTAGCGGTTTTTGATGCCGCGGGTCATTTTGATCGCCTTGCCCCGGCACTCCACCGACAGGAAACTGCCGTTTTTTCGGATTTTCAGGCTCTGCTTGATCACAAGGCCGCTGAAAACCGAATCATTCTGGGCGCGATAGCCGAGCTGAATTTCGATCTCTTTGCCCGGCACGAACAGCTCCTCGTCGCTTGCCTCGAAGGTGCCTTTGGAGGCCTCGCCATCGAGAAACTGCAACACTGCCGACGGAATGCGGTTCAGCTCATGCGACACCGAGAGCGCCACGATCTGGAACCGGCCCGGAATTTCCGCGCCGTCGATCAGCACCGCAATGGTGCAGACATCCGGTGTTGCCGGGGTCGGAATGGTGTTCTCGGGGCTCACGATGACTTGCTCTTTTTCTCGATGGACGGAAATCTGATTTTCATGCCGGGTTCGAGCGATCGGAAGTTGTCGAGTCTGTTCGCCGCGGCTACGTCGAGATAGTACTTCGAGTTGCCGTAAATCCGGAAGCACATCAGCGGCAGGGTGTCGCCCGCCTTGACCGTCCGGATGTGGGTCAGGTCGGCGGACTGCCGGTCTTCGGATGCGGCGCGTTTCTCCTCTTCGATGCTGCTCTTGAAGGTCACTTTCGCCGTGGCGCGCAGGGGAGTGCCGTCCGGTTTGAAGAGCTTGTAGGTTATTTCAAGCTCGGTGACTCGCCCTTTGAAGATGGAGTTTTCACCCCACACCAGCTTGAAGTGGCGAGGTTCGTGCGCGTCGCCCTTGTAGTCGATCAGCACCTCGCGGAATTTCTTCAGATCACCGGCGATGGAGTCCCGGCTCTCACCGTCGATAATGCCGGTGTTGTCGAACAGGAACTCGAAGCTCATCTCCCCGGGCTCCGAATACTCGTACTTCAACTGCTGGCCACTGGTGCCCTGTCCCTGCCCCGATTTCGAGAACTTCAGTTTGTAACTCTGGGTGTAGCTCTCGGGATTGATCAACGCCTCGACGTAGGCGTCGGCCTCTTGCTTGCCGCCGCTTTCGGCCTTCCGGGAATCGGAGAATGCCAGGATCAGCATTTTTTCAAGTTGTCCGCTCTCAGCCATCACCGTTCGCGTTTGTTTTCCATGATCTTCACCATCTGCTCGATGCACTCGGCCACCAGCTCCTCGCGAGCTGTTTCATTGCCGGCACCTTCGGCGCTCCGGCTCACACTGTTCCGGTTGTTATCCGGCGTTCCGGATTCGTTGACCGTCACCTTGATATGCAGCTCTCTGATCTCTATTGGCATCGTGTTTACCCCTTCTGGACGGTGAAGTAACGGTAACTCAGTTCCATCGTTTCGATGACCACGCCGTTTTCATTGGCGTTGAAATCGCTGACGAGCCACTTTTTGGGTATGGCGTGAACCACGTTCCAGGTTTGCAGCGGCTCGCCTTTTTCGTTCAACAGGTTGACGGTCAGATCCGTGGGGCTGAACGTGCGGTCGCGGAACGCCTTGAGCGCCCAGTCGATGACGGCCGAGTCGGTCAAGAGACCGCGCTTGAGTACCAGGTCGGCATACTTCGTCCTCACCGGCAGTTTGTGCTCGAAGCGGTTCTCGCCGCCCTCCTTGAAGGTCTCGAAATCGTACTCGACCGACAGGCCTGAGACCGACTGGAAACGCGCGTCGTTCTTGTCTTTGCTGATATCAAAGACAACCCGAAAATAGAAGCCCCACGGCGGATAGTAGTCAACCATAACGCTGTTCCGCTCAGACCTTCATCAGTTTCAGCCCCTCGTGCGCCAGCTCGATGCTTTCGATGGCCACCTCGTTGGCGTCGGATTTCAGGTCGGGCGCGGTGATCTTGACCGGGAAGCAGCGCGCTGCCGTCCATGCCGCAACCGGTGCGTGCTTCTCGTTGAGCAGCCGGATGGTGACGTCACGCCGGTTTTCGACGCGCTCGTTTGCCACATCCTCAAGCCAGGTGTTGAAGTCGAAGTCGTTTTCAAACTTGCCCCGCTTGAGCGTGATGTTGCTGTTCTTGACCATGCCCGGCATGGCGATTTTGTTGAAATCCTTGCTGTCGCTGTGGCGGTACTCGATCTTTTCGCGCTCCATCACCAGTCCGGTGACTTCGGTGAAGCTGAGTTTCGCGCCTCCCCAGTCAACCTGGAAGTGAAACCTTGGTATCGGATATTCCTGTGCCATAATCGTGTGTGAGATTTATGGATTGATAAAACTGTTATCGATTTTTCAGTTCAGCGTTTACGATTCGGCCATCTTGTGCGAGAAGCGCAGGATGATGAACTCGGCGGGCCTGACGGCGGCCATGCCGATTTCGATGATCATGCGTCCTTCGAGGATGTCCAGCGCGGTCATGGTTTTGCCGAGGCCGACGGCGACGTAAAACGCATGTTCCGGTTTGATGCCCTGCAATGCGCCCTGGCGCCAGAGGACGGTCAGGAAGTTCTCGATCATGGCCTGGATGCGTACCCAGGTGTTGGCGTCGTTGGGCTCGAAGACGAACTGCTCGGTCGCCTTTTTGACCGACTCTTCGACGAAGTTGAAGAAGCGCCGGACGTTAACATAGCGCCATTCGTTGTCGTTGCCTGCCAGCGTGCGGGCACCCCACACCAGCACGCCCTTGCCGGTGAAGCTGCGGATGATGTTGATCGATTTGCCGGCGTTGGCATCGACGTTGTAGTCGGCCTGCTGCTCCTGCGAAATTTTCGCGGCGGGGCTGATGACCGAGTTCAGGCTGACGTTTGCCGGCGCTTTCCAGACGCCGCGATCCGAGTCGACGGCCGCATAAACGCCCGCAATCGCGCCAGATGGCGGAAGCTGGTTGAGCGATTCGATCGCCTTGCTGACGAGGTTTTTGTAGGTGCCGAACGCGCCGAGGAGGGCGTCGTTGAACTTTTTCTCGTACTCCGCCGCGGAATTCTGCGCGAAGCGGAAGAGCGCGATGATGGAGCTGGCAGCCTGTATGGCAGCGTTTTTGGCCACGTCGGCCTGCTGCTTTTCGGTGATGCCCGAAACCGTGTACTTCGCGGTGACTTCGGCGTTGGTTACGGCAAGGAATGCTGCCGAATCGGTATAACCCAACAGGGCGATTGCCTTACCGAGATCGGTCGTGGCGGTCGCCGGGTCGTCCGAGAAGAGGTTGATCGTGCCATTGGCCAGCACGTAGTTGTAGTTTGCGGCCAGCACGTCGAACACCGAACTTTTCAGCTTGGAGCTGCCGAGGTACTGCGTGATGTCTTTTTTCAGGATGAAGTCTTTCGTTTCCGGAACCGACGGGTCGGGCGACGCGGTGACGACCGTCGGAAGTCCATCGATCATGTCGCTTACTTCGGCCACGATGTCGGCAAGGAGGTCATAGATGCCTTGCAACGGGGCTTCCAGAGCGGCCAGCGTTGTGGCTGCCGAGGAGTTGTAGGCGTCTGTCATCTCTTTCAGTTTGTCCGACCAGCTCTTGCCTTCACCGGCGATGGCGGTTTCAGCGTCTTTGAGCTCATCGACAGCCTCCTGTGCTTCGGTGACATCCGAAAGCATTTGCAGAATTGCGGTGTCGCTGGTAAGGCTTGCAGCTTCGATGACGTCGCCAGCCGTGTCGCCGCGCTTGAGCGTGAGGTCGCGGAAGTAGAAGTAGCGGGGAAGGCTGGTGTTGATCCACGGCCCGTAAGCCGCGCCATACTTGAGGTTGTTGATGCCGATGTTGTCGCGCAGCTGCTGCACGTCGTCGCCGAAGTCATCCGATTTGACCGTGTCGCACACCGTCACCCTGTCCTGCAGCTTGTTGCACTGCGAGAGCGCGGCAACCTGCACGTCATGCAGCTCGTTGCCCGACAGGTTCACGGCGTCGGGGAAGAGCAGAATGGTCGGCTCGTCCTCGCTCTCGACCGCTTCGAGGCCGTCGAGGAAGTCCTGTTTGTCGAGGCTGTCGTCATAACTGCCGATCGAGACGATGTAGCAGTTGCCTCCACCGTTGGCGTAGAACATCCTGAGGCTGTCGTAGAGCAGACGGCCGCCGGTGCCGGATTGTCCGCACCCGACATAGTTGTTGTCCGAGTCGAGGTAGACTTCGATCTCCTGCGAAGGTCCCTCGCCGAACAGCTCGACGTACTCGGCAATGGATTCGATTTTCGTCGGTTTGTTTGTGAGCGACTCACCTTTGTTCAGCGCTTTTTCGGTGTAGCCGATAAAGGCCGGAATCGCCGTCTCCACGGGTGCAATCGAAGGTGGGAACTTCGGGATCTCTTCGATATAGACGCCGGGGGTCTTATACGTTGTTGCCATGGTTTATCCCGTTTAGGTTGAGGTTACGTCAGATAAATATCTCGGAAACAAGTCTGGAAACCGCTTTCTGCTCATTCAAGTCAGCCTTGACCATGCCGGACGAGGGTTTTTTGCCGTTCGTTCCGGCGGCATTGCCGTGAAAGGTCAGGGGTAGCGGTTCAGATGAAAGGCTTTCGCTGCTGTCACGCTCGATCCATTTCCACCAGCTGTGGCGGTTTTTAAAGCGCAGGTGGAACACCGGGCACTTCGTCAGCGGTTTGCCTTCGTTGTCGATTAAGCTGAAATCGTTGTCATCGTCGCGTTTCGCCGTGAGCCTGATGAGCGCGAACAGATCGTCGGGCATATCGTCGTCGAGCTGGATGCCTTTTGCCGGGGCATCCGTTATGCCTTCTGGTGCGTCGATGTCCGGCACGTCGCGCTGGTTGGCGAAGACCGGCATGGCGGATTTATCGGCATCGAGTGTCTGCGAGGAGGGTGTGCTTCCGATCTGGTCAGCCGTTAGCTGGCAGAGTGCGCCGCTTTTTTCGAAAAGCGCTTCGACGCCATCCCCGGTCTCAAGCGCACCGATTTCGCTGGAGAGAAAACGCGTTTTATTCGCCCCGCTTCCCCTTGAAGCTCCGGTAATGTTGCTGAAGACCGGGACGTCCTCTTTGAAGCGGTAGCGGGTGCTTTTGTCAGCAGTGTAGCATTCGTGGAGTGCCTGTGGCCGGAAGGTCAGCGCCGTGTAGTTGAAAAAGTCTGAGGACGCAGGCGTCAGCATCCACTCCAGAACGGTCTCCTGTGGTATAACGGCGTCATCAGGCACGGCTACAAGGAAGCCGCGCTTCGTCTGGTGCCATGTCGCCCCGCAAGCCTTCAAGGTTTTTTTTGCTTTTTCAGTCGGCTCGATTTGAATCCATGCGGTGATGTCATAGTCGATGAGATAGCGCTCCTGCTCTTCGTCCGAAAGATTGTCGAACAGCGTCGATCCCTTGTCCAGCCAGTAGTGGTGGAGCAGCCAAACCTCCAGCAGCCGGGAGTATTTCTGTTTGCGGCGTTCGCTCATGGTTTGGGGCTCAGGATTTGTGGCTGAAATCGGTGACGATCTCCGTAATCAGGCCGCTTTCATGCTGCCGGGAGGCGAACTTCAGGTCGAGCATGCGCATCCAGTAGATCACGAAAGGGTACTGTTTGCCGCCGAGCGTTCCCCAGAGGTGGTTCACCTCCTCCATCGACGGAGAGTAGAGATCGAAAATCATCTTGAACGATTCGAGGCGGTCGAGGCTGTTGGCCGGAGCGTCGCTGGTGATCGAGGCCGGAGCGACGTTGTCCTGCGTGAAGTGGTTTCTGAACTGGAAAAAGCGGATGACCCTTGAGAGTTGTAACAGGCCGCCGGTATAGCTTTTATTCGGGGCGATGATGAGAATCTGGAAATTGAGGAACACGGGCGGGTTTTCATACAGCGCTTTCAGCGCGCTCTCGTCCCGCACATAGTTCGGCTGGTTCTTGAGGGTTTTTTCTTCCCGGATATTGATGACCGAACAGATGACCGAGTCGCGCGAAAGGGCCGAACCTGATGAGTCGAATCCGTCGGAGGGATTGCCCAGCGCCGCGTTGCCCGATCCCGTGCCATAGATGTCATCGAGATGCGCATTCAGTTCGTTGACCACGATGGACAGGCCGTGTGAAATCATGGGGAGCCCTCTGGATTTGTCTTTTCTGCGATTCGTTTCGTGTTTCGGGTTTTCAGGAACCCCTCACGATTTTCCGAATGCGTTTTTTTGTTGCATTGGCAGGCATGGTCAGGTTTCATGCGCCGTATGCTCGATGTCCGGCAGTGATGGCGAATATGATGGAAAAACGATATTCGCGCTTCGGGGTTACCGGGCAGCAATGCCAGTCAGCTCTAACTCGAAAGAACAGCGTTTGATTGAAAACCATCGTACGATACAACCAGCATACGGATAACTATAAATGCTGGATTTCGTTGTGGTTGAGTGGCTGTATCTACCAATACAAAAAGCTACCATTATCACTGCTTGTGTCAAAATGGAAAAACCGGACGCGAGCCCGGCTCTCTATGTGAAATACAGGTTGGACGGTTGAGTTTGCTCAAAAAAACTTTATGAATATGTATATGTGCGGAAGATTTTTTTTGTTGCTTCGGGCAACGTAGTGATTTGCAAACAGCAGTGAGGTCTATTCCGCAACATCGCCTGTGTGGAATGAGCCCTGCTCGTCAAGTTGCGGATAAGGTTTACCCTGTTCGCGCAACACAGCGCTCAGGCGAGGGTAGGCGTATTCGAACAGCAGGCGCTCGAACTCTGCGTCGCTGAAGTGCCGTGAGTCGTACAAGTCGGCCGCCTTGCGCTGCCGTTGTGCTTCGAACAAAATCAGGGCTGCCGCGACCGAGACGTTCAGCGATTCAACCATGCCGAACATGGGAATGTACACGAAATGGTCGGCCAGGTTCATCGCCTCTTCGGACGGGCCGGTCAGCTCTTCGCCCATCACGATGGCTGTCGGACGGGTGTAGTCGATCGAGCGGAAGTCGACCGCATCGGGCCGGTAGGTGGCGACGAGAATCTGCATGCCCGCTTCCCGGATCTTTTCGCCGACCGGCACGATCGAATCGCTCAGGCCGACCTTGACCCAGCGGCTTGCGCCGGCGGCGGTGTGCTGCTTGGTTCTGATCGAGGAGCGCCGGGAGATGGCGTGCACCTGGTGGATGCCGACCGCGTCGCAACTCCGGATGATGGCCGCCAGGTTGTGCGGCTTGTTGACGTTGTCCATGACGAGCGTCAGGTCGGTCTGGCGCCTTTCAAGAAGCTGGTGGATTTTCTGAAATCGTTCGGGGGCTATCAAGGGCGTTGGGTTTCGTTAAATGAAGCCTTCCAAACAAGAAAGCCTTTTTTCGTAAAATCTTCAATCAGATCAGGGGAGCGGGTTTCCCGAAGTGGCCGTTGATGCTATATTATGAGCGTTTTGGCCGTGCTCAATAGTGCTCTTTTTCCGGCAGGGGATTCGAGAACCATTGAGCGTTTCCGGAGGTTAAAAATCATAAAGCCTGTATGAGTTATCGCTAACGCAGGCAGTACGAACATTATTGCCTATATGCGTCTGCATCAGAAAAAACATCCTCATCTTGAGAAGTTGCTGTCAACAGCCAAGACGGTTCAGCTCGACAGCTCTTCAAAGGTGCTGATTCTCAGTGATTTACACATGGGCAATGGTGGTCGCCGGGATGAATTCCGGAGGAATGCGCGGCTGGTGCGTTCGATGCTGCGCGACTATTACCTTCCCGGCAGTTACAGTCTTGCCCTGAACGGCGATGTCGAAGAGTTATTCAAGTTTTCAGTGGACAGCATTACCGAGCGCTGGGCGGAGATGTACGATCTGTTTCTCCGCTTTGAAAAGAACGGTTTCCTCTGGAAGACCTACGGCAATCACGATTCCGATCTTGACGGAGAGCGCGGTTACCGGCTTGCGCCCTACCTGCAGGAGGCGGTCAAGTTTGTCTATGGCGACGAGACGTTGCTGCTCTTTCATGGCCACCAGGCTTCGATTCTGCTCTGGGAAACCTATCCGCTCGTGAGCCGTGCAATCATTCTGTTCCTGCGCTACATCGCCAAACCCATCGGTATCCGTAACTTCTCCTCTGCCTACAACAGCCGCCGCCGTTTCGCCATTGAAAAGTCGATCTACGATTTTTCCAACCAGGCCAAGATTGTCTCGATCATCGGTCACACGCACCGCCCGCTGTTCGAATCGCTCTCGAAGGTCGATCATCTCAACTACCGGATCGAGGAGCTCTGCCGTCTCTACGCCTCGGCTGATGGCGGGGAGAAGCAGGGGATTCAGGAGCAGATCAGCGAACTGAAAGCCGAGCTGGACGCCTGTTTTTCGCAGGGCAAAAGAATCGGTCTGCGCAGCGGGCGGTACAACAACATCGTCATTCCGAGCGTGTTCAACTCCGGCTGCGCTATCGGCAAGCGCGGTGTGACCGCCATCGAAATCGACGGTGACCGCATTCGGCTGGTTTACTGGTTCAAGGGCAAGCCGGGCAGGCGCTACGTCAGCGACCGCAACCACGAGCCAGAACAGCTCGGAAACACCGGTTTTTACCGCATCGTGCTTAACGAGGACCAACTCGACTACGTGTTTTCGCGGATTCACCTGTTGGCTTGAGCTCATCAGAGTTTACCTGATGTTTGCAGTGTGCCCGCCCGAAATGGTGTACCTTTGGTGATTCGAACACAAAGCCTCCCGTTCATTCATCAGGCGGTCCATGAAGTGCTTCTCCAATCTTGAACGACTGCTTCACGCTTCCGAAACCATCGATATCAGCCGCGATTCGAGGATCGTCGTCTTCAGTGATCTGCATCTGGGTGACGGCGGGCGTAATGACGAATTCCGGCATAACGGGCCGCTATTCGAAACGCTTCTGCGCAACCATTACCTTTCCGGCAGATTCAGTCTGGTGCTGAACGGCGATATCGAGGAGCTGTTCAAGTTCGACCTGCACAGCATCGAGGCCGCGTGGGGCGAGCTGTGGGAGCTTTTTTTGCTGTTCAGGCGAAACGGGTTCGTGCGCAAGCTCTACGGCAACCACGACCATGCACTTCTTGATCACAGCGATTACCGTCTCGCCGATGTGCTGGCCGAGTCGCTCTGCCTGCACTACGAAGGTCAGCGTCTGTTGCTGTTCCATGGCCATCAGGCTTCGCCCTATCTGAACGAACCGAGTTCGATTTTCAGCCGATCGCTGTTCTATCTTCTCCGCTACTTTGCCCGCCCGTTCGGCTTTCGCAACTACTCGGTTTCATACAGCAACCGCAAGCGCTACGCCATCGAGCGTTCGGTCTATGAGTTTTCCAACCGTTCGAAGGTGATTTCAATCATTGGCCACACCCACCGGCCGCTGTTCGAATCGATGTCGAAGCTCGATTATCTGAACTACCGCATCGAGGAGCTGTGCCGCAGCTACACCGAAGCGGACGTCGCGCTCCAGCAGTCGATCGAGCATGAAATCGGCGAGCTGCGGCGTGAGCTTGAATCGTGCTACCGAGATGGTTCCCGCAAAAGTCTGAGAAGCGGCCGTTACGACACCATCGCTATTCCGAGCATCTTCAATTCGGGCTGTTGCATCGGTAAACGCGGCGTGACGGCTCTCGAAATCGAGGACGGCATGATCCGGCTGGTCTATTGGACAAAAGACGGGATGAGAGGCACCTATCCCGGGGAGCGCCTCCACAAGGCCGAAGAGCTGGGCAGCAGCGGCATTTACCGCATCGTGCTGAATGAAGACCGGCTCGATTATGTGTTTTCGCGGATTCGGCTGCTGGCGTGAGCGGGGGATCGGTCGTCCCTACAAGATCGGGCTGTTAACGGTGAACCCGTTCTCGCACCTCATCCCATAAGCTCTGGTAAGCCTTCGCAGCCGGCGCGCTGGGATGGACGGCGTTGAGTGGGGCGCGGAAGTTGCCCATTTTTTCGACATCCGAGCTGTAGGGAATGGTCTGGTTCAGCATGACCGGGTCTTCGCGGAACTCGTCGACAATCTCCCTGTGCATGGTTTTGCGCTTCTCCTCCATCGAGAAAAAGCCGACAATTTTGCTTGTGTCCAGTCCGCTTTGCCTGAAAAAGTCGAGGAGCTGGTTGAAGGTGCGGATGGAGAGCGTTGTGGGGATGATCGGCACGAGAATCAGATCCGAGGCCCGGAACACGCTTTCCGAAAGCAGGGTGAGGTTCGGCGGGCAGTCGAAAAAGAGGTACTTGTACTCCTCTTCCAGCCCTTCGAGGTTTTTTGAGAGCTTTTTCTTCGGGTTTTTTGCTTCCGAAAGCTCAATGTCGAGGTTCCGGTACGACATGTCCGAAGGCAACAGGTCGAGATGGTCGAAATCGGTTGCCTTGATGTTGCGAATGATCTTCTGGTTGCCCTTCAGGAACTTCTCGCTGTTGTACTTCTTCGAGGCTTTAATCCTGAAATAAAAAGAACTTGCGCCCTGTGGATCGAGGTCGCAGATGAGCGATGGCGTCGAGGGAGAGGCGGCAAGGAACGAGAGGTTCACGGCGGCGGCTGTTTTGCCGACTCCGCCTTTGATGCTGTAGAGCGCGATGGTTTTCATGCTGAGGCAAGTCCGTTCAGGAGTTCATCGAACAGGTTTCCGGTCTCTTCGTTGTCGAAACCGGAAAAGATTTCATGGAAATGTTCTCTGACTTTCTCCCTTTCGTTGTACAGCGTGGTGAGCAGTCCGCCGATGGCCGCCGCCTCTTCGATGCCGCCTCTGCCAGCCGGAATCTCTTCAAGGCGGCTTTGCAGGAAGGTCATCTGCACCGACATGTCCACGAAAGTGCCGAGGTTGTCCTGCAACGCTTTCATCTGTTTAAGCACTCTGGATGCCGCTTTCGGCGGAAAGAGCGATGAGAAGAATTCGAGCAGGTAGCGCAGCTTTTTGCAATCGATGCGCAGTTCATGCAGCTCGGCGTCGCTGGTTTCCTGTCCGGTTCTCCGGCCATGCACGAGCACCTTTTTCAGGGCTTTTCTGATCGTTTTGGCTGCAACAACCGCGGTTGGTTGGGCTGCCAGCGGAGCAAGTTCCTCATCCGGAAGTTTTTCGTCGTCGATAAACGCTTTCCAGGAGGTCATGAAGTCGAGATATTCCCTGCTTGAAAGGTAACGACAGAATTGTTTGTGATGCAAGCGTTTGGCAGCTTCAATGTCGCTGAAAAAGGGATTGAGCGCAGTCTGAAGCGACTGCGGCAGAAGCGAGGTGTACTCGTCGCGGCGGAGCAGATAGACGTCGCTGTCGCGCAGCTCGTTGGTGCCCTTGCCCAGCTCGCGCAGCCCGGCCAGCGCCCAAGCGGTCTTTTCGGGCACGAACGCGCCGTTGAGCAGCTTGATGATCGAGCGGCTCCGGCGGACGGCCACCCGGTAGTCGTGCAGAAATTCGGAGTCGATGTCTTTGCGGATGCCCGACTCGTTGATCTCCATGATCGAGGTGGTGAAGCGCAGCAGCCGCTTGATGTTTTCGTGGATCGGCGCTTTCGGGTCGAGTTGCAGATGCAGCTTTGCAGAGTAGCCCTGCCCGAACGGTGCGGCGGCCTCCATGATGGTCATGTAGCGCTCTTTGAAGCTGACGATGCGGTAGGCATCGACCGGTTCGGGGAGCGCCATGAGCATCTGCGAAAGCTCCTTGTGGTAGCCTTTCAGTGGTGTGATCGAATAGTGGCGCGGAAAGACGGCATCACTGTTTTTGTCAACCGGGTGGATCGATTCGTATTCGAGCTTGGCGACGGTTTTATCGTCCTCGTCCAGCAGTCGCCATGAGGAGATGAAGTGGTCGATGGTGCAGCGGTTGATGAACGCGCGGAGGTCGCTGCATTTCAGGAGCAGCTTCTGCGCTGTGCCTTCCGGCAGGGAGGCAGCGAAAAATGAGGCTGGTGAGCCGGAAAAGGGGGCTTCGGCAAGCGTCAGGCCGGTGTCGAGCTCGATGACCAGCAGCTTGGCCTTCCTGCGCACGACGGCAAAACCATTGCGGAACGCCTCTTCCTCAAACGTATCGTAAAAAATCTGGCGCTCCCGTCGTGTGGAGATTTTAGCGATCTTCCAGCCATCAGGCAGGTTACGCCCGACGGTCTGATCCAGCGGATCGTCTCCGCTGACCCTGAAGTAAAGGCTTTCGGGAGCGGTGCTCATATCAGATTGCAGTGTTGATCGGTGGAGATGGCGGACTCAGCGCGACAGATTTTTCCGGGGTCGATTCCTGGCAGCAGCAGCGGGTCGAGCCACCCTGAACCAGCCGGACGCAACGGTTGCCGGGATCCTGCCGGACGGTATCGCACGACACGGCCGGATTTTCTGCGCAGTCGAGCGAGCCGATGACTTTTTTTGGGAACCGTTTCAGGTTCGTGAGCCGGTTGCCGGAACAGTTGAAATCACCCGTGACTTCGAGCGGACCGTGTTCGAGGTTCTCCAGCAGGTTGTTCGCGCAGGAGAAGTGGCCGTTGACGAATTCCGGGGCGCCGTCGAGCGTGGAGATCATGTTCGAGGAGCAGTCGAAGTCGAAGTGCACTTCGTCCGGCGCGCCGTGCAGGGTGCGCAGGCGGTTGTTCGAGCAGTTGAACGAACCGGTGATGAGCGGTGCTCCGTGAAGCGAAACGAGGTTGTTGCCGGAACAGTCGAACAGTCCCTTCACCTTTTTCGGTGCACCGGTGAGCGCGATGAGGCGGTTGCGGGAGCAGTCGAACGATCCTTTCACCTTTGCCGGTGCGCCTTTCAGGCAGTTCAGCAAATTGTGGGAGCAGTTGAAGTCGCCGCTGACCTTGCGCGGCGCGCCTTCGAGCGAGGCGAGCTTGTTGCCGGAACAGTCAAAGCTGCCGGTGACGTGCGGTGCGCCTTCGAGCGAAGTCAGCTCGTTGCCGGAGCAGTTGAACGAGCCTTCCACGATTTCCGGGCAACCTTCGAGCGAGGTGAGCCCCATGTTCGAGCAGTCAATATCGGTGGTGCCGTCGAGCGTGCCCATCACATCCCTGAATGTGCGTTTCATTTCCGATCGATGTTGATTCGATGCCGACATCGGGCGCAGCTCGCGCGTGGCGATGACGCGGCCGACCTGTGCGAGGGGTAAGGCTCCGTTTTCCGGGAGTCCCGCGTTTTGTCCGGCAATCGATGATTGAACAGAGTTATCAGACATTTTCGATCGTTAAGGTAGCTTGATACGCACCCCTTCCTCAGGAATGTCACATCGAGTTAACACATTCTTGACGGGTTCGTTACAGTCAGTCAATCGGGCGTGAAACTCACGGTCAGTTCATCGTCAGGCCGCGCTTGATTCCGGTCGATTTCTTTTTCTGCTGACCGCGTTTCATGAAGCGATCCTGGCTGTTGACCTTCGGCGCTTCGTTGACCAGCGGTTCGCAGGTGCCGTCGGGCCGGATGCGCCAGGCCTTCACGTTGTCCGACAGCATCAGGTCGAGATCGGCCTTTACCCGTTGTACCAGCTCGGGGTCGAAGATCGGGAAGAGAGTTTCGACCCGGTCGTCGAGGTTGCGCGGCATGATGTCGGCGCTGCCGAGGTACACCTCTGGCCTTCCGCCGTTGGCGAAATAGTAGGCGCGGCTGTGTTCGAGGTAGCGCCCGATGATGCTCACCACCCGGATGTTTTCGCTGACTCCCTGCACGCCCGGCTTGAGGCAGCAGATGCCCCTGACCACCAGATCGATCGTCACTCCGGCGCACGATGCTTTGTAGAGCGCCCGAATGGTGGCCGGATCGACCAGCGAGTTCATCTTCATCATCACGTGGCCGCTTCCGGTTTTGGTTTTCCACTCGATTTCCCGCTCGATCATTTCGATGATCCGCTGCCGTGTGTTGATCGGCGATACCAGCAGGTGGTGGTAGCCGGTGTGGCGGAAGTAGCCGGTCAGGGCGTTGAACAGCTCGGCCACTTCACCGGCCAGCGCTTCGTCGTCGGTAAAGAAGCTGTAGTCGGTGTAGAGCTTGCCGGTTGACGGGTTGTAGTTGCCCGTGCCGAGATGCAGGTAGCGTTTCAGGCCTACGGGTTCGCGGCGCACGACCATCGTGAGCTTGGCGTGGGTTTTCAGCCCCGGCAGACCGTAGATGACGTGCGCACCGACCTCTTCGAGCGCCTTGGCCCAGACGATGTTGTTCTCCTCGTCGAAGCGCGCCTTCAACTCCACCAGCACGGCTACCTGCTTGCCCAATTCGGCCGCCTTCATCAGCGATTTGACGATGGGCGAGTTGCCTCCGACACGGTAGAGCGTCTGCTTGATGGAGAGCACATCCGGGTCACTGGCCGCGCGGTCGATGAAATCCACCACCGGCTGGAACGAGTCGTACGGGTGGTAGAGCAGAATATCCCGGTCGCGAATCGCGTTGAACAGGTCGGTGGTGCGCTTCTCCTCAAACGGATTGAAAGGGATGAACGGCTCGTCCTTCAAACCGGGGAGGTCGATTTTCAGCAGCTCGATCAGGCAGCTGAGCCCGAGCGTTCCATCGATTTCATAGACGTTTCGCTCGTCAACCTCAAGGTTGTTGATGAGCAGTTGCCGGATGAATGCGGGCATTTTCGGGCTGACGTCGAGCCTGACCACGTCGCCGTAGCGGCGCGAGCGCACCCCTTTTTCGATGGTCTGTAACAGGTCGCCAGCCTCGTCTTCCTCGATTTCGATATCGGCGTCCCGAATGATTCGGAACTGGTGCGAGCGGATGATTTTCATCTTCGGGAAGAGCCGCTCCAGGTTGTTCTGGATCAGGTCTTCCATCCAGAGGAAACGTATCGCGGAGTCGCTCGATTCGATGCCCTCGATGTCGTTGAGCTTGAGCAGGCGGGGCAGGATGTTTGGTACCTTGACGCGGGCGAATTTGATGTTGCCGTGCTCGCAATCCTCCAGCTCGATGGCCAGGTTCAGCGACAGGTTCGACATGAACGGGAACGGGTGGCCGGTGTCGAAGGCCAGCGGCGTGAGTACCGGATAGATCTCCTTGAAGAAATAGTCGGTCAGTGCGTCGCGCTCCTGTTGCGGTAACTCCCTGAACGAAACGAAGGTGATGCCTTCCGCCGCCATCGCCGGAATGAGGTCGTCGTAGAGGCAGGTGTGGCGCTGTTCGAGCTGTTTGAGCACCGCCGAGCGGATCTGTTCGAGCTGCTCGTTCGGGGTGAAGCCATCGACCGTTTTTTTCTGGATTCCCGCCTCGACCTGCTTTTCGATGCCCGCCACGCGGATCATGAAAAACTCGTCGAGGTTGGAGCTGAAGATCGAGATGAACTTGACCCGTTCGAGCAACGGATGCAGGCCGGGGCGCGTGGCCTCTTCGAGCACCCGCTGGTTGAAGAGCAGCCAGCTCAGCTCGCGGTTGATGTAGAGCGACGGATCGGAAAAATCCTCGATGCGGCCTTTGCCGTTGAGTTTTACCGGCTTCGGCGTGATGGTGTTCAGAAGGTTGTCGGAACTGGTTTCGCTCATGGTTCAGAAGCGCAACTGATGTCGGTAAGGAGTGTAACCGTTTGTTGTATCGATCAGCCGAACGGTCATACGGAAACCGTTCAAAAGCATTGCAATTGAACGAGTTCGATTAACTACTAATCTTTAAACGTAGTTAATCGTTGCATGCTGAAATGTTACGGAATGGTTAAATCGTAACCCTGTATGGAGTTGCGGCCTTAAAAAGAGAGCAGCGGAATGATCTCTTCCGGTGTGGAAACCAGGTGCCGGGCTCCCGTGGCGAGCAGGTCTTCGGCCGGGCGGTAGCCCCAAAGCACGCCAAGCGGATACATGCCTGCTGCTACGGCGGTTTCCATGTCGACCCCGCTGTCGCCGACGTAGAGAATCGAGGAGGGGGAGACTCCGAGCATATCGGCGACGCGCAGGGCGCCCTGGGGATCTGGCTTGGCCGGAATCTCTTCCCGGAAGCCCATGATGGCGTCGAATGTCCACGGCGCGAGCAACTCTTCGGCGCACTGGCGGGTAAAGCGGTCGGGCTTGTTGGAGAGGACCGCCTTTTTCAGGCCGAGTTCGTCGATGGCGTTTAGCAGGGTGTCGATGCCGTCATAAGGCCGTGAACGTTCGTTCCAGTGCTCGGCGTAACAGGCCTGCATCTCCTTGAGCAACGGTTCGGTGATCGCCTCGTCGTGCGCCTCTTCCGGCACCGCTTTCTTTATCAGTACGCGCATCCCGAATCCAATCATTTCCCGGCAACGGTCAAGCGAGTGGGTAGGGTAGCCGTGTTGGTCGAGCACCGAGTTGAGGCAGTACGAGATGTCTTCGATGGTGTTGAGCAGGGTGCCGTCCAGGTCGAACACCACAGCGGAGAACGGGGAGGTTTTTTGCTGGTTCATGGTGTCGTTATGGCTGAGGTTTGACTGCTGTGAGGAGGAAAATCGGGTAGGCGGTCTGCTTGCCTGCGCGGTTCTTTTTTTCGATGACGTGCGCCGTGATGAAGGCGACGTTTGCAAAGCCTGCCGATTCGAGGCTCGATTGCAACTCCTGTCGGTCGAAGCCGTGATGCACCTTTTCGGTCGCGTCGTCGTGGAACAACCCGTCCTCGGCGTCCAGATCGGCAATGGAGAGCGTTCCGCCGGGCGACATGTGGCCGATCAGTTCCCGCAGGAAGCTTTCGGGGTCGGGAATGTGGTGCAGGGTCATGCTGCTGAAGACGAAGTCGAAGTCACCGGCAAGTTCCGTAGCCTTTTCGGGGCGGCTGAAATCGAGATGCAAAGGCTCGATGTTGACGATGTTTCCGGCAGCGACTTTTTCATTGAGCATCCGGATCATTTCGCGCGAGCTGTCCACGGCGGTCAGCCGGGCGCAGTGGGGCGCGATGCGCGTGGTCACCAGGGGCCGGTGCCACAGCCGAATTCGAGCGCATTCTGCGGCTTGTTGATCGGCATATGGGCAATGATGGCGCGGGCCACCGCATCGGCCATTGCCGCGCGGCGTGCGTTGTCGTCCCACTCGGCAGCCTTGTCGTCAAAACGTTGGGTATCGGTCCAGTTTTTGTCGGTCATGGCGGTTCAAATCGTTTACATCATACAAGTTGAAATCGTAACGGCTGTGCGCAATATACAGTTCATCGCCAAAGCGTAAAAGGTGTGCCCGATAATCATTTCTTCCGGTCATTTCGCTGTTTTTGATACGATGTTTCACAATCGTTTCCAGCGCTCAACGGAGCCCCAACAATCGCCGGTTATCTTGACTTTCAACAATAAATAGAGTGTTTGGCGGATGCGGGAAGAGTGGTCACCGGCCTGCTCTTTTCGTTCCACAGGTCTCATGAGTTTTATAACAGTCTGTTGAGCTTCTCATGAATCGATTGCTCGAACTGTTTCGCACACCGCTTCCGCATCTGACGGCGGGCAAGGCCTTGCTGCTCAGGATGCTCATGTTTCCCAATCTTTTTCTCATCAGGGTCGAAGGCGCCTCGCATCTCGAAGCGGTTGGCGGCAAGCCCTGCATCTTTGCGTTCAATCATAACAATGCGTTCGAGTCGCTGTTTGTGCCGGTGCTGCTCTTTTACCTGCGCGGTGGGCGGACGGTGAGTTTCGTGATCGACTGGATGTTCGGGCGGTTGCCGGTCATCGGCTGGATGATGAACCTTATCGATCCGGTCTATGTCCACCACAAGCGCTCCACCATGCCATTTCTCGAACGAACCCGCCTGCGGGAGGCTTCGTCGTCGAGCCGCGGAGAGTGCATCGGGCGGCTCGCTTCGGGGAAGAGTATCGGCATTTTTCCCGAAGGCACGCGCAATCCCGATCCTTCCACGCTGCTAAAAGCCAAGCCGGGTATCGGCTACATCGCGCTCGAATCGGGCGCTCCAGTGCTGCCGGTAGGCATCGACTTTATCGCGAGCGGCAAGCGCAACCGTGTGCCCTCCATCGGGCGCATCGTGGTGCGTTTCGGTCGTCCCATGCAGTTCGAAGAGGAGCTTTCCAACTACCGTTCGCTGCCCGCTGAGGGCCAGAGAGTCCGCAAAAGTGAGCTTGCGCGGGAGGTGGCCGAACAGGTCATGCTCTCCATTTCGGTGCTGTGCGGCAAGGTGTATCCGCACGGCGGCCGTGAGGAATCTGAATCTATCACAAACGACAACCAAACCATGGAGGCTTTATGTCCCTCATAACCGTTTCGAAGGTGCTGTCGTCCCGTGACCGGCTCGATGCTCTTTCGGTGATCGAGGAGGTGTTTGTCCGGGAAAAGCAGTGGATGCAGGAGATCGAAGAGCAGATTCCGCACGAGTTGGCCGGAAACCAGCAGTTTTCGTGGTTCCTTGCCAGAGTGGGAGGCAAGCCCGCGGGCATCATGCGCCTCTATTACGATCCGTCGCTGGAGCTTCCCGAATCGTGCCAGGCGCGCTTTGAGCCGGGCATCGATCTCGAAACCCTCAAGGCGGCAGGGCAGTATGTGGAGATAGGTCGTTTCATGATTCGTCCGCAGTTCAGGCGGCAGTACCGGGTCGCCCTGCGCCTCATGCGGGCCGCAACGGCTGAGGTGGTCGAACGTGGCTACACGCACTTCATCACTGACGTGTTCAAGGGCGAGGAGCACTCGCCGCTGAACTTTCACACCCGCGTGCTGGGGTTCGAGGTGATCGGCAGCCATCTGTTCGGTGAGCTCAATTGCAGCTCGACGCGCATCATCCTGACGCTCGATATTCTCAAACTCTACAACCGCATCAAGGACAGCCGTAGCCGATTGTATCAGGAGCTTGCGGAAGGATTGCGCGGCAAGATCGAAGTTGCGTATGCCAAACGGCGCGGCTTCAGACCGCAGGTCTGAACGGGAACGGGAAAAAATCAGGGTTTCGGTGTTTTCCGGCCCCGCTTTTGAGTCGGATAGAGGGGTATCGTCTGTATTTCATCTATACAAAAGCTGTTATTAACAATCTCTTTTCACTGCCTTAACAGTTCCTCAACAATTAACAGCGTAGATTAATGGCCATAAAAGGAGGGGCGCACTCCTCCGTGTTCAATCAGTTTTTCTCACAGCACAAAACAGCACAACACACAAAAGCTCTTATTATGAAAAAAACTCTCTTTTTTGTAGCGCTTGCAACCGCTATGGGTTTCAACAACGCTCAGGCGGTTGATTGGGACTGGAAAGGTGATATCCGTTACCGTTACGAATCCAAGATCCAGGAGGATCAGGATCATAGCCGCGATCGTCATCGTATCCGTGTCCGTTTCGGTATGAACGCCTGGATCAACGAAGAGCTGTCCGCTGGTCTGCGTCTTGCTACCGGTGACGAGGATGATCCGATCTCCCGCAACCAGACTCTCACGAATAATTTTGGCGGGAAGAACATCATGCTCGATGAGGCTTACATCAACTACCATCCGATGATGTTCGATGGCGATGTGAACCTGCTTCTCGGTAAGCGCGAGACCAAGAGCACCCTCTTTGTCGAGGATGATCTGCTCTGGGACGGCGACCTGACCCTGGAAGGTATCACCCTCCAGTATGGCAAGGATATCAACGGCAAGCAGAAGAGCGGTTTCGGCGCGATTGCCGGCTGGTACTCGATTAATGAAAGCAAGTCCGAGGGTGATCCTTACTTTGTTTCGCTTCAGGGTGCTTACAAAGGCGAAGCCAGCGATCTCAAGTACGACCTCGGTGTCGGTTACCATGATTTTGTGCACTACATGCCCGGTTACGACTTGAACATCGTCGAGTTCTTCGGCAGCATCGGTGGCGATCTTACCGAAACCGTGCCGTGGAAGCTCTATGGCCAGTATGCTTTCAACACCGCTTCGCATGACGATAATTTCTTCATTGATGACAGTGAGCGTGACGGTTATCTGGTCGGTCTGAAGATCGGCAAGGCCAAGAAGCCGGGGCAGATCGAAGGTTCAGTTGAGTATGTGCACCTCGAAAGCGATGCTGTTGCTTCCGAGTTCACCGATTCGGATCGTAACGGTGGTGGTACCAACTGCGAGGGCATCAAGCTCAACGCGAAATATCAGTTGATCCAGAACATGACGCTCGGTGTGACCTACTTCAACTTCAACGATATCACCGGCCCTGACAAGGATCTGACCAATCACCTCCTGCAGGCTGACGTTGTCGTGAAGTTCTAAGATTCTTTAACTGCTGTTCTTTTTGTGTGTAATGTTCTTTCCGTTGGGTGGGTGTGTGGTGCTCATCCGGATTGCTGCAAAGGCCGCCCGGGTATGGCCGGGCGACCTTTTTCGGAGATCGGCAGCATGGTGTCTATGAAAAGATTCTATTTCAAAACAAACCAATCATCTAACCAGGGATTATCATTATGAACCTGCTTAAGAAAATCGTTTTCGGTGCAGCTGTTATGGGCCTCATGGGTACCGGTAGCGCTTCCGCCGCCGGCAAGATCACCCTCGACGGTTCGACCACCGTTGGCCCGATCGCCAAGGCTTTCGCTGCCTACTACACCAAGAAGACCGGTGTTGACGTGACCGTCAGCGAGTCCGGTTCCGGTAACGGCGCCAAGAGCCTCATTAACGGCACTTGCGACATCGCCAACATGTCTCGCGCGATGAAGGATAACGAGATTGCTGCCGCCAAGTCGAAAGGCGTCAACCCGGTCGAGCACGTCGTTGCGCTCGACGGTATCGCCATCATCGTGCACCCCGGCAACAGGGTTGCTGCTCTCAGCCGCGCCCAGATTCGCGATATCTACTCCGGCAAAGTGCGCAACTGGAGCCAGGTCGGTGGCCCGAACGCTCCGATCGTCATGATCCAGCGTGAGTCGAACAGCGGTACCCAGGACTCCTTCAAGCACCTCGTTATGGGCAAAGAGGCTCCGATTTCGAAGCGTGCCGAAACCCAGGCCAGCAACGGCGCCGTCAAGAGCCGTGTTGCTTCGACCCCGACTGCTGTCGGTTTTGTCGGCCTCGGTTATGTTGACTCTTCGGTCAAAGCCCTCGCCGTTGATGGCGTCGAGCCGACTGTCGCGACGGTCAAGGCTGCCAAATACCCGGTTGCCCGCCCGCTCTTTATGTACACCAATGGCCAGCCGACCGGCGACGTGAAAGCGTTCATCGATCTGCCGAAAACCGAAGATGGCAAGAAGATGATCAGCGAGATCGGTTTCGTCAATAAGTACTGATTCTTCGACCTCACAGCGAAGCATCATGTCTTTTCTCTGCGGAAGCCTGCTTTCATCGGCAGACTTCCGTTTTTTGTCTGTAAAACATGGGGAATGCGAACCGTTTTTACACGATTGAGCCGCTCATCATTCCGTTGTCATTAACGAGCACAGCGTGGCCGATGATGCAGTTTGTAAAAGAAGGGGCGCATTGGTTAAATTCCGGCACATTAAACGCCCTCGACGCATCGGTTGTGCCGGGAGCGGTTTTCAACGACGAGTTAACGAGATGGAGAATTGAATGAGAAGAACTGGAATGGTATTGTTGCTGCTGGGAATGCTGATCGCCTGGGGTGGAAGTCCTGAGGCGGTTGCCAAGGGAATCATGATCGACGGATCGACCACCGTCGGCCCGATTTCCAAATCTTTCGCGGCACTGTTTATGAAAAAGTACAAAGTGCCGGTGACGGTCAGCGAATCCGGCTCGGGCAATGGCGCCAAGAGCCTTATCAACGGCAGCTGCGATATTGCCGACATGTCCCGCTCGATGAAGCCGCAGGAGCTTGCGGCAGCTAAGGCCAAGGGCATCAACCCGGTTGCGCATGTGGCGGCTCTCGACGGCATCGCCATGGTTGTGCATCCTTCCAATCCCGTGCGTTCACTTACCAAAACGCAAATTGCCGATATCTATACCGGCAGGGTGACCAACTGGCGTCAGGTGGGCGGCCCCAACTTTCCGGTCGTGGTCATTCAGCGTGAATCCAACAGCGGTACCCAGGAGACTTTCAGGGAGCTCGTGCTCGACAAGCGCAAGGTGGTTCGCAGCGCCGAAACGCAGGCCAGCAATGGCGCGGTCAAGAATCGCGTCTCCCAGACGCGCGGAGCCATCGGCTTTCTTGGCCTCGGCTATGTGGATTCTTCCGTCAAGCCGATTGCGGTCAACAAGGTGATGCCTTCGGTCGCAACGGTCAAAAACAACACCTATCCTCTTTCCCGTCCTTTGTTTATGTACACCAACGGCACGCCTAAAGGGATGGTCGCCAAATTCATCGATCTGCCTAAAACGCCGGATGGTAAAAGGATTATCCGCGAGTTGGGTTTCGTTCCTAAATACTGAATTTGGTTATCAATTCTTGCGTTCACTCTTCGCCGTGGCGGCAGGCTCCGTTTCACCGTGCGAGCCTGCTACCGGTTGAGCTGCTTTGAAGAGTGAATGTTCCCGAATTGTAACAATCCATCCTTTTTTTCTTTGCCTTCCAGCGTGTAGATTTGAGCGGCCTTAAACAGTATCATTTTGTTTATGATTGTAAGACGTGCCGCTCATATGTTTCCTGTCGAAGTAACGCGAACGGACCACAAACCTGCAAAACCGCAACGGTATGAGTGATGAAGTAAAACCAACCCAGGGCAGGTCGTCCGCATTCGTGGTCAGCGAACAAAAGCGCAAGACCCAGAAGTTCAAGCAGAAGACCGGTGAAGGAGTGCTGTTACTGATCGCTTCGTTCGTGGCGATTGTCGTGCTCTTCATCTTCTGGTTCGTGGCGCGTGATGCGGTACCATTCTTCCAGCTCAGGGGCTTCAGGGAGTTTTTCACCAGCACCAATTGGTATCCCGCAGATGATCCTGCGGAGTTCGGCGCACTGGCCATTATCTACGGTAGTGTTATGGTAACGGCCGGCTCGGCACTGCTTGCCGTGCCGATGGGCGTCATCGCTTCGATCTGTCTCTCCGATATTCTTCCTTTCTCGGTTCGCCAGTACGTCAAGCCGGTCATCGAAATGCTGGCGGCTATTCCATCAGTTGCCTACGGCTTTTTCGCCCTCGTCGTGTTTGCGCCGCTGCTTCAGAACTACGGTGGCCCGATTCTGATGTGGACCTGGTGGGTTATTTCAGCGCCATTCCTGCTGATCGCGGTGATCGTTGTCGCCGAACTGATGACTGCCTCGATAGCCGATGAGTCAAAGAAAAAGAGGGCCACGCTTGTTACCGGCCTGGTGCTCGGCGCGATCTCCCTCGGCTTCCTTTATTTTGTGGGCAACAAGTTGAACAGCCTCACCATTCTCAGTGGCACCAACGCTCTGAACGTGTCGATCATCCTGAGCTTCATGGCTCTGCCGACCATCGTCAGCGTTTCCGAAGATGCGTTGCAGGCGGTCGGGCGCGATCTTCGCGAGGGCAGCTACGCGCTTGGCGCAACCAGGGCTGAGACCATCGTGAAGACGATTCTTCCGGCGGCCAGCAGCGGCATTCTCGCCGCGGTCATTCTCGGCATCATGCGCGCCCTTGGCGAGACGATGGTGGTCTGGATGGCGTCGGGTAACTCGTCAAGCATTCCCGTGCCTTTCTACAACTATCTCGATTCGGTTCGAACCCTGACGGCCACGATCGCCGGTGACATGGGCGAGGCCGACCAGGTGACCGGTTCGGCGAGGTTCCATGTGCTGTTCGCGATGGGCCTGTTGCTGCTCGTTGTCAGCTTTGTGAGTAACCTCATCAGTGAGCGCATTGTCGTCCGGCAGCGCAAGATTCTTTCCGGTCAGTGAGGCCCAATCAAACCAATGAAGTGAACGTATGAATCTCGGTACCAGAAAGCTTCTCGACCGCTCCTTCACAGCCCTCGGCTTCGGGTCGATCGTGATCATGGGTCTGGCGCTGCTTGTCGTGCTTGCTCCCATTGCCTCCAAAGGCATCGGCGCGATTGTTTTCAAAGGAACGATCGAGCATCGCAAACTCCTGCTAAACGAGTTCCATCGCGGAGATGCCGCCAAAATCGGCAAGGAGGAGGCCAGCGCCAACGAGTATCGCCAGAAGGTATTCGACATGCTCAGCGAGTTCGATCAGGAACTCGACGGGATGGATTATGAACAGCAGTCGAAGTATCGCGGCAATTACGATCAGGTCAAAACTGCGCTGCGAGGTCTCTTCGGCCCGCTGCCCGGCGATACCGAGCCTGCCCTGACAAGGTTCCGCTACGGCCAGACCCGGTGGGACAAGGCTGAGGAAAAACTCCACGACCTGCTCTACGAACAGAAGTGGGACTACTCCAACCCTGACGTGATCGCCAAGCCTTACGACGTCAGCCGCGCGGCGGAATTCGAGGGTACTTCGTTAGTTAAGCTCTTCTCCTACGTCGAGGAGAACCTCGACAAGATGATGCTTCCCGAGTGGACGGTTTACTGGGGCTTCATCACCGATAAATCGATCGATGCGCACTTTTTTGGCGGCATCTGGCCTGAAATCCAGGGCACCATTTTCCTTGCCATCGGCGCGATGGTGTTTGCCTTTCCGCTGGGTGTCATTGCGGCGGTTTATTTTACCGAATATGCGAAAGATGGATTCCTGACCAGCATGTTGCGCAGTGCCAACAGTACGCTGGCCGGTGTGCCGAGCATCGTGTTCGGTCTGTTCGGTCTGGCCTTTTTCATCAATACCCTGCACGTTTCACACTCAAAAAGTGTGCTGGCCGGTTCGCTGACGCTGGCCATCATGATTCTGCCGACCATCATCCGCGCTGCTGAAGAGGCGATTCTGGCCGTACCGAAGACCTACAAGGAGGCCTCGCTCGGGCTCGGTTCCACCAAGTGGAATACGATCGTTACGGTGATTCTTCCGGCGGCCTTGCCGGGCATTCTGACCGGCGGCGTCATCAGCCTCGGCAGAGCAGCGGGCGAGACTGCGCCGATTATCTTTACGGCTGCCGTCAGCGTCGGTGCTGCCATCGGGCTCGGCGACGTGCTGAATTCACCGACACCTGCACTTTCGTGGAATATTTACAATCTTGCAAGTGAGCATGAAGCTGCCGCCGAGATTCGCCATGTCCAGTACGGCATGGTGCTCTCTCTGGTAACCATCGTCCTTCTGCTCAACCTGAGCGCAATCATTCTCAGGGCGCGCATATCCAAAAAACTTAAAGGGTGAGACTCATGCCAATGGCACTCGAAGCAACCGATACCAAGAAAAAGAGCAACGGTTCACCTGCGCTCGATATTTATCTTCCTCCTGAGCGAAAGAAGATCGATGATGGTGGCAAACCTCACGTTATGGCCAAGAACTTTTCGATCTATTACGGAGAGTTCGAAGCGGTCAAGAAGGTCAATGCCGATATTCTCTCGAAGTACGTGACGGCTATCATTGGCCCCAGCGGCTGCGGCAAGAGTACCTTCCTTCGTTCCATCAACCGGATGAACGATCTGATTCCGAATTGCCACACCACCGGCGCGCTGATGTTTGATGGCGAGGATGTTTATGGTAAATTCACCGATGAAGTGCTCCTGCGCAAGAAGATCGGCATGGTGTTCCAGAAGCCGAATCCCTTCCCGAAATCGATCTTCGACAACATCGCCTACGGTCCGCGCCTGCATGGCGTGAGAGATCGCAAGACGCTCGAAGGCATCGTCGAACAGAGCCTTCGCAAGGCTGCGCTCTGGGACGAGGTCAGCGACCGGCTCGACAAGAACGCTCTCGGCTTGTCCGGTGGACAGCAGCAGCGCCTCTGCGTTGCCCGCACCCTTGCCGTCGAACCGGAGATTCTGCTGCTCGACGAACCGACCTCTGCGCTCGACCCGAAGGCTACGGCCAAGATCGAGGATCTGATTCAGGAGCTTCGCGGAAGCTATACCATCATGATTGTGACGCACAACATGCAGCAGGCTTCACGCGTTTCGGACCACACGATGTTCTTCTACGAAGGTGTTCTCGTGGAACATGCGCCTACAAGCGAGTTGTTTACCAGGCCGAAAGATCAAATGACCGAGGATTACATAACCGGAAGATTCAGCTAACGAAACTCTACCACTCCCATGCCGGAAAGACCCGTTCACGAGTACATCAAGGAACTTTCGGAAGCCCTCGTACAGCTTTCCGAGATGGTATTGCAGAACTTCAGGGAAGCTCTGGACGCCGTTACGCACAATGATCTCCAGACCGCCCGGCGGATCAGGGTGGTCGATGACGAGATCGACCAGGCCGAGGTGAAGCTCGAAGAGCAGTGCCTTGAGTTCTTGGCTCTGCACCAGCCCGTCGCCCGCGACCTGCGCACGATGGTGACCATTATCAAGATCAACGACGACCTCGAACGCATCGGCGATTTGGCCGTGCACATCATCGAGCGCATGCCGGAACTCGGTCAGGAGGTCATGGAGACCTACGAGTTCGAGAAGATGGGCAATCTTGCGGCCGGTATGGTGAGGAAGTCGATCGAGGCATTCATCCAAAGAGACAGGCCGCTTGCCGACAAGGTTTGCCTGATGGATGAAGATGTGGATGCCATGCACCGTGTTGTGTTCAAGAAGGTGGCCGAGGTCATGAAGAGCTGCTCTGCAACCGATACCGAGCAGTTGCTTGCGATCCTCAGCGTTTCACGTTACATCGAACGCATGGCCGACCACGCCACCCGCATCGCTCGCGAAGTGATCTACCTGGTTACTGGCGAAATCGTCCGTCATAACGAAGACAGCTTCGAAAAGCTGATCCAGTCGCTTCAGGACTGAGTTTGGTCGCATAGCCGCTGACGCGGTTGAAATGATATGAATCCTGCCATTGGAACAAGACGTGCGTTCCGGTGGCAGGATTTTTGTGTTGTGGGGGTGGGGCGCGAAATTAAACCCCGCCATTGGAGAATGGTGGCCCAATGGCGGAAGTTGCTTTTGACCCATTTGCGTAGTTTCGACTGGAAATGCTACCTTGAGTTGGCAGCCTGTGCCGAAGGCGTAATATCGTCACCATAGCCTCAACAATCATGAAGCCCGTCCACCTTTTTCCAGTCATCAGATCAGTTCTTGTTTCTATTCTGTTTTTGCTCATGCCTTTGACGGCGCTGCTTGCCGAGCCGTTGTCATGGTCAAAAGGGCAGACGGTGTATGTGCCGTCGTACTCGCATATCTTTGTTGGTGATCGCTTGAAAACCTTCGACCTGACGGCCTCTTTGGCGATCAGGAATTCGGATCCCGATACGCCGATTACGGTTACCAAAGTCGATTATTTCGATGCTTCAGGACGTTTTATCCGCCACATGCTGAAAACCCCACGGATTGTCCGTCCTGTCTCGACGCTGGTTTATGTGATCGATGAGTCCGACAAAGCCGGAGGTGTCGGAGCGAGCTTCATTGTATCATGGAAATCGACGGTACGGGTCAGTTCGCCGATTGTGGAAACGGTGATGATCGGCACTGGTATGCAGCAGGGTATTTCGTTCACCTCGCGTGGGCAGGTGGTTCGGGAAGCGGAGCCATGAGCGAGTCCCTTACAGTGGACGGCAGGTCGGGCTGCCGAACGATTGCTTTCTGTCAGAGAAACGAATGCAAATGCGCCTCTTTTGATGGCGGGCTTTTTTTGTCCCCAAGCCTTGCCTTAACCCATCCGGAAGCGTAAATTAAGGGCTGTCTAATTCGCCCTATACTGCCGGTGCAGCGGGCGTACCTAACTCTTCCAATTTCTGCAACGAGCATCACCACTATGGCACTGTTTGGTAAGAAATCTTCCGCATCTTCAAAATCAGCGGCTATCCCGAGCGCATTCACCATCCAGATAGACCCCTCGAAATTCAACCTTGCCACCAAACCCGCGGGGCCGGTGCACGAGCAGCTCGAAACCATGAAGCAGAGGCTCACCAAGCTCTCCTCGATGGTAGAAAACAATCTCATGAACGCCGTCAGGGCTTCGACCAAAAAGAACAAGGATCTTGCCGTTTCGATTTTTGCCACCGACGAGCAGTACATCCAGAAGCTGAAGTTCGAGGTGGAGTACATGACGCTCGCGTACCTGAACTTCCAGAGCCTCGATGAGGCTGCCAACAAGGCTGTGGCTGATGCGCGCTTTATTCTCGGACAGCTTGAAACCCTTGGTCAGTACGCGCTCAACATCGCCAACAAAACCGAGTACATTCAGCTCGCCAACATCGAGATTCTGCACAAGGACGAGTACGACCTGAAGCCGATGGGTGACGACACCGCCGAAATGATCAAGAAGGCGGTCGAAGCCTACGTCAGCGGCAACTCGAAACACGCCACCGAGACGCTCGACATGATGAAAAAGATTGAAGGCATCTACCAGAAGGCAGTCGCAAAGCTCAAGGCAGAAGTCAACGATTCGAACATCACCAACTACACCGGCATCCTGTCGGTTGTCGAGCACGTCTACGCCTCCGCCGAAATCTCCTGCGTGATCGCCAAGAGATTCTGCTGAGTCAACGCATGGAAAATTCTGAAAAGGCGGGCATGTCCCGCCTTTCTTTTTTTGATGATTTCGGTTGATACGTCATATTATTGGACAAAGTTCTGTTTGAGGACGTGGAGCAAAGTGTTTCGGCATTCTTTGCCTGCTTTGTCCACCAAGTCTATTTTTCTCCTATGAAGCATCGTAACCGAATCATCGCTGTCGTGCTGCTGCTGGCGGTAGCTGTGTTGGCTTTTCTGGCTTTGAATAAAAAGCCGAAGCCGACAACCCCATCTTCTGAAAGCGAGCGGGTTTCGGCGATGAGCATCGCCGTGAGCGTCGAACCGGCAACGTTGGCTTCGGTGCGCGACAGCCTTTCCGTGGTTGCGCTGGTCGATGCGTGGCGGGACGTCGATCTTCACGCTGAGACCTCCGGTATTGTTCGCAAGGTAAACGTCGAGGTGGGCGAGAGGCTCAAGGCCGGTCAGCCGCTTTTCAATGTCGATGACGAGGTCGCGGCCTCGGCTCTGCGCAAAGCCCGGGTGAACCGCGAGCTGGCGTACCGCGATTTCGAACGCTACGAGCGGCTTCACAAGGAAGGCGCGGTGTCTGAATCTAGCTTCGAGGCGATGAGGCTCAAGTTCGCTGACGCGGAAGCCGATCTGGTTGCTGCCCGCCGCCGTCTTGAGGATACGGCGATCAAAGCGCCGTTTGCGGGCGTCGTTACGTCAAAACTTGTCGAGGTGGGCGACCTTGTGCAGCCGGGCGCGAAGGTGGCTAACATGGTCGATCTCTCGAAGCTCAAAATTCGCTCTTCGATTCCTGAAAAACAGGTCTCACTGGTCACCGAGGGTATGCCGGTGCAGATTACGACGGACGTTTGGCCGGGCAAGGTGTTCGAGGCCCGTGTGCTGTCGGTCAGCGCCAAATCGTCGCGCGATCACACCTACGAAGTAGAGTCGGTCATGCCCAATCCGCTGAAAACCCCGTTCCGCGCAGGGATGTTTGCCCGCACGGCCTTTGTCGGCAAACAGTCGCGAGAAGCTCTGCTCATCCCGCGTCAGGCGCTTGTCGGCAGCGCATCCGAGGCCGCGGTGTTCGTTGTTCGCGATGGCAAGGCGAAGCTCACGAAGCTCGTTGCCGGAGCCGAATACGGCACGCAGATTGAAGTGGTCCAGGGGCTTGCACCGGGCGACAAGGTGGTGGTGAGCGGCCAGAGCGATCTGGACGACGGCTCGCCGGTCGCCGTCACCGGTCCGGAGGAGGCGCGGTGAACGGTTCCCTGACTGCGCTCGCCATCCGGCGTCCGACGCTGGTGGCGGTGTTGTTTTCGGTGATCGCCATTCTCGGCTTCTTCAGCTACCGGCAGCTCCAGTACGAGCTGTTGCCGCGCATGAGCACGCCGTACGTCACCGTCACCACCATCTACGCGGGCGCGTCGCCGGACGAAATCGAGACCTCGATCACCATGAAGGTCGAAGAGGCGGTTTCGTCCATCGAAAAAATTTCCTCTATCAACTCCTCCTCCAGTGAAGGTCTGTCGCTGGTCACCATCGAATTCGACAGCGATGCCGACATCGACCTCGCCCTGCAGGATGTGCAGCGCAAGGTGAACGAAACGCGCGACGATCTTCCGGATGGGGCGAAGGAGCCGGTGGTGTCGCGCTTCGCCATCGACGAGATGCCTGTTTTGCGCATCGGCGCGACCTCAAACCTCTCCGATACCGACTTTTATCAGTTTCTCAAGGATGACGTCAAACCCGCGCTGTCGAACATTTCAGGCGTCGGGCAGGTGGCCATTCAGGGTGGGCGCGAGCGGGAGATTCGAGTCAACATCGATCTCGACCGCCTCGAAAGCCTCGGCATGACGGTCGGCGATCTGCTGGATGCAGTCCGCAAGGCGAACCTCGATTTTCCGGCCGGGTCGGTCGAAGCGCCCGACCGAAAGTACGTTGTGCGCATGGCGGGAAAGTTCACGAGTCTCGACCAGATGCGAAACCTCGTGGTGCGTGACGGCGGGTCAGCCGGGCAGGTGCGCCTGCGAGACGTGGCCGAGGTGCAGGATACCTACCGCGACATCAAAACGCTGACGCGCATCAATGGCCGAAACGCCGTGGGTATTCTCGTGGTCAAACAGACCGACGCCAACACGGTTGAAGTGTGCCGCCTGGCGCGAGAGAAGCTCGCCGAGCTGGAACAGCGCTACGCCGGTAAGGGTCTGCACTTCGTGATCGGGCAGGACGCCTCGACCTTCACCGTTGATGCGGTCAACGCCGTGCAGCACGACCTTTTGCTTGCGATTCTGCTGGTTGCCGTCGTTATGCTGCTCTTCCTGCACAGCCTGCGCAACTCGCTCATCGTGATGGTTTCGATTCCGACTTCGCTCGTTTCGACCTTCATCGGGATGTACCTGTTCGATTTTTCGCTCAACCTGATGACGTTGCTGTCGCTGTCGCTGGTGATCGGTATTCTGGTGGATGACTCGATTGTGGTGCTGGAGAACATCTACCGCCACCTCGAACAGGGCGAAGCGCCGCGTGAAGCAGCGCTGGTGGGACGGAATGAGATCGGCTTTACGGCGGTTGCGATTACGCTGGTTGACGTGGTGGTGTTCCTGCCGCTCTCGCTGCTCAGCGGGCTGGTTGGCGACATCCTGCGCGAGTTCGCCGTGGTGATGGTGATTTCGACGCTGGTGAGCCTCTTTGTCTCCTTTACGGTGACGCCGCTGCTCGCCTCGCGCTTCTCCAAAGTCGAGCAGCTTTCCGAATCGTCTCTCGGGGGGCGCATCGCTCTTGGCTTCGAGCGCTGGTACGAGCGTGGGCGCGACTGGTATCTGCGCCTGCTTGGCTGGGGTTTGCAGCACCCGGTGAAGGTCGTCGTGACCGCCGTATTGCTGCTCGTCTCCTCGCTGGCGCTGGTGGTTTCCGGTAGAATCGGCGGTGAATTCATCGAGGTGTCGGATCGCGGCGACTTTTCGATCATGCTCGAACTGGAGCCTGGCACGAGTCTGCGTCAGACCGATCGCTTTGTCCGAACGGTCGAGCGACGCCTCCGGAGCTATCCCGAAGTCGATAAAATCTTCGCTGTTACCGGCACTTCGAACGAAGGGTTCCTCGGCCAATCTTCTGACCACGTGGCCGAACTCAACGTTCAGTTGACGCCCAAGGATAAGCGTACGCGTTCGACCGACCAGCTCATGCAGCTTGTCCGCGAGGAGCTGGCCGGAACGCCGGGGCTGAAGGTGAGTGTCAACCCTATCGGCATCTTCGGCACGGCCAACGAAACGCCGGTTACGGTGATTCTGAGCGGCCCGTCGCGGAGCGAGGTTGCGCGTGTGGCCAATGCGCTGCAGGACAGCCTCAAAACGATTCGCGGCACAGCCGATGTTCGGCTGAGTTCGCAGCCTGGAATGCCCGAGATGCGCGTTGAGGTTGACCGCGAGCAGATGGCAGCCTTCGGGCTTAATCTCGCCGAGGTGGGGTCGGCCATGCGCATCGGTTTCGAGGGGGACGACACGAACAAGTATCGTGAAGAGGGCGACGAGTACGACATTCGCCTCATTCTCGACGAGCGCTTCCGCAAGCGCACCGGCAGTATCGGCGACCTCTCGTTCCGCACGCCGGCCGGTGATCTGGTGCGTCTCGGTCAGTTCGCCCGCCTTGAACAGTCGCGCGGCTACGCCCTGCTGCAACGCCACAACCGCAACGAATCGGTCTGGGTCAAGGCGCAGGTGGTGGGCCGTCCGGTCGGCGCAATCGGGCAGGAGATCGAGCGAGTCATTACCAACATGAAGCAGCAGGGGATCATGCCTGCCAGCGTCACTCGCGAATACCAGGCCGACCTCAAACGGCAGGGGGAGTCCAACGTCAGCCTGCTCTACGCTTTCATTGTGGCAATCCTTTTTGTCTATCTCATCATGGTTGCGCTCTACGACTCATGGCTCTGGCCTGGCGTGGTCATGTTCTCCATTCCGCTCGCCATCATCGGCGCGCTCTGGGCGCTGGCGCTGTTAGGCAAATCGCTCAGCATTTTCACCATTCTCGGCATTATCATGCTCGTCGGTCTCGTCGGTAAGAACGCGATTCTGCTGGTGGACTTCATCAACAAGTTCCGGGAGGAAGGACTTGAGCTTATTCCCGCCATCACCGAAGCCGGGCGCGAACGCCTGCGCCCCATCCTTATGACGACGCTCACCCTTATTTTTGGACTCATGCCTATCGCTCTGTCCGGCAGCTCCGGCTCCGAATGGAAATCCGGTCTCGCCGTAGCCCTCGTCGGCGGCCTGTCGAGCTCAATGTTTCTCACGCTGCTGGTAATCCCGGTGGTGTACGTCTGGTTCGACAGGGTGAAGAATTTAGTTGCCGCAAAACTCGGGAGAATCGGGAGGTGAAGTGGAGGTTAATCGTTGTGAGGCTCCGCTGAAATCTGTCGCTTCTGTTGAGCACTTTCAATGTGCCAATTGCGTTGGGGTTGGTGTATTTTGCCTGCAAGTCCTTATCTTCCAATCTCAATCCGAGAATTTTTTATCATGATGAATTTTTTTGCCTCTCAGCCGCTGGTGGTGCTTATCTGCCGGGTTGCTCTTGCTTTTGTTTGGCTCTATCAGGGCGCCGTGCCGAAGCTGGTGTGCCCGAGTCCGGTCGAGTTGGGGCTGCTTTCACATCTGGGCCCGCTGTTCGGTTTTATGTGCTCGGTCATGGGATACGGTGAGATAGCGTTCGGGATTCTGCTGTTGTTGACCCCATGGCGCTGGCCGTTTCTCTTGAACATTGCGGCCATGCTGAGCCTGTTTGGCTTTGTCGCGTGGCATGAACCGCATCTGTTGGCCGAAGCGTTCAATCCGGTGACGCTCAATGTGACGGTCATAGCCCTTTCTGTTATAGCTTACCGTGAGATGCGCAAATCCGTGGTGAGCACTCAATGAAATCAGAACGATCCATGACTCCTGTGACTTCAGAACCTTCGCTTCGCGGAATCACCAGAACCTTTCTTGCCGTTTCGGTCATTATCATCTCCGTTGCCGTGCTTGTCGGCGGTTTGGGGGTGTTGACGGACAATGCGTTCCTGCTCAAGGTGCATCCCTATATCTTTTTTGTTGGATTCGGAAACCTCGCCATTCTGCTCTTCAACCGCTACCTGACCTCGGCAATCTATCCTGAGCTAAGGATTAATCCGGCGCGTCAGCGTGTGTTTATCGGCCTTGTGCTGCTGGCGCTGGTGATGGTTTCTGTCGCGGTGGCGTTCGAGCTGCCGTTGCTGAAAGCTGCTGCGGGTCTCATGCTGATGGGTGTGGTGGTTGTGCCGCTTTACGAAATTCTGACCACGCTTTCCGTCTCGAAGATCTGGAACGAGGTATCGGTGCGCTACTACATTTTCGACGTCGTGTTCCTCCTGAACGCCAACCTCGGTCTGTTCACCTTGGGTCTGAAAGAGGCGTTTCCCGATAACGGCATCATTCCGTTCTTCGTGACGCAGTCCTCCTATTTCCTCGGCTCCTCCTTCCCGCTGAGCATCAGTGTGATGGGCTTTCTCTACACCTATGCCTGGCGGAAATCATCGAAAAAAGAGCTGGCCAAGCAGCTCTTCAGCCTCTGGTTTTACCTCTTCGTCGGCGGTGTGCTCTACTTCCTGATCGTCATCCTTTTGGGCGATTACCTCGGCATGATGCTTATCAGCCACATTCTGACCTTCGGCGTGATGGCGCTGCTCTACACCTTCGGGGTGTTCCTGCGCAACTATTTCCGTAACAACTTTGCCCATCCAGCGCTGGCGTTCCTGCTCGGCGGGCTGGCGTTTCTGTTCGCCACCAGCGCGTTCGGTATTCTGAATATCTACTACGCAAAGGGGATTCTGTTCGGCAGCTATCCGCCGATTCGTGGCGACAAGATGTGGATTTACCACTCCCACACCCACTCGGCGCTGCTGGGCTGGATCACCCTGTCGTTCACCGGGATGATCTACATTGTGCTGCCTGCGATCCAAAAGTTGGGTTCGCTCGACCTTTTGCATTCGGGTGATCCGCTGGACCAGTTGCTTGACGAGCATACCATGAACCGTGCGTTCGTGCAACTTGCGCTTATGCTGGTTTCAGGCACCGTGATTATCGTGAGCTTCTTCACCGGCTCTGACCTTGCGCTGGGCTTCGGCGGGGTGGTGTATGCTTTCGCGGCTCTGTACCTGTTACGCAACCTTTTCCACGATCCGGTCTTCGAGACTGGTGATAACCAATAACCTCCGATGACACCGTCACGTTACCGTTCCCTTGTCCTTGCCGCTTCTGCGACACTCGTGCTGACCAGCAGCCCGCAGCCGGTTTGCGCTGCCGATGCCCGGCAGGAAGCTGTGCTGCGCGAGGGCAGCTCCGAGTGGAACGAGATGCGAAAGGCTCAGCCGTCTGTGCCGGTTGATCTTTCCGAGGCGAAGCTGAAAGGTCGTCGTTTGCGCGAGGTCGATCTCAGCAAGGCCAAGCTTGTCGGAGCTGATCTGAGCCAGTCCGATTTAGGTGGTTCCGATTTCAGCGACGCTGATCTGCACGGCGCGATGCTGGACGAGGCGTATCTGGGGGGAAGCAGAATGGCGGGAGCCGATCTTTCAGGTGCATCCTTTGAACGCGCTTCGGCAGCGGAGGCCGATTTCAGCCGGGCAAAGATGCCTTCGAGCGTGCTTCGGCGCTCCGAGTTGACCGGCGCTCGATTCGCGGGGGCCGATCTTCGCGGAGCCGATCTTCGTGAGTCGAGAATGGAACATGCCGACCTCAGCCATGCCGACCTCCGGGCAGCCAATTTCTGGCTGGCGAGCACCAGCGGGGTCAATTTCAACGGGGCGCTGATTTCCGACGAAACCGTGCTGCCGAACGGTAAGCCCGGTTCAGTGAAGTGGGCTGCCGAGCACGGCGTCGTGTTCATGCCGGTTTCAAAACCGGTTGCAGCGCCGAACAAAGCCGCCACTTCTTCCGTTGCAGCCTCATCGAAAGAAATGGCAGGCTCGTCGGCAACAGCTCCAGCATCAGCACCTCTCGCCGGGAAGCCAGCGCCGCAAGGCATGTCGCCAGAGCAGCCGCTTGCCGCCACGCTCAAGCCGCTTCGCGCATGGCGACCCGATCCTGAATCGATTGCTTATGACGCCGATCAGTACGAGCAGCTCAAATCGAATGTCACGAAATGGAACCGGATGAGGGAAGAGCAACCGAGCCTCAAGGTTATGCTCCGGGAAGCGCCGCTTGCCAACCGGGTACTGGCCTATGCCGATCTGCATGAGGCTGATCTGGAAAAGGCGTCCTTCAAGCGCACCGATCTGGATGAAGCCGATTTTCGCGGCGCCAATCTCCGGGGCGCTGACCTGCGTTCGGCCAATCTCCAGCAGGTCGATTTCCGCCAGGCCGATCTCCGGGGGGCGAATTTGTGGCTTGCCAATACCAGCCGCTCAAAATTTGACGGGGCGATTGTTTCGCCGGAAACGGTGCTCGATAATGGAAAGAAAGCCACCAGGGCCTGGGCTGATGAACATGCCGCCCGATTCACCGAAGAGTAGTTGCCAACGAGGTAGCGATGTTTTGCAGAAGGAGGATTTTTTATGGTACGAAGCGCTTCGCCGCTGGTTACGGTCACCATACCGATGTACAACAATGAGCGCTATATCGCAGAAACGATCGAGTCTGTTCTTGCGCAGACGATGCCCGATTTCGAACTGCTGATCTATGACGATCATTCGACCGACCGTTCGCTTGAGATAGCTCAGTCTTACGACGACCGTCGGATCAGCGTTTTTACCAGCGAGAAAAACCTTGGCCCGGAGGCTAACTGGAACCGCTCAATCAGCGATGTGCGGGGGCGGTACGTCAAGCTGCTCTGCGCGGACGATCTGCTGTTCCCGGAGTGCCTTGAAAAGCAGTGTGCAGCCTACGAGCTTTCGGGTCAGGAGAAGGTGAGCCTGGTCTCGTCGTCGCGAACCATCATCGACCATGAGGGCAACCCGCTCATCAACAAAGTCAGTTTCCTCGATGATGGCCTGAAAAGCCCTTCGGATGTTGTCAGAAAAATGGTGCGTACAGGCACTAATATCATCGGCGAGCCGGTCTGCGGGCTCTATCCATCCAGCCTGATCGCTTCGACCAACGGCTATAGCGCACGCATTCCGTATACTACCGATCTCGATTTCTGGGTACAGTTGTTGCGGCTCGGCAATCTCTGGATGATCGACGAAGCGCTCTGCGCGTTTCGGATTTCCGGCCGCTCGTGGTCGTCCAGAATAGGATCGATGCGCCATGAGCAGTTTGTTGAATTCATGAACGAGGTTGCCCTCGACGAGCAGTTTCAGGTCAACGAGCTCGATCTGTTTATCGGCCGCTTCAACTCTGCGGTGCAGTCCATGACCAGCCTTATGGGCTTTAAACTGTTCGCCGGATCGGCAAGTCAGAAACGGGTGATTCCGGTAACGTAACCAGACTTGCCCGCAAAAACCCGCTAACCATTATTTCATTCAAGCTATGAGACTGGAAGGCAAGGTCGCCATCGTGACCGGGGCGGCAGGGGGAATCGGCAGCGCCACGGCGCGCTGCTTCGCTCGTGAGGGCGCAACGGTGGTGATGGTGGATATCGACGGCGACGGTTGTCACCGCATGCTTGATGAGATTGTCGGGCTGGGCGGAAAGGCTCGTTGTTATCCTGCCGATCTGACTTCCGAACCCGAGGTCGTCGGGTTGTTCGAGGAGGTTCGGCGTGAGTACGGACGCTTGGATATTCTGGTCAATATAGCCGGGGGGATTGCCAGCCGGGTGCGCCCGTCGAGGAGATCGATCCAGAACTTGCCATGAAGAATTTCGAGCTCAATCTGAAATCCACCATGCTCTGTTGCCGTGAAGCGGTTAAAATCATGAAGCCGCAATCTTATGGCCGGATCGTCAATATGAGCTCGCTGGTGTATCGCGGGAGCCCGGGCCAGTTCAGTTACGCAGCCTCGAAAGGGGGGATCTTCTCGTTCACCCGCTCGCTTGCCCTGACGCTTGGGGCGCATAATATCACAGCCAATGCGCTTGCGCCCGCTCTGGTCGAGGTGGAGGTCTTTGTTCGCGCACTTGGCCCGGAACGGTGGGCAGCTCTCGCCAAAGCGTCAGCAGAACGCTATCCATTAGGCCGGATCGCTACGCCCGATGATGTGGCCAGAGCGGCACTCTTTTTCGCTTCGGACGATGCGGCGTTCATTACCGGCCAGATCCTCGAAATTTCCGGCGGCGCAAGACTGTAAGCAGTTGATAATGGATAGTTGACAGTTGATAGTTTGAAGAGGAGGCGGTTACGTTGTCGTGTCAAATGAGTCGCCTGCGGCATGATCAACGATCCATTGCCAATTGTCAACTTTCCATTGTTTCCTGTCCGCCGATTGTTCATATTTAGTGTTAATAGTGTATTGTTCCCCTGATTCTTCAGTTAATTATTCCTCATTCATCATGTCACTTTCTTCAGCCAGAGCATTCCTTGACAAAATTATGGCAGACGATGAACTGCGTCTTCAGCTTGTGGACGATCTCCTGAAGTCAAGAATGGAGCTTATCAAAAAGGCAGGATTCGAGTTTACCGAGGAGGAACTCGATCATGCAAAATCGAACATGCCTCCCGGAGCGCTTGGCCATGAGGGTGGGTGGTTCTGCCAGGTGCTGCTTGACGAGCGTAACAAGCGCGGTGGCTATTGCGGTGGCGGCGTATGGCACTGAGGCCATTTGGTCCGTTCGGTTATACTTTCCAATCATGCGCGTGCAGTCGCGCTTAAACAGGAGGTCGGTTCATGTATCCGATTCAGATAGGCAATTACGATTTCAAAAGGCTTTACCTCTGGTTGCAGCATTCCGACAAGCTCCCGTTTTTCACGGAAATTGTCATCGAAGTGTTCTATCCGAACAACATGCAGGCCGACGGGCTAGTGATGTTCAACCATGGGTTTCTGATCGGTACCGACCTGTTATTTTATCCGAAGCAGTTCATCAGCAAGCTTACTAATCAGGATACGCCGCTTTTTCAGGTCAATCCCTCCTGGTACTACAACTACTCGCAGGCGGCTATCAACAACAACTGGGCCTTGGGCTTTGTGACCACCGCCCATTTGCAGTTCGACATGATGCCCTGGACCAATCTCGGCGGAAATCCGCGCGTCGGGCAGGCGGCGTATGCGGCCGCATCGTACCTCATCAAGTACGGCGCGACGCACAAGTACGACGATCACGAATCGGTCATGAAAGCGCGGTTCCTGCGTGCAGATGCCTCCAGCAACAACAGTATGCTCAACCGGGTCATCTTTGCGGGCCATTCGGTTGGCGGTGCTCATGCGCAGGTTGCTGCGACCGGGTTCGATGCCTTGCAGGAGATCGGAGCCCGGAACCTGATGCCGTTCGATCCCGTTTTCTACAACCGTGAGGTGACGCCCGATCACACGCTTCCGATGTCGAAGTGGGATGAATCGAGCCGGGCGCGTCCGATCGGTCTGCTTCAGCTTTCGCCGGTCGATGGCGCAGGAGGCAAGACCGTACCGTACCTTGCTCCTGGCATGAAGCCCTACCGTGAGCATCTGGCGAGCGTGGCCATGCCCAATCTGATGGTGACGGGCGCTTGCGACAGTGCATGCCTCGATCCGAAAAACTCCGATCCTCCGGCCTGGATCGATGTTGCTGACAGAAGCACCAGCCAGTACGCCCAGATGGCCTACGGTAGCAGCAATTCATGGGCTGCGACCTGCATGGTGGAGCGGGGAAGCCATTGCGGTTATCTCGCCCACCACAATGATCTCTGCACGCAGGCCGACAAGAAGAGCCTGTGCGATCCGTCGGTTACCCCCTACACGGCCAAGCAGGAGGAGTACCGTTTCAGCAATGAACTGCTCGATCAGTACATCGGCTTCGTTGCCGGCAAAGATCCTGCGAACTGCTCATTTGATACCTGGAAAAACGGCAGCCTGATGCAGTGGCTCAACAAGGAAAAGCCGGGAACCAGTGGCGTCAGCCTGAGGCAGTTCCCTGACGGCTACGTCCATTTTCCTAGCTGATGCTCACGGGAACGGCTGTAGCGTTCCAACGGTTGAAGCGATAGAGTTTGCACAAAAATGGCGGCTGTCAGTTTAACGACAGCCGCCCGCTCAATCGCCTTTTTCTTATGCCCGAAGCTGCCCACAGCATTTCCGTCGAGGCTGTTCTCAAACAGTTCAACACCTCTCCCCGCGGCCTCTCCGAAGAGGAGGCCTCCAGAAAGCTGGAGCAGTACGGTTTCAATCAGCTCGATACCGCACCACCGGTCAGCCCCTGGAAGCTGCTCGTGCAGCAGTTCGCCAACGTGCTGATTATCACCCTCCTTGTCGCCACGGTTCTCTCCGCATTTCTCGGCCACGGCATCGAAGCGATCGCTATCGCGGTGATTGTGCTGTTCGCCGTACTGCTCGGGTTCATTCAGGAGTATCGGGCCGAAAAGTCCATCGAGGCGTTGCGTCGCATGGCTGCTCCGGCGTCGCGCGTCATCCGGGATGGGGTTGAAAAGCTGATCCCTTCGCAGGAGGTGGTTCCGGGCGACATTGTGGTGCTGGCGACTGGCGACCGCATTCCTGCCGACGCTCGCCTCGTCGAGGCGGTGAACCTCCGCACCGACGAGGCAGCGCTGACCGGCGAGTCCCTGCCGGCTGAAAAGGAGGCGTCTGCCATGTTGTCGCCCCAGACCTCGGTCGGCGATCGGCGCAACATGGTTTTTTCCGGAACTTCGGTGGTGTACGGCCGTGGGCTTGCCGTGGTGACCGCAACCGGGATGCAGACCGAGTTCGGGCGCATCGCCGGAATGCTTTCGCAGGTGAAGGTCGAAAAGACGCCGCTTCAGAAAAACCTCGACAAGGTAGGCGCGTCACTGGCGCGCGCTGCATTGGTGATCGTTGCGCTCATCGTTGCGCTCGGCATTTTCCGGGGCCAGCCGTTCATCGAAATCCTCATCTTCGGCATTGCGCTCGCCGTGGCCGTGGTGCCCGAAGCGCTTCCCGCCGTGGTCACCATCTCGCTCGCTCTCGGCGTGCAGCGCATGGTTAAACGTAACGCGCTCATGCGCCGCCTGCCTGCGGTTGAAACGCTCGGCAGCACCACCGTCATCTGCTCGGATAAAACCGGCACGCTGACCCGCGACGAAATGACCGTCCGTCGCCTCTATGCTGGTGCGATTTCTGCGACGGTGAGCGGATCGGGGTACAAGCCCGAAGGTGCCATCACTTCCGAGATTGGCGATGGCTCGCTTGCTCATCCGTTCAATGCGTTGCTCGAAGCGGGCGTGTTGTGCAATGACTCACATCTTGAAGAATCGGAGAAAGGGGAGTGGGGCATCACTGGAGACCCGACCGAAGCGGCGCTGATCGTGGCCGCCCGCAAGGCTGGTCTCGACGAAGCCGCGCTCCAGCAGCGTTACCCGCGCATCGACGAGGAGCCGTTCGATTCGGCAACGAAGCGTATGGTGACCGTGCATCGTTTCGGCGGCTCGACGTTTGCTGTGGTGAAGGGCGCTCCGGAGGTGATTCTGCCCTCATGCTCCGATTATCTCGATGCTTCAGGAGAGCTCAAGCCATTCGATTCAACGGTGAGGGAAGAGGCTGTCCGGCAAGCTGATTCGATGGGACAGGAGGCGCTTCGTGTGCTGGCTGTTGCGCGCAAAGAGAATGCGTCCATCAGCGACTTTTCGGATGGCCTGACCTTTCTCGGCTTGTTCGGCATGATCGATCCGCCGCGCAGCGAGGCCGCAGAAGCAGTCGAACGCTGCATCGCAGCCGGTATCCGACCGGTCATGATTACCGGCGACCATCCTGTCACCGCGCAGGCCGTAGCACGCGAATTGGGCATCCTGCGGAACGATAAGGTGGTGACTGGCGCGGAGCTCGAAGCGATGGATGACGAAGCGCTCAGCCAGGCTGCCGGAAGCGTGGCGGTCTTCGCCAGAGTCTCGCCCGAACACAAGCTCCGTCTCGTGCAGGCGTTGCAGCAGCGTGGCGAAGTGGTGGCCATGACTGGCGATGGCGTCAACGATGCGCCAGCGCTCAAACGGGCCGATATCGGCATTTCGATGGGCATTGCGGGCACCGACGTTTCGCGCGAGGCCTCGGCCATGACGCTGCTCGACGACAACTTCGCCACCATCGTGTCGGCCATCGAGGAGGGACGAGGCATCTACGACAACATCAAAAAGTACCTCACCTACCTGCTTTCCTCCAACATCGGCGAGCTGGGCCTCATGGCCGGAGCGACGCTGTTCGGTCTGCCGCTGCCCTTGACCGCCGTGCAGATTCTCTACGTCAACCTCGCTACCGACGGCCTTCCGGCACTGGCGCTTGCCGTCGATCCTGCCGACCACGACATCATGCGGCGCCCGCCGAATGACCAGAAGCGCGGTATCTTCACCCGCACGGTGATGGCCCTGATGCTGGCCGGCGGCATCTGGTCAACTGCTGTGAACCTGCTTTTGTTCCAATGGGCGCGTCACTCGGGCCGCAGCCTCGACGAAGCGATGACGATGACCTTCGTCTCTCTGGTGCTTATCCAGTTTTTCAAGGCCTATAACTTCCGCTCTGAACGAGAGCATGTGTTCACGAATCTCTTCTCGAACCGCTGGCTCAACCTGGCTATTGTCTGGGAGCTGGCCGTTCTTTTCGCCATCATCTACGTGCCCGCGCTCGCCGCGCCCTTCGGCACCTTCATGATGCCGTTTTCAGACTGGCTGATTGTGCTTGGCGGTGCGTTGACCGTGGTGCCGGTCATCGAACTGGTCAAATGGTTCATCCGAAAAGGGTGGATCGGGTCGTAACCAGCCGTTTGCAGGTACTTTTTCGTGTGATTTTTCTGACTTGTAGGTCACAATAGATGACTTTATGTATATTATCACCCGGCTTTTACTGACAACAGATTATTAACCCACCATTTATCCGGAGGAACTACCATATGCAGACCATTTACGCTGATGGAATCGCCAACATGCTTCTTGTCGATGGCGTTGTTCGCGTCGATCTTGTGAATGTCACCTCGGTCGAAAAAGACAAAGAGCCCAATGTTCGCCCGAACGCAACACTTGCCATGTCGTTGCCTGCTCTTATCCGTGTTCACGACCAGTTCGGCAAGATGATCGACAAAATGGTTAGCGATGGCATTCTCACCAAGAACCAGCAGCCGCAGTAACAAACGTATACTGGCTTAGAGATTTCAGGGACACCGAAGGCAACAACGAGGGATGTGTAACTGCACATCCTTCTGTTGGTTCCGGCGTCCTTTTCCTTTTTGTCTGAATCGTTCCTACCTTTGACTTTGTTGTCGATTGCGCCAATCCTCCCAAGTATTCAGGCCTTATGAACACCGCTCCATTTGCCTGCCCGTTCCGTGAACATGTTGATCTTTCGACGGTAGGCTACTACGCGATCGGCGGAGAGGCCAGATGGCTGCTTTTGCCTCGAACCGTTGCGGAACTTGCCGCCGCTCTTGCGCAGTGCCGTCAGCATGCGATTCCGGTGATCATTGCAGGAAAGGGCACCAACATGCTTTTTTCGGATGAGCATTTTCCGGGAGCGGTGATTTTGCTTGAATCGATGAAGCGCATCATCCAGCTTTCAGAAAGCCTCTTTTTCTGCGAAGCGGGGGCTGAGAATAGTGATGTCGCCCTGCGGCTCCAGCAGGCGGGGAGAACAGATGGAGAGTGGCTTTACCGGCTTCCAGGCACCATTGGCGCCACGGTGCGCATGAACGGGCGTTGCTACGGTCAAGAAGTTTCTGCTGTAACCCGGAGTGTGGTGACGGTCGGGCTTGACGGTACGGTTTGCTTTCGGGAAGGCTGCGAGGTGTTTCTCGGTTACAAGCACACCAGCCTGATGCAGAGTCCCGAGATCGTCGTCGGAGCGCTGCTCGAATTCGACAGCGAGGACGATCCAGAGGCGATCGGAAGGCGAATGCAGGAGTATTCGGATGACCGCGAGGCGAAGCACCAGTTTGATTATCCAAGCTGCGGCTCGACCTTCAAGAACAGCTATGAAGCCGGACAGCCGAGCGGGCAGATTTTCGACGCTCTCGGCTTCAGGCGGCGGCGCGAGGCTGGGGCGCAGGTTAGCGAGCACCACGCCAACTTCATCTTCAACACCGGCGGCGCGAAAGCTGTCGATGTACTTCGCCTTGCCGCAGCCATGCGCACCGCCGCCAGGGAGCAGGTTGGAGCTAATCTCGACCTCGAATTGCACTGCGCCGGCCTTTTCGAGATGGCGTTGCTCGACCAGTGCGGCATCGCCTCGACGCCAGAGCCATCACGCCCCGGTTACGGCTGGACTGGCCTCTTGCGCTTTCCGGATTTCGGGGCGGCGGTGTTCCCCCGAACGCTCCTCCACGGTCCGATGCTCGGTTACGCTTGTACCGATGCGGAATTTCCGTTCGGCATCACAGTGAGGGTCGAGCAGCTTGCGTCGCTCGAAGAGGCTCGGCGTGCGCCCGAAAAACCCTTTATCCGCTGGACGACTCGCGACGAGAGCGGCACAGCTTTTCCGCTTCGACCCGATGCTCCGGCAGGCGCATTCGTTGATCGCTTGTGGGCATTCAGCGTCTCGGAGCTTTTCATTGGTGGTAGAGATGGGGAAGGCTATCTCGAATTCGAGTTAACGCCCGAAGGCCACTGGGTAGCGCTTCGTTTCGACGCCCCGCGCCACCGCGCCGCCGGGCACGAAACGCCTTCGGAAGCGCTGTGGCTAGGCAAGGTGCAGCCGTTTGCTGGTGACCAAGGCTTCGGCATGGAGCTCAGTTACGAAATGCTCGAACCCTTTATTCGTGATGGTTCCTTGCACCTGCAATGCGCTGCTAGCCTCGGAGGCGGGCGCTACGGCCTGTTCCCGTGGTGGTGCGACGAAGGCAAGCCCGATTTCCACCAGCCAGGCCGGTTCTGCGAGTTGGCGTTGGCGTGAGTTCGTAGGGGCGGGTTTTACACCCGCCCATCAAATACAACAAATTCGCTCATGCGCAGAATATGAAGCGGCTTGTTTGCTTTCAGACCAGCACCATTCCGGCTCACCTGACTTCCCCAGTTACTGGATGCTCAAACTCGCGGTCTCTCTCTCTTTGACGGTTTTCGGCCATTGCCAGATACTGCCTAGCTGTATTGTTGCCGGGATCAAGCCGGAGCGCCTCATTCATTTTTTCAATAGTCAGCTCAAGCTGACCTTTGTTATAGTAGGCAATGCCTGTTCGTACATATTCGTTAATTCTTCTTAACGCATCATTACTCTGATCGATGTAACTCTGAGCAACCTGATTACCGGGGTCAAGCGTTAAAGCATCTCTCATATGTGCTTTTGATTGCTCGTATCGTTTTCTCTTGTAGGATGAAATCCCTTCAGAGATAGCATTGTCGATCTTTTGCTGCCGTTGCAATTCTGTGGAATTATCTGGCTTTATCTCGATTGAAGGCGGTGAGTATGGCGGTGATGTTACAAAAACCGCTGGTTGTTCTTTAACAGGTGCAGGAGGCGCCACTTCTGCCGGTGGTGCAGAAGGAGCTGGTTCTACGGCAGATGGAGGTACCGGAACCGGGTCTAGTGGCGTTGGCTGTTTGTCTGTAAAAAGACTTTTAACAAAAAGGAGGCCAATAATCATAGCGACAGCAATGCCAGCATTGCGTACGAATGGTGAGAGCGGCGGCGGTACAGGCTTCTGGCCCTCTTTATTCTTCCAACTATCATCTTCGTGTTTATGAGCTTCTGCCGTTTCATACTCCGGTAGATTTATCTCCAATTCCGAAGAGTTCAACTCTTGATTTTGAGGTATAAGCTCAGGCCTTGATGACACAACCTCAGGTATAGAGGGTGTAACTTTAGGTTCAGATACTTCTTCTGAGGGCTGAGGCCGCTGAGGCCGCTTAGGCTGCGGGGGCTCAGCCGGTAGTACAGGAGGCGCTGCTATAATCTCCTGTAGCTCTCCACAGAAAGGGCAATATTTCACAGGGCCGGAAATAGTTTGGCCACAGTGCTTACAGTTGAAGGGAAAATCGTTTTTCAACAGCATGAAATATCATCATTACAGGATTATGCACGTGTAACTGCAAATACTGATTTTTGTCTTTCCTGGCGCAACACCTGAATTTCACGCAGCGAAGCCGGATCGGACTGCATCAGTTCATACGCAGGTCTGATCCGGCCTCGCTGCTCTCCCCTCAGTCCAGCAGAGGCGGACCGTCATTGAGTGCCGGAGGCGTTTCAAAAAATACTGATAACTCGGGTACTTCACTGGCAGTCAACCAGCTCGGCATACCTTTCTTCCAGACCTTGGTCGTTTCTGTCAACTGGCCCATACTGATCATCTGGAGCAATTTTTCTTCCATGAACGGGCCTGCCGCATGGCCGTCCACAGCAACATGAAAACAGAGCTGCGGCCGTATGGGTTCCGGTTTGCTCACCTGTATTTCAGGTTCGGCTTCCTGTTTCCGACCAGTAAAAGACCAGCCATCATCAAAAACATCCAGTTGAAGCACTTTTTTTGCCATGCATTCCCTGAAGTTCACCTCGTATTCATAAACGTCTTTGACCGAACCGGGCAGCTCTGCAGTCCATTCATTCAGCTTGTCGCTCGCTTCCCGGCGAAGGCGTTCGGCGTTCGCGCTTCCCGCCTTGGCCTCCAGACGGCCAGCCCACTCCTCGACAAGTTTTTCACAAATCAATGTCGGAAACTGTTTTTTATCAACATCGGTACCATCAAGCCTGAGCGTTGCCACAGGATAGACAAAGTTCACATAATAGTCGAGCAGTGCGACAAGCATCGCCAGTTGCTCCAGAGATGAGAGCTTCTCGATATCCAGGGACACCTGCTCCGTAATGATGGAACGGTAAGCGTCCGGTATTCCCATAAGCCGCAGCTTTTTCTCATCTCCGATCGCCTGGGTCCTTCCCTTTTTCGACACGCTGTACAAACCCGCGTCCGCACCGTTTTCCGTTCTTCTCAACACGCCGAGAGCTACGGCAAGCACAAACAATTTGAAATCTTCAGCACGGTTAGCCAGTTCATCCAGAGTCAACTCTCTCGCATGGACAAACGTACTGGTGATCCGATGTGTATGCACCGGTATTTTATCCTCGCTTCTGTAACTGACATACCATTGGTCAAGCGACTTGATCGACGGAATGGGGAGCCCGGAAAGTTCGGTATAACAGATCAGCTTTCCTGGCGCGTCTATTTCGACGAATCCAACCTCTTTTCTGGTCATCATCGTAACAGTAGGCAACTTGCTCAAGAGTTGCTCTCCGTATTTCTCCCTGAATTTCGAAGAGTCTTTCACGCCGATGAAGCATTTGTACTGATCGTTAGGATTCTGCGGTTTCAGATATCCGTCAACTTTAGCCGCAATCCAGGGCATGGCACGCTGAAAAAAGTCAGAAAAAAGCATTGACAGATTCTGATGCTGATCCAAGGCGGCAAACAACGGATTCTCTTCATCCTGCATTTCATCGTCGCCGATAAGATCCAAGGCACGGTTCCTCAGCTTTCCCAAGAGTTCGGAACGCCCATCTTCATCTTTGAGCATTTTAAATAGCTCCTGAGTGCCGCCGAAATCTTCAAATGCTTCTTCCGCCCACTGACGGGCCTGGCTTGGCGGAAGCAACTCCAGTTCATCGATCTGGCTCTTCGGAGCGGGAAGAACGAAATACATGGCGTGATTCTGTTTCATCGCCTCGTTTGTCAGCGCGATCTGCTCTTCAGCACTTTCTATGATAGCGTTAACCAGACCCCGACCCTCTTGCAGCTCACCGATAAAGCCGCTCCAAACCGGTTCGCCATTTTCATCGGTACCCTGCTGCTTGCCGAGCGCCTCCGAAAGATCATGAATGAGTCTTGCTGCTTCCCTGCTGGCGGCAGCATAGAGGTGGTACCGAACGTAGAGTCTGACGGCATCGGATATTTGCTTGAGCTTCATCTCGGATTGAGACTGCGCTCCAAACAGCTGTCCTCTTGCTTGCTGGAGGTGGTCTTGCAGATTACGCGTTTCATCTTTTTGTAAAAATCCCGAAAGATCCTGAAACCAGTTTGCGTTCTCTTCAAGAACCCTGACAAGACCTGTGTTGGCGTTCTCCAGCCTGTCCTTGATCCTGCCGATTAGCTCTATGGTATAATCAAGTCCTCCCCGCTCCTTGTTGTCAACGCGCATCCACAGCGCCTTGATCAGACCATGCTCCCGATTCGGATCGAGCAGTTCGGCCAACAGCTCTCTTCTTCTCTTCTGGATAGCGTCTACATGCAATCCGCTGCCAGTCTCGACATCCTTGAAGGTGTCGTGATTGATGTTGGTAATGGCCTCTGAAATTTTTTCAGCCCATCCCTTGTAATTACCGCCTACGCGTATCTCCTCGAAACGATCCGCGATTCTCTTTTCGATATCATCGAATCGTGATATGCCATTGACCCTCAAAAGCTCGTTTACGATGGGATATGATGTTCGCTCTATCCCCTTTCTGTACATTTCGTTCTTGAGTGAAAAATCGTAATCGATAATTTCGTTTTCCACCGAAAGATGCATTCTCGAAGCCAGCAGTTCATCTCGTTCGCCATCGGTTGGCATGTTGCTTTTCGGATCGTCGAGTGCTATGCCAAAAAATGCCTTAAGCATTCCGTTGACCTGACGGTACAATACAACATTCTTTTTCTGCTCAAGCTGCGTATCGATGATTGCCTGCCCAAACGTTGAATAGGCACGGGAAAATGTGATGCTCATATCGCCATAGGTCTCCCTCGGCAACAGCATCTCATATGGTATGATTTTGTACTGATTCTGGTTGACCGATACTGAGCGTTTCCGATTGGCAAATACCGAGGTCGAATAATCCTCGAAAAGGGTATCGGCCACCATATCATAGAGATCCATGACTTCACCGGTCTTGGCTCCGGCAAGATTTGTCGTATCAATCAGATAGACGTCGCTATACGGTGAATTGGGCATGTTCCGGGGCACCTCGCCTGCGGCCCATTGTTTGATATAGCGAGATCCCTGACGCATGCAGGTTTCCAGTTCCATGAGTGCCGCATAGGTATTCGCCTCAGTACGGGTCAGGCCCGCCCCCTTGTAGCCGGATGGCAGCAGCAGCACAAGATTGGTCGTTACCCCCTGATTGGCTACATCGTTCCCGATGATGGTTGAGAGATATCCAAGATCAAGAAAACTTCCCGATCCGGTTCCACCAGCTGTAGACGCCACCACAACGATTTTCAATGCACCCGTCTGGACATTCAGACCCAGTCGCTTCTGGGCTGTTCCTGACTTGACATTGTCAAGAAGAGAGTCACATTTAGTTCTGATAGCCCCTTTGATCTCTTGATATTTATCAAAGAAAAACAGTCTTGAAAGCGCCCGTATCTGACCAGCACCCTTCTCAGGATCGATATTGAGTTCGTTTATGGTTTTTCTCGACAGCGGAAACCATTCGCGTATCAGCGGATAACAGTCAAGAGCCTCCTCGCTTTTTATGTACTGATTGAGGTCAAGCTTTTTAACCAGGCGTTCTGACTCTTTGAATTTTATTTTGTTCGACAGGATATCGTTTTTCTCCGCTTTTCCCTGTTCCGTCTCGAACGCGCTCAGGTCGATCTGCAGGAATTCCGCAAACGGGAATTCGGTCAGATTATCTATCCTGACAGCCTGACCGGTTCCTGAGCCCCACAGATTATTGATGATACGCCGTCTTATGCGCCATAAGACCTGAGCTCCAGTGCCACCAAGTGCGATGAACAGTGTCGGGACAACCTCCGTAAGAGTTACCTCCGTCTTTTTGCCAACTTTCAACTCTTCTACCATATTCGATTCTCTTTTAAAGATTCAAGCAGATATTTCACTTTTTGGCAGACATAACGACTGCAAGTACGAAACAAAGAATCATTGCTATTGATAACGGAATGACCACAAACATGGTCAGAAAAATCTTTCCGAAAAGAGCGACGCACAAAATGGCAGATGCAAAAAACAGCCCACCGAACAGTCCCCAGCCAGCCATAGCAGCATTATTCGGAGAGCGCTTCATGGCGGGGCCTACCAGATATCCAACAAAAGCGTTTCGGATGAAAAAAAACACAACAGACAGGATCAGGAGCAACCCGACCCCCATGAGCACCTCTTTGGTGCTCGGGCCGGTCAGCGCCTCGATGTCGCCTGAAATTTCTTGTAAACTTCCAAGCTCCGAACTATCCTGCCCCGATTTCACCGGAGGCAGTACCGATGCGTTCTTGTCTTCCATAGGTATACTCTTTTTGTATTGTTTTGCTGTTTTAAGTAAAAAATCACATTAACCGTATGGTACAATTGGCATCCTTGTCTTTGATGATTTGCGGCTGTCCGATGCCGCGCTTCAGCATTCCGACCCGTTTCCCGTTCGCGTCATTGATGACCTGTTCGTGAAACATTTTCAGGGCAAAGTTCTTCTGAACACCGTCGACTGAGACCTTGTAAACCGTTTCTCCCTGCAACATCATCATTCCGAAAACAGCACCGCCAAGAGCTATAAAGATGATACCCCCAAAAACGAATAGCGGCCATGAAGGATAGAAAACCTTCACCAAGACAGATTGCTCGGTCAGAGAATTTCTTGAACTTTCGCCAGGGCTGAAGATATCCGGCAAAGGGTCTCCCGGAAACAACTCTGACATCTGCTTGATAAATCCTTTTGAAATGGCAAGTTTCTGATCTGACACTTCGAATTTTATCTTGCCTGTCGTTGTGTAGCCGGATTTGAAAATCACATTTGGGCTCCATATAGATGGTATCGGCGGTACTGATATAGTTACTGTCAGTTGAGGGGATACATCGCCTGCCTTGATAGCCAATTTGTCGATCACATCGTTTTTTGTTTCGATCCCGTTGTTATCGTGGTTTAACCCAGATGATATAGCAACTTTGGCGGATTGAATATCGTATGGATAAAAATCGTTTCGCAACTGCCCGATAATCCGGGCTGCTTCAGGCCGTCGTGCCGCATTAAAGCTAAGCATTAGTGTTTTATTCCCAACAATACTGGCCTTGACACCTTTGCCTCCCTGAACCCTGAGTGGCATGAAGGTCACGGCGTCGGCGTTCAGCGGCTTGAGTCGAGCCACCCTTGCTCCGAACGGAACATTGCCTTTAAGCATTTTCTGCAAAAGTTGGTCGGCATCGTCGCCGTAGGCCATTGCGTAGATCATCAGGCCATTGGCAGTATAATTTCCCGTAACCCCTTTTACCGCCATTTGATAGGGAAATGCGACTATTCTTTTGATTTGATCGGAATTTTGCAGAAATGCATAAAACTCCTTGTTTTTCTCAATTGTCTCAGGGCTATTGTCCGGACTGTTTTTATTGTTCGTGATAATCCACAAAATACAGGGTTGACCAGCGGAGTACTGCGTGATCGCTCCGACGATAGCTTCCTTGAAATCCGTATCAGCATAGGTCGTTTTACCAGGCTTGCGAACCGGCATGATCGATTGTATTGCCGCATTAACCTTGTTCTGATCGCTTCCGTGATAAACCATTTTTGGAGACTTATTATCCTGGATGCTCTGATTGAAACTCGCCACAACCTGATCGGTTTGGCCGTATTTGGCAATTCTTTCAGCAATCACTATGCCGAGTTCTTTAAACTTGGATGAGCGATCCTCGTAAAATGGTAGCATCCAGCCCGAATTCTGTATCAGGTATATCTGCTTGACTGGCGTTTTGGCCATCAGCTGTACAGGTCGTGATATCGATGCAAGAACCAGTATCAAAGACAGCCTGGATATGTTACGGATAGCACCCACGATTATTTCTCCGTTATCTCGATTGGCCAGGAAAAGCAATGATTATTTTCAGGAAAATGCACGTAGAGCATCTTGTTATAGATAAATGCGCGTATTTCAGGCAGATGCGCAAGACTGATCCTGAAGGAGCTACCTTTTTCAGTTTTGACCGAACCGGAAAGCTCTTCTGCAAAAAGTGGTCGCTCAGGCACTCCGGCACCTTCCAGCACCAACCTGACTCTCGTACTCACTGGTAAATCCGTTTTATAGAAATGCTCGCTGAAGGCTCCCAATGCATCGCGGCCTGCCCATTGATCCACCTTCGCTAACAAAACCATCCCGTTTTCGCCGAATTGCAAAAGCGGATATCTCAACTCTTCCTGAGGGCGCGTGTTCGTATTAAGACCGTTGATATCATTCCAGTAATCATCGACCCATGAAAAACTGCTTCGGCCAGTGGTAACAAACTCGCCAAACTCGATCTTCTGGGAATCGACAACTTCGTCACCATCGATTTTGATAATTTTGTAGATCTCGCCGTCTCTAACTTCTTTGTCTTTATCTTTACACAGTTGCCAGAACCCCCCTTTCAAGCCATTCGTGCGATACGGAGGTCCAAGCTCGATCAGTGCCGTTGCAGGATATTCATCAGTTTCCCAAGCCCTGAACTTCCACTGAACGCTCGATGAAAATTCATCGACGATGACGCTCACGTAACCACCACGGCATGACCAGTACGCGGTCTTTTTTGCCGCATGGAGATAGGGAATACCGAGATAAGCCTGCTGGTCAGCACGTTGCGTCAACTGCGTCATGACCTCGACACGGTCTGACACCGAAGGACAATCAAGCCATTCTGATTCTCCTTCTTTTTTGTAAGCCATGGCGAAACAGCCATCCTTCTCAACAGGCGCAAAAATATACTCTGCGATCCGGATGGGGCCCCCGATCGATCTGCCCACATTTCGACTGACCTGGATACTGTTCGATGGCCAGTCAAACGTAACCCATAACGGTCCGTCATCTGTTGGCAGGCACAGCCCCGATTCAGCTTTGTCAGTTGCCATTGACCATGACCAACCTGGAAGCGAATCTTTGCCGACGCTGGCAGGAATGCGGCTCCATCGTTTTTCTTCATGGTTTCGATACACCCACAGCAGCCCCAAGTCACGCTGCAGCGCAAGAAGCATGCGCTGTTTGGCGCCGAGTTTCAGTGAACAGAAAGCAAAAATCCCGTCCCTTCCTGGCAACGGGAAAAGCTTTGCCTGATGATCTTTGGATATGCAAACGTCCTTGATAGTATGAGGATGATGGCTGACATCAGGGCCCTGCATGATTTTCAGGCCAGTGCCATCTCCGTAAGGAGGTAGCCAGAGATTGCAAGGCTCCTCTTCGAGACTGATTAATTTTGCCTGACAAAAAGGACAATACTGGAACTCAGGAGGATATTTCTGTCTGGCGCAATCAAGGCCGTTATCTGGATGAAGCTTTGCGCCCACCAGAAGTTCGATAGGCGCAACCTGAACGGGATCACAATTCTTTCCAAAAATGCTTTGTATGGTGAATCTCTTTTTAAGCTCATCCTGCACCCAGATTGTCTCCTTGAATCTCCACAACATCAGCTATAAAAGGATAATAATGGTTGATTTCAAACCTCTGCGTCTTTAGTTAACGGCGTAAAAATTCATAACGCCATCAACTTTCACAACCTGGATTTTACGCTGTACCTTGTATGGCTCTCTGCCTTCAATCTGAACTATTGCCGTGTGCGTGTAAATACCCTCTTTAGCGTTTCTTGGAAGCGTAAACTGAATACCTGCATCGACACCGCCACACTGCCTTCTCATCGTTCGTTTCATATCATTTGTCCGAGTTGTCAAGCCATCTGGATCAGTAAGTATGTTGATCTCAACAACATCAACCGCACTGAGATTACTATATTTCGGAATTTCCAACTGATACTTTGTTCCAAGCCACACTTGCTGCCCTCCTCTGAGCACCCTTAGCGGTCGATTGTTGGTGTCGGTAATAGTAGGGACTATACTTGTTACACGTGGAGGCATGCTGGCCGAAGATGGCTTTGCAAGCACTGGCTTCTCCCTGTAAATCTGGGCCGAAGACTTATACTCACGCGCCCTAATCTCTCCAACTATATATCCGACGATTAAACCTGCAGCAGCAGCCTTAATTCCAGTCCTCAACGCTTTATTAACGTCACCAGTTGCTAAATAACTAGCCAAAAAGCCCCCTAAGCCAGCTGCAGCGCCGGTCTTAACTGCAGTCTTGCCAGAATCTGGAGCTCCTGCCTGATTAGTAGCAGTACAGCCGGACATTGATACCAAATATGACAAAAGGGTGATAACTATAATGCTCTTTTTCATACCTGTATTTTTTGTATTTATAATTCTTCACTCTTAAAATCCGTAATCAAAAAACGCACTTTTTTGTTGATCATTATATTCGCGGAACACTTTTTGATATTAATTTAAATAACATATCAAAAAGTAAAAAGAGTAATACTCTCGGAAATAAAAAAAGAATACTCTTGTCGTTGCAAAAGGAATACTAAATATGTTTTTTCCAAGGAATCATGGCATTAAGGGTAATGTTTATAACCAATACTAATATGTACTCGGCCAAACTAATGCCTTGACGTATTTTAATAAAAATAAGCACTTTGCCAAAATTTTTTTATTTTTTTTCCGAAAGGGCACCGCTAAAAAAGTAATTTTTTCTCGTTCTGAACCATTAATCACAGATCTTCAAAAACAGATAGTAAGTTGCCCGTCAAATTTTCAACGTCCTGCAGATTTCGCCAACGCTGATGCCGTTATTATGACTCATCTTTTTTGCCATCTTTGTAAGGGCGACCGGCCGGTCGCCCTTACAAAGATGCACGGACGGAGTGGACAATATTGCGGGAAAAACGGAGAATAAAAAAGGGAGCGAAAATGCTCCCTTTTTTTTGTGTCCGTGTCAATCCACGCCGTCCATCACAAATCAGCCTGTGGCATTGCCTGCACTTCGGCGGCGGTGAAGACCGGGCCTTCTTTGCAGATGTAAACCGAGCCGACGTTGCAGCGGCCGCATTTGCCTACGCCGCATTTCATCCGGTTCTCCAGTGTCGTGTACACATTTTCTGCCGTGAAACCGAGCTTTTCGAGCGCTGCGAGCGTGAACTTGATCATGATCGGCGGGCCACAGAGGACGGCGATGGTGTTTTCTGGCGACGGGGCAGCCTGTTCGAGCACGGTGGGCACGAAGCCGACGTGGTCGTGCCAGTCGGGGGTTTCGCCTCCGGGATCGACCGTGAGCACCAGGTTGACATCGTCGCGCTGTTTCCACTCCTCAAGCTCGTGCTTGTACACGAGGTCAGCTACGGTTCTTGCGCCGTACACAATCGTCACGTCCTTGTACTTCTCACGCTGGTCGAGGCACGACCAGATGACGCTGCGGGTCGGAGGAAGGGCGATGCCACCGGCGATGAAGAGCAGGTTTTTGCCTTCGAACTGCTCGATCGGGAAGCGGTTGCCGTATGGACCGCGGAAGGTTACGATGTCTCCCTCGTCGGTGTTGGCGAGCGTGGTGGTCACGCGGCCAGACTGCCGGAAGGTGCATTCGATGTAGTCCTTGCGGGTCTCCGGGCTGGCGACGCAGAAGGTGCTTTCGCCTTCGCCGTAGATGCCGTACAGACCGAACATGCCGGTATGGTAGTTTGCCTTGAAGAACTCGTGATCTTCCTGATTGACGAATTCAAGTTTGAGCGTGTTGACGCCGGGGGCCTCGACACGCTTCGATACAACCCGCATCGGGAACGGGGTGTAGATCATGTCGTTGGTGTGGTATCGGTCTTGTGTCACCTCGGTAAATTTGTAATCGCTTGCAGAGTTTCAGTAATACCCATGTCCACCGGGCACTGGCGGGTGCACCGGCCGCAGCCGCTGCAACTGTTGACGCCGAATTTGCCACGGTAGTAATTGAACTTGTGCATGATGCGCTGACGCCAGCGGGTCGATTGCGCGTTCCTCGGGTTGTGGCCGGAGGTGTGCATGGTGAAGAGCGCGAAGGAGCAGCTGTCCCAGTTCTTGCGGCGGATGCCCTGGTAGGTGTCGCCCTCGTCCTGGATGTCGAAGCAGTGGCAGGTGGGACAGAGGAAGGTGCAACTGCCGCAGCCGATGCAGCGCATGGAGATGTCTTTCCAGAACTGGCTCTCGAAGTTTTCCTTGTCGCCGAGCCACTCCATTACCTTTTCGACATCGAATTTTTCCGCAACCTGGGGCACGGGAGCAGCCTCGTCCGAGCTTTCTTCAAGCAGCGATGAGACGCTTTCGAGCAGCGCCGTGCCTCGATCCGAGACGGCGTCGACCTGCCAGCCGTTGCCGTTGGCCAGCGGGCGGAGCATCACGTCTGCGCCTTTGGTGCTGTCCGGCGAGAGCTTCACCGAAGTGCACATGCAGAAGTCATCCGCTTCGGTGCAGGCGATGGAGATGATCACCGAATTCTCGCGGCGCTTGAACCAGTAGTCGTCCTTGTAGTCCCAGCCAAAGAGGGGATCGTCGATCGCCAGACCCGAAGCGTCGCACGGGCGCACGCCGAAGAAGACGCGCTTCTTGTCGGGCGGGGTCATGGTTTCGGAGGCGATCTCCTTTTTGGAGATGTTGTACTTGATGAGCGGTTCGGTCTGCGGGAAGAACTGATCTTTGATGGTGCGTTCCGTCAGGATGAGGTCGAGGGCCATGTCGGAGCCCTTCTGCACCTCGTCAAAGGAGCTCATGTCGTGGCGCTGAACCGGCGCGAGCACGCTGTAACCGGCTTTCTGCCAGGCTGCAATGCAGTCGTCGAGTTTATTCTTGAGAAGTATTCTGGTCATGCTTGTCCGGATGCTTAAAGAATGAAGGTCTCGGGATCGTCCTGGCTGAAGCTTGCGAGCACAGGATTCTGATCGCTGCTTTCACCGGCGTAATAGTCGAAGGCCTCTTTGACCTCTTTGCCCATGCGGTAGTTGATAAGCCTGAGTGGGATGTTCACCGGGCAGGCGCGGTCGCAGGCTCCGCAGGCGGCGCAGCGGCCTGCAAGGTGGAAGGCCCTGACGAGGTTCCACTCGAAGTTGCCGAGGGTGTGCGACGAGGTGCTGACCCACTGCGGCTGGTTGACGTCAACAATGCAGCGGCGGCAGTAGCACATCGGGCAGGCCTGGCGGCAGGCGTAGCACTTGATGCATTTCGCGAACTGCTCTTTCCAGTACTCGAAACGCTCGGCGGGGCTCATCGCTTCGAGCTTCTCGGCCTCCTGCTGCACAGACGGTGGCGCAGTGGCGGTACGAAGCTTTTCGCCAAGATTGGCGAAATCGCCGATCGAGTGTCCCGGAAGCTCCTTGATTTCGTTGTTCTCGATGGTGTAGCCGAAGATCACCACCTGCTCGGGCTTGACCTGCGACTCGGAGATGAGGATGTTGAGGCTTCGGATGGCGTCCGGTTTCAGAAAAATCGCGACCTTCTTGCCGTCCGAAAGCAAGCCTCCGGCGACCAGATAGGTCGTGAGGTTGGCGATACATGCCGGGTCGAGCACCAGCTTTTCTGCCTCTTCAGCCGTGCGGGCGAACAGTGCACGACGGCGGTCGGCGGTCGTGCCGGGGCCGAAGCCGATCACCAGCTTCACTTCACCTGACGAGAGCAGCGATGCCGCTTCACTTCTGTATTGTTCCTGTATTCCCATGAATGGTTCCTTAATACGAAGACTGGGTTTCAATAACTTTCTGCAGCTCCTGGTACTGCGTGAACGGGCCGAGTTTTTTTGTGTCCTCGGTGATCTCGTTGATCAGATCGGCGAACTTGGCTCCCTCGGCGGCGCTGACCCACGAGAAGCGGATGCGCTCTTCGGGAATGCCGGTGAAGGCGAGCAGCGCGCGGAACACCGTCCAGCGGCGGCGGGCATGGTAGTTTCCGGCCGCGAAGTGGCAGTCGCCGGGGTGGCAGCCGCTGACCAGTACGGAGTCAGCTCCTTTCTGGAGGGCTTTGAGGATGAACATCGGGCTGATGCGTCCGGTGCAGGGAAGGCGCACGATCCTGACGTTCGGCGCGTATTTCAGACGGCTTGTGCCTGCAAGGTCAGCACCAGCGTAGGTGCAGTAGGTGCAGACAAAAGCCACGATTTTCGGTTCGAATGATTCGCTCATCGGCTGAATTCGGTCGCTTGGTTTTGGTTCAGTTTGCTGTTGCGTGCTTCAACAGAGTCACGGCCCGTCAGAGGGCCATGACTTCTGCAAAAATCTGCTTTTCAGTGAATCCGGCCAGATCGATGCTGTTGGAGCGGCAGAAGGTCACGCAGGTGCCGCAGCCCTGACAGAGTCCGGGATTGATGTCGGCCACCTGTTTGATGAGGTTGCCGTTGCGGTCGTTGATGTCGCGCACGTCGATGGCGTTGTACGGGCAGGCCATGACGCAGCCGAAGCATCCGGCGCAGGTCGCATCGCTGACCGATGCCACCACCGGCTCGCGTTCGAGCTGCTCGCGACTGAAGAGGCCGATCACCTTGGCCGCGGCGGCGGATGCCTGGGCGACCGAGTCTGGAATATCCTTCGGCGACTGGCATGCTCCGCAAAGGTAAATGCCAGCCGTGGCGGTTTCGACCGGGCGAAGCTTCAGGTGCGCCTCGTTGTAGAAGCCGTACTCATCGTAGCCGATACCGATCTTTTTGGCGGTCTCCTTGGCGTCGGGTTGTGGCACCATGGCCGTGGCGAGCACCACCATGTCGGCAGCCACCTCGACCGGCTTGCCAAGCAGCGAATCGACGCCGCGCACGATCAGCTTGCCGTTCTCTTCGTAAAGTTTGCTGACGCGGCCACGCAGATATTCGGCTCCGTCCTCCTCGATGGCGCGGCGGGTGAACTCGTCGTAGCCCTTGCCCGCAGCGCGGATGTCCATGTAGAAGATCTGGCTCTTGCCGTCATGGTTCTTGTGTGCGTACAGCATGGCGTGCTTGGCCGTGTACATGCAGCAGATTTTCGAGCAGTACTTGACGCCTTTCGACGGGTCGCGCGATCCGGCGCACTGGATAAAGACGATCGTATCGGGAATCTTGCCATCCGATGGTCGCCTGATAACCCCGCCGGTCGGGCCGCTCGCCGAAGCGAGACGCTCGAAGCTCAGGCCGGTGATGACGTCCTTGTATTTGCCGTAGCCGTATTCACCGTAAAGGGTGGTGTCCTGAATCTGGAACCCGGTTGCTACCACGATAGCGCCAACCTCGATCTCCTCGAAGGTATCCTGCATCTCGAAGTCGATGCAGTTTTCGATCTGGCAGGTCTTCTGGCAGATTTTGCACTTGCCGTTCTTGAAGTAGGTGCAGCGAGTTGTATCGATGACCGGCACGTTCGGCACGGCCTGGGCGAACGGGGTGTAGATCGCCGTTCGGTTGCCAAGTCCGCACTCGAATTCGCTCGGAATTTTCTTGACGGGGCACTTCTGGATGCAGTCGCCACAACCGGTGCACTTGTCCATATCGACGTAGCGGGCCTTTTTGCGAACCTTCACCTTGAAGTTGCCTATATAGCCGTCAACCGATTCAATCTCAGAGTAGGTGAGCACCTTGATGTTGGGGTGCTGAATAGCCTCCACCATTCGTGGCGTCAGAATGCACTGCGAGCAGTCCAGCGTCGGAAAGGTTTCGGAGAGCTGCGACATGTGACCGCCGATCGAAGGCTCGCGTTCAACCAGCACAACCTCGCGTCCGGCACTGGCAATATCGAGCGCAGCCTGGATGCCCGCGATACCGCCGCCGATGACCAGCGCGCGGCGGGTGACCGGTACTGAAATCGGTTTCAGGTCATTGTTGCGTTTGACCTTTTCGACAAGCGAGCGGGTGATTTCGATGGCCTTGTTTGTGGCCTCCTCCTTGTCGGAGTGCACCCAGGAGCAGTGCTCGCGGATGTTGGCCATTTCGAGCATGTACGGGTTGAGGCCCGCTTCAGCGCATGCTTTGCGGAAGGTTGTTTCGTGCATCCTCGGGGAGCAGGCCGACACCACGACACCGGTCAGGTTGTTCTCCCTGATTGCGCGTTTGACGGTTTCCTGTCCGGGGTCGGAGCAGAAATATTTGTACTCGGTGGCTACGGCGACGCCGGGATGTTCGGATATTTCCTTGACCAGCTTTTCCGTATCGACGACCGAAGCGATGTTCTCACCGCAGTGGCAGACGAAGACTCCTATTTTTGCCATCCTGAAGTCCTGATTTTTTAGGTTTCCGATACCGGAAGTTGGATTTGCCCTTCCGTACCGCCAGACTATGGGGACAATCAGCCCCTTATACCGCTGATTTTAGCGGAGCATTTCGAGATTTGTGTCTTGAGTTTCCAGACTCACCCGTGATCCGTAACATGATGGCCCTATCGACAAGAAACATAAAAGGGCAGGTGCGGATGTTCAGGAGATTATCCGCCTGGGCGAATGTCCAGGGGGGAATAATCTGATGGTCTGATGAAGACCTTTAATGTACGAATCCAATGCTCTTTTTTCATACATCCGGAGCGTATTAAAGGTTTCTTACCATGTCGCTTGCCTGAACGAAGTGCTTGTCGAGCGCTACCTCTTCAGGGCTCGCTCCACAGGCCAGGGCGACCAGGTCTGAAATGTAGTATACCGGCATTTCGCCAACATCGTTGTAGCGTTTGCGCATGCTCTCCTGACGCATGTCGAGGTTGGCATGGCAGAGCGGACAGGCGACGACGTATGCGCCAGCGCCGCTGTTGGTGGCGTTTCTGGCGATTTTGTGCGTGAGATCCTCGATCATCTCCTGCTGTGCCATGGTCAAGCCTGCACCGCAGCATTCGACTTTGTAACCCCAATCCACCGGTTTGGCGCCAAGCGCTTCGACGATGGACTCCATCTTGGTCGGGTTTTCCGGATCGTCGTAACCCATCGCGTCGAAGGGGCGTACCAGCAGGCAGCCATAATAGCAGGCCAGCGGCAGCTCCTTGAGCGGATGCGTTACACGCTTTTTGATCTCTTCGGGATCCATGCCTTCAAGCAACTGCATGACACCGATGAACTGAGCCTTGCCCTCGGTGTCGTAGCCCATGACGCTTTTCAACTCCTCGCGAAGCTCTTCGGACTCCTTCAGCGCTTTGCGTGCTGTTACCTGGCGGTTCAGGCAGGCGGCGCAGGGGGTCAGTACGTAATCGAGACCCTGCTGATCGGCCAGCGCCTGATTCCTTGCCGGTAGCAGCATCGAGAGCTTGTGATTGGTCGCGTGGGCCGAACTGGCTCCGCAGCAGTTCCAGTCTTCGATTTCGCGCAGCTTGATGCCAAGATGGTCGCACATGCGGCGGATGGAAATATCGTAATCCTTCGCCGTACCGGAGAGCGAGCAGCCGGGGTAGTAGCCGACGGTCATGCCGGGCGCGACTTTGATCGGCTCGTCAGGTTTAAAAGTGCGCTTGACAGGCTTGCGTTTCGGCGCAGGGGTGTGGCTCTCCTTTTCGGAAAGCTGGAAAATCTTTTCGATTTGGCCTTTGTTCTCGACCTCTTCTTTTGCAGTGAAAGCCTTGACAGGGTTGATCTTGCCCTGTTTCATCATTTTGAAGCCCGCCGCAACATCCTGCGTAAGGGTGCGCGTGCGCAGCTTGTAGCTGTTGACCAGGGCCAGCTCCTGCAAGCGGCCGCTCTTGCGCACCGTGTTCAGGAAAGAAGTGTGGAATGCGGTGACCAGCTTTTTTGATTTATCGGAGGAGACGATGCCGCTCTTGAGGGCCATCTCGCGAAGCGCGTCCATCGTGCCTGCGATCTCCATATTCTGCGGGCAGCGCGAAGTGCATGTCATGCAGCCGATGCAGTACCATAATGCGTCACTGCGCATGGCCTCTTCGACGTAACCGGCCTGGATAAGGCGCATGATTCTGGCCGGTGGATTGTCCATGAAGCCGCCGGCAGGACAACCGGCGGTACATTTGCCACATTGATAGCAGCAGGCGTAGTTATTACCTGTTGCATTTTCAAGTTGCTGCTTCAATGAATCTGTACGAATAGTATGCTCCATCGATTGATGACTGCCTGAGTTATCGGCATCCTGAAAACCGCTGTGCGTTTTTGATAGTTTGATAGCCTTACGGGCGTTTCGATACTCTATCGGTTACGTCACTGTTTCAGTATTGCCTTTTATTTTTGGATAATTTCGTGCGGGCTCAACAAGGGCATGAGCTTTAATTTTAACAAAAAATACACTAATGTCCAATTAAGGGGGTTTAATTTCTTGATATTCCCTCGTTGTCCCCCATGACACCAGAGTACTTCCTCAAATTTCAATAACCGGAACCATGCTGAAAGAGTTCAAGGAATTCGCCCTGAAGGGTAACGTTGTCGATATGGCTGTCGGCATCATTATTGGTGGTGCTTTTACTGGCATCGTTAAATCACTGGTCGGCGATGTTCTGACTCCGCCGCTCGGGCTTCTGCTCAACGGAGTCGATTTTACCAATCTGTTTGTTGTGCTCAAGGAGGGGGCTACTCCTGGGCCGTACCTTGCGCTTGAGCAGGCGCAGAGCGCTGGAGCGGTAACGCTTAATTATGGCCTGTTTATCAATGCGTTCATAAGTTTTGTGATTATGGCTGTCGCCGTGTTTTTCCTGGTTCGCGGCATCAATAGACTGCGTAAGATGACCGAAAAACCCCCGGAGCCAGCCGCCGCTCCCGATACCAAGGAGTGCCCGTTCTGCTTCTCGGCCATCCCTGTCAAGGCCGTGCGTTGCCCGAACTGCACGTCGCAGTTGTAAGCGCGTGAATTCATGGGGAGTTTCCATAACAATTTGCAAGTTCCCCTATGGAGATCAACGGCTTTTTGTTTATGATTGGAGTTGTTTTCATAACCTATAGTGTCACAACCGCTTCTGTTTTAACGATTTTTCGGAAACCATTCCCATGTTTGACGAGATTGAATTCGACAAGATCAAGAGATTGCCGAAATATGTTTTTGCTGCCGTCAATGAGCTGAAAATGGCCGAGCGGCGAGCCGGCGAGGATGTGATCGATTTTTCGATGGGCAATCCCGACGGCCCGACGCCGCAGCATATCATCGACAAGCTCGTCGAAAGTGTCCAGAAACCGAAGACCCACGGCTATTCGGTCTCCAAAGGCATTTACAAACTGCGTGGCGCTGTAGGCACATGGTACCGCAACAAGTACAATGTCGATCTCGATCTCGACCGCGAGGTGGTTGTAACGATGGGTTCAAAAGAGGGGTACGTGCACCTCGTGCAGGCCATCACCAATCCCGGCGATCTGGCCATCGTGCCCGACCCGTGCTACCCGATTCACTCGCAGGCGTTCATTCTTGCCGGCGGGAACGTGCATCGCATGAAGCTGGAGATGAACGACGACTACACGCTCGACGAGGAGGCGTTTTTCCATAATATCGAAACCGTATTCCGGGAATCATCGCCGAAGCCGAAGTATCTCGTAGTCAATTTCCCGAACAACCCGACCACCGCAACGGTCGAACTGCCTTTCTACGAACGTCTGGTCGAGCTGGCGCGCCGCGAACGTTTTTACATCATCAGCGACATCGCTTATGCTGAAATTACTTTCGACGGCTATGTGACTCCGTCGATTCTTCAGGTGCCGGGGGCGAAAGATGTCGCCGTCGAGAGCTACACGCTTTCCAAAACCTACAACATGGCTGGCTGGCGCATGGGCTTCATGGTGGGCAACGCTAAGCTGATCGGAGCGTTGGAAAAGATCAAGAGTTGGCTTGATTATGGCACTTTTACACCGATTCAGGTTGCATCGACCATTGCGCTTACCGGCGATCAGAGCTGCGTCGATGAAATCAGGGAGGTGTACCGCAAACGGCGCGACGTGCTGATTTCAAGCTTCTCCAATGCCGGTTGGGACATTGTGACGCCCAAGGCCTCGATGTTCGTGTGGGCCAGGATCCCCGAATCGATGCGCCATCTGGGGAGTCTCGAATTCAGCAAGAAGCTGCTCATAGAGGGGAAGGTGGCCGTGAGTCCCGGCATCGGCTTTGGCGCTTATGGTGACGAATACGTACGTGTAGCCATGATCGAGAATGAGGAGCGCATTCGTCAGGCAGCAAGGAATATCAAGCGCTTTTTGAAAAATAATGCCGGGCAGTGACGAGCTGGAACGCAACGAGTGACGAGAATCAAGAGAGGTGCTGGAAACGGCACCTCTTTTTTTTGTTCACGTTGTCGATTGCGTTCACAATGTCAATGCGGTAAGCCGAAACAGGGCAGGCGCAAGGCCTGCCCCTACAAGGAAGAGTGCGAACCGTTCAGGCTGAATTGAAAGCGAAGCTTTACTCTTCGCTCTCGAACAACTCCAGAATGGCCTGAGGAATGGCTTCGAGGACATCCATCGAGGATACGAGGCTGGAGACATTGGAGGCGAGGTCTCCGGCGCGGCCGTGCAGCCATGCGGCTGCAGCTGCAGCCTCGTGGGTGTCGAGCCCTTTAGCAGCCAAGGCTCCGATCATGCCCGAGAGCACGTCGCCGGTGCCTGCCGAGGCAAGGGCTTCGGTTCCGCTGTCCGAAATGAACACCATGCCTGACGGCGAGGCGATGAAGGTCGGGGCGCCTTTGAGCAGCAGGTTGACGTTCCAGACCGAAGCGAGATTGCGCGCCGTGTCGATCGGGGCGCTCAGGATTTCATCGACTTCCAGTCCGGACAACCGGCTGCACTCGCCGGCATGGGGCGTCAACACGGCGTCTTCGAGGCTGGTGATGCGCTCCATCAGGTTCCGTTCGGCGAGGGCAAAGAGCGCGTCAGCGTCGAGAACCAGTTTCTTTTCCGCAATTTCAGGGGTGCACAAAAGGGCTTCGATCAGCTCCAGCGACTCCTCGCTGCGACCAATGCCGCAGCCGATGACGATGGCGTCGGCCCATTTGGCTTTTTCGATGATGGAGACCATATCCCGTCCGATTACCACCACTTCGGGTGCAAAGCTGTGCATAACCGAGGCATGGCCGTCGGGCAGTGAACAGCAGACGTAGCCCGCGCCGGTTTTGACCGCTGCACGCGCGGAGAGTAGCGCCGCCCCGAGCATCGAGCCTCCGCCGTCAGCCGAGCCGGTGACGAGCAGCACTTTGCCGTTCAGGTGCTTGGCGCTGGATGGGTCGCGCAACAGGTAGCTTTCGGCGGCGAAGGTTTCATCGATCAGTTGGCAGGAGGTCGGCTCGACGAGGAATTCCGGAATGGAGATTTCAGCCGTCTGGATCTCTCCCGAAACTTCTGGGCCGCTATTCTGGAAAAAGCCGGTTTTGAGGAAGGCCATCGTAATGGTCATATCGGCCTTGACGCAAGGTTCGGAGCAGTGCCCGGTTGTTGCATCAAGTCCCGATGGCAGGTCGATGGCTACCGTCACCGCTTCGGAGTGCTCGTTGATGAAATTGATCAGCTCGACCGCAGACTTGGCCGGCTCATGCAGCTGCGGACTGTCAGCATTGATGCGGAGGCCTGTACCGAGCAGGGCATCGACTACGACCTGATAGGTTGTCGCTCCGACCGCCGTGCGGGCCTCGTCCAGTCCCGTGAAGATTCGCAGGCGTTCGTTGTAACGGCGGTAAGCCTTGAGGATGTGCAGTCCTTCGAGGTTCACGCCGGCCAGCTCTTCTTCTGGCCACGTCAGCAGCACATCGACTTGCGCCCCTTTGTTCAAGAGGTGGCGCGCTGCAACGAAGCCGTCGCCGCCGTTATTGCCTTTGCCGCACACCACGAGCACTGAAACGCCGTCGAGGTCAGCGCCGGTTTCGAATCGCTCGGCGATCATTCGGGCTGTCTCCCGCCCGGCAAGCTCCATCAGCCGCGTCTCGCCGGTGCGCAGCTCCTCGATGGCCGCCTTGTCGGCCAGGCTCATCTCTTTGGCAGTCAGTACCGGATTCATCGTTCGTCCTGTTATCAGAGTTCTTCGAGATGCAGTGAGGACTCCAGCGCATGTTCGTAGGCATGAACCAGCTCGTCGAGCGAGAATTCCGCTACCTGACGGCCGTTGACCGCGATGCTCGCGCCTTCCGAGACGACCTTGCCGATGATGCGCACCGGCACATTCAGGCGTTCGGCCTCTTCAATGACCGCTGCGGCGTTATCCGGATTGATTGAAATCACCACGCGGCCCTGCGCTTCCGAGAAAAACTGATTCTGGATAGCCGCGCTCTCCTTGCAGGAACATTCGAGATTGACCTTGAAGCCAAGCATGTTATCGCGGTTCATGATCGACTGTTCGATGAGCGTTACCGCGATGCCACCGTCTGAAACGTCGTGCGCCGAGCGGACGAGCTTTTTCGAAGCAAGGGTGACCAGCAGATCCTGAAGGTTCTTTTCGTGCTCCAGATCGACCGCCGGGGATTCAGTACCGGGAGTGCCGTACTGCATCACCAGATACTCCGAGCCGTCGAGCGCGAGTTCCGGATCGCCGAGCAGCACGATGGCGTCACCCTCTTCCTGGAAGGTCGAAACCACCAGATGATCCATGTCGTCGAGCAGGCCTACCATGCCGATGGTCGGGGTGGGGTAGATGGCCGTGCGTCCGCCGCCAAGCGAGGTCTCGTTGTAAAAGCTTACGTTGCCACCGGTTACAGGAGTATCGAACATGCGGCAGGCGTCGCCCATGCCTTCGACGGCAGTTTTGAACTGAAAGTACACCTCAGGCTTGTAGGGATTGCCGAAGTTCAGGCAGTTGGTGACGGCGAGCGGTCTGGCACCCGTACAGGCGATGTTGCGCGCGCACTCGGCGACGGCAATCGCACCGCCCGCTTTCGGATTGAGATAGACGTAGCGTGAGTTGCAGTCGGTCTTCATCGCGAGCCCTTTTTTGGTGCCCTTGATGCGGATGACTGCTGCGTCGGTCTGGCCGACCGGGGTGACGGTGTTGGTCTGCACCATCGAGTCGTACTGGTCGTATACCCACGCCTTGCTGGCGATATTTGGGCGCGAGAGCAGTTGCAGCGTGAGTGCTTTAAGATCGAGCGAATCGTCCGGCGCGAGTTCAGCAGCTTTCGTGTCGGGCTTTTTCTCGACAGCCTCACGGATGTAGACCGGAGCACCGCCGCCGAGTACGAGTGACATGGCCGGAATTTCAGCCATTACCTTGCCGTGCTGACGCACGCGAAGCATGTTGTCGTCGGTTACCTCGCCGATCACGACGGCGCTCACATCCCATTTTTTATAGACGTCGATAATCTCCTGTTCGCGGCCCTTTTCAGCCACAATCAGCATCCGTTCCTGCGATTCGGAGAGCATCAACTCGTAGGCGGTCATGCCCTCTTCGCGGGCGGGCACCAGGTCGAGATCGATGTCGATGCCGCCGCTGCCGGTCTTTTCGATGCCGCGCGCACTCATTTCCGAAGTGGAGCTGGTCAGCCCTGCCGCGCCCATGTCCTGCAAGCCGGCTACCGCGCCGGTGGCGATCGCTTCGAGCGTCGCTTCGAGCAGCAGCTTTTCGGCGAATGGATCGCCCACCTGTACGCTGGGGCGCTTGTCTTCCGACGCTTCGCTCAAATCTTCCGACGCGAAGGTTGCGCCGTGGATGCCGTCTCGTCCGGTCGATGACCCGACGATCAGCACCGGATTGCCCTTGCCGTGCGCCGTGGCGCTGACGGTTTTATGATGCTCAACGAGGCCGACCGACATGGCGTTGACCAGCGGGTTGCCCGTGTAGCAATCCTCGAAATAGATTTCGCCCGCAACGGTCGGCACGCCGAACGAGTTGCCGTAGTCGCCGATGCCACGCACCACGCCGTCAACGAGGTAGCGCACACGCGGGTCACGCGGTGAGCCGAAGCGCAGCGAGTCGAGCGATGCGACAGGACGAGCGCCCATCGTGAAGATGTCGCGGTGGATGCCGCCGACGCCCGTGGCCGCGCCCTGGTAGGGTTCGACCGCCGAAGGGTGGTTGTGCGACTCGATTTTGAACGCCACGGCGAGGTTGTCGCCGATGTCAACCAGACCGGCATTCTCCTCTCCCGCCTGCGTCAGCAGCGCAGCACCGTCGCGCGGCAACGTCTTGAGCACGGCGATGGAGTTCTTGTAGCTGCAATGCTCGGACCACATGACTGAATAGATGCCCAGCTCGGTGAAGGAGGGGGTGCGGCCCAGAACTTCACATATTTTGGCGTATTCCTCTTCGTTCAGGCCATGTTCCTGGGCCAGTTGCAGGTTGACTTCGGGTTCGATGCTCATTGTTCGGTAGGAATTTTTACAGGTCTAACAGGTCGTATAAGATGTACAGATTGAACAGGATAAGAGATGAAAGGGCGGGCGCAAGACTCGCCCCTACAATTAGTCCATTGTCCATTATCAGTTACTCATTTGTGCCGCAGCAGTTCTTGTACTTTTTGCCGCTGCCGCACGGACAGGGATCGTTACGCCCGGGCTTCTGTTCGGCGCGGATCGGCTGCTGCACGACGATTTCGTCTCCGGGCATCGACATGGTTGAATCCACGCTGGCGTTGGGCGAAACCTCATAGGCGCTTTCAGCCTCTTTATGCTGCGCCACGAGGCGTTCCTGGTTTATTGCCTGCTGGCGCTGGCGGGCTTCGATTGCCTCCGACTCTTCCGGCGTGATCGGGAAGAGCTTGAATGCCAGCGACAGGGTTTCGTGCTCGATCTCCTGCAGCAGGTCGACGAACAGTTTGTAGGCCTCCTGCTTGTACTCAAGCAGCGGATCCTTCTGGCCATAAGCGCGCAGGTTGATGCCTTCGCGCAATCCGTCGATTTCGCGCAAGTGTTCGCGCCACTTCTGGTCAATCACCGACAGGACGGCATACTTTTCGATCTGGCGCATGATGTCGTCCGGCAGATCGGACTCCTTGCGATGATAAAATTCGCTTGCCGCTTTGAACAGCTCTTCGGCGCTCTTTTCGTACGGTTCGCGCTCGAATGCCGACGGGTCGGGTTTGAACTCGACCATCAGCTCGCGCATGACCTGTTCTTCGAGTCCAGCGGGATCGTTGGCTTCGTGGAATTTTTTCACCACGGTATTGCAGTAGTCGAGCAGGAGATCCATGATGTCGGCTGTCAGGCGATCCATTTTGAGCGCCTTGCGACGGCGGGAGTAGACCACTTCGCGCTGCTGGTTCATGACGTCGTCATATTCGAGCAGGCGCTTGCGGATGGCGAAGTTCTGTTCCTCGACCTTTTTCTGCGCGCGTTCGATCGACTTGGTGATCATCGAGTGTTCGATGACGTCGCCCTCTTCGTGCCCCAGCCTGTCCATGACCGAAATGACCCGCTCCGAGCCGAACAGGCGCATGAGCTGGTCTTCGAGCGAGACGTAGAAGATCGATTCACCGGGATCGCCCTGGCGTCCGGCGCGGCCACGGAGCTGGCGGTCGATACGGCGCGACTCGTGCCGTTCCGAACCGAGGATGAACAGGCCGCCCATTTCACGGATGCCTTCGCCGAGCTTGATGTCGGTGCCTCGACCGGCCATGTTGGTGGCGATGGTCACGGCCCCTTTCTGACCGGCCATGGCCACGATGTCCGCCTCGCGGGCGTGCTGCTTGGCGTTGAGCACGTTGTGCTGAATGCGCTTGGCGCGCAGCATTCTCGACAGGGTTTCCGATACCTCGACGCTGGCCGTACCAACGAGAACGGGCTGACCTTTGGCGACCAGCTCCTGCACCTTGCTGGTGATGGCATTGTACTTCTCGCGGCGCGTTTTATAGACCAGGTCGTCCATATCGTTACGCGCGATTGGCTTGTTGGTCGGAATGACCACCACGTCGAGCTTGTAGATTTCGAAGAACTCCGAGGCTTCGGTTTCGGCCGTACCGGTCATGCCGGCCAGCTTTTTGTAGAGGCGGAAGAAGTTCTGGATGGTGATGGTGGCCATCGTCTGGGTTTCACCCTCGATCTTGACGTTCTCCTTGGCCTCGATAGCCTGATGCAGCCCGTCGCTGTAACGGCGTCCGGCGAGCACGCGGCCGGTGAACTCGTCAACGATGTTGACCTGTCCGTCCTGCACCACATATTCGTCATCCTTGGCGAAGAGCGTGTAGGCTTTGAGCAGCTGGCTGATGGTGTGCAGGCTGTCGGAGCGCTCCGCGTAGAGCCGATAGACTTCGTCCTTCTTGCGAACCTTGTCGGAAGGTTGGAGATTCGCATCGGCATCGATGGCCGCAACCTCGCTGCCCACGTCCGGCAAGAGGAACAGATCCTGATCCTGATGGCTCAGTTTGCTCAGGAATTCGCGGCCCTTGTCGGTCAGATCGATGGTGTTGGCCTTTTCGTCCACCGCATAGTAGAGCATTTCGTCCACCTCGTGCATGCGGCTGGCGTTGTCTTTGAGGTATTCGTTCTCGACCGACTGGATGAGTTTGCCCACGCCGGTCTGCGAGAGCATTTTGCTGAGGCGGTTGTTTTTCGGCTGGCCGCGTTTGACGCGCAGCAGGGCGAGGCCCGCATCGAAATCGTTCGGCTTGGTTTTCAGAGTCTTTTCAGCTTCGCCGAGCAGGGAGGCCACGAGGTTCTGCTGTGCGCGGACGATCTGCTCGATCCAGGGCTTGATTTCGCGGTACTTCGTGTCGGTATCCGAGTTCGGTACCGGGCCGGAGATGATCAGCGGGGTTCGGGCCTCGTCGATCAGCACGCTGTCAACCTCGTCAACGATGGCGAAGTAGTAGTCGCGCTGCACCATCTCCTCCACCGTTCCGGCCATGTTGTCGCGCAGGTAGTCGAAGCCGAACTCGCTGTTGGTGCCCCAGGTGATGTCGCACAGGTACTCGTTGCGCCGCTGGTGCGAATACAGGCCCGACAGAATCACACCGGTCGAAAGACCGTGGTACTCGTAAACCGGTCGCATCCACTCCATATCGCGCTGGGCGAGGTACTCGTTGACCGTCACCACGTGCACGCCGCGTCCGGTCAGCGCGTTCAGGAAGACTGGCAGGGTGGAGACCAGCGTTTTACCTTCACCGGTGGCCATTTCCGCAATCTTGCCCTGATGCAGCACCACGCCGCCGATAAGCTGTACGTCATACGGAACCATGTCCCACACCATTTCGCGGCCCATCACCTCGTAGGTGTGGCCTTTCAGTCGGCGGCAGGTCTCCTTGACCAGCGCGAAGGTTTCGGGCAGCACCTCGTCGAGGATGCTTGCTGTGGCGGTTTCGTACTCTTTGCGAAGGTTGTCGAGCGTGTCGTTGAGCTGCTCGTTTTCCTCATGGCTGAGGTCGGGGTTGTCGAGCTTTTTTTCGGTATCAGCGATGTTCTTTTCGATGGGGATCAGGCTGTCCCGAACCTTTTTGCGCAGCTCAGTGCCTTTATTGCGGAACGCCTCGTCCGAGAGCGACTGAAGCGGGCCGTAGAGTTCATTTATCTGGTCAACGATCGGCTTGATTTTCTTGACGTCTTTTTCGTGCTTCGATCCAAACAGCTTGGTGAAAATTTTTAACATGTAAACTCTTGATTTCTGCAATGTTTCGTAACAGCCTCAGCGGCTACAGGCGTACCTCACCATGACCCTTAAAGTACCGAATTTAGCACGCTGAAAAAATACAAATGAAGGATAAATAATGGATAATTGATAGTGGAAAGTTGATAGTTGATAGTTGAATTGTTGAGGCTTGTGGGTGGGGTAAAGGGGGCGCGGGAAGTGTTGACCGAAGTGGACAGGCTGGAACAACCCGGTATGGCCGGACATTTTCATCATTCGTAGTCTATGATGTCCATTTTGTCCACGCTGTCCGTGTTCATTCGGTGGGGAAGGGCGGGTGTGAAACCCGCCCCTACAGATCAATTATCCATTATCAACTATTCTTCGCAGCCATCTGCTCGAAGAACGCTCGCAGCTTGTGGGTGCCGTATTGCGGGGCGACCGTGTCGTTCTTGCTGACGGTGGAGGCGAACAGGGCGATGTCGTGGATGTCACGGTTGATGAAGCCGGTCACAGCCGTCAGACCATCCGCTACCCAGATCGGTACCGAGATGGTGAACGGGCTTTTCTTGACCACATCGGAGGCCATCTCCGCCACCTCGCGATAGGTAAAGATTTCAGGTCCTCCGGCATCGATGTTGGTGTTGTCACCCTCGGCGGCATCGACGCACACCTTGGCCAGGTCGGCTCCGTGGATAGGGTTGGATTTGCGGTCGCCCTCGCCGAGCGAGAGCATGATGCCGTTGCGCGCCATGTTCAGGAACTGCGCCATGTCGGAGAAATAGCCCGTTGGCCGCACAATCGCGTACTCAAGCCCCGAGGCGCGCAGCTCATCGACGAACTTTTCGTGCGCCTGGATGTTCTCGATCTCCATCATGTTGTGCGCATTGAACACCGAGATATAGACGAACTTCCGAACTTTCGCTTTCATGGCCTCGCGGAGGATGTTCAGGTTCGCATGGTAATCCACATCGAAGCTCGAATGCACAAAGTCGGGGCGGGTCATGCCGAGCGATGAAAAGACGATTTCGATGTCATCGCACAGTCCGGTAAGGGTTTTGGGATTGGTGGCCTCGGCGACCACGAGCTCGTCGGCAAGGTCGGCAATCGCCGGTTCAAGGTGAGCGCCCGGCTTTGCGGCTTTTTCGACGCTCCGCACCAGAGCGCGTACCCAATAGCCGCGATTCTTGAACTCCTGCACCACATAGCGTCCGATATAGCCGGTCGAGCCGGCGACAAGTACCTTTTTCATAATGAACAAGGGTGATGGGTTGATAAGAATCAAACTCTTAAATCTAACCAGCGACGCCGTTACAACGTGCCCTTAAAACGCCTTCATCTTTTTGACCTCTTTCCGCCAGCAATGGAACAGGATGTGCCCGGCATAGCCAGCGCATTCAGTGCCGAGGATGGCTCGCGCCTTTTCCTGTAGAATCCGGTAGTTCTTTTCAGTCAGGCTGCGGCGGGCTTCTTCAATGCCGAACCACTCCCAGAGGTACTGTTTTACATGCGTATCGATGGGGAACGCATCGAACCGGCCAAGCCCGAACAGGGCGATGCAATCGGCGATTTTGAGGCCGATTCCGCTGTGCACGCACAAGGTTTCGCGAAGCGTTTCGAGATCGCATTCGCCTGAACCAACACAGGCTAGCGCCAGCTTGCCAGACTCGAACGAACGGGCCATGGCGATGATGTTTGCAGCCCTAATCCGGTTGTTATTCGTGCATAATGCCAGCTCAGAAGGATCAGCAGAAGCAAGAGCTGACGGGGTAGGGAAGCCGTAGAAAACCATCTCGCCTTCCGGCGTCTCAAGCACAATCTTTTGCCCATACCGTTCGGCAATCATGGAGACCTGACGGCGAATCAGGTGCATTCCGATGCCTTGAGCGCACATGAAAGTGACCATGATTTCGAACGGCTCCTGCCGCATTACCCGAACGGATCGGTACGGTTTTACCATTCGCCATAGTTCCGGATAATCTCGCTGAAAATCTGATGAAAAGATGCTGTTTTCATCAATATCAAAAGCAAAATACCACCTAAAAAAATCACTAATTTGCAAGCAAAAAGCTTCTTTACTTTGGCTGAAAATTTCAAAAGTAGTGCTATCAATACTGCGCAGTAAAAAGATTTTATTGTCGATTACTGTGGAGTAATAACCGCTAAAATTTTCTTTTTGAGACCACCTAAAACTTTGGCCACTGAACAGTGTTGCGTGTAAATCAAAGTTTCGATGAGATTTTATTATGGTTTTTGATAATTCTTTAGCGTCTGCCATAATTTGTGTTCATAATTCTGGTATTTATTTGCCTAATGAATATTTAGACAAGTAATCTAACATCTTTAATTTGAATGACTTAAATTGATTTATCTCATGCTTATGTTATGTCTGTTTTTGGTGTAAAAATTTGGATAAATATTTCTTTAATCTGGTTTGTTTTGGCTTTTTTGGTGCTTAAAATTTTGTTTTTACTGATCTTGTATTGTTTTTTCATTACTCTATAATATTTGCTTTAAATTTGCTGATAATTTAATAAATTAATCCATTAAATTATTGTGTGTATAGTTGTTTTGTTTTGTCTTAAAGCGTGATTTTAATTTTTTATGGTTGTTTTTTATTTTCGGTTTTTGTTTTGTAAGTCGCCTTAATATGGTTGCTTTGGCGATTATAATAATGCTATTAATTCTTTTCGTTTTTGTTTATGAAGATTTGATGATTGGTGTGTTGGTGCTTTGAACGGTGATTTAAAAATTCAGATGCACCTGCACTTGATTTGCCTTTGAAAACGTCGATGAGAGTTGAATTGAGTTGATGAGGCTGGTTTTGTCTGTTCTTTTTTGTCAGCAGAAAATGGTTGAGTAATCGAGCTGAAGATTCGATGAAATCGGGGTATGGATGGGTTTAGGTTGGATTTGCTTTTCATTTGATGCCGCGATTGAGTGGCAAAAAACTCGATAGCTGACTTAGGCTGCAAGGTGAGATTTGCACTCGCAGCACAGTTGGTAGCGCGACTGATTTTTTGTTAGTGGGTTCAAGATTTGAGCCCTTGCGTGTGAGCCAAACAACAAAAAAGCCTTACAGAACGTGCCTGTAAGGCTTTTTCTCTTGGTGATTGATAGTTAGAGGTGGGTCTGTTTTATGCCTCGTTTCCCCCTAAGCTAACGGCTATTTGTCGGAAGCTGTTCAGGTCGGCTTCGATGTTTTCGATGATCTCCGCCGCCAGCTCTTCTGGGTCGGGCAGGTTGTCGAGGTCGGAGAGGGATTGGTCTTTCAGCCAGAAGATGTCGAGGCTGGTTTTGTTTTTCATTTCCTTGCTTGTAAAGGGCTTAACCATTCAGTATATAACAAGATGCTTGTGTTAGTAGTGCAAAAGTTATCAATGTCTCCTGAAACCTTTGCTAAGTACCTGGTTTCCTTATTGATTCACCTGTTGCGCGCAACTGATTCCCATCTTTTATCGGCTTGACGCAACAAGATTGAAGAGCGCTCTGATGGATAAAAAGCAACTCTCCGAGCGGGACATCTGTACCAAATTTATCACGCCATCACTTGAGCAAGTGGGGTGGGACATCGCTACCCAGGTGCGCGAGGAGTTTCCGTTGACCAATGGTCGCATCATCGTGCGGGGCAGCGTGCATACTCGCGGCAGCCGCAAGCGCGCGGATTACGTGCTGTTTTACAAGCCCAACATTCCCATTGCCGTCATCGAAGCCAAGGATAACAAGCATTCGCTGGGCGATGGAATGCAGCAGGCTCTGGGCTATGCCGATTTGCTTCAAGTTCCTTTCGTCTTCAGCTCTAACGGTGACGGATTTCTGTTCCATAACAAACTTGCCCCTGACGGCATCATTGAGCGCGAACTTGCCTTGCATGAATTTCCTTCCGCCGAAACGCTCTGGCAGTGGTGGGCAGCGCACCGAGGACTTGACGATCGACAGAACAACCTCGTAACTCAGGACTATTTCAGCGACGGTTCCGGCAAGACGCCCCGATACTACCAGTTACTCGCGATCAACAAAACTGTCGAGGCCATTGCAGGCGGGCAGAACCGCATCCTCTTGGTCATGGCGACCGGAACTGGCAAGACCTTCACCGCTTTTCAGATCATCTGGCGGCTTTGGAAATCGAAAGCGAAAAAGCGCATCCTTTTTCTTGCTGACCGCAACATTCTGGTCGATCAGGCCATTACCAACGACTTCAAGCCCTTCGGATCGGCAATGACCAAGATTCAGAAGCGGCAGGCCGACAAGTCGTATGAAATCTATCTTTCCCTTTATCAAGCAGTTACGGGCAATGAAGAAGAGAAGAATATCTACAAACAGTTCAGTCCCGACTTTTTCGATCTGGTCATTATCGACGAGTGCCATCGGGGTAGCGCCGCTGAGGATTCGGCATGGCGCGAGATTCTGGAATACTTCAATTCGGCTACGCAGATCGGCCTGACTGCTACGCCGAAAGAGACCAAAGAGGTCTCGAACATCGACTATTTCGGCGAACCGATTTACACCTATTCTCTCAAGCAGGGCATCAATGACGGCTTTCTGGCGCCGTATAAGGTGGTGCGTATCGACATCGACAAAGACCTCGAAGGCTGGCGGCCCGACAAGGGAATGCTCGACAAGTACGGCAACGAAATCGAAGATCGCATTTACAACCAGCGGGATTTCGACCGTAGCCTCGTGCTGGAAAAGCGCACTGAACTGGTGGCCAGGAAGGTGAGCGATTTTCTGCGCCGTACCAATCGCTTTGACAAAACCATCATCTTCTGCGAGAACATCGAACACGCTGAGCGTATGAGGCAGGCGTTGGTGAACGAAAACAGCGACCTGGCCTCGAAGCACGACAAGTACGTCGTGCGCATCACCGGCGATAACGAAGAGGGCAAGGCCGAACTCGACAACTTCATCTTTCCCGAAAAAACCTTTCCGGTCATCGCCACCACCTCAAAACTCATGACCACCGGTGTCGATGCACAGACCTGCAAGCTCATCGTGCTCGACCAGCGCATCCAGTCGATGACAGAGTTCAAGCAGATTATCGGGCGCGGCACGCGCATCAACGAGGAGTTTGGCAAGTTTTATTTCACCATCATCGATTTCAAAAAGGCGACCGAGCTGTTTGCCGACCCCGATTTCGACGGTGATCCAGTGCAGATATATGAACCACAAGCCGGCGACTCTCCCTTACCTCCCGATATTTCGGGCGGAGAGCCCTATCCGGAAGGTCAAGAGGATCAGGATTGGCCCGATTTACAGGATAAGCCTGTTACTGGCGGAGTGCGCCGCTATGTCGTCGATAATGTTGAAGTGCGGGTGGTTGCCGAGCGGGTGCAGTACTTCGACGCCAATGGCAAGCTCATCACTGAATCGCTCCGCGACTACACGCGCAAGGCGCTTGCCGGGGAGTTTGAATCGCTCTATGACTTCCTCAACCGCTGGAACAGCGCCGAACAGAAGCAGGCGATCATCGACGAGTTGGCCGAACACGGCATCTTTTTCGAGGCGCTTGCCGACGAGATCGGGCGCAAGTCCGGTAAGTCCTTCGATCCGTTCGATCTCATTTGCCATGTAGCCTGGGACATGCCGCCGCTCAGCCGGAAGGAGCGAGCCGAGCAGGTCAAAAAGCGAAACTATTTCACGAAGTATGGTGAGGAGGCCCGCAAGGTGCTCGAAGCGCTTCTTGACAAGTATGCCGACGAAGGCATCGGCCACGTCGAGGAGACGCAAATCCTTACCATTTCGCCGTTTACCGAAATTGGTACGCCAATGGAGATCGTGCGCTTTTTCGGCGGAGTGGATGGGTACCGCCAAGCGCTGCTCGATCTTGAGCATGAACTCTATTGCGCCTGAAAACAACAACTTGACAGACAATCAGTAATGTCTATCCAGAACCTCGTAAAATCCATACAGGATATCATGCGCAAGGATGTTGGCGTTGATGGCGACGCTCAGCGCATCAGTCAGATTGTGTGGCTCCTTTTCCTGAAAATCTTTGATGACCGCGAGCAGGAGTGGCTGTTCACTCTGCCCGAATACCGTTCGCCACTGCTGCCTCATCTTCGCTGGAGCAACTGGGCCAAAGACCCGGAAGGTATCACCGGTGAGGAGCTGATCGATTTCGTCAACAACGATCTTTTCCCCTCGCTGAAAAATCTCGCCACCACGCCTGGCGTTTCCTCGCATGGGCGCGTGGTTGGCTCGGTGTTCGAGGATGCCTATAACTATATGAAGTCCGGTACGTTGCTGCGCCAGGTGATTAACATCATCGAGGAGGATGTGGACTTCAATACCTCTGGCGACCGGCATCTGTTCAACGACATTTACGAAAAGCTGCTCGCCGATCTGCAATCCGCCGGAAATGCTGGTGAATACTTCACGCCACGTGCGGTGACGCAGTTCATGGTGGACATGCTCGACCCGCAACTCGGCGAGTCTTTGCTTGATCCGGCCTGCGGTACCGGCGGCTTTCTCACCTGCGCCATCGAGCATCTGAACGAGCAGGTCAAGACCGTCGATGACCGCGAAAAGATTCAGGAGAGCCTGCACGGCGTAGAGAAGAAGCCCCTGCCGCACATGCTGGCCGTGACGAACATGATGCTGCATGGCATCGACGTACCGACTAACATCCGGCACGATAATACGCTCAGCCGTCCGCTCAAGGATTACAGCCCGAAAGATCGGGTCGATCTCATCATCACCAATCCGCCGTTCGGGGGGATGGAAGAGGATGGCATCGAGAAGAACTTTCCCCGCCAGTACCAGACCCGCGAAACCGCCGACCTGTTTATGGCGCTTATCATGCACCTGTTGAAGCCCGATACCGGCAAGGCTGCCGTGGTGCTGCCGGACGGGTTCCTCTTTGGCGAAGGGGTCAAGACGACGCTCAAAAAAGAGCTGCTCGAATCGTTCGATCTGCACACCATTGTGCGGTTGCCCAAAGGGGTGTTCAGCCCCTACACCAGCATTGCGACCAACATTCTGTTTTTCAAGAAGGGCGGGCCGACAAAAGAGGTCTGGTTCTTCGAGCATCCCTATCCGGAAGGGTACAAATCCTACTCCCGCTCGAAACCGCTGACTATCGCGGAGTTCGACCGAGAAAAGGCATGGTGGGGCGGAGCGTCGCGCAAAGGTCGCCAAACGACGGAGTACGCCTGGAAGGTGAGCGCGGAGGAGATTGTGGCGCGCAACGGCAACCTCGATTGCAAGAATCCGCACGAGGTCGAGGTGGTGCATGGTGATCCGGAGGAGTTGATGCAGGAGTATCATGGGATCGTCCGCCAGCTCGAAGAGGCGCAAGAGGCGCTGAAGCGCGAGTTGATCGATGCGCTGGAGGGGAGGGGATGACGATGGATTTTCGGGACGGCGAAACATCGGTGGTTGAGCTGCTTGAGCGGCATTTCGAGGTGGCGTTTTCTGCGCCGGATGGGGTGAAGAAGCTGCGGGAGTTGATTCTGACGCTTGCGATGAAGGGCAAACTCGTGCCGCAGGATCCGAACGATCAACCGGCGAGTGAGATGCTGAAGGAGATTGAAGCTGAAAAACAGCGGTTGGTGAAAGAGGGGAAAATCAAGAATCCGAAAGCGTTACCGCCGATTACGGCTGACGATGTTCCGTATGAATTGCCGGATGGTTGGGAGTGGGTAAGGCTTGGTGAAATTACAGCCTATAACGGTAGAAAAAATATATCAGGAGATCAAATTGATCCAGATACCTGGGTGCTTGATCTTGAGGATATTGAAAAGGATACTTCAAGAATTTTATATCGCGCGAAGTTCTCTGAAAGACAATCAAAATCAACAAAATCTACTTTTTTAAAAGGTGATGTGCTCTACGGTAAACTACGTCCATATTTGGATAAAATAGTTGTTGCTGATAGAGATGGGGTTTGTACTACTGAAATTGTTCCTATTGTTTCTTTCGTTGGATTGCATTCTGATTTTCTCAAATGGTTATTAAAACGTCCAGCATTTTTATCCTATGTCAATTCTTTGATGTATGGTGTGAAAATGCCTCGACTTGGAACGGATAATGCAGTGGCGAGTATTCATCCACTTCCACCACTTCCCGAACAACACCGTATCGTCGCTCGTATCGATGAATTGATGGCGCATTGTGATGAGCTGGAAAAGCTGCGTGCGGAGCGGGAGCAGAAGCGCGTCAAAGTTCACGCCGCCGCAGTCAGGCAGTTGCTCGATACGACGGAGCCGGAGTCAAGCGCCAACGCATGGCAGTTCATCTCCCGGAATTTCCGTGAACTTTATAGCGATAAGGAAAACGTCGCCGAACTCCGCAAAGCCATTCTCCAGCTCGCCGTCATGGGCAAGCTCGTCCCGCAAGACCCGAATGATCCGCCTGCCTGTGAACTGTTGAAGGAGATTGAAGCTGAGAAACAGCGGTTGGTCAAAGAGGGGAAGATCAAAAAGCCGAAGGCGGTGTCGCCGATTAAGCCGGATGAAGTTCCGTATCCGCTGCCGGATAGTTGGGAGTGGGTGAGATTGGGAGACGTGATTTCTTATATGGATGCAGGTTGGAGTCCGAAGTGCGAAACTGGACCGGCAAGTGATTCGGAATGGGGAGTTTTAAAAACCACAGCGGTTCAAAAATTGGAATTCTTGCCGCATGAAAATAAGACTTTGCCTATAAAATTAACACCTCGACCAGAATATCAGGTAGAGGAAAAAGATATTTTGATTACTCGTGCAGGCCCAAAGAATCGAGTTGGTATATGTTGTGTTGCTACGTCTATAAGGCCTAAACTGATGTTATCGGATAAAATTATTCGGTTCAAAATCTATGGTGATCTGATTTCCCCGGATTATTGCGCTCTTTCTTTGAATACAGGATATTGTTCCGAACAAATTGAGATGTTTAAATCTGGTATGGCTGAGAGTCAAATGAATATTTCTCAAGATAAGGTGAAACGTTTGTTGATGCTAATTCCCCCACTTCCCGAACAACACCGCATCGTCGCTCGCATCGATCAGTTGATGGCTTTGTGCGATACGCTGGAGCAGCAGATCGATGACGCCACCCGTAAACAAACCGAACTACTCAACGCCGTGATGACTCAGGTGTAGGAGGGGAAAACTATGCGCCTGACATCACTCTACATCGGCCAATACAAAAATCTGCGGGATTTTTCCCTGAGCTTCGATGGCAGCAGTTTCATCGATGTCTTTGTAGGGAAAAACGGCACCGGAAAATCCAACCTGTTCGAGGCACTCATCGAGATATTCCGCCATCTTGTGGAGTACGATCGCGAAAAGGTTCCCTGCGATTTCAATTACCGTATCAAATTCGTGATTGATGAAAAAACAACCGAGATCGCATGGAACTCCGGTAAATTGATCATTGATGGTGAGGAACGGAGAACTGTGGGCAAAACACCGATGCCTGATAATGTGCTGATCTATTACTCTGGTCATAATTATGCGGTATCCGACCTTGTGGAACGTTATGAAAAAGCCTTTCGTCGCCGACTCAAGGGGGCCAACATTGAAGACAATCGTCGCTTTATCAGCATTGGTCCGAAATACAAGTCATTGTTGTTGGCCGTGCTGCTTTCACAACCGGAAACGAACAAGGCCAGACGATTTATCATGGATAAATTGGGCATTGCAACGGTCGGCAAGGAACTCATTGTTGAATTCAGGCGGCCCGATTTTGCCAGAGGGCGCTTGAAAGAGCTTGGGGTTGATGGCATTGAGGCCTTCGATCCACGCACCCATTACTGGGGTACAGACGGTATTACACGCGAGTTCCTCAACAAATTAGCATCCTGTATCAAAGGCGAATTCAACCACTTTGATATGTATAATCGTGGTAAGGATAGCTATCGCTTCAACATCAATCTTGATATCTTTAAGAAACGATTCAAAGATGATTCGGTATCGGAGATTTTCCGGCAGTTTGACAACCTCAAGACATTGGGAATGTTGGCAAACATCACGTTACGTCTGAAGTTCTCAAATGGTCGTAGCGGATTTATCTCCCATTTCAGCGATGGGCAATTTCAGTCGGTTTACATCTATTCTATTATCGAATTGTTCAAGGATCGCAACTGCATTACCTTGCTCGACGAACCAGACTCATTTCTTCACCCCGAATGGCAATACCAATTTCTCCAGCAGATCTTTGAGATTACCGATACTGCGGCAAAGAACAATCATGTGCTGATGAGCAGTCATAGTGCGGTTACCTTAATTCCTCATGACAAGAAGAAAATTAAATTTTTCGATATCAAGGAAAGCCATGCAAATTGTTACGACTTACCAAAGGCAGTTGCCATCAAAAAGCTGAGTGCAGATATTATCAAATATTCAGAGCAGGAACAGTTACTTAGCATCATCAATGCCATCCAGATTGAAAACAAACCGGTACTGTTCACCGAGGGCAGCACTGATCCGGTGATTCTCAAGGTGGCATGGTACAAGCTGTATGACGTTGAGATGCCTTTCATCCCGTTTTATGCCTTCAGTTGTACCTACATCAAGCAGTTACTGACTGACGGTCGCATTCATGCTGAAATGGGTGGATTGCCGGTTTTCGCCCTTTTTGATTTTGACAAGGCCTATGATCAATGGAACGGATTGAATGGCTCCGTCAGTGAAGCCGATCCATTGAAAGGTATGATCAAGAAATGGGCTGAGGGTGAATCTTATGCTCTGATGTTGCCGGTGCCAGCAAATGTTGACATCCAAAAACAGGTCATTCGAAATCCCACTACCGGTGAAACCTTCGGTGGCGACTCGTGCTGTGAGATAGAGCACCTGTTTTACGGTCTTGATGCAACAATGAATTATTACCAAAAAGAACCGTGTGTTGGCGGTAGCAAGATTGTGTTTAAATCAGACAGAGAGAAGACAGCATTTGCCAAAGAAGTCGTACCAAATCTCGATTCATCATGTTTCGAGGTCTTTCGTTCGATGTTTGAGTTTATCAAATCGAAATGTGCTGCCGAAGCAGATGGCGTGAAGATCGTGACATAAACTGATTCGTTCCCGTCATGCTCTACGACTATTGCGAAAGAACCGGCTCCGGCTTGTTCGATGAACCGGTCAACCTGCTGACGAACCTCTCGTTCATTGTCGCCGCCGCTTTTGTTTACCGTTTACTGCGCGATCGCGGTCAGTTCAATCGCGGCAATATTCTTCTTTTGACTCTGGTTGCGTTCATCGGGGTCGGGAGCACGCTGTTTCATTCATTTGCGACTGAATGGGCCAGGCTGCTCGATGTGGTTCCGATCTTTTTGTATCAGCTCGCGTTTTTATGGCTCTACATGCAGCGGGTAGCCCGGCTCGGCACCTTTTCCCGTGTTGCGCTGGTGGGAGTGTTTCTGCTTGTCAGTCTGTACGCCTTGACGTTTAAAGGCTTGTTGAACGGCTCGGTGATGTATCTGCCTGCAATTCTGTCGGTTATGGCGGTTGCCGTCTTTCACTATTTCCGAAAAAAGATCGAGCCGATGCTGGGTTGGTATGCCTTGATCGTGTTTGCTCTATCGCTCTTCTTTCGCACGATTGACGCGGTTCTTTGCTCGGTTTGGCCACTCGGGACGCACTTTGTGTGGCATCTCTTGAATGGTGTGCTCTTATACCTCACAACCCGAATTATTATCGTGAATTCCGGGTTACAGCAGGCAGATCGTTCATAAAAGAGCTAACGCGAGCTTTATCAGAACAATGGAGAGTGTATTCGGTAGTGATCAGTCTGTGCAGAAGGCCCGGTGGCAATTGTTGTATTCGGTGGCGATTCTGATGGTGGTTCCTGCCTTGATCTACTTCGATGTTATTCCTTACGGATGGCGCATTTATATGCTTCTTGCACTGGGCGTCATCTTTTCCTTCCTCTCGTATCTCCGTGGGTACACGCTGAATGAGCTTGGGTTCAGAAAGGACAATATTCGTAAAGCCTTTCTGATGCAGGCTCCGTTTCTGATGCTGTTTTTGTTCGTTCTCTCCTTTGCCCACAGGCTTGGTTTTGTCGAACGGGAATTCCTGTCGAAAGAGCTGTTTCTGGTGTTTTATGTGTTTATCTCCGCTCCTTTTCAGGAGTTTGTCTATCGCAGTTATATGTTCGCGCTGCTGAAGCGTTGCGGCTGGGAGAACCGGTTCGTGTTCGTCCTTTTCATGGCGCTTCCGTATGTGTTTGTCCACATCATCTATCACAATGCGTTGACCTTGATTTTTACCCTGATTGTCGGCGTGTTCTGGTCGTACAGCTACATCAGGCAGGCGAACCTTTTTGCCGTTTCATTTTCTCACGCCGTGATCGGGTGCGTTGCCCTCTTTTTGGGCGTTGTGTAACCCGTGTTAAGGAGCTGGTCGGGTTTTGAACGCGTCTCCATTTCTCGCCACCCAGTGTCCGAACTTCACCAGTTAGGTCTGCGCTTTGGAATTCATTATACTCCCGCGCACTGTTTCTTTTCAATTTCTCGATTTGACCGCTATGAGCACTCTGCCAAACTGCCCCAAATGCAATTCCGAATACACCTACGAGAACGGCACGTTGCTGGTATGCCCCGAGTGTGCCCATGAATGGAGCCCTGCCGAGGCTGCTGGCGCGACAGAAGGAGAGCGGGTCTGGAAGGATGCGAACGGCAATGTGCTGCACGATGGCGATACCGTGACGGTGATCAAGGATCTCAAGGTTAAAGGAGCCTCTTCGCCGATCAAGGGCGGCACGAAGGTCAAGAACATTCGCCTCGTAGTGGGTGATCACGACATCGACTGTAAAATCGACGGCTTCGGCGCGATGCAGTTGAAGTCGGAGTTCGTCCGCAAAGCCTAAGCGGCGTTTCAGTGATTGGCGGATTCCTTTTGTGTTTTTTTTTGCGTAAAGAACTTTACAAGGCAAAGTAAAGGCTCTTGTCAAGAAAGAAGAAGGAGTTGTACAAGCGTCCGAAAACAATTGGTTGTAAAGAAATCCAGAGAAGGGAGGGCTCTTCTCGATGAAGCGAAGCCTCAATACTCTTTAGAGGCCATCACGTATTGATTCAGACCCCGACTTGTCGGGATCTGAATAAGATTCAAAGCTAAGACGGGATTGCTGTTGAGAGTCTCTTTTGGACAGGCTCAGTCCCCAATTGTCCCAACGGTTTACGTTGCAGTGCCAGATTCGGGGGTTGCCGGGCGCTCATACTTGAAGATGCAGACCGGGCAGCCGAGTGCCTGGCGGCAAAGGATTTCGCCGCTCATTTCCGGGAACGCTCGTCGGGTAGCCTCCATATCCAGCTCGCAGACCACATGGCACGGAGTGTCGAATCCGTACTCCTTGCTCACCTCCAGCCACGGGCAGATGCGCTGGATTTCCAGCACGGCATCGATGCCTTTGTTTGAAATATCCACCACGTCCATTTCCATTCCGATGCTTTCAAACTGCGGAATGGCTTCGCGGAACGCTTTGGCGAGGGTGGGGCGGGCAAGGAGCGGGCCCATGCGCTGTTTCTGCACTTCCGGAAACCCTTCGAGCATGGTTTCCCAAGCGGCAGATTCTCCAAGTTTCTGGCTCAGTTCACGGTAGCGGGCGAACTTTTTGCGCGCCGATTCGATAAGTTCCTTGTGGGCGTTTTCCATAACTTGTTTGGCAAGTTGGCTGTTCAAAGGATTGTGCTTCACTTACATAATTACAAAGAGAATGAATTATGAGTTCAATCGAGTTTCTCAGAGAGTTATACGAGGAGTATCTGGATTGGTATCTGAGCATCGCCGAAGAGAACGGTGTGTTGCCGCGCTCGATTTCGGGCGTTGATGCCGACGGCAAGCAGTTCATTTACCTGATCGATGGTTTGACCTTGCAGCCGATGGCGCGGAACAAGTATCTCCGCTATGTGCTGGATGAGCACCAGTCGGTTGCGTATGCTTATGGTGGGCTTGCTTTGCGGGGCGACAGCGACCTCGGCCAGATCGAGGAGGTGCTGGATGTGGTGGCTGCCGATGCGAACCAGTACGTGATGGGGCACTGGCAGGTGATTCGTGGCGAGGGCAACAAGGTGACCAGCTTGCGCCCGATGGGGGTGACAGAAGGAACCGACCCCGAAAAGCATCCGGCCTCCTGGTACCTTGCGGGTGCGATACGCTTCACCGACAAGGAAAAGGAAAAATACGGCACCCTCTGGGATGAGGCCCAGCCCTCGGTGATGTTCAACGATCGGAATGCCGCGGAGTGATGGCGCTGCGAATTTGCGAGAGCTGTTGAGTTTGCGAAACATGGTGAACCGTCTGTAGAATTGCAATGCCTTTGCGCCGGATTTTCTTATCTTTGGCATTCAAAAGGCGCGGTTTACCGGTAGTTACTATCCATCTGCCTGGCGGTGTAACTCATTCTGATTGTTGATAGTCGGAATGCCGTGCAACAAAATCATGTGGCGATAAATTTTTTCTGAGGCATGAAACAATCTTGGCTGTGGGCACTGTTGCCATTGACCGTTCTTCTGGCGGTTTTCGGATTCTTTTTTGCACTTTTTCCGGGCCTGTTTTTTGACAGCGGCATGCTGTTTGGTTCGGTGACGCTGATGGCGCTTGCCGCGGCTTCAGCCGTTTATTCACCCGTCAGGGGCTTTGTGCAGGGGTGGAGTGTTCCGGCGCTTGTCGGTACGGTGATTGCGGCGCTCATGCTTCTGGTTTCGGCCAGTGGCGTGGCGATGGTGCTGAATGGCTTGCACATGGGAGCGATGATTGCCGGTCTGGTGACGGTGGTCGGTTTCGCTCTTCTGCTTGTGGCCACCGGCATGGATGGCGCGGCGATGCAGCGCAAGGCAAAATCGGTTCCAGAGCAGAAAGCCGGCCCGAAAGAGTGGGCTGAACGCCTTGAGGCTATCGGTCATCAATGCGCTCGTCAGGAGATGAAAACCAGAGTGTTGCGGCTTGGCGGCGAGACGCGCTTTCTGACCGAATCCGGTTCGGTCGATACCATTGTCGACCAGCATATCGGCCGCGCGCTTGAGGAGCTTGCCCAGGTTGTCAGAAGTGGTGACGATCAGTCGGCCATCTCAATGCTTTCGGGGATCCGGAGCCTGTTCGCACAACGCGAAAATCAGTTGAAGCCGTAACGCACTCCTTTTTTCATCGTGACATAACCCCGTTTCGAGAGCAAAGTCGTGACGGGGTTTTTGCTTTTCCCCATTTCGTTCTCTGTGAGAATCCCTGGAACAGGATTTGTTGTCAATATCGATTGAATGGCATGAAATGGCAGGATTCGAGTCCTGCTGCTCTTTAGATGGATGCGGACGTGAATGCGGCGCGGAGATGATTTCCGGCGCGGCGGTTTCCAAAAACGGCGCGATTTTGTTACATTCCGTTCAATATTTTCGACGAATCAACCTCTCTTTACGGACATGGCGCATCGGCACTTTTCACCATCGCTCCTCAGGCTTTCGTCTTTCCTGCTCATTTTCGTTTCGCTTCTTGCCGGTTGTTCCGGTAAGGAAAAAGCGGCCAGCTCGAATCCGGACGCCTACAAGGTTGGGCTGGTGTTCGATGTCGGAGGTCGTGGCGACAAGTCGTTCAACGATTCTGCCTATAACGGACTCGAACTGGCCAAACAAAAGCTTGGCATCGATTTCGACTATATCGAGCCTCAGGGAGAGGGTGCAGACCGTGAGGCTGCATTGCGCCAGATGGCTGCCGATCCGGACGTAAAGCTCGTTATCGGTGTCGGCCTGCTCTTTACCGAAGATATTACGGCTATCGCCAAGGATTTTCCTGACAAGAAGTTCGCCTGTATCGATTACAATCCGCAGCCCGGAACCGAGATTCCGTCGAATCTTTCGGGGATTGTGTTCGAGGAGAAAAAGGGGTCGTTCCTGGCCGGGGCGCTTGCCGCACTTGAGTCCCAAACCGGTACGATCGGTTTTATCGGCGGCATGGATTCGAACATCATTCGCAAGTTCGAGAGTGGTTATGCAGCTGGTGCCCGCTATATGAAGCCGGACATCAAGATCATTACAAACTTCATCGGCATGACCGGCAGTGCGTTCAACGATCCGGCCAAAGGCAAAGAGCTGGCACTCGGTCAGTACAGCCGTGGCGCGGACATCATCTATCAGGCGGCTGGTGCAAGCGGTCTCGGCGTGATCGAAGCGGCCCGGGAGACTGGCAAGCTGGTGATCTGCACCGACATGGCACTTGAGTGGCCAGCGCCGGATCAGATGCTGACCAGCATCAACAAGGCGATCGACAAGGCGGTGCTGACCACGATTGACGATGCGATGAACGGCCGCTTCCAGGGAGGACGTCAGCGGATGTTCGGCCTTGACGGGCGCTACACCGATTACGTGTGGAACAGCGATACCGAAAAGCTGATCGATCCGGCCGTACATGAGCGCATCGAGAAGATTCGCCAGGACATTCTGGACGGCAACATCTCCGTTACGGAGTAAAACAATAGCGCCCGAAAGGGCTTTCAGCGCGGCAGGAGCTTATTGCGCGCATTTATTACCAACAGTTCTTGAGATCATCCGTGGGGAAAAAAATCGTCGTTACCGGAGGCACCGGCTTTATCGGCTCCCGCCTTGTGCACAAACTCGCTGAATCGGGGCACGAGGTCAATGCGCTTGTTCGTACGAGCTCCGACCTCACGTCGCTCAAGGGCTGCCTCGACAAGATCAATCTGGTGTATGGCGATGTCACCAATGCGTCGTCTCTGAAAGGTGTGTTCGATGGCGTCGATGAGGTCTATCATTGCGCCGGCATCACCTACATGGGGGGCAAGAAGAATCCGCTGCTTCAGAAAATCAACGTTGACGGTACCCGCCATGTGCTTGAAGCTTCGCGCTTGGCCGGTGTCAGGCGGGTTGTGCATGTCAGCTCGATTACTGCGGTCGGCATAAGCGGCCCGAACCGGAAATTCGACGAGGAGAGTCCCTGGAATTTCGATACGATCGATCTCGAATACGCTCGCACCAAGTATGTCGCCGAGCAGATCGTGGCCGAAGAGGTTCGCAAGGGGCTCGATTGCGTGATCGTGGTGCCGGCCTTTGTGTTCGGTGCCGGCGATATCAACTTCAATGCCGGTCGCATTATCAAGGATGTCTATAACCGCAAGATGCCGTTTTATCCCCTCGGAGGCATCTGCGTGGTCGATGTCGAGATTGTGGCCGAGACCCTGATAGCCGCGATGAACCAGGGGCGCAAAGGTGAACGCTACATCGTCGGCGGCGACAACGTTTCCTTCAAGGAGCTGGCGCAGACCATCATGAAGGTGACTGGTGTACATCAGCTTTCACTTCCGCTTCCAATATGGGCTGCGCATTTCATCACGTATCTTCTTAAATTCAGTAAGGAGAGGAACAGAATATCCAAGCTGTTCAACATGAGCATGTTCACCGTGGCTTCGAAGTTTCTTTATTTCGACTCATCGAAAGCGGAGCGTGAGCTGGGAATGCGCTACGAGCCCTACGAAAAGAGCATCAAGCGCACGTTCGAGTGGTATCGTGAACACCGCATGCTGGTCTGACTTTCTGTCCCATTCCTGTCACATCGTTCCGGTGCGGCCATAGATAAGAGGATGAACCCGCCAATCTTCGGGAGTCTCAGGCATGAACAACGCTACTCCGTCCAACACCATTGTCGAGAGGGTCGCTGCCGATCTCGGCAAATATCCACCTTTTGACCATCTTTCCGAAGAACGGATTCGCAAAATAGCTGAATCGTTGTTTGTCGAGTACCATGAGGAGGGCGAAATGCTTTTCCGGAAAGGTGATGAGCTCGGTAAGGTTTCCTACATGGTGATGAAGGGGGCTGTCCGCCTGTACGATACCATCGACGGCGAGGAGGTGCTTGTCGATCTGTGTGACGAGGGCGATCTGTTCGGCGTGCGGGCCATTTTCGGTACCAGTGACTACCTGCTTTCGGCGCAGGTCGTTGAAGAGAGTCTGCTGTTTGCCATTCCGGTTGAGACGATTCGCGAGCTGTCCCAGTCCGAACCTTCGGTTGCGGCATTCTTTACCGGCGCGATCGCAAAAAGCGTGCAGAATATCGAGCACTCGCTCTCCGAAGCGTTCGACTTGCGCCGGGGTTCTATGGAACCCTCCGAGCTTACCCTCAGATGCCTGCTCGATAACGAGCCTCTCGTGGTCGATCAGGTGCGTGACGTGATCACCTGTTCGCCAGATATTTCTATCCGGGAGGCGGCCAAAATCATGTCCGACAACAACATCGGCTCGATTATCGTCGTCTCCGAAGAGCGCCATCCACTTGGCATCATCACCGATACCGACCTGCGCAAAAAGGTTGTGGCCGTGCCAGGCCAGGTCAGCGATCGCCCGGTGAGCGAGATCATGAGCAGTCCGGTCTATACGATCACCGCTGGCAAGACCGTGGCCGACATGACGATGCTCATGGTCAGAACCAAGCTTCGACACTTTTGCATCACCGAGGACGGCACTCTGAACAGTCCGATTACGGGCATCATTTCGGAGCACGACATCGTGACCTCCGAAGGGGTTAATCCCGCGGTGCTCATGAAGTCGATCATGCAGTCGGAGAGCGTAGAGCAGCTGAGCGCCGAGCGCGACAAGGCCGAAAAGCTTCTGCAGATGTACATCGCTCAGGAGGTTTCAATCCACTTCGTGCTGAATATTTTCGCCGAGCTGAACGACGCGGTGATCGTCAAGGCGATTGACTTCGCCATTGCTGAAATGAACGCAGAGGGCTTGGCGATGCCCGATGTGGAGTTCTGCTGGCTGTCGCTGGGCAGCGAGGGACGCAAGGAGCAGTTGCTCCGCACCGATCAGGACAACGCGATTCTCTACGCCGATCCGCCTCCGGAAGGCAGGGAAGCGGCGGAGCGCTACTTCCTCGAACTTGGCAAGCGGGTGTGCGCCACGCTGGTGGCTTGCGGTTTTACGAAGTGCCCGGCGGATATCATGGCCAGCAATCCGCAATGGTGCCAGCCGCTCGGCGGGTGGATGAACTATTTCCGCAAGTGGATCCAGACGCCTGAGCCGAAAGCGTTGATGCACTCGACGATCTTTTTCGATTTCCGTCCGGTCTATGGCAGCACTTCGCTGGCTGTCGAGATGAAACGGCAGATTCTGAAGGAGGTCGAACAGGGCCGTGGCTTCCTGCAGTTTTTTGCCAAGAACGCCTTGCAGAATCCGCCACCGCTCGGATTTTTCAGGAACTTCCTTGTGGAGAAAAGCCGCGAACACGCTCACGAGTTCGACATCAAGGCTCGGGCCATGATGCCGCTTTCCGATGCGGCTCGAGTGCTGGTGTACGAGCAGAAGATCGGAGAATTTCTGAGTACAACCGAACGGTTCAGGCGGCTCGGTCAGGTGATTTCAGGTTTCGAAGAGCTGGCTTCGGAAGCAATTGAGGCCTATGAGTTTCTGATTCTTCTGAAAACAAAGCATGGCCTGGCCAACGACTCTTCAGGTCGTTATATCGATCCGGAAGGGCTTAACAAGATCGAACGCCAGATGCTCAGAAACGTCTTTTCAACCATCGGCAAGGTGCAGAGCATGCTCAACCTCCGGTTCCAGCTCGACTACATCCGTGATTGAGCTGATCCAGAAAAAGCTGCTCTTGCGGAAGTGCCGGAACGGAGAGCTGCCGGAGAGCGTCTGCCGCTACCTGCACCGGTTCGACGAAGGCTTTCGCGCACAGACGCCGATAGAGGATGCGCGTTTCGTCATTTACGATACCGAAACCACCGGATTCGATTTCAGGCATGACCGGATCATTTCGATCGGCGCGGTCGGCACGAAAGGGGAGGTGATCGATATCGCCGATTCGTTCGAGGTGCTGCTTCGTCAGGAGGTGTGCAGCGAGCGCGATGCGGTGACGGTGCATGGCCTGCTCAAGCGCGATATCGACAGCGGTCTGGAAGAGAGCGAGGCGGTTTGCCGTTTTCTGGACTATCTCGGCAATGCGGTGATCGTGGCGCATCATGCCGATTTCGATATCGCCATGATCAATCAGGTGCTTTCGAGGCGCTTCGGAATGCGGCTCTTCAACGAAGCTCTCGATACGGCCAGCTTTGCCAAACGGCTTGAAAAAGGTCCCTACTACAACCTTGCGCATAAGGGTGGTGAGTACCGCCTTGACAACCTCTGCGCCCGTTACGGCATCCGCCTCTACGACCGCCACACCGCACCAGGGGACGCCTACCTTACCGCCCAGCTTTTCCAGCGCCTTCTCGCGCTTGGCCGCAAAGCGGGTATCGATACGCTCGGCAAGCTCTTGCTGAAGTGACGTTGCCGCGGCAAAAAGTCCAGGACAATCCAGATTGAAATCGGAATCGGAAGGCTCGTTCGTCAGGAGACGGCCGGTTTGCGGGCAAGCAGCATCATGCGCGGTGATGTGGCTGCTTCGAACGTGGAGCCTTCATAGTCGCCGATGATGCGTTCTAGGCTGAATCCTGCCGACTCAAGCAGCCCAATTGCTTCATCGGGCGTGAAGAATCTGACCGACTCGGTAAAAGAGTGGCTCTTGCCGTTCTCTTCGGTGAGGGTGAGGCGCTTGGTGACGTGATGATCGGAAAGGGTACGCTCTTCGGTGATCCGCAGGCCGCGGTTGCTGCGTTCGGTGCGCGGCACGAAGTTGCGTTTCAGGTGCTCGGGATTGAGCAGGTCGAGCACGTACCAGCCGCCGGGGCGGAGCATCGAGAAGACGTGGCCCAGAATGTCGCGATCCTCTTCGTCAGTCTCGAAATAGCCGAAGCTGGAGAAGAGCTGGGTAGCGAGGTCGAACTGCCGGTCGAACCGGATAGTGCGCATGTCCTGGCGGCTGAAGTCGATTTCAAGCCCTTCCTTGCGGGCAAGGTCGCGAGCCTGGTCGAGCAGAAATGCCGAGAGGTCGTTGGCGGTTACCGTCAGTCCTGAGCGGGCGAATTCAGCTGCGTGCCGCCCTGCGCCGCAGGCGATATCGAGCATCGAGGCCGGGGGATTAGTGGCTTCAAGGCCGGTCAGTGACAGGATGGTGTGTGCACAACGAGCCGCTTCCTTCTGGTCGCGGTGCTGGTAAACTTCGAGGTAGAGGGGATGGTCGAACCATTCTTCGAACCATTCCCGGGTTTCATTGTCCCGGGAATGTGTCTGGTGATCGCTCATGCGAAAAAGGAGGGATGAATAGCCTTGAGCCGGGAGGGAATTACTTACCCTGGGCGGTCATGGCTTTTTTCAGGACATCCACATCATTCTCCCCATTGGGAATGCGGACGTTTTTCTCGACGAATTTCCAGGCGTTGGTTTTTTCGGATTTCACCGAATAGACCAGTTTTGCCATTTTGAAATCAGCTGCGCCTTTTTTCTGCTTGTCACCGAACGTTTGTTTTTTGGCCATGGGTCGTAAAAGAAATACTTAGAGTTGACGCTGAATCTTTGCCTTCAGATAAAATGATACCGAAAGTAAGAAAAATCGTGTAAAGAAAAAAGATAAAATATTGTATCGCTTCAGTCGTTTTATCGCATAATGAGCTTTGCCTTGTTGTAAATACCGAGCGCTTTACCCTTGAGCTTGCGGCCCAAGAAAGGCGTGTTTCTCGATTTCGAACCGAACTCATCGTCGCTGACCGTCCACTCAAGATCGGGGTCGATGATGGCAAAGTTGGCTTTCTTGCCGGGTTTGAAGAGAATCTCTTCCAGCCCCATGATGCGCCTCGGATTGGTCGAAAGCAGTTCGATAGCCCGTGACAGGGTGATGACGCCCTTGTCCACCAGCTCGGTAATGGTGAGCCCCAGCGAGGTTTCGAGGCCGATGATGCCGAAGGCCGCCTGGTCGGGCGGACACTCCTTCTCGTGGCGGGCGTGCGGGGCATGGTCGGTGGCGATGGCCTCGATGGTGCCGTCGCGGAGCCCTTCGATGAGTGCGTCACGATTTTCTTCGGAGGGGAGCGGCGGCTTCATGATGTAGTTGCCTTTTTCTTTCGCGGCTACCAGATCGTTTTCGGTGAGGGTGAAGTGGTGCGGCGTCACTTCGCAGGAGGCCTTCAGGCCAGCGGCCTTGGCCTTGCGCACCAGATCGACCGAGGCTGCCGTACTGATGTGCGCCACATGGTAGCGCGGCTCCGGCAGGGCGCCGCTGAGCTTGTGCTTTTTCAGCCAGGTGATCAGTTGCAGGTCACGGCCGATCATGATCGGTTCGGCCACTTCGGGGATACCTTTCAGGCCGAGCATGGCCGATGCTGCGCCGTCGTTCATGATACCGCCAGCGGTGAGGTATTTGTCTTCGGCATGCTGGATCAGCAGCAGGTCGAAATTGGCTGTGTACTCGACGGCCAGCCGCATGATCTGCGTGTTCTGGATCGCCGTGCCGTCATCTGAAATAGCTTTGACGCCATAGGAACTGTACTTGCCGTAAGGGGCGAGCGCTTCGCCGAGGCTTCCGACGGTCATGGCGCCGATCACTTCGATGTCGATCGGCAGTTCGGCGCTGTGGTGGCGGATGTAGGCCACACCGAGCGGGCTGTCGATGACCGGCTTGGTGTTCGGCATAAGCGCCACGCCGGTGAAGCCGCCTGCGACTGCTGCTGCCGAGCCGCTCTCAAGCGTCTCCTTGTACTCCTGGCCCGGTTCCCTGAAGTGGCAATGCATGTCGAACAGGCCGGGTGCGAGCACCTTGCCTTCCAGATCGATGATGAGATCGCCGTCTCCGGCTGCTATGGTTTCCGCGCCGGTAGCTACGGCTTCGATGATGCCTTGGTCGTCGATTTTTATCGAACCCGTGGTATCGAGGTCTTCGGCCGGGTTCAGGAGTCTTGCGTTTAGGAAGAGTGTGCTCATGATCGGGATGTGAATGATTCAGGAAACTGTTGCTTCAAGCAAGGCCAGACGGGTCGTCTGAACATGTTGTTTGCCTCCGGTTTCGAGGGAGACTTCGAGCCGATCTCCGGGCAGGACGCTTCCGACACCAGCCGGTGTGCCGGTGAAGATGAGGTCTCCTGCCCGGAGTCCATAAATATACGACAAATAGTGCACCAGATAGGCCGGTGAAAAGGTCATGGCCGCCACGGGGGAGTGTTGTTTGAGTTCGCCGTTCAGCTTCAGTGAAATCGACAGTTCGCTCCATGCTCCCGCCTTGTCAGGCGCGATGAAATCCGAGGCGAGAGCGCTGTTGCGGAATCCTTTGCTTTTCAGCCAGGGATTCCCGCCCTTTTTGGCTTCGAGCTGCACATCCCGGAGCGTCATGTCGAGTCCTGCAGCGTAACCGGCGATGTATGACGCAGCTTCTTCAATCGAGACTTTTTCGGCGTCCCGCCCAATAAGCAGTACCAGTTCGCCTTCGTAATGGAGGCTTGCGCTGACTGGACGGCCCTCGAACAGCGGAATCGAGGTAGTGCCATCGTCGGAGAGCGCCGAGCCGGGCTTCATAAAGATGATCGGCTCGTTCTCATGCGTCTCGTCGGTTGCCGTCTCCCAGGCTTCCCAGGTCGCCATTTCGCGGGCGTGATCGGGATAGTTTTTGCCGACGCAGAAAATCGAACGGGGCGTGGCTGGCAGTGTGAGGTGATGCATAACGGTGCTGCTTCGGAGATGAACGTTGCATCACAATGTACGCCACGCACGCTGCTCGTCCAACCTTTTCAACCAAGGGTAGCTTAGGGTGGTAAATGAGAAAAGCCCTTTACGTTTAGGCAGCGTAAAGGGCTTTTGAGTTTGTCGCGCCATTGCTTCGTTCAGTTTGAACAGGTGGGCGACGGGACACTTCTCAGGCTTACTGTTTTGGAGCGATTGCCGAAGTGATGGCTTTGGTTACGCCCTCGACGAGCTGGGTAGCCGAGTTGATGGTGGTGGTGCACAGCTCGATAGCAGCGTTGCTGACCGGCTGAACAGTGTCGGTAGCGGTTTTGACAGCGCTTCCGGCCATGTCGGTTGCCTGCTGGGCAAGGTCGCCGACAGCCGTGAAGAGATCGCTGAATACGCCGTTTCCTGATTCGTTTGCCATGATTGTCTATGATTTATGGTTTGATGAAAAGGTAGAAAAAAATCGATGCAGGCTACAGTTGTGGAGTTTCATAAACTTGTGCCCAATACTTTAAATGTAATACAATCCGCCCTTATTTCACATAACCGAAAGCGTTGAAACGTATGTTGAGCATTGTGGCCGAAGCGGGCATTAAGTTCTGCTTCTAAAGGCAACGGTTAAAATGCGTTCTGTTCTGCGTTATCGGCTTCTGTTTTATTATCTTAACATTTCTAATCCAACGGGCTGATCGGAGGGTTTTGCCGGACGTTGGCGAAAGGGATCAACAGCCGTCATGGCTTGTTTTTTTGCAGGTTAAAGATGATGAACAGCAAGGTGGACATCCGCAGGGAGCTGCTTTTGAAGCGCAGGGCTCTGAGTCGGGAGGCATGGCTTGAAAAAAGCGGAACAATCCGGCAGTGGCTCATGACCATGCCGGAGCTGCTCGGTGCAGGAAAGGTTCACTGCTACGTTTCGATGGAACGTGACCGGGAGGTAGGGACGCTCGAAGTGCTCGAATGGCTTTGCAGCGAACGGAAAGCGGTGTTCATGCCTTATATTGAGCGTGACCGGATGCTTGCAGTGCGCTATTTGCCAAGCCAGCGATTCGAAGCTGCCAAAATAGGCCCTCCGCTTCCTGTGCCGCTTGAACTTACTGACGAGCGGTGTTTCGATGCTGTGATTGTGCCGCTTGTCGGTTTCGATCGTCAGGGGGGACGCATTGGCTTTGGAAAAGGGTGGTACGACCGATTTTTCGAGGAGTTGTCAACCCGTGGCATCAGCCCGGTCAGAGTCGGCCTGGCGTTCGATTGCCAGGAGGTGCTGGCGGTTCCTTTCGACCCATGGGACCAGCGGCTCGACTATGTGGTAACTGAAACCGGGATCATCAAGTGTTTGAACAGCAGGTCATGAAGAGCGGACAAAACCGAACCATGGTTGCGGCGCCGGAAACGGACCTGCGCGATCCGTCGCTCTACGTGAACCGGGAGCTGAGCTGGATCGATTTCAACCAGCGCGTGCTGGAGGAGGCGACCGATCTGCTGGCACATCCGCTGCTCGAACGCATCAAGTTTATCTCGATTTTCAGCTCGAATCTCGACGAGTTCTTTATGATCCGTGTAGCCGGTCTTGACGACCAGTGCGCGGCGGGCATCACGGAGCGTTCGGTCGATGGCCTGACGCCGATGGAGATGGTCGAGAAGATTCGGGAGCAGGTCAGCGAACAGCTCCGTCAGCGCAACGCCTGTTTTTTCGAGGTGCTCTATCCGGCGCTGAAGAAAAAGGGGATCGAGTTCGTTCTTGCCTCGTCGCTCACTCCGCACCAGCAGAAGGTGCTTCAGGAGTTCTTCCGCAAGGAGATTTTTCCGGTGCTGACTCCGCTGGCGTTCGATACCGGCCATCCGTTTCCCTTCATGTCCAACCTGTCACTCAATCTGGCAATCGAGCTTGAGGACGAGGAGAGCGGCTCGATCAAGTTCGCCAGGGTCAAGGTGCCGGGCATTCTGCCAAGGTTCATAAGGCTCGACGAGATCGAAGGGCTCGATTTCACCGACGACCGCATCCGGTTGCTCCGGCTCGAAGATTTGATCGAGCACAACCTGTGGCAGCTCTTCCCGAAGATGCGCATCCTGCAGTGCCATCCGTTCAGGATCATCCGCGACGCCGACATCGAGATCGAGGAGGACGAGGCGGGCGATCTGCTCGAAAGCATCGAGCAGGGGGTGCGTTCGCGTCGTTATGGCAAGGTGGTGCGGCTGGATGTCAATCCGGAAATGCCGCATTCCATCAGGAGCCTGTTGGTCAAGAATCTTGAGATTTACGAGCGCAACGTCTACGAAATCGGTGGATTTCTTGGCATGAGCGCGCTGATGGAGCTGCTTAAAATCGACCGGCCCGATCTGAAAGACAAGGCGTTCGTGCCGAACAATCCGCTCGACGACAAGCGTCAGCCGGACATGTTTGCGCGGCTCCGTTCGGGCGATATGCTGCTGTATCATCCGTACGATTCGTTCAAGCCGGTGGTCGATCTCGTCTGGCAGGCGGCGCGCGATCCCGATGTGCTTTCCATCAAGCAGACGCTTTACCGCACCGGCAGTAACTCACCGATCATCAAGGCGCTGATGTTTGCCGCCGAGCAGCATAAGCAGGTTGCCGTTCTGGTGGAGCTGAAGGCGCGCTTCGACGAGGAGAACAACATCCTTTGGGCAAGGGCGCTCGAAGATGTTGGCGCACACGTGGTGTACGGTTTGCCGAACCTGAAGACCCACGCCAAATTGACGCTCATCGTCCGGCGTGAGCAGGGGAAGCTTTGCCACTACCTGCATCTGGGAACCGGAAATTATAACTCGATTACGGCCAAAATTTACACCGATTACAGCTATCTGACCACGAACAAAGCGCTTGCCGACGATGTGTCGGAGCTGTTCAATTCGCTGACTGGCTACTCAAAGCATCGCAACTACCGCTCGCTGATCGTCTCGCCGCTGCACACCCGGCGGTGGGCGCTGGAGATGATCCAGCGTGAAATCGAATGGCAGAAGCAGGGACGCGGCGGCCGGATCGTCATCAAGATGAACTCGCTGGTCGATGAGGAGATCATCAGGGCGCTCTACCGCGCATCGATGGCAGGGGTTGAGATCGACCTGATCATCCGCGGCATCTGCTGCCTGAAGCCTGGCGTGCCGGGAGTGAGCGACAACATCCGCGTGGTGAGCATTATCGGACGTTTTCTGGAACACAGCAGGGCCTTCTATTTTGGCAACGGCGGTAACGGTGAGCTGTTCATGGGCAGCGCCGATTTCATGCCGCGCAATCTTGATCGCCGCGTTGAAACCATTTTCCCTGTGCTCGACCAGAAGCTCGTGGGGTCGGTCGTAGCCGATCTGGAGCTGATGCTTCGCGATAACCGGAAGTCCTGGGAGATGAATCCCGACGGAACCTACAGCAGAACGAAAAAGGAGGCTCGCAGCGTGACCGATAGCCAGCGGCTGTTCATGCGGCGTGCGCTCCGGAGAAAGAAAACCCACAAAACCAAAGTTAACGGATTATGAACATTGCAGTTGGAAGCGACCACGCAGGCGTGGAAATGAAGAAAAGCGTCATCGCCTGGCTCGAAAAGAACGGCCACACCGCTGAGGATATGGGGCCATATACCGAAGAGTCGGTCGATTACCCCGATTTCGCCCATAAGGTGTGCAGCGCAGTTCTGGAAGGCAAAGCCGATCAGGGGATTCTGATGTGTGGCACCGGTATCGGCATGTCCATCGCGGCCAACAAGGTGAAGGGCATTCGCGCCGGGCTGGCGTGCGGCCCTGAATTCGCGGCACTTGCCCGTCAGCACAACAACGCCAACGTGCTCTGCTTTGCGGCGCGCTTCAACGATGTGCCCACTGCCGAGAAGATTCTCGAAAGCTGGTTTGCTTCGGAGTTCGAGGGAGGCCGTCACCAGCGCCGTGTCGATAAACTTGAAGCCGGTAGCTGAATGAGCGTCACCTTCTCATATCTGGCCGATGCGGTCTCTACAGCGTTCACCATTGGTGATCCGCTGGAAGAGGTGACCAAAACGCTTGTCGCCAAAGAGCTTGAATGTGCTCCGGCGCTTGACGATGGCCGTTATGTTGGCATGGTGTCCCTGTCACGATTGCTGCGGGATCGGGAAGGGACACCTGATGCCTCACAAACGCTTGGCGCGGATATGATCGAGAAGGCACGTGCCTACGGGCCGGACGAGCAGCTTTTCGACAACCTCTCCGCTGTTGCGTCAGCCAGGTGTGGAATTGTGCCGGTTGTCGATGAAGATGAACGGTTGGAAGGGGTGGTTTCCAAAAGCCGTGTCCTTGCGTTCCTCGCTGACCGGATGCACTCCGGTGAAGGCGGCTACAACCTTGAGATCGAGGTGCCGCCAACAGGCACGAAGCTCTCGGAGATAATCGAGACGATTGAAAAAAACGACGCTTCCGTGCTGAGCTTCACCTCATGGCCTACCGGGCCAGGTCAGGCTGGCAACATTATCTTTTTCCGGCTCGCCACTCACGACTTTTACCGGCTTATCCGGAATATGGAGAAATACGGTTACCTTATCCGGTACCATTCCCTTTTCCCTGAAGCCGGTTACGACGAGCTTCGGGAAAAAGCCCTTGAGTTCATCCGCTACATGGATATGTAGCCGTGTTGTTGCCTTGATGCTATTGGCGCTCATTGCACGGAGAAAGGGGCAATTTCAGAGTTTTTGACTTCACGAAGTCACCACGAACGATATGGTTTATGCAGAATGATGAATTGAGCATCCTTGCCACGAGGGTCAGAGAGGCTGCGCAACGGTTGTATCCGGATATAGCTGCGGTGCGTCGGCATCTGCACATGCACCCGGAACTTTCGTACCAGGAGTTTCGCACCACAGCCTTCATCAAGGAGTATCTTGCCAAACTCGGCATCGAGCCCGAGCCTCAGCTTCTCGAAACGGGCGTCGTTGCCGTGCTGCGTGGAACGGGCGCTCCAGAGTCCAAAGAGCGCAAAACGGTCGCGCTGCGGGCGGACATCGATGCCCTTCCGCTTCAGGAGGAGAACTCGCACGACTTCTGCTCGACTGAAGCGGGATGCATGCATGCCTGCGGTCACGATATGCACACGGCGATGCTGCTCGGTGCGGCATCTGTGCTCAGCGATATGAAGGATGAACTGAACGGCGATGTGCTGCTGATTTTCCAGCCAGCCGAAGAGAAAGCGCCGGGCGGCGCGAAGCCGATGATCGATGCCGGTCTGCTGAAACGTTACCAGCCGTCAGCCATTTTTGCCCAGCACTGCTTTTCCAGCGTTCAGAGCGGCTCGGTCGCCATGTGCAAGGGCGGCTTCATGGCTGCCGCTGACGAGCTGTACATCACCGTGCACGGGCAGGGAGGCCACGCCTCGTCGCCGCACAAGACCCGAGACCCGATTCTTGCCTCAGCCCACATCATCACGGCGCTCCAGCATCTGGTTAGCCGCGTGGCGCCGCCGCACGAACCCGCAGTGCTCTCGATCGCCTCAATCAACGGCGGCCACGCCACCAACATCATTCCCGGCAAGGTGACGATGCAGGGCACCATGCGAACCATGAATGAAGAGCTTCGTTCGCTTCTGCACGAGCGCTTCGAGAAGACGGTCAAACAGGTGGCCGAAGCGTTCGAGGTCGAAGCCGACGTCGAAATACGGTTCGGCTATCCGGTGCTCTACAACGATCCCGATATGACCGATCTGGCCTGGGAAGCCGCCAAGGAGTATCTCGGCGACGAAAACGTGCACCCCTCCGCGCCGCTCATGACCGCCGAGGATTTCGCTTACTACCTGCGAGAATGTCCGGGAAGTTTCTGGCAGCTCGGCACCGGTCTTGCTGATGACAAGCCGGGGAATCTGCTGCATTCACCGACCTTTAATCCCGACGAGCACTCACTCGAAACCGGCGTTGGCATGATGAGCTATCTTGCCTTGCGTTACTTGCGGTAAGGGGGGCGTTCTGATTTTTTGTGATTGTAGGGATGAACCTGTGTGTTCGCCCTCTCTTGCGGTTTATGTACAGATTGCAAAGGGCAACCGCAAGGGATTGCCCCTACAAGACAGAAGTGGAAAGAAAGGGAAAAGAAAAAGGCTGTCACGAATTGTCGGGACAGCCTTTTTTGACTGGCGGGGAAAGCGTTCTTTTACGCTTTGCCGTTCGAACCGAGCACGTTGATAATTTTGTGCTTGTAGAGCTCTTTGAGGGCTTCGCGAGCCGGTCCGAGATATTTGCGAGGATCGAACTCTTCCGGCTTTTCGTCGAGCACCTTGCGCACGGCAGCAGTCATTGCCAGGCGACCGTCGGAGTCGATGTTGATCTTGCAGACTGCCGAGCGCGCTGCTTCGCGGAGCTGATCTTCGCCGATGCCGACCGCGTCCTTGAGCTTGCCGCCGTGGGCGTTGATCATCTGCACCAGATCCTGCGGTACCGACGAAGCGCCGTGCAGCACGATGGGGAAGCCGGGAATGCGCTTCTCGATCTCAGCGAGAATGTCGAGCCTGATTTTATGATCTTCACCCGGTTTGAACTTGAACGCGCCGTGCGAGGTGCCGATGGCGATGGCCAGGCTGTCCACGCCGGTTTTGCCGACGAAGTCCTCGACCTGGTCGGGCTCCGTGTAGGTGTGCTCGGCGGCATGCACATCGTCTTCGATGCCGGCCAGCACGCCGAGTTCGCCCTCGACGGTGACATCATGCTGGTGCGCAAACTCCACGACCTTGCGGGTCAGTTTCACGTTTTCGTCGTAGCTCAGGTGAGAGCCGTCGATCATCACCGATGAAAAGCCGGTTTCGATGCAGTCCTTGCAAAGCTCGAAGCTGTCGCCGTGGTCGAGGTGCAGCACAATCGGAACGGCGCAACCGAGTTCAGCGGCATATTCAACAGCACCGGCAGCCAGATGGCGCAGGAGGGTCTGGTTCGCATAGTTCCGGGCGCCTTTCGATACCTGCAGGATGACCGGCGAGGAGGTTTCCGCGCAAGCCATGATGATTGCCTGCAGCTGTTCGAGATTGTTGAAGTTGTAGGCAGGAATGGCATAGCCGCCGCTGACCGCCTTGGCAAAAAGATCACGACTGTTAACGAGCCCCAGCTCTTTGTAACTGGTGATTTTCGACATAAAAAGCTCTCCGTTTGGATTTGTTGGGTTATCGGCGTTAATCGGGGTGGTCTGCAATGCGATTTTACGCATTCGCATGAAACCTGTTAGTTAAATACTATGTTTAGCAAATATAATATATTGAACCAAGATTTGAGGCTCTCGTTACTTTAAAGGTTCTTTTTACCAATACGTCATAGTTTATAAATATGAAATCGCTACGTACGGCACTGTTTCCCGTTTTCCTGATTTTCTCGATCCTGACGATGTCATGGGGTCAATCACAGGCAGTTCCAGCGAAAGCCGCCGCACCGCCAGCCTTGCTCGCACCGACTCCTGAACAGATGGAGGCCTCGCGCCATCTGGCCCAGTATCTTATCCAGAACCATTACCGGAAAGTTCCGCTGAACGATTCGCTTTCCCAGCAGATCTTCGACCGCTTCCTGGATAATATCGACAACAACCGGAGCTACTTTACGGCCTCAGACGTCGAAAGACTCAGAAAGGAGTACGGCAACCGCCTCGACGACGATTTCATAACCGGTAATCCGGAGGGCGGGTTCGCCATCTACAATCAGTTCCTGAAACGGGCTCGTCAGAAGATGGCGTTCATGATGAAGGCGCTCAAAACTTCGACATTCGATTTCACCAAGCCCGAAACGCTTGAACTCGAACGAAGCAAAACCGCTCCCTGGTCGGTTGATCTTGCCGCCCTGCAGGATCAGTGGCGTAAAGAGTTGAAGTATCAGTACCTGAACATGAAGTTCACCGGCGAAAAGGGAAAAAGCATCAAGAGCGCGCTTGAAAAGAGTTTCCGGAACCGCCTGAACCTCTTCAACCAGCAGAAGCCCGAAGACGCTTTCGTGGCCTACATGAATGCCGTGACCACCTCGTTCGATCCCCATACGGACTATTTCTCGCCCGATATGTATGAGAACTTTCAGATCGACATGAGCCGCTCGCTCGAAGGTATCGGAGCGAAGTTGCAGATGGAGAACGAATACACGGTGGTGAATGAAATCATTCCCGGCGGGCCGGCTTTCAAGGGCAACCAGCTCAAGAAAGGGGATCAGATTATCGGCGTCGGTCAGGGCGAGAATGGTGAAATTATCGATGTGGTCGGATGGCGGATCAACGACGTGGTCAAAAAAATCAGGGGTCCCAAAGGAACCGTGGTGCGGCTCAAGGTGCTTCCGGCCAGCCAGGCCAACAAGGGGCCGGCCCGCATCATCAGGATTGTCAGAGCCAAAGTCGATCTGCAGGAGCAGGCAGCCCAGAAGAAGATTATCATCGAAAAAGGTAAAAAGATCGGCGTGATCGTGCTGCCCTCGTTCTATCTCGATTTCGAAGGTGAACGACAGAATAAAACGAATTACACCAGCACCACACGCGATGTCATCAAGATTCTTAATGAGCTGAACGCTGCGAAGGTGGATGGTATTATTCTCGACCTGCGTGATAATGGCGGGGGTTCGCTCGAAGAGGCGGTCAACGTGACCGGCCTGTTCGTTGGACAGGGCCCGGTCGTGCAGGTCAGCAACGCTCTTGGCGGCAAGATGGTGCTCAAGGACGAAGAGTATCCGGCATTGTACACCGGGCCGCTTGTTGTGCTGGTCAACCGCTACAGCGCTTCGGCTTCGGAAATTTTTGCCGCAGCCATTCAGGATTACGGACGTGGCGTCATTGTCGGCGATCGCACGTTCGGCAAGGGCACCGTGCAGAGCATCGTATCGATCAAGCGCCCCTTCAGCATGTTCACGAACCAGCCCGATCTTGGCCAGCTCAAGCTGACCGTGGCAAAGTTCTACCGCATCTCTGGCGGAAGCACCCAGCATATCGGCGTGTTGCCCGACATCGTGCTGCCCTCGATGATCGATCCGGAGGTTGTCGGCGAAGATACCTACACCAGCAGTCTGCCCTGGACAACCATTTCAAGGGCGGACTACACTCCGGTCGGTTCGGTCAGCCGCGCCGATATTTCGATGTTGAAAAGCGAGTTCAAAGCGCGGGCTGCAAAGGATAGTCAATACCAGGCCTACCTTGCCGATCTGGCAACCCTGAACCGTATCAGAAACAAGAAGAGCGTCTCGCTTCAGGAAAAGAACTTCGAGACGGAGAGCAAGACCCTGAAGCAGATTCAGGATCGCTGGGGTGACGAGAATCTTGAAACCGGCAAGAAAAAGAAAACCGACTTTATCATTCAGGAAACCGCCGGTATCATGGATGATCTGATTGACCTCAAAGCTCAGGAGACAGATGCGCCGATGCTTCAGAAACCGGCAGCACAGCTCATCAAGGCTATGCCGCTAGGGAAGAAATGAGTGCTGAGTATGAATAGTTGATCGTTGCCAGGGCGGGCTAGAGATGTCCGCCCTGTCTCTTCTTGTGGGCGATAAAGTACTTTACAAGGCAAAATATCTTTGGAGACGTGAATAAAAAAGCAGGCTTATTACGGAGCCTGCTTTTTGCGTTTAATGGGTACCGCGTCAGCAATCCATCAACTATTCTTCCTTGCTCTGGCGATCTGCTCTTCGACGGACTTGAACGAGCAACTGCCAGCGGTTTTCTTGGAGTTGACGCTGGCGTCGGGTTTGAGGTCATCATAGATGCCTTCGTCGAACGATTCGGAGAAGGTGCGATACTCGTCGAGCGAAATGGTCGGCAGGGTCTTGCTCTTTTCGATAGCGTAGGCCACGATTTTTCCGGTGATGCGGTGAGCGTCACGGAAGGGGATCTGCTTTTTGACCAGGTATTCGGCGATTTCTGTCGCGAGGCTCAGATCCTCGGCGGTGAGCTTTGCGAGGCGCTCCTCGTTGAGCCAGGTTTTTTCGATCATCCGGCGGAACACCGACAGGCTCGACGCTGTGGTTTCGGCGGTGTCGAACAGCGGCGGTTTGTCTTCCTGCATGTCGCGGTTGTAGGAGAGCGGCAACCCTTTCATGATCGTCAGCAGGTTCATCAAATTACCATAAACCCGACCCGTCTTGCCACGCACCAGCTCGGCGATGTCGGCGTTCTTCTTCTGCGGCATGATCGACGACCCGGTCGCGAAGGCGTCGCTGATTGACAGGTAGTTGAACTCCGCCGATGTCCAGAGAATCACATCCTCCGAGAAGCGCGACAGGTGCATCATAATCATCGAGCAGGCCGAGACGAACTCGATCACCAGGTCGCGGTCGCTCACCGCATCGATGCTGTTGGCGAACACGCCGTCGAACTCAAGCAGCTCCGCCGAGCGCGCGGGGTTCAGCGGCAACGTGCTGCCCGCAAAGGCCGCCGCGCCGAGCGGCGAGATATTCGCCCGCTTGCGCAGGTCGGCGAGCCGCTCGGCGTCGCGGCCAAACATCGAGTGCCACGCCATGTAGTAGTGCCCGGCGGACATCGGCTGGGCGCGTTGCAGGTGGGTGTAGCCGAACATGATCGTGCTCTTGTACCGCTCCGCCTTGTCGAGCAGCGTCGATTGCATCGCTTCGAGCAGGCCGACCAGCCGGTCGATGTTCCGGCGCAGGTAAAGGCGCGTGTCGGTCGCCACCTGGTCGTTGCGGCTGCGCCCCGAATGCAGTTTGCCGGCCGCCGGGCCGATCAGCTCCTTCAGCCGGTTCTCGATCACGGTGTGAATATCCTCGTCCTCCCACACCGGTACCAGCTCGCCCGACTCGATCTCCTTTTCGACAGCCTTGAGACCTTCGACAATCTGTTCAGACTCTCCGGCAGAGATGATCCCTTCCTCGCCAAGCATCGTCGCATGGGCGATCGAACCCTGAATATCTTCACGGTAGAGCAATCCGTCCACATGAACGGACGAGGAGAACTGCAAAGCCTCCCGGTCAAACGGTTCCGAAAAACGGCTCTGCCACAAGAGTTCCTTCTGTTTTGACTGGTCGGACATGGTAACGTAACGCTATGAGATTTGCAGGGCTAAACGCCCAATGATAATGGTTTGCTGGGAAGATAAACAATCCGGTGGGAAAAGTGGTGAAGCAACCTTTTTCTGCGAGTCGACAACTTTCGCCAAAAAGATTCGGTGCCTGTCAAATGATTAAGGGGGCAGGCAATTTTGATTCCACATCGCATAATAAAAAAGCAGGCTACGGAAATTCGCGCCTGCTTTTTGCGTTTTGATGAGGAGGACAGCTGCAAGGGACTGCCCCTACGAAATGGCATTCAATCGATAATTATCAATTGTCATTTCCCCAGATTCACCTCGCTGTAGGTCTTCAATCCGAGGCCATAAAGCTGGATGAAGCCTTCGGCTGCTTTGTGGTTGAAGGTGTCGGCTTCGGTGTAGGTGGCCAGCTCTTCGTTGTAGAGCGAGTTCGGCGAGGTGCGACCGAGCAGGGTGACGTTACCCTTGTAGAGCTTGAGCCTGACCATGCCGGTGACCGGTTTCTGCGTGACGTCAACGAAGGCGTCGAGAGCTTCGCGCATCGGGGAGAACCAGGTGCCGTTGTAGATGATGTTGGCATAGTCCTGACCGATGTTCCGCTTGTACTGGAAGACGCTTTTTTCAAGCGTGAGGCGTTCGAGTTCGCGGTGGGCGAAGTGCAGGATGGTGGCTGCCGGAGCTTCATAAATCTCGCGTGACTTGATGCCGACCACACGGTTCTCGATCATATCGAGCCTGCCGACGCCGTTCATCGCGCCGAGTTCGTTGAGCTTGACGATGAGGTCGAGGCCCTCCATCTGCTGGCCGTCGAGCGCCACCGGGATACCTTCGACGAAGTCGATGTCAACCACGGTCGGCTTGTCGGGAGCCTCTTCGGGCGAGGTGGTGATCTGGTAGGCGTCGGCGGGCGGCGGCACCATCGGGTCTTCGAGCACGCCGCACTCGATGCTGATGCCCCAGATGTTCTCGTCGATCGAGTAGGGATTTTTCTTGGTTGCCGAAACCGGGATGTTGTGCTCCAGCGCGTAGGTGATCTCCTGCTCGCGCGAGGTGAACTCCCACTCGCGCAGCGGGGCGACCACCTTCATGTGCGGGGCGAGTGAGGCGAAGGTCACCTCGAAACGAACCTGGTCGTTGCCCTTGCCGGTGCAGCCGTGGGTGAGCATGGTGCATCCTTCGGCGAGCGCCACATCGACCAGCGCCTTGGCGAGGATCGGACGTCCGAGCGCCGTGGCGAGCGGGTACACGTCCTCGTAAAGCGCACCGGCTTTCAGTGCTTTCCAGATGCAATCTTCGACGAACGTTTTGCGCAGATCGACGAAGTGGAACGACGCCGCGCCGGTGGCGAGTGCTTTCGGTTCGAGGTTATCGACCTCCATCTTCTGGCCGAGGTTGCCCGTGACTGCCACGATTTCTGCGCCTTCATATTTATCCTTCAGCCACTTGATCATGACTGACGTGTCGAGGCCGCCGGAGTAGGCGACCGCAATTTTTTCCTTGCTCATGCTTGCGATACCGGTTATGGTTGTGAGAGAATTTTCTGAATATAGGATTTGACGGACGAAATTTTCCTGATGGTTGCAGGAATTACGAGCACCGTATCGTCCCCGGCGATGGTGCCGAGGATTTCGGGGCTGTTTATGCGGTCGAGGAACGATCCGACGCCGTGAGCGCGACCGGGCAGGGTGTTGATGATGATCGAGGTTTCGTTGGCTGTGATCGAGAGCACCTCCATGCCGACAAGCCCGCGAAGAATGTCCTCCTGGGGCTCTTCGGGCACTGAGAGCCGGTAGCCACCGTCGGCGGTGCGGTTGCGGACGATGCCCATTTCGGCGAAGTCGCGCGAAAGTGTAGGCTGGGCGACGGAAAAGCCCTCCTTTTCAAGCATTCCGAGCAACTCCTGCTGGCCGGATACGTCGTTGTTTTCGACCAGCTCTCTGATCTTTTTCTGCCTGAGCGCCTTGTTCATCGTTTCCTTCTCAGGCTTTGAGCTGGCTGGCCGCGCGGTTCAGGCGGTGCGTCAGGTGGAACTTGCGATAGACGTCGTGGTTCATCAGTTTCACCATGAGCGCTTTCTGCACGTGCAGGCGGTTTTCGGCCTCGTCGATGATGATCGACTGCGGGCCGTCCATCACTTCGGCGCTGATCTCCTGGCCGCGATGGGCGGGCATACAGTGCATCACCACAGCAGACGATTTGGCTTCAGCCATCATCTTCGAGTTGATCTGGTAGGGCTCGAAAGTCTTCAAACGCTCGGCCATCTCATCCTCCTGGCCCATGCTCGTCCAGACGTCGGTGTAGAGCACGTCGGCGTCTTTGGCAGCTTCCATCGGGTCGTGCACGATTTCGATGACGCTTTTTGCGTTTGCGCGCGCCTGCTTCAGCAGCGTTTCGTCCGGCAGATAGCCTTCGGGGCAGGTGAGCACGAAGTGGAACGGGAGGATTCCGGCAAGCTCGATCCACGAATTCGCCACGTTGTTGCCGTCGCCAACGAAGACCACCTTGATGTCGTCGCGCCACAGCCCTTTTTCGTAAAGCGTGAAGGCGTCGGCCAGAATCTGGCACGGGTGTGACAGATCGGTGAGCGCGTTGATGACCGGAATGCTTGCGTGCGCGGCGAGTGTCTCGATGATTTCGTGCTCGTGCAGGCGGGCCACAATCGCGTCGTTGTAGCGCGACAGCAGACGGGCGATATCCTCGACCGATTCACGTTCGCCGACGCCGATGGATTTGCCTTCGAGGCTGATGGCGTGGCCACCGAGTTCATAGACGCCCAGCTCGAACGAAACCCGCGTGCGCAGCGATGGCTTGTTGAAGATCATGGCCACGGTTTTGTGGCGGATCGGGCGGAACTCGGCAGTCTGGCGGTTGGCTTCACGCTGTTGCTTGATGTGGAGCGAGTAGTCGAACAGTTCGATGATCTTTTCGGCATCGAGTCCCGTGAATCCGAGAAAGTCGCGTTTTTTGGTTCCGGTCTGTTGTTTGCTCATGATAGAATTTCTTTTTCGGTTTCGACGACGAACTGCGTGCCGACGCCTTCATTGGTAAAGACTTCGAGCAGCAGGGCATGGGTAATCTGCCCGTCGATGAGATGAACTTTGCCGACCCCTCCGTCAAGCGTCTGGTAGGCCGAAACCACCTTCGGAATCATGCCTCCAGTGATGACGCCGCGCTCGATGAACTCTGCGGCGTCAGCTTTGCAGATCGTTTTCAGGATGCGGTCGCCGACCCGGACGCCTTCGACGTCGCTGATGTAGATCAGCTTTTCAGCCTTGAGCGCTACGGCGATGGCTGCGGCCGCGTCGTCGGCGTTGATGTTGTAGACGTTGCTCTCCATGTCGTAGCCGATGGGGGCGATCACTGGAATCAGTCCGGCATCGGTGAGCAGGTCGATGTAGCGCGTGTTGATTTCAGCGACCTGGCCCACCAGCCCCAGCGTCTCTGCATTGGCGGCTGGCACGGCGCGGATCATGTCGGCGTCGAGGCCGCTGACGCCGACTGCGTTGCCGCCATCCTCGTTGATGAGCTGCACGATGTCCTGGTTCACCTTACCGGCCAGCGTCATCTGCACCACGTTGATGGTTTCGAGGTCGGTGACGCGCTTGCCGTGCACGAAGGTGGTTTCCAGCCCCATCTTGTCGGAGGTCTTGGTAATGGCATCGCCCCCGCCGTGCACGATCACCACCTTGATGCCGACTTTGCGTAACAGAGTAACGTTTTCGGCGAAGATGTTCTTGAGCACCTCGTCTTTCATGGCCGCGCCGCCGTACTTGATGACGAAAGTTTTGCCCTCGAACTGTCTGATATAGGGCAGCGCCTCGACAAGCACGTGGCCGATCACCGGCTGGGGACGTTTGCCGTCGGGGCGGAATTCACTGCACATTTTTTCCATGTCAAATCTCTGAAATTCAAAAAAAGAAAGCTCTCACAAGCCCAACGCAAGAAACCAAAGGTACTATTGGCGGCATGGACTTAGTGGACGAAGTGGACAATCTGGATGAAAAAGCAAAAGCACTGATTACCACCCAACCAAAACTGTCAACTACATTATCAATTATCAACTCCGATAGCTGCCGTTGATTTCGATATAACCGTGGCTCAGGTCGCAGGTCCAGACGGTGGCTGCGCCCGGACCGTTGCCGAGCGAAAGCGTGATGGTGAACTCTTTCTGCTGCATGACCTCTTTGGCCCGCTCTTCGGAGAAGTTGGCGTCGAGGCCCGGTTTGAGAATCGGTTCGTCGTCGAAATAAACCGACAGCTCCTCCTGAATGAATGAGGCGCCCGAGCGTCCTGCCGCTGCAATGATGCGGCCCCAGTTGGCGTCCTCACCGTGGATGGCCGTTTTGACGAGCGGGGAGTTGGCCACGGTCATCGCCGCCATGCGAGCCTCGGCATCGCTTTTCGCGCCGGTGACGCGCAGTTCGACGAACTTGGTCGCTCCCTCGCCATCGACGATGATGAGCTGGGCGAGCATGGTCATTACCGAGCGCAGCGCCTCGCCAAAGAGCTTGGCATCCTCCGTGCCGCGCAATACCTCCGGCCCTTTGCCGCTCGCCATGATGGCTGCCATGTCGTTGGTGCTGGTGTCGCCGTCAACCGTGATGGCGTTGAAGCTCACCATGTTGGCCGCCGAGAGCAGCTCCTGCAACAGCGCCGGTTCAATCGACACATCGGTGCCGAGGAAGGCGAGCATCGTCGCCATATTCGGGCAGATCATCCCCGAACCTTTGGCGATGCCCGCGATGCGAGTAGTGCCGCTCGAGAGCTTCACGTCAACCGCGAAGGCCTTCGGGAAGGTGTCGGTGGTCATGATCGCTTCGGCGGCCTCAGCCCAGTTCGCGGTGCCGGAAGCGGCTTTCAGCGCTGGCATGGCTGCGTCGATTTTGTCGACCGGCAGCGTCTGCCCGATCACGCCCGTTGAGGCGACAAGTACTTCGCCCGCATCGACGCCGAACGCGGCAGCCGTGGCTTCAGCCATGCGTTGTGCGTTCTTCATGCCCTCGGCGCCCGTGGCAGCGTTGGCGTTGCCGCTGTTGCAGATGACCGCACGCATTTTGCCGTTTGAGGCCGACAGCGCAGCTTTCGACAGCTCGACCGGAGCCGCGCAGCAAAGGTTTGTCGTAAATACCGAGGCGGTGCTGGCGAGCTGGTCGCAAAGCAGCAGCATCAGATCCTTGCGCGTCGGCTTGATTCCGCAGTTGATGCCCGAGAGCGTGAAGCCTTCAGGCCAGAATGTATCGCCCGATGCGGGATCGGCAATAACCGGCATCACCCCCTGCGGCCAGACGGTTCTGGCGGCGAGGCGTTTGACAGCGGTAATCGATTTATCGAATGGTTCCACTTTTCTTTAAGTCGATAATACGTTATAACAAGGCAGTTGTTTCGTCGAAGCCGAGCATCAGGTTCATGTTCTGAACCGCCTGACCGGCTGCGCCCTTGACCAGATTGTCGATGGCCGTGATGATGACAAGCGAGCCGTCGTTTTCGAATGCGAGGCTGACGTCGCAGAAGTTGGTGTTGGCCACATGGCTCACCTCGGTCACGCCGTTGCGCAGACGCACGAACGGAGCGTCGGCATAGAATCCCGCGTACAGCTCACGAATCGACGCCATCGTCGCCGGTGAGGCGAGGCGTACGTTCAGCACCGAGTAGATGCCGCGCACGTACGGGGCGATCATCGGCGTCATGACGAAGCGGAACGATGGCTCCGTGGCCGAAGTGCCGAGTGCCTGCATGATCTCCGGCGTGTGCTGGTGTTTGCCCACCTTGTAGGCGCGCATGTTGCCGCTCATTTCCGAGAACGAGAGTTCGGTCTTTGCACTTCTGCCCGCACCCGAAATGCCTGATATCGCCGTCACGTTGACCGACTCCACTTCGAGCCCCACCATGCCGCCACGGAACAGGGGAGCGAGCCCGAGGATGATGCTCGTGGCATAGCATCCCGGATTGCTGATTGCCGTCGATTTGACGATTTCGTCGCGGAACAGCTCTGGCATACCGTACTGTAGAACAGCTTCCGGCGACTTGTCGCCACCGTAGAAATGCTTGTGCTCGTCGACTTTTTCGAGCCTGTAATCGCCCGACAGATCGATGATCTTCTTGCCGGCAGCAAGCAAGCCCGGCACCAGTCGCAGTGCTTCGCCATGCGGAAGCGCGAGGAAATAGATATCGCTATCGGTCTGTCCCTCGTAGGTCTGGAATACCTTGTCGCAGGGAATGGCCGGGTAAAGCTCCGAAAAGTGCTTGCCCGCCTGGGTGTGGGCGTACAGCGCTTCGATTTCAATTCCGGGATGCCTCTTGAGCAGTTTGATCAGCTCGGCTCCCGAATATCCGGAAGCACCAATCACCGAGGCCGTCCAGGTTTTTTGCTGTTGATTCATCGACGATTACACGTATTCAGTAAAGTGAATAAATATTCAGGGAAGCGGATATATTACTTAATTCGTGTCGTTTTTCCATGAAAATTGATGATTGTTTACAAAGCCAATTTCTGCTCGGCTCCATTCAGTTCACAATCCTCCTTTGAGTCTTCGTTTTCTTTTGGTTTTTCAATGAGTTGCAGGGGTTGCTGTTAATCCGGATTTTCAGCGCCTGATAGTACCTTTCTGCTGTTTTTTGCCTACATTTCAACTATAAATCTACTATAGCCATGAATCACCGGTTCCGTAACGTTGTGATCATCCTCATCCTGGCCGCAGGCATTCTGGTGCCGTTGTGGTTATGGATGCGTCCTCCCGCTTCCGAGCAACAGGTGAGCTCGGCAGTGTCCGGTCCGACGCCGATCAGCGGGAGCCTCATCGTGGCTGTTGACCACACCCTGATGCCGGTAGCTACTCTTCAGTCCCGAGCTTTTTCCGATCAATATGGCCAGGCGTCGATTTCCATCGAAGGCTCCAGTTCACGGCCCGTGCTGCAATTCCTGCGCCGTGAGGCCGGGGCTGCTCTGATTCAGGGAGCGCTTTCTGCCGAGGAGGATTCGGTGATGACTTCATTGAAACGTCCGGTCAAACAGCAGTCGGTGGCTCGTAACGCTCTGGTGCTGGTGGTTAATAAGGCCAATCCTGTCCGTACTTTTTCCCTTGAACAGTTGCGCCAAATCTTTTCCGGCAAGATGTTGGACTGGAAAGCTGTCAGCAGTGTATCCGGCCCGATCGTCCCCTGTGTGAACGGCAGCGATCTGCGGTCGAGGCTGGTGCTTTCGTCGCTGCTTTTCGGCAAGCAGGATGAACTGAAAGCTTCCGCCGAACCAGGCCTTTCCGAGCTGCTTGAGCGGGTGAGCAGTGACCGCAACGCCTTGGCAGTCATCACTATGCCAGCCTGGGCAGAAACCTTGCGCAGCGGCAGATACGGCCAAAGTCTTCGGGCGGTGCCGCTCATTGGTGACGATGGGGGAGCGCCGGTAAGCGCTTCGCCTGCAACGGTGTACCGTGGAGAGTATCCGCTCTCGACGGTCATCCTCTATCTGTACGACCCGTACAATCCCCTTGCCACCGGTTTTGGCGCATGGCTCGCCAAGGAGGGGCAGAAGCTTTTCGAGCGCGGCGACATGGCTCCATACCAGCAGCTCGTGCGCACGATCATTATCAAATGAATGGATGAAACAGGAATACGAAACTTCCGGCAGAGGCTTGCTCCGACTGCCCATTATCACTGGTATTGCAGCGCTGCTGCTGGCTTTCGGCGGCACGGCATGGTTCGGGGCTTACCAGACAGAGCATATCCGGGCTATTTCGCTCAAGCAGGATCTTCGCATGAAGCTGGTCGAGTGCCGCACAACGGTTGCTTCGATCGAACAGCAGTTGGGGAGTGAGCAGCTCTCGCTTGCCCAGCGCGAGGAGATTCAGTCGAGATTGCGCATCGAATGCGCCCGCTTTGCGGATGTGAAAAAGAATTCAGGCATCAAGCCGGAAAGCGAGCTGGGGGAGTGGCTGATGAAAAGAAAGCCCATTACCAGCATTGTCAATCGGGAAACGCTTCAGCTTATCGTGGTCGATCTGGACGAAATGATCGCGGCCATGACCAGCCAGATCGCTGAAGAGAACGATATGGTCGGCCTGAGCCTGATCTACTACCTCGTATTCATCACCATTCTGCTGCTCTTTATCGTGCTTGCAGGCGGTCGCCTCCTCGCGTCAAACTATCGCCACTCGATCATTCCGCTCCACCAGCTTGCGCAACGCCTGATGCAGTTGAACCGCGATCTGCCCGAAAGCCTGCACGACACGGCCGAAGCCGCCGAGGATATGCTGACCGGCCCCAACCCCTCCGCCGAAATGCGCTCCGTCACCAGCTCGGTAGCTTCGCTCTGCCACGACATCGAGGCCAAAAACAAGAAGCTCGACGAAATTTACATTCGCGATGAAAAGACTGGCCTCTACAACTACCGCCACTTTAAGGAGCACCTCATCATCGATGTGGAGCGGGCCAAGCGGTTTGGCGCCAGTATTGCGCTGGCCATGATCGACATCGACTACTTCAAGATGTACAACGATCTGCACGGCCACATCGAGGGCGATAAGGTGCTTGTCAGGATCGCCGAAATCATCCACCAGGAGTGCCGCGCGACCGACATTCCGTCACGGTTCGGTGGTGAGGAGTTCGCGCTGCTGTTCCCGAAAACCGATCGCCAGACAGCGCTGGAGATTGCCGAACGGCTGCAAAGCATCATCAGCGCCGAACCCTTCGAGCACGAGCACACCCAGCCGGAAGGCCAGTTGACCGTAAGCATCGGTGTGGCTGCGCTGCCTGATGATGCAACCGACTGGTATTCGTTGGTTAATAATGCCGATAAAGCTCTTTACAAAGCAAAGTCTTTGGGCCGCAACAGAGTTTTAGGATTTACGAGGGAATTCTGTCAGGAACAACCGCCAGACAGACAGTGTTGACTTTAAACAGGGCAAAATGAGTTGATCGGTACAATTAACGTTTGAAAGGTTTGGATACCATGCTTGAAAAACTCATATCATTCGGGCCGTTTATAGCCACGGTTACCGTTATTGGCGGACTCCTGTGGGGAGTGCATTGGCTGCTTATCAAACGGCATCCAGACTTCGGCAGTGAGCGCAAGTTTTCGCGTCAGCTCATTATACTCGGGTTGACTATTATTGGAATCATTGTCTCCGTTCTTGTGCTGCCCATGAGCGATAGTTCACGCAATCAATTGCTTACATTGATTGGACTTATACTGTCGGGACTTTTTGCTTTCTCTTCTTCGACGGTCATTGCGAATCTCATGGGTGGGGTGTTGATGCGAATCACCACGCCGTTCAGAGTCGGTGATTTTATTCGCATCGGCGACCATTTTGGCAGGGTATCCGAGCGAGGATTGTTCGACACCGAAATCCAGACTGAAGCTCGTGAACTTATCTCTTTGCCGAACTCCTACTGCATTTCGAACCCTGTCACGACAACCCGGAGCTCGGGCACCATTATCTCGTCGTCGCTCTCGTTGGGCTACGATCTGGATCATCGACAAATCGAATCCTTACTGATCGAAGCTGCTAAAACGAGTGGTCTGGTCGAGCCATTCGTTCATATTGTGGAGTTAGGCAACTTTTCGGTTGCCTATCGCGTGTCGGGTTTGCTTGAGGATCCCAAATACCTTATTTCAGCGCGTTCAAAACTTTATGCCAGTGTGCTGGATACGCTGCATAGCAAGGGAATCGAAATCATGTCGCCCACCTTCATGAACCAGCGCCAGCTCAGCGATAAAGAAAAAATTATCCCGTCAACTCATGTTGCCGTGCCAAAAACCGGGAAGCACGAGTCCTCAGCCGAAGACATCGTTTTTGACAAAGCCGAAAAAGCGGAAAAGCTTGAGAAGGAAAAGCAGCAAATCAGGCAAGAGATCGAAAAGCTGGAAGCTTTGTTAAAAGAGGTGAGTGACGAGGAAGAGAAAACGGCCAAGCAGGAAGCAATCAAGCAATTGGAGGAGCGTCTGAAAGCGCTTGAAGAGACTCCGAAGGAAGAGGAGGGGGAAAAGGGGAATGTAGAGCCGGACGACTCTATAGTTGCTGATACCATTAATCCCTCCATTCAACGTTGACCAAATCCAACCTTCGCCGTTGGTTGAGCTTCTACCTTAAACTCAATCTCGCAATCCTGCACCAGCAACCCGGAAATTCTTATCTTTCCCGTCATTAATCTTCAAAGACCCGTTCCCAGAAAGCCACCACACGCCCTTATCTACCCAGTGAAAGCCGAGTTCTATATTGCCCGTCGATTTGCGTTCAAGCCGCGGTCGCATTCGAAGCCGACCTTTATTGTGTTTGCTTCAGCGCTGGGCATTGCGGTCGGGACGGCGGCGCTGATTTTGACGTTGTCTATCGTCAACGGGTTTTCATCCGTCATCGAAGGCAAGCTCATCCGGTTTACGTCGCATCTTCAGGTGCGGCAGGCGGATGGGCGTCTTTTTTACGAGACTCGCCGAGATCGCCAGACGTTGAACGGCGTGCCGGGCATTGCTGAAACTTACCCGTTCCTCGAACTGAACGTGATGCTCAAGAGCCGGAACCAGTCGCGCGGTGACGGCGGTGGCATTGCGCCCGCGCAGATTCGGGGGATCACGCCGGAGGAGGCCCGGAAATTTCTCGGCGGTGCAGAGAGCGGTTTGTGGCAGGCGCTGGATGGCACGGATGCAGAGGCAGATGGAGCGCTGCCGGTGATGTGCGGCAAGGCGCTGGCCGAGCAGCTCGGCATCAAGACCGGCGACCGGCTGATGATTGTGGGTGTCGATGGTGGTGCAAATGGCTCGGCTCTTTCCGGAGCGCAGAGCGTGGTTGAGCTTTTATCCGGCCTCGATCTGCAGGTGGCCAGAGTTGCGGGCATCTACAACACCGGCCTGACCGAGGGGTTCGACGATCTGGTGGTGTTCGCCGGTCTGGGGCGGCTCCAGGCGCTCTACCATCCCGGCATGATTTCTGGCTACGAGGCTAACGTCACCGACCTGCGCAACCTCGACGCCATTTCGGCGCAAGTGACCGAGGCGCTCGGCTATCCCTTTTATTCCTACACGGTTTATCAGCGCTACTCAAACCTCTTCGAGTGGCTGAAGCTCCAGAAGAACATCACACCGCTCCTGATCGTGACCATCACGGTGGTGGCGGTGTTCAACATCGTTTCGACGCTGCTGGTGCTCATCATCGAAAAGACGAAGGAGATCGGGATGCTCTCAGCGCTCGGGCTTGAACCGGGCGGCATCAGCCGGGTGTTCATGGGGCAGGCGCTGATGATTGCGCTGGTGGGCATCGGCACGGGTAATCTGCTTGCGCTTGGGCTGTCGCTGTTCGAGCTGCACTTCCACCTCATCAAACTTCCTGAGGAGAGCTACTTCGTCAGCCAGGTGCCGATCCAGATCGACCCGATGAACTACCTGCTCGTCTCCGCTGCCGTGGCGCTGCTGACGCTGCTGTTTGCTTTCATTCCATCGCGTGTGGCTGCCTCGCTGCGGCCCAGCACGGCCCTGACCGTATGAGGAGCCACGAACGATGAACGCAGGGTTCTGGATAGCGAGTCGTTACAGCTTCGCGCGGAAGCGGTTTCGGGTGATCAACATCATCTCCGGCATCAGCCTCGCAGGGATCGTAGTCGGCGTTTCAACGCTGCTGATTGTGATGAGCGTGCTGAACGGGTTCCAGCAGCTCGCACGCGACCTGTTCGTGACCGTCGAAAGCCCGGTACAGCTCGTGCCTGCGGAGGGGCGCTCGATGGTGGTTTCCGACTCGCTGCTGGCGGCTATCGGCAAAATCAATGGCGTGCAGACGGTCGATCCGTTCGTCGAAGGGCAGGCGATTCTTTCCACGCCGGGCAAGAGCGAACTGGTCATGGTCAAGGGGGTGACGCCGGATGCGCAACGCCGGATGCAAACGGGTACCGGGGTTCGTCCGCCGCTTTTTTCCGGCGATGGGGTTTCCGTCGGAAGCCTGCTGGCAGAACGCATGGAGCTCTACGCGGGCCAGCGGGTGCGGCTCTTCAGTCCGGAACTGATTTCGGCGGGCTTGCAGGCGCTCTCGCAGCCGGAGCTGTTGCCCGCGCTTTCGATCGGCGAGGCGAGAGTCGAGTCGGCGTTCGTCTTGCAGCAGATTTTCGATGACCGCTACGTGCTTGCGCCTCTTTCAGTTGGCCGGACGATTCTGCTTTACGGCAAGGAGCGCTATTCCGGCCTCGATGTGCGACCGGAGAGCGGTGTGCGGGCTGACGAGCTTGAACGGGAACTTCGCCAGTGGCTTGCGGCGAACGGGCTTGGCGGGAAGTGGACGGTGATGACGCTCGAAGAGAAGCATCGGGAGCTGTTCGCTGTGATGCGTCTCGAAAAGTGGGCGAGCTTCGCGGTGCTGATGCTGGTGATTATGGTTGCGCTGCTGAGCCTTGCCGGGTCGCTCGCCATGACGGTGATCGATAAAAAGCACGAACTGTTCTACCTGCGCTGCCTTGGCATGGAGCGCCCGCAGTTCATGACCATTTTCATCGTGGAAGGAGGCTTGACCGGACTGGTCGGCACGGCGCTCGGTTCGCTGATTGCCTGGCTTCTCCTTAAAGCGCAGGAGCTGTATGGCTTCGTAAAACTTCCATCGGAAAGCGCCTTCATCATCAAAGCCTACCCCGTCAGCATGCAGGCATGGGATTTCGTGGCCGTCGGAGCCGCCGCGATGCTCTTTACGCTGCTGGTCAGCCTCTATCCCGCCGGAAAAGCTGCCGCGATTGCCACGAGCCGGTCGCTGGAAGACAAGAGCGAGTGAGGGGGGGATGATAAAACAGTCTTTTCTTCAGGAGGGTTTTAACCCGACGGATATTCCAGGTTTTACATTTAATTCCATTTCTAAAAAAGTATACATCATCATTAGACTTGTGGTATTTCAGCCCGTCATTCCCGCGAAGGCGGGAATCCAGAATCCGGAATAAGCACATAGATCCCCGCTTTCGCGGGAATGACGAGTAAGCGGCATTTTATCGATACATGAATGATCTGGAATTGGAATAATATTGCCCCGGCTTTTAAGCCGGGGATCATGGATCAACAAAAAAATCAAGGGCTTCAGCCCAATGTTCTTGGTTATCGTAGTTTGATTTCTGTTTGACGGAGAAATGAAAAAATCAGGGCAACCGCAAGGGATTGCCCCTACAGAAGATGATGACAACCATCAAGATTGTCTCGCTCACTCCTTTGTGAACTCCTCCTTTCCAGCGCCGCATATCGGGCAAATCCAGTTTTCAGGCAGATCTTCAAACGACGTGCCAGCCTGAATATCTCCCTCGGGATCGCCTTTTTCAGGGCTGTAAATGTATCCGCAGATCACGCATTTCCACTGTTCCATGATGGTGTGTTGTATTGGTTGGAAAGCGGCTCTGATTGGGGTCAGAGTTGAGATTCAAATTTTTTGAACTGGCTCATGGCGCCGTTGCAGACCGGGCAGCACCAGTCACCGGGAAGCTTGTCGAAGCAGACGCCCGGCGGGATGTTGGTTTCGAGGTCGCCTTCGGCAGGATCGTAAATGTAACCGCACTCCTCACACATCCAGGCCTGCATCTCCGGCTTGTCCTGTTTGCTTTCGGTTTGGTTCATAACTGTTCCTCCGGTTGAGTCATTTTCCAGAAATTTCCTGAAGGCCACCATCGACGAGCGCGAAAAACCGTGCGTTTCGTAAAAACGGTGGGCGGCATCGTTGTCGCCGTCGGTCAGGAGGGTGATCCTCCCGTATTCGTTTTCATTCGCCCATTTGCACGCATAATCGAGGAGCTGGGAACCGATACCCTGGCCCCGGAGGGCGGGCTCGACGATCATATCCTCAAGCATCGCAACCTTCTTGCCGAGCGCCGTACTGACCAGGTTCAGCAGCGCAACCATGCCGACGATGCGTCCCTCGCTTTCGCAGACGAACACTGTGCCCGTCGATGGGTTGCCGATGATCATTTCGAGTCCGGCCACCTGCTTCGACGAATCCGGCACGAATTCGTGTTCCTGGCTGAAGAGCAGGTGCAGCAACCGGACGCAGGCGTCGATGTCGCTCGGTTCGGCGATACGAATAGTCGGCATGATTAACAACGCAAAGGTGAAGAGAGTTTCAAGCTTGAATGCTATTGAAAAAGAGCGACAATAGCAATTGTTTCGCAGTGTTACGATTATGGTGAAACTTTGGCGTTACCGCTTTTCGTTTATAAAAGTATGTCATCAGAAAACGGTAAAACTTCATTCTATCATGTTCGGAAATCTTTTACGCAAACGGTTGCATCGCGGCGGGCCAGCCACGGTTCCGGAAGTCGATGTCATGAAATACTGCGGCACGTGGTATGAAATCGCCTCGATACCGAGCAAGCAGCAGCGCGGCTGCGCCAGCACGAAAGCCGAGTACACGCTCGACGCCGCCAAAGGCATGGTGCTGGTACGCAACTCGTGCAAGCGGAACGGCCGGGAAAAATCCATCCGTGCGACCGCCGTGCCCGTAGACGGTAGCGGCAACGCCAAGTTGATCGTCACCTTTTTCAGATGGATCAAAGCTGATTACTGGGTCATCGGGCTGGCCGACGACTACTCGTGGGCGCTGGTGTCGAATCCTTCCAGAACGCGCTGCTGGGTGCTGTCCAGAACGCCGTACATGGATGATGCCACCTACGCAGAGCTGCTCGAGCAGTTGCGCCTGAAGGGAATCGATACAGCTCAGATGGTGAAGACCGCTCAGGGATAAAGCTTCCTGCTTGACGGTTCCTGAGTTGTTGTGTTTGGAACAAAGGGGAAATTCGGGCATATTTTGCGGCAAAGCAATCAGTAATCCCGATTTTCCCCGATGCAGGCATTCTGGCTCTCTTTCGCGATGATTTTTCTGGCCGAGCTTGGCGATAAAAGCCAGCTTCTGGCCCTTGCTTTGGCGACCTGCTACAGTCCGCGTACGGTGCTGTGGGGAATTTTCTGGTCGACGCTTGCCGTGCACGTCTTTTCGACGGGTATCGGCTGGCTGATGGGAGATTTGCTGCCGACCGATCTTATCACTTTTGCTGCTGGAGTGTCGTTTGTCATCTTCGGCTTCTGGACGCTTCGCGGCGACAGCCTCGACAACGATGATGAGGCGGGGGAGTGCAAAACCGGCGTCAATCCTTTCTGGCTGGTTTTCTCGACCTTTTTCATGGCTGAACTTGGCGACAAGACCATGCTCTCCACAATCAGCCTCGCCACCACGAATCCATTTATTCCGGTCTGGATAGGCTCAACCCTGGGCATGGTGGTGTCGGATGGCCTGGCGGTCATGGTCGGCAGGATGATGGGCAGGAACCTGCCGGAAAAGGTCGTGACCACGGGAGCCGCTATCGTTTTTTTCCTGTTCGGCGTTTACTGGATGTACCTCGGCGGCGTCATGCTCTCCCTGATGATCTGGGGAATTGCGCTACTCGTGCTGGTTGTTGCCGCACTCTTCTTTTTCCGTGATCTGATCTGGAAGCAGCGCGGCAACGAAGCCTGAACGGTGAGCAGATTTACGATGCGTCCGCAGTTTCGTATGCCGGCAGAAAAAGCGTTCCACCGCCCTCGGTCTGATCGAGCGTGACCTGCCAGAAGGGGAGCCAGCCGGTTGTGACGATCTGAATTACCACGTCGCTCCGCCGGGGCGAGAGCTCTTCGGTCGTGAGCGCCGATTCGAGATGTTCCCACCGCGCCGTGATTTCCGCTGCCTGCTCTTTCAATTCAGCCTCTATCTCCTCCTGCTGGTTTTTCAGCTCCTCGATGGTCTCGACCGACTCTTCGATATCCGCCTTGGCGTTGGCCGTCATGCGGCGGCGGTTGATGGCGCTGCTGATGCCCCGGGTGCTTTTTCTCCCGAGAAAGAAGCCCAGCAATGTTTCGCCGATCCCGACCAGTTCGCTGGCTTTGCGGTTCTGATGTTCGGCCTCATCCTGCGCCAGCTCGCGCTCCTCTTTCCTGATCTTGTCGGCAATGCGGTCAAGCTGGGTGGCATATTTCTTTTCGAGCGCATCGACCTCCTTGTCACGCTGTTCGCGAGCGGCTTGTTGCAAGCGAATGGCGAAATTGCGTTTGCTCTCTTCCTCGGTACGGAACAGGCCTGTCGCCGGATGGATGGAGATCGGCATACGTTCATTCCGGTACAGCCAGTCGGAAAACGAGCGGTTGCACGACGATAGCTTTCGGGCGCTGGTGAGCGTTTCGGGCAAGGCGGAGAATCCGGCTGCTTTGGAGTCGGCTTGCTCCGAAAGTTCGTCTTGGGTAAGGCTGACCGGTTGACTGTTGTCCCAGTCGGGATTGCCCGCGACATCGAAATCCGTGCAGGCAAGAAGCAGCTGCCGGCTTCGGCTGATGTCCCGTTTTTTATCCACGAAATCGACCGAAGCGCAGCCGATGAGCGCGGGTTCGTACAACAGCTCTGCTGATGCCGGTAACGGCTGCGAAGCGCCCGCTCCGGAACGTCGGGCGAGAGCGGCTACCGGATTGACGGTGACCGGCACGAACAGTTGCTGTATCGAAGGGTCTAACCCCGGCGGAACGGCTGTGTATCCGGATGGCAACTCAGCTTCGGCATTCGGAGTCGGAGCGGAAGTTGTGCCGTTTGTGGGCGTTGGGCTGGACGTTGCTGATTGAGCGGTTGAGCCATTTTTGCGCCCGGCCATGAGGGTTTTGATCTGCGGGCGGGTCATCGGACCGGAGAGGAAGCTCATCGCCCAGCGGGTCTGGAAGATTACCGGACGGTCTTCGTGAACGTTGTGCATGAGGAAGACGCGCTTGCCGAGCTGGCTGATGACCGTGTCGAAATCGAATCCGGCATCCGACCCGCCTGCCGTGCTGATGGCGCTTTTCAGTCCTTCGAGCACGCGCGCCTTGTCGCGCTCGGCCTGCAATTTGCCGATGAACCAGGTGCCGGTGTTGGTCAGCGCCTTGTAGTCCAGATCGACCGGGTTCTGCGTCACCAGTACGCAGCCGACGCCGAACGCGCGGGCCTGTTTCAGCATCGTCATGAGCGGCCGTTTCGATGGTGGTTCGGAGACCGGAGGCAGGTAGCCAAACACCTCGTCGAAATAGAGTAGCGCCCGAAGGCTCGACGTGCCTTGCTGGGCTCGCGTCCAGGTCAGGACGTTTTCGAGCAGCAGCGTGACGAAGAACATCCGCTCGTTTTCCGAAAGGTGGGCCAGCGAGAAGATTCCGAGGCGAGGCTTGGCATCGGCGGTGTACAGCATGGTGCCGATGTCGAGCGGTTCGCCGTCAAGCCAGCTCTGGAACGACGGCGAGGCGAGCAGGGCATTGAAGGTCATGGCGAGTTCGAAGCGCTCTTTTTCGGGGTAGAAAGTGTTGACGTCGAACACGCCGACCTGTCGCATCGGCGGGTTCTGGATGGAGCCGATCAGCGAGACCAGATCGAGGTCGGTGCCCGCTCGCCAGAAATGCTCGAAGATTCCGGAGAGCAGAATCGATTCGCGGCTTTTGACCGGATCGCCATCGATGCCGACGAGGCCGAGCAGGGCGCTGACCGTTCCGGCGATGCGTTCACGGATCGCCTCAGCTTCTGCGGTGAAATCGAGCTTGGGAGCGGCAAGGCTGCCGAGAATGTTTACCGGAATCCCGGCATCGGAGCCAGGGGTATAGATGGTAAGCTCCGCCGAATCCTTGAGTTGACGAATGCGATCAGGAGTGATTCCCCAGTCAGCCAGACCGTTTTTCCACATCGAGGCAGTATCCGCGGCAAGCTCTTCGGGGCTTTTGCCTTTGCGACGCGCCTCGTCCTGATCGACCCACGGCAGGAAATCTTCGGGCGAGAGGTTGGGGAACTGCAAAAGCAGGTTGGTCATGTCGCCCTTTGGGTCGACGAGGATCACCGGCACCTTGTCGAGCGCTGCTTCTTCAAGCAGGTCGATGCAGAGGCCGGTTTTGCCGCTGCCGGTCATGCCGACGCAGACCGCGTGGGTGGTCAGGTCGCGGGCATCGTAATGCACCGGTTGCTCAAGACGTGCGCCCGACTTGAGGTCGTATTCAGCGCCGAGGTAAAAGGAGCCAAGCCGTTCTTCGGGAGCTTTCATCATGTGCGGGGGTGGTTTTGATGGGCGATCCATTGATTTAGTAAATAAGAAAATAAGTTCCGATCTTTTCAACAATCCTTTTTACCCAAGGGCAGGCTAAAAACAGAAATCACCGATGATAAAACTCCTTGAACTCAGAGACCTTTCGTTCGGCTACGACAAAGGTGGACCGCCGGTTTTCGAGCATCTTTCCCTTGAGGTGCGATCCGGCGAGCTGCTCGTCATCAAGGGGGCATCGGGAAGCGGCAAGTCAACCCTGTTACGACTCATCTGCCGGCTGAACACGCCTCGCTCCGGGTCGATTCTTTTCAAGGGCGAGAACACAAGCGGAATGAAGCCCTCTTCGCTTCGCTCGATGGTGACCTATGTGCCGCAGATTCCGCAGATGATCGATGGCTCGATTCGCGACAACCTGCTTCTTCCGTTCACCTTTGTACAGGGCCAGCGTAAAACGGCACCGGATGACCAAACGCTTGAGCGGATGCTCGAAGCCTTCTATCTGAACGGCGTCACGCTTGCGCAATCGGCAAACAAGCTGTCGGTCGGTCAGAAACAGCGCCTGTCGATCATGCGCGCGATTCTCACCGAGCCCGATGTGCTGCTGCTCGACGAACCGACCTCGGCGCTCGATGCCGAAAGCGCGACGATGGTTTTTTCGATCATCGAACGACTCAACACCGAGGAGGGCAAAACTGTGCTCATCGTTACGCATAGCGACTACCAGCCAGACGTTCCGCAGGCACGAAGCTGCACCTTCCGCAACGGAAACCTTGAATGCGCATGAACCCGATCATAGAAATTTCCATCCCGCAGCTGCTGCTTGCGCTGCTCTTTATCCTCGTTGCGCAGGCAACCTCGTTCATCCACAAGCTCGGGCTGAACAAGGACATCACCATCGGAACGATCCGCACGGTCTCTCAGCTCTTCGTTATGGGGTACGCCCTGACCTTCATCTTTGGCGCCAACAATCCGTGGCTGACGGTCGGCATCTTTGTTGTCATGGTCTTCTCGGCGGTGTTCATCGTGCGGGGGAGGGTGAAGGAGAAGCAGATCGCCTACGAAGTGCCGACTTTTTTGACGATGGTATCAAGCTACTTTCTGACGGCGCTTTTCGTCTCGTGGCTGGTGATCGGCGTGCACCCGTGGTGGGATCCGCGCTACTTCATTCCGACGGCGGGCATGGTGATAGGCAACTCGATGTCCGCGCTCGCGATCTCCATCGAGCGGCTTTTCTCGCAGATGCGCCAGCAGCGCGAGCTGGTGGAGATGAAACTCTGCCTCGGCGCGAACTTCAAGGAGGCGAGCCGCGACATCTTCAAAGGAGCGGTCAAGGCGGGTATGATTCCCTCGATCAACGCCATGATGGGCGTCGGCCTTGTGTTCATCCCCGGCATGATGTCCGGCCAGATCCTCGCAGGGGCCGACCCACTTATCGCCATCCGCTACCAGATCGTCGTCATGTTCATGCTCGTCGGCTCCACCGCTATGAGCACCATCATCGTGACGCTCATCATCCGCCGCCGTTGCTTCGGAAAAAGCGAAGAGCTGGTTGTGTCGGCGGACTAAATAGGGGAATGGCGAAGCCGTTGACTTTATAACGTATTACAACGCTCATCAACTTGCATTTTCTGCAGCCTCAACTTCTCTGTTTGCAGCTCGTTCACACAACATCTCAATTCCCATAGCGATCACCAAGCAGCATCGCTCCTTACCGATCGAAAAATCCATATCCACAAAGTCGAGATGGATATCCGTTTGGCGGATCTCTTCGATTATTTTGATCGATGGCTGTTTTTTAATGCTTGCGATTTGATAACTTCATAAGTGAGAAAATTATTTTTTTCACAGCTTCTCTATTCTGGTTGCGGAACGGATGAGTATTTAGCTCCCAGGCTTTCGTATGCAGAATTAACCTTCCATTTAACAAGAGTTTCCATAACTCTTTTCTCAAGACTCCGTAACGCCCTTGCTCTGAGAAGGGCTTGTTGTCTTCAGCGCAAAAAATACCCGGCTTGAATTTCAGGCTGGTTTTTTCCAGTACTCAAACATCAAACTTCGTTCATCAAACGGTTTTAACTGTCTCTTGAGGTTGATTTGAGCGCATGGCCATTTTTGCTTGATTTGTGCGCCTGATCGGTAGTTGACTGAGACTTCTCTCAACAATCAAAGGAGGTCTATCATGAAGTTTGTCAGAAAGTGTGGACTCATCATTTGTCTGCTGCTTATGTCAGCGGGCACGGTGTGGGGGGCCGATGCGGCCAGAATTACTCAGCTTGCCAGCAAGGTACACACCGACGTAAATCAACTGGTTAAAGTCAGAAAGGTTCAGTTGCCCATTGCAGTCAGAGAGCAGAAAACGTTTCTGCTGACTCAACCGGAAGTTCAGGAGGTGCGGGAACTGAAGGGCAACAACCTGCTGGTGCAGTTCAAGGATGGCAAGAAGCTGCTGATGCTGCTGGGGGAAGATCGTCTCGGTTCCGCCGATCAAATTCAGCCGGTGCAGAAAAAGGTGCTGCTACCGGTGCAACAACAGTTGACTCCGGTAAAGAAGCAGCTTATTCCTGTAACGGAGATCAGGCGCCCAGTGCTTAAGCTTATCCCGTGTGCGCCCAAGAGCAACAAGGCTCTGATTTTCGATTGCCTTGAGGATGATGCCAATGTGGTGTCGCCAAAAATCTGGCAACAGGTCAAATCCGATCTGGAATCGCTCGGGTACAGCGTAACGACGCGGCTCAACAACTCTGCCAATCTCTCCAATGCCGCCCTGATCGACAATGGCGAATACGGTGTTGTGGTGATGCGTGGTCACGGTGGTGACCTGGGTGGTGATTTCGGTTTCCTTGTTCGTCCCTGGTACTCCAGTTACCCGTCGGGCAGCAGCGGCTATGCTGGCACCATTCCTGCCAGTGCGTACAACCATGCGGTTGGAGCCACGCAGTTCGGATATGTCATTACCGGAACGTTCAGCTCTACCTATTGGGCTGACAAGGCGTTTCCTTCCACGATATTCTTCCTGGAGAGCTGCCACGGTGCCGATCCGGGTGCTCTGCCCGGCATGCCTACCTGGACCACCAATCACGGTGCTTCGGTATGGCTTGGATGGAACGAATCGGTCTCCTTCAATTGCGGCGACAACGGCACGGACCTCTTTTTCCAGAAGCTGGCTAACGAGCAGAAGACCGTTGCCGAGGCGGTTGACGCCGTATATGCTACCGGTTGCCGTCCTCCCGAGCTGGTTGCTTTTCCGACCAACAAGGGGGCTTGCCAACTGGCCGTGTACAAAGCCGATGCCAATGAAGCTGCAGTGCCCGACTCCCGTGATTTCAAACTGCTCAGGCTGGTGTCGGGTTATGGCAGGCTCTATGCAACCATCTCTTTTTACAGCGCGCCGGCTTTTAACGAGTTCTTTTTCTACGTCGATACCTCCGGCAATGCTGCTGCTGAAGTACTGGTGAAATGTCACGGAAGCAATGTGGAGGTTTACAAGCAGACTCAGCCGGGCTTGTACAACAACAAGGTCTATACCGGAACCGTTACCAAGAGCGGTAATGATTACAGTTTCGATATTCCGTGGAACACCTCTTTAGGTGCGGCTGGCAGCGCCAAGGTTTGGCTCTATGACATGAGCGGCAAGGATCGGCTGCCCGATACCGGAAGCGTTACGGTGCTGAAGTAACCGACAGTGTCTAAGAATTCCCAATTGAAAAACGGCGGAGTCGGCCAAAAATCGGCTCCGCCTTCTTGTTTACAGGAGGTGCTGTATGAAAAGATTTTTTTCTCTCTGGATATGGCTGTTTCTGTTCACGGCTACGGCATGTGTCTCGGAGTCGGGGACTGGTGTGGAAGCGTCCTCACATGAACAGCTTACACCCGAGGTACTGGTGGAACAGGCAGACGCAAAGTATGACGAATATCTGGCCGCCAATGAAGGCGATCGCGTAGCGGCAACGAACAAAACCGCTGAATATCTGCGGGGACTTGCGGGTGTGAAAGAGGTGACGGTTCGCGGTAGCGATACCCTTTTCGTCATTATGGAAGACGGCAAAGAACTATTGCTGATGCTGGGCAAGAATCGTCTTTGAAAGGGAATGGGACGAGTTTGTTGGGGGCAGATCAATACAACTGCTTGCTTGACAAGAGAGGAAAAGATCAGCCCCCAAAACTTATTTCTTGTTCTCGCTCGCCACAGCTCCTGCCGCCCGCCGCTTAGACCACACCAGAATCCCGATTCCCGCCGCAATCATCAGAAAGCATAACACCTGGCCCATCGAGAAGTTCAGGAAGACAAAGCCGAGCTGGGCGTCGGGTTCGCGGTAGAATTCGATGAAAAAGCGTACCGTGCCGTAGCCGATAAGGTAAAGACCGGAGAGAAAGCCGGGCCACGGAGCTTTTTTGCGAATCGACCAGAGGATGATGAAAAGCACGATGCCTTCGAAAAATGCTTCGTAAAGCTGGGAAGGATGGCGTAGCGCCACGGTTGGAGCGGCAGGGAAGTACATGCCGATGGCCGAGGTTGTGACGCGGCCGTAGAGTTCGCCGTTGATGAAGTTGCCGAGACGGCCGAAGGTATAGCCGAGCGGCAGGGCGGGAATGAAGAGATCAACGGTTTTGAGAAAATCAACCTTGTGCTTTCGGGTAAACAGCCACAAGGCGAGGGCAACGCCGATCAGCCCGCCGTGGAACGACATGCCGGTAATGCCCGCGAAGGCGCAGGTTCCATTACCGAAGTTGAACGGCAGCAGGGTTCCGATGGGATCCTGCAGAAACCATTCGAAACCGTAAAAAAGGATGTAGCCAAGACGCCCGCCGATCAGCACCCCGCCCATCGCCCAGGTAAGGGCATCACCGGGAAAGCTCTTGTCGAAGGGGAGTTTTTCAGTCGCGATTCTGTACTTCGAAAGCAGCCAGACGATCGCGAACGCAATGATATACATGGTTCCGTACCAGCGGATGGCAACAGGGCCGACAGAAAAAATGATGGGGTTCATGTCGTATGGTAGATGCTGCCACCAGGTAATGAAATCGTGCATTGTTACTTTTTTGTCGGTTGGATTGGGTTAACGAGTCTTAACGTCTTGGTAACAAGACAGAATATAGCTATATTTAAACTTTGCACTTTTCTTTTCGCACAATTACCTGAAAACGTAAACACATAGAGCATGGCTAAAATTCTTGAAGGGCCGGCCATGAAGTTGTTCAACAAATGGGGCATTCCTGTGCCTAATTATGTTGTCATCATGGACCCTGACCGTCTTGCACAGCTTGGTGAAGCTAATAAATGGCTGCGTGAATCGAAACTCGTCGTCAAGGCACACGAAGCCATCGGCGGCCGTTTCAAACTCGGTCTCGTTAAAATTGGTCTTAATCTCGAACAGGCCATCGAAGCTGCCAAAGAGATGCTTGGCGCCAAAGTCGGCACGGCTGAAATCGGCCAGGTCATCATCGCTGAAATGCTCGAGCATGACGCGGAGTTCTACGTTTCGATTATCGGTAACAAAGATGGCGCTGAACTGCTGATTTCCAAGCACGGCGGCGTCGATATCGAAGACAACTGGGACAGCGTCCGCCGTATCCAGATCGAACTCGACGAGAATCCCACCATCGAGCGACTCACCGAGCTTGCCAAGGATGCCGGTTTCGAAGGCGAAATCGCCGAGCGCGTCGGCAAGATCTGCTCCCGTCTCATTCTCTGTTTCGACAACGAGGACGCACAGTCCATCGAAATCAACCCGCTGGTTATCCGCAAGAGCGACATGCGCTTCGCCGCGCTTGACGCCGTTATGAACGTGGACTATGATGCCCGGTTCCGCCATGCCGACTGGGATTTCAAGCCGGTTTCCGAAATCGGCCGTCCGTTCACCGAAGCCGAGCAGCAGATCATGGAGATCGACTCCAGGATCAAGGGTTCGGTCAAGTTCGTTGAGGTTCCCGGTGGTGAAATCGCTCTGCTGACCGCAGGCGGCGGCGCATCGGTCTTCTATGCCGACGCAGTCGTGGCTCGCGGCGGAACCATCGCCAACTATGCAGAATATTCGGGCGACCCGGCCGACTGGGCTGTGGAAGCGCTCACCGAAACCATCTGCCGTCTGCCCAACATCAAGCACATCATTGTCGGCGGCGCTATCGCCAACTTTACCGACGTGAAGGCTACCTTCAGCGGTATCATCAACGGCTTCCGCGAAAGCAAGTCGAAGGGCTACCTCGAAGGCGTAAAAATCTGGGTGCGCCGTGGCGGCCCGAACGAAGCTCAGGGCCTTGCCGCTATCAAGCAGCTCCAGGAGGAAGGCTTCGACATTCACGTCTACGACCGCAGCATGCCGATGACCGATATCGTCGATATGGCGATGAAGTCTTGAGGGATGTCCTTGTAAGATGTTGAAATTTAAGACTATAGAAACTCATTAAATCTGATTGAACCGTGAGCATTCTCGCAAATAAAGATACCCGGGCAGTCATCATCGGCGGCGTAGCAGGCGTCAATGCGGCAAAACGCATGGCCCAGTTTGACTTTCTGGTCAACCGTCCGCTGACCGTCCAGGCTTTCGTGTATCCGCCCGAAGCCGGCCAGCAGAAAGAGATCTTCCGCGGCGGCGAACTCAAGAACGTCACCGTTTACGACTCCCTGGCTCCTGCTCTCGAAGAGCATCCGGATATCAACACCGCACTTATCTACCTCGGCGCATCCCGCGCTGCCCAGGCTGCCAAAGAGGCGCTTGAGTCCCCGAACATTCAGCTGGTCTCGATGATCACTGAAGGTGTTCCGGAAAAGGACGCCAAGCGTCTGAGAAAACTTGCCCAGAAGCTTGGCAAGATGCTGAATGGCCCGTCCTCCATCGGTATCATGTCTGCCGGCGAGTGCCGCCTTGGCGTGATCGGTGGTGAGTTCAAGAACCTGAAGCTTTGCAACCTGTACCGTCAGGGTTCGTTCGGCGTTCTGACCAAGTCCGGTGGCCTGTCCAACGAAGCCATGTGGCTTTGTGCCCAGAACGGCGACGGCATCACCTCTGCCGTGGCTATCGGTGGCGACGCCTATCCCGGCACCGACTTCGTGACCTACCTCGAAATGTTCGAGAAGGATCCCGCAACCAAGGCGGTCGTCATGATCGGCGAGGTTGGTGGTAATCTCGAAGAAGAAGCCGCAGAGTGGCTGGCCGCTGAGCCGCGCCGCATCAAGCTGATCGCCGCCATCGGTGGTACCTGCCAGGAAGTTCTGCCTCAGGGTATGAAGTTCGGCCATGCCGGTGCCAAGGAAGGCAAGAAAGGTGCAGGCTCCGCCCGCTCCAAGATGAACGCACTCCGCGACGCCGGTGCGTACGTTCCGGATACCTTCGGTGGTCTCAGCAAGGAGATCAAAAAAGTCTATGAAGAGCTGATCGCTGCCGGTGAAATCAGCACCGAGATCGACGAGGCTGTGCTGCCTGAGCTGCCGCCGAGCGTTCAGGAGGTCATGAAGCAGGGTGAAGTGATCGTTGAGCCGCTCATCCGCACCACCATTTCCGACGACCGTGGCGAAGAGCCGCGCTATGCCGGTTACGCCGCTTCGGAGCTCTGCTCGAAAGGCTATGGCATCGAAGATGTCATCGGCCTGCTCTGGAACAAAAAGCTTCCGACCCGCGAAGAGTCCGAAATTATCAAACGCATCGTCATGATTTCGGCAGACCACGGTCCTGCCGTGTCGGGTGCGTTTGGTTCGATTCTCGCCGCTTGCGCAGGCATCGACATGCCGCAGGCTGTTTCGGCTGGCATGACCATGATCGGCCCCCGTTTCGGCGGCGCCGTGACCAATGCCGGCAAATACTTCAAGATGGCTGTCGAGGACTACCCGAACGACATCCCCGGCTTCCTTTCCTGGATGAAGAAGAATGTCGGCCCGGTTCCCGGTATCGGCCACAGGGTCAAGAGCGTCAAGAATCCCGACCAGCGCGTGAAGTATCTGGTGAGCTACATCAAGAACGAAACGTCGCTGCACACTCCGTGCCTCGACTACGCGCTTGAGGTCGAGAAGGTCACTACGGCCAAGAAGGGCAACCTGATTCTGAACGTTGATGGCACCATCGGCTGCATTCTGATGGACCTCGACTTCCCGGTGCACTCCCTGAACGGCTTCTTCGTTCTGGCCCGTACCATCGGTATGATCGGCCACTGGATCGATCAGAACAACCAGAACTCGCGCCTCATCAGGCTCTACGACTACCTGATCAACTACGCAGTGAAACCTGAACAAGAGGTTCCTGAAAAGAAGTAAGGTAATAGTATTACAGGACGGGACGTGGTGATCCCACGTTCCGTTTCAACAGTAAAAAAGCAGGCCAAAAGCCTGCTTTTTCTGTTATTCTGAGGATAGCAGTCGGCAAAGAATCAAGTTGCTTTGCCAGACCAACAACCCGGTAGCGATTACATGCCGGGAATGCGGGGGATATATTTCATCTTCGACAGCTTGTAATAGATTCCCCACGACTTTTTCAGCCAGTGGCCGACAATCGGCAACGGAATAAACATCTGGCTGTGGCCGGTACGGTAGACGAAGCCTGCGCCGTCGCCGGTGTCCATGACGCAGAGGACGTTCAGGTGCTCCTGGTAGCCCTTCATCGGCTCCTGATGACCGAAGTGTTCGGCGAGGCAGTTGTTGGCCGTACAGTCGGCCATGAACTCTGCGATATGGCCCTGCTTGGCTTTCCATTCCGGCCCTTCAAGCGCTGCTGAATCGCCGACAGCGTACCAGCCATCCACGCCGATGACGCGGCAGAAGTCGTCGATTTTCACGAACCCGGCATCACTCAGGGGAAGATCGGAATTCTTGAAAACGCTGTGGCCTGATCCGGCAGGAATGAACATGGTGAGATCGCTGTCCAGCTTGCTGCCATCCTCGAACACCACGCCGTCAGATTCGAAGCGCGTAATCTTTTTCCCGTAGTGCTGGTGCATGTTTTTCGACTTGAACATGATGTCCATCATATCGAGTGCCTTCTGGCCCATTTTCTGGCCCGGTGAGGCCATTGGAGCGAAAAAGGTCATCTCGAAATTGTCTCTGATGCCGAGCTTGGTGAGCTTGTGGTGGAGGTTGAAAAACAGCTCGAAACCCGGGCCGCCACGCACTGCGCTTGGGTCTTTCGGGTTGCCGCCGAAGCCGAAGGCGATCTTGCCGTGGCCGCGCTCGATGAGAGCGTCAATGCGCTCTTTCAGGCGAATCGAGTGCTCCGGTGCGCCGCAGATCGACAGGGTGTGCTCAATGCCTTCGTGCTTGACTTTGTCCGAACCGAGCGCAATCACGAGGAAGTCGAAATCGCTGCGCTTACCACCTTGCTGAAGCGTCACCGCGTCGCGTGCGGCGTCGATACCTGTTACTTTGTCAAGGGTCAAGGTAAAGCCATGCTTTTTTGCCAGTTTGGCGAGCGGAAAGGCCACGTTGTTGAACTTCTCGGTTCCTACCGGAATCCAGATGGCAATCGGGTAGATGAACAGATACTCACGGTCGGATACCACTTCGACCTCGAATCCTCTCTTGCGGAAGGCGATCGCAGCCGCAATACCGGCAATGCCTCCTCCCAGAATCAAAACTTTTTTCACAACCAGCTACTTCTTTAGTTACACCTTTTCAGTGGAGAATGATAAGGCCGTTAATATAATGAGAATTATGGTCATATGCCAATAATTCATTAAATCATTCTTCATAACCTTGAAAGACGACGCACAGGTTCAGCAAGGAAAAGTAACGAGCCGGTGAACGTAACACGCTGAATCTTGGAGTTGATTATATTGAAATCAGCAATCCATATCTGCAAGCAACCTACAAAGACGTGATATGAGCCAGCGAACCCATGCATTTGCCACCGATGAACCGCCGGAAATACAGGTGCATCCTCACGATCGTTACCATGCTGTCATCGAGCGATGCGCGTCACTGCCTCCGCTTGTAACGGCCGTGGTGCATCCGGTTGAGGCGCTCGATCTTCAGTTTGTCGCTGATGCGGTCAGGGAGCATCTGATCGTGCCTGTGCTTGTGGGGCCTGCCGACCGCATCCGTGAGGCGGCTTCGAAGGCTGGAATCGATCTCGCCGATTGGGAAATTGTGGACACGGAGCACAGTCACCAGGCCGCCGAGCACGCCGTCAGGCTTGCCGCAACCGGCCACGTTCAGGCGATCATGAAAGGCTCGCTGCATACCGACGAGCTGCTCGGGCCGATCGTGGCCCACGGCTCCGGGCTGCGTACCGAGCGGCGCTTGTCGCACTCCTATGTGATGGATACGGCCGGGTACCACAAATGGCTCATCGTCACCGATGCGGTAGTGAACATTTCGCCGGATCTGTGCGCAAAGGCTGACATCTGTCGGAATGCCGTCGATGCCTGGGTGGCGCTCACCGGGGAGGAGCGCCTGCCGAAAATCGCCGTGCTCGCCGCTGTTGAAGTTGTCAATCCTTCCATGCAGGCCACGCTCGATGCCGCCGCACTCTGTAAAATGGCCGAGCGCAAGCAGATCACCGGCTGCATCATCGACGGCCCGCTGGCATTCGACAACGCCATCAGCAAGCAGGCAGCCAAAGAGAAGCACATCGTTTCACAGGTTGCGGGGGATGCGGACATTCTGCTTGCGCCGGATATCGAGGCGGGCAACATCCTCGCCAAGCAGCTTACTTTCATCAGCCACGCCGATGCGGCGGGCGTCGTCATGGGCGCAAGGGTGCCGGTGATCCTGACGAGTCGTGCGGACAACCTCCGAACCAGATTGCTCTCCTGCGCACTGGCCGTGCTGGTACATCAGGCAAAAGAGGCCGGACTGATCAAATAGCGAATGTCACCGTTGGGTGTGATGCTGCAGGCCGAAGCGCATGAAGAGTTCGACCAGTCCACCGCTCTGGCCGTGCAGCGTGATGAAGTAGAGCTGCCGGTGCATCGAAAGTTTCCTGACCCGCAGCGTTTTGAGCAGCCCCTCTTCCAGCTCTTTTTTGACCGCATCCTTTGAAATAAAAGCCATGCAGTTCTGCGAATACATCAGGTAGGACTTGATCGATTCTGAGCTGCCGAGATGCATCTCGACGGTCATGTCCGACAGCCGGAGCCCTGCCAGCTTCAAGCCGTTGGCGATCACTTCGAGAGTGCCGGACCCTGGTTCGCGGAGCAGCAGCGGGGTGGCGGCCAGTTCATCGAGGCGGATATCATCTTTGCGCGCAAGCGGATGGGCGGGATTGCAGACCAGCAGAATTTCGTCTCTCGCGAACGGGGTGTAGATGATGTCCCGCCGCTTTGATTCACCCTCGATGATGCCGAGCATGATTGTATGCTGCAACAGCGCGTTTTCGATCTGTTCCGTGTTGGCCGTGAGCATCGAAAGGCGTACTTCTGCGTAGAGCCGGTGAAACATCGCCAGCAGGGGAGGCAGCACATACTGCGCGATGGTGGTGCTGGCGCCGATGCTGAGCGATCCGCGGTGCACTTCGTGGAGCATGTTGAGCTCGTCCTCGAGCTGGCGTGCAATGTCGTGAATCGCTTCGGTATGCTTCAGGAGAATCCGGCCGCCCTCGCTCAGCGCCACGCGGTTGCCCCGGCGCTCGAACAGTCGCAGGTTCATCTGCCGCTCCAGCTCCTTGATATGCTTGGTCACCGCAGGCTGGCTGATGTAAAGCTCCTCGGCGGCTTTGGTAAAGCTGAGTCTGCGTGCGACCGTATCGAAAACCTTGAGCCTGAAATCGATCATAAAGTGTTGGCTTAAGCGATTGACCTGTTTGCGGTTTGTTTGAAATATAAAATAACGATTTCCATAACTATTGGTTATCTGACGGGGAACATCGTTGACTTTATGCAGCGCTTTTTTATTCTCTCAAATTATGGTGATACTATAACAATCAGTTTGTCGCAGAAACGTTGAATCTGGAGATTATGACCACTACCATTCCTGAGCTGGAGCCCCGTGCGCTTTGGAGGCATTTTTATAACCTGACGCAAATCCCACGACCATCCGGCCACGAGCAACAGATCAGGGAGTACGTTGCTGATTTTGGCCGACGGCTCGGGTTGAAAAGCCTGATCGATGAGGCAGGCAATGTCATCATCAGAAAGCCTGCCAAGAAAGGCATGGAGCAGCGCAAAGGCGTCATCCTTCAGGCGCATCTCGACATGGTGCCGCAGAAGAATGCGGACAGCCATCACGATTTTGAGCGAGATCCGATCGAAGCTTACTTCGAGAAGGGTTGGGTTCGTGCCCGAGGCACAACGCTCGGGGCCGACAATGGCATCGGCGTCGCCGCAGCGCTGGCAGTGCTGGAGTCGGAATCGCTATCACATGGGCCACTCGAAGCGCTGTTCACAGCCAATGAGGAGGCCGGAATGACCGGGGCAATGGGGTTGAAGCCGGAGGTTCTTGAGGGAGAAATTCTTCTGAACCTCGACTCCGAAGATGAGGGTGAACTGTTCATCGGGTGCGCCGGTGGGCTTGATGGCACGATGACGTTCAGGTACAGCGAAGCATCGCTTCCTCCCGACTATGCCGGATTTGAGATCAGGGTTTCAGGACTGAAAGGTGGGCATAGCGGTTTGGATATTCATCTTGGTCGGGGCAACGCCAACAAGATCATGAACAGGCTGTTGCAAGCTGGCCACGACTGTTGCAGCTTGCGGTTGGCCTCGATTGATGGCGGAAGCCTGCGCAACGCAATTCCCCGTGAATCAACGTCACTCGTCACGCTTCCATCCGATCGCGCTGAGCTTTTTGTCGAAACGCTCAAGCGCCTTGGGGCAACAATCGCGGAAGAACTGGCGGCGGTTGACCCGGATTTGCGTATCGAGATTAGAGCTGCTGAGATTCCGGATACGGTTATCGATAACGAATCTTTCGGGCGCCTCCTCCAGGCCGTTGCCGACTGCCCGAATGGTGTCGTGCGAATGAGCGGCGAAATGGATGGCGTGGTTGAAACGTCGAACAATCTGGCGAGGGTGAAATCGAACGCCGGAAGCATTGCTGTCGAGTGCCTGCTCAGAAGCTCCGTTGATTCGTCGCTTGAAGAGCTTGCGACGAGCATCCAGAGCGTCGCTGATCGTGTTGGTGCGACCTCTTCGTTCACCGGCGGCTACCCTGGCTGGAAACCAGATCCGGATTCGCCTATCCTGAGCCTGATGCAGCGCATCTATCAACAACGTTTCGGAAAAGCTCCGGAAGTCAAGGCTATTCACGCCGGGCTGGAGTGCGGCATCATCGGCGGTATCTATCCCGGGCTCGACATGATTTCGTTCGGGCCGACGATTCGTTTTCCTCACTCGCCTGACGAAAAGGTCGAATGCGCGTCGGTCCAGAAATTCTGGGACTTCCTCGTCGATGTGCTGGCCGATATTCCGGCAAAGTGAGCCGTTCATTGATGTTCATGTCCTGTCGGCAAGCGGGATAACCGCACGGGAGTGCTATCTTCTATTTTGCTTTAATTTCGCCGATCCGCACCAGTGAAAACGCCATACAGCTACAACACCATAACGGATTTTCTCCTGTCGCAGCCGCTGACGGTCGATGTCGAGATCGATGACGAAAAGGCGGGCTGCTTTCCCCTGAAGTGCATCGAATTCGACGCCACGGTACTGTACGTCGGGATGCACGATTTTGCACGACTGACCCTTGAGTTTTCGCCTACGGAGATCCTGATCTACCTGAACATGTTTCTCGTCTGGATGCGGGAGTCGCTTGCGCGGGAGCCGTTCTGCGTGGTCGAGCGTTTTCTGGACAGCGCGATTGTGCTGCTTTTCTCAAAAAAGTTCGGTTCGGAGGAGCCGTTTTTCGACGCTATCCGTGCTGCGCGCTGGATGGGCGAAAATGACGAACTGCTGTTCAAGCCGGATATGGGCATCGCCAGCGGACGAGTCGCTGCCGGCTTTGCGGGCACACCGAAGGAGTTCACCGGCTCGGTGTTCGGCCGTCCGCTTCTGCTGGCCGCTGCCTGCGCGAAAATGAAGCCCAGGGAAGACATGGCCGCCTGCATTACTTTTCCCGAAGATGAGTGGCGTGGCCGCTCTTTTGCCGAGCTGTTTCCGCCGCTGGAGTTCGATCATCCCGAAAAGGGGCGTGTCCGCCAGCCTGCGGCCTGGAAGCTCGGTGAGCCGAGAAGTGTCGAAATCCCTTCGCTCGGCACGGTCGGACTGCGGGATGTGGCAACCTTCGTCCATTGGCCGCCTGACCGTGATGCGAAAGAAAAAGCCCGCGAGTGGTTCGCGCAGATCAAGGCGAAAGGGTTTTACAAATACAACAAGTAAAAGAATTTATGTCGAAAACAATCATGCTGCTGGGCAGCGGGGAGTTGGGGAAAGAGTTCGTGATTGCCGTCAAGCGTCTGGGCCAGCGCGTTATCGCCGTGGACAGCTATGACGATGCACCCGCCCAGCAGGTCGCTGACAAACGCGAAGTGATCGACATGCTCGACGGCAACGCGCTCGACGCGATTGTTGCCAAGCACAAGCCCGACATCATTGTGCCGGAGATCGAAGCTATTCGCACTGAGCGCTTCTACGATTACGAGCAGCAGGGGATTCAGATGGTACCCTCCGCGCGTGCGGCCAACTTCACCATGAACCGCAAAGCCATCCGTGACCTTGCCGCCCGTGACCTCGGTCTGCGCACGGCCAACTATCTTTATGCTGCCTCTCTCGACGAGTTGCGGACGGCGGTGGCGGAGGTCGGCCTGCCCTGCGTGGTCAAACCGCTGATGAGCTCGTCGGGAAAAGGGCAGAGCACCGTGCGGAGCGAGGCTGATATCGAAAAGGCGTGGAGCTATTCGCAGAGCGGTAAGCGGGGCGACATCGCCGAGGTGATCGTCGAAGCGTTCGTGGCGTTCCATACCGAAATCACGCTGTTGACCGTGACGCAGAAAAACGGGCCGACGCTCTTCTGCCCGCCCATCGGCCACCGGCAGGAGCGTGGCGACTACCAGGAAAGCTGGCAACCGTGCCGCATCAGCCCGGAGCATTTGTCGCAGGCACAACAGATTGCCGGAAAAGTAACCGAAGCGCTCAGCGGCGCAGGCATCTGGGGCGTGGAGTTTTTCCTTGCCGCCGATGGGCTCTATTTCTCGGAACTCTCGCCGCGTCCGCATGATACCGGCATGGTGACGCTGACCGGTACGCAGAATCTTTCGGAGTTCGAGCTGCACGCCCGCGCAGTGCTCGGCCTGCCGATTCCCGGCATCGAACTCTTGCGCGTCGGCGCAAGCGCGGTGATTCTTGCCGATAAAGCGGGCACAAATCCGTCGTTCGATGGTGTGGAAAAAGCGCTTGAACAACCCGGCAGCGACATCCGGATTTTCGGCAAACCCACCACGCGCCCCTACCGGCGCATGGGCGTAGCGCTCATGTCTGGCGAATCCGACAGCGATGTCGAGCTTGTCAGGCAGCAGGCAATTGCCAATGCGGCAAAGGTTCGGGTGGTGTGCGACGAACTTGAATGAAGAGGGCGGAAGTGTGGTGCATGGCTCTCTTTACAGCAGAGGTGACAAAATTTCTTGACTGTCGCCTTTGCCGGATGATGAGAGGCAAAATCAGTCTGCAACAGGTTGCGGAGTTTGTTGTCCCGGTTTAGGTTTGATTCCGACAGTCTCGGCAAAATGCAAGGCGTATATGCTTGATTCAGCACGCTTTTTCATTGCGGCAAGCACCATCGGCAGATCGTTCTGTTGAACCTTGCGAACGAACATCGGCGGTGCAAAAAAATCCGGTTTGATCTTTGCATTGAAAGTAAGCATGGTTCCTTTACCGTCAGGGGCTTTATCGATCAACCACTCACCCTCATAAACCTTGAAATCGCCTTCCAGCTGGTGAAAATCAAGCCTTTTCGGATACTCTCCCTGAAGGCTCAGCTTGATATACACGGTTTTTCTGAAAAGCAAAATGCCGGTTTTGCCCCTTTCAAACATTACCTGCTCACGCCCGTTGTCTGAAATCAGACCGCTGTCGATCAGCTTGGGCACGAAATGTTTGTGATTGTTGTAATCGGTGATGGCTGCCCAGATGTGCTTCGGTGAAGCCGCGATGTAGACCGAACCTGTGACGCCGGTAATGCCATCATCAAGGTCAGTGGTTTGAACCGAAATGCCCTTGAATTCTGCTTCATCATTTTTGCCCGATACGGCGGCCCATGAATCGAGCGGAGAGAAGGTCAGCAGGCACAACATGGCGACGAGGGCCATAAAGAAATATCGTCGGTGCGAAATCTTCTGGCGCATGGTGACTGTCCGGTTATGAGTTGTGGCCGCGTTGAAAACTCAGTCGTTTAATTTTTAAAGTTAATTATTGTTAACATTATTCCCAATATAAAGCTCTCTTTTATTGCTGATCAGACAACTCCGCTGGCAAGGCTGATAAGAAGAAAGATGAGCACGATGGATGAAATCGCGACATAGAGCTGGTCACGCTCCTTGTAAAAAGCAAAAATGGACAGGACAACGCGCGCGATGGGGGTCAGAATAAGCATAACCAGACCAAGCTGAATGATGGCTTTGAGTTCAAAGCGCATCACACCCGACACAATTCCCTTAAAGCTGCGCAATGGTGATTGCGCACCATGAAAGATGTGGTAGTTCAGGTGTTCACCGCCATGGGTGAGCAGAAACAGCATGCCTCCGGTAAAAACGGTTGCGGCGGCAAGCATCACGCCCCATTTCAGCAGTGTGCCGATGATGATTTCAATGCGCTGATCATTCCATTCCGGTTTCGTGTGGTGGCTCATCTCATATCCTCCCGACAATGCCGTTGTAAATCATTTCGATACCGAGCACAAAAATCACCGCACCGAACACCAGGCGCAGCCACTTGGTTTTGGCAACCATCAGCAGGCGTGCGCCAATGAACGAGCCGGCCAGAATGCCAAGCATGACGGGCATGGAGAGCCCCGGATCGATGTAGCCACGGCTCAGATAGACGCCTGCGCTGGCCGCAGCGGTGACCCCGATCATGAAATTGCTGGTCGTGGTTGAAACCTTGAAAGGCAGCCGCATGGCGTGATCCATCGCCAGCACCTTCACGGCTCCCGAGCCGATGCCGAGCAGACCCGACAGCACACCGGCCAGCCCCATCAGGCTGAAGCCCGCACCGACGTTGTGTACGCTGTAGTGTTTGATGCCGTCTTCGGTCGGGTAGGTGCTGTTAAGCTTGAGGCGGGTAGCCAGCGCATCGGACTCTGTTTGATCTGAGTGATCCTCTTTGGGGCGGCTCGAAAGCCATGCGGAGTAGAGCAGCACCACGCCGAAGACGATGGCAATGATGTTGGTCGAAAGAATGCCGGCGAGAAAAGCTCCGAAAAGCGCACCGATGGTGGTGGCGATTTCGAGGAACATGCCGATGCGAATGTTCGAGTAACCCTCGGTGACGTATGCCGCCGCAGCTCCGGAGGAGGTTGCGATCACCGCGATGAGTGAAGCCCCCACGGCGTAACGCAGGTCGATTCCGAGTCCAAGGGTGAGTAGCGGCACGATAACAACACCACCGCCAAGTCCGGTCAGTGAGCCGAGCAGGCCCGCCACAAGCGATCCTGCACCGACGATCATTGACAATTCAAAGTAATTCATACTGCTGAAGCTGAGAGGTCATGAACAGCAAGGGCTTGCCCGATGGTTATCTTCTGCCGGAGTGACGGCAAACAATGTTTCCGGATGCCCCGCATGCTGAATGGTTATGCAGTAATATAGTTTTGCCTCGGTATCAGACAAGCCTCTTCGGGAAAAAATATCCAACACGGTCGAATGGTGAACAGCCTTTGCCGCTTGAAATGCTTCCCTTATCCCAGCTCGAAGGTCGTGACGCCATAAATCCGCTCGACCGGCAAATCGGGAGCTTCGCCCTTGTACATCCGCGCGGTCTCGAACACCACCTTCATGCCATGGCGCTGCGTGAGTTGGAGCGCTTCGGGGTTCACTTCCGGAATGTCGAGAAAGATCGGGCTTCCGGCAGGAACCGAACCGATTAACGTCTTGAACAGCGCTTCGGCCACGTCGGGATTGTCGGCAAAAAGGGGGCCGATCTTGAAGCCGGAGCGGCATGGTCGGATGAGGCCGTAACCGGCAAGCGCCCCGTCGTGCAGAGCGCCGAACGCCTTGCTGCCTGTGCGGCTTGTCCAGCACTGAAGAAACGCGCTCCGGTCAGCCGGAAAAAACGGGCGGTCGTAGGCATGGAGCGTTGCAAAAGGAATTTCCGTGAGCGGCACGATGCCGGGGTACGATTCAGCGTTTTCCGCAGCCGCGCCCATGAAGCGAATATTCCGGTACGCCAGCGCAAATCCAGATTTCCGATAGTTCTTCTGTTGTGCCACGACGCCGTCGAGCCCGACAGTACGCTCGGCCAGCCGCTCCAGCCCGGCATTCCATATCCGGAGCCCCAGCCCTTTGCCCCGCCATTCCGGCTTGACGATGTAAAAGCCAAGGAATGCGAAGGAGTTGCCATAACGCACCACGGAAATGGTCGCCACCGGCTCGTTACCGACGAGGCCAACCAGAAAGCCTTCCGGATCAGTGTGGTAAAAACATTCGGCATCTTCGAGGCCGGGGTTCCACCCCTCGGCGGCAGCCCAATCGACAGCGAGATCGATCTCCCGGCGGCTCATGGTTCTGATGGTGTAATCGGCAATTGGTTTCATTATTGATCTTCTGTTACTTTTCCGGTCAGCCGCCGGACTGGTTGTTCACCTCGACCCGGTGCGGCGCAAGCTGAATGGTTTCGTATGGCATCTTCACACCCGCTTCGTTCAGCGCGTTGAACACCTTTTCCCGCAGCTCCAGCCGCTTCTGGATGTGTTCTCTTTCGTTGTTGAGCCACACCTGAAGTTCAAGCACGACGTTGTAGTCGTTCAGTTGCGTCACGACAACGACCGGTGCAGGATCGCGCATGCAATCGGGATCGTCCTTAACCAGCGAAAGCAGGATCGAACGAGCCCGTTCAATATTTTCGGTGACGGCGATGGTGACGGCAATATCGAGACGAAGATGCGGAAAATTGGTATAGGAGGTCACGGTTTTGTTCATGATCACGGCGTTCGGAACGGCAAGCATCTTGCCGTCAACCGTGACGATGCGGGTGGTGCGAAGGGTGATTTTGTCAACGCGGCCGTAGTTGTTGTCGATCTCGATGAGGTCGTTGATCGTGAACGGCCGGTCGATAAAAATCAGAATCCCGGAAATGATGTTGGAAAGCGTGTCGCGCAGGGCAAAGCCGAGGGTCAGGCCGAGCACGCCAAGCGAGCCAAGCAGGGTGGAGGTTTTGATTCCTGCCACACCCAGGGCCGTCAGCGCTCCGATGCCGAAGATGCCGAATTTGATGACTGTTTCAGCAAACGCCGCACTGGTGCGGTCAAGACGTTGAGCGAGCCGGGAAGACAAAATCCCCCGAACGATCCGCCACAGCAGGTAGAAAACAGCAAGAACGAGAAACACGCTGACCAGCTCAATCAGAAATTCGCCGAGCAAACTGCCCAGATGTTCAAGATCAAACGAGCTTTTGAGTCGCAATAAAAGGCTTTCAATGAAGGGATTGAGCATCTCGGACTCCTTTTTCAAAACACCATCTCTGCTTATTGCTTCACGTTGAATGTAACACCGAAGTCATAAAGAAAAATCCGGCAAACCGGTTTGCCATCATGTGAAACGGCCATTCGGCGAATCTTGTCCAAGAGTTTCAAAATCATCATTTTAGCTGTATAATCGTTCTGTACATGGGATTTCGGCAATGTTCAAAATTATCGACCATTGATGACCTCATCTGTTCCGGCTGAAAAGAGTGGAAAGCAGCAAAAGAAACGTGTATTTGTCGTTGGTGCCACCGGCTATATCGGCAAGTTTGTCGTCCGGGAACTGGTGACAAGAGGCTACGAGGTGGTGAGTTTCGCTCGCCAGCGCTCCGGCGTGAACGCTTCGACCACCGCTGAGCAGACCCGCCAGGAGCTGAAGGGTTCGGAGGTGCGGTTCGGTGACGTATCCGATATGGATTCGCTCATGCGCGACGGCGTCAGGGGAGAGCATTTCGATGCGGTGGTTTCGTGCCTGACCTCGCGCAACGGCGGCATCAAGGATTCATGGAACATCGATTATCAGGCGACCCGCAACGCACTCGATGCCGGTATGTCGGCGGGCATCAGCCAGTTCGTGTTGCTTTCGGCCATCTGCGTGCAGAAGCCCATGCTGGAGTTCCAGCGCGCCAAGCTGAAGTTCGAAAAGGAGTTACGCGAGTCCGGCGTCACGTACTCCATCGTTCGGCCCACCGCTTTTTTCAAGTCGATTGCCGGACAGATCGAAAAGGTCAAAAACGGCAAGCCCTACGTCATGTTCGGCGATGGCAAGCTCACAGCGTGCAAGCCGATCAGCGAGGCTGACTTGGCCCGCTTTATTGCCGATTGTCTTGAAGATCCGGAGAAGCAGAACAAGATCATGCCCATCGGCGGGCCGGGTGAGGCCGTGACGAACCTCGATCAGGCGCTGATGCTGTTCGAGCTGCTCGGCCGCGAGCCGAAGCTCAAAAAGGTGCCGATCCAGATGTTCGACGTGATCATTCCGGTGCTGACGCTCTTGTCAAAGGTTTTTCCGTCGTTTGCCGAAAAAGCCGAGTTCGCCCGGATCGGCAAGTACTATTGCTCGGAATCGATGTTGGTGTGGGATCCGGTCAAGCAACAGTATGACGCCGATGCCACCCCCTCATATGGCACCGATACGTTACGTGATTTCTACAAGCGCGCGCTCAAAGAGGGACTTGCCGGGCAGGAGCTCGGAGCGCACTCCATGTTCTGAGGAGCTGCTCATGATTACCCGATCCACCCTTGATTTCCTTGCCGATCTGAAGGCCAACAACAATCGCGAATGGTTCGAGGCCAATCGCCCGCGTTACCAGCAGGCTTCTGCTGATTTTTTCGATACGATTGCGCAATTCATTCAAATCCTCGCCACCTTCGACGAAGGTATCGCCGAGGTGATGCCTGATCCGAAGTCGTGCATCATGCGCATCTACCGTGATGTGCGTTTCTCGAAGGACAAGACGCCCTACAAAACCGGCCTTTTCGCCTACGTAAGCAAGGGCGGGCGGAAGGGGCCGCTGGCGGGCTACTACCTGCATCTCGAACCGGGCAACTCGTTTGGCGGTGGGGGTCTTTACATGCCCGAAGCGTCGGTACTTGCCCAAACCCGTGAGGCAATCGCTGCCCGGTTCGACGAATGGCGCACCATCGTTCAAGCCACCGAACTGCTTGACAACTTTCCAGAAGGCGTCCAGCCGTCCGGTGCCCTCAAACGTGCACCAAAAGGGTACGAGGAGTCCAATCCTGCCATCGAGTATCTTCGTTACAAAGGCTACTTCACGCAACGCTTTTTCAGCGACGCCGAAGTGTTGAAGAGCGATTTTACCAAGCAACTCGGCATGTGCTGTCGTTCGGTTATGCCGATGGTCTCATTCCTCAACAGCGCGATCGAGTCGGAAACTCCCTGACTGTTCACGCCTTTGGCAGCACCGAATCGCCGATAATCGGATCGAAATTGACTACGAAGCCTGGCTCAAACGTACCGAAACGGTCGCGGCCTTCAGGCATCCGGTGCACGCCTTTCGGAAACTCGCGGTTTTTCAGCAGATAATCGAGCAGGTAGTTCGTCAACCGGAAGTATCCGCTCGGTTTGTCGGAAGTTGCCGCCGGCGAAGGGTTCGGAGGCTTACCATCGGCCCACCGCTTCACGATCTCTTCGACGGCGGGAAGGAACAAGGCTTCGAGTTGGTTGCTCTCCTCGTTTTTCGATGTATTCATGCAGATGATCTTCGAGAATTTTAATGCGCATCTTTTTTGGTGCGCAGGAATCACGCGTTGACTGTCGTCAGAGACTATAGAAGCGGGTGACATCGGACTGCCGGAAACGGCTTCATGAAATTGGTCGCCTGTCTTGACACTGAAATAAACAGGAGACACTTATGAAAAGCAAACTGTTGATGCTGGCGGGTGTCGCCGGCATACTGATGGCCAGCCCTTCTTCCAATGCCCTCGCGGATGTCAACATCAGGATTGGCACCGGCGGTTACCATCGGCCAGCCTTTGTGATCGACCGCCCACCAACATTTGTGCGTCTGGCAACCCCGGGATTCTCGATTGCCATCGGAAATAGCCCTTACGATATCATTCTCTCGGGTAATTTCTATTACCTGTACAATAACGGGCACTGGTATCGTTCGCATCGCTACAACGGCCCATGGAAAGAGATTCATCATCGGAAACTTCCTTACAAAATCAGGCGCTACCGTATCGACCAGATTCGCAAATTCAGGGCTGTGGAGAACAATCGCTGGCATAATCGTTACGACCGTCGTGACCGTCGCTTTGAAAGGCGGGATGATCGCCGTGACGACCGGCGTGACGACAGAAGAGACGACCGTCGTTACGATAGACGTGATGACTGGCCGATGCAGCGACGATAAGAGCGTTGAACGCACACAAAAAAAGCCGGACGTTTTAGAAAGTCCGGCTTTTTTTGTGCTGGTTCGCTATGAGTCATTTACTCTTCGTCCTCATCTTCCTGCTGCCAGAAAGCGTGGATGTTTATGATCGATTCTTCGAGCATGGCGGTTATTTCATCCCGCTCCTCCTGCGACATGGCTTCGTAATCATCGCTGACCTTGCCCAGAATAAAAAGCGGTCCGGCAAGCATGGCTGAGCTCTCCTCGTCGAACAGCGGTTGCCACGCTTCGTGCGACAACTCCATGCCGAGAATGAAGCCGAGTGCCCACTCTTCGATGGCGATTTCACGCTCTTCCGGTTCACCGTAGCCGAACATTTCATACAGCGGCAGGAACTCTTCCGGATTGGTTTCGAATTGTGCCGCAATGGCGCTGGCATGCCTGAACAGCAAGCCGGTGATCGACTCTTCCACTTCGGTCGACTCGAAAAGTTGCTCCTGCTTGTTGTCAGGATCGATCATGTACTGAATCCAGCGCGGCTGCGGCACCATTTCCGGGCCGATAACCAGAGCCGTCATGTAACCGTCGATCATTTCGAGCGACGACATGCACTCCTCCGACGTTTTGTCAGAGACGAGAAAGCCTTCAAGCTCGTTCAGCTCTTCCTGTGACAGAGGGAGCAGGGAGGAATCGGATTGGATCATGATGTTCGATGATGGTGGTTGTTGGTATTTTGACCTCTGTCGCAACAGAGAAGAGGTATCCGCTCGGCTGCTTTTACGCTTTTGGCTCCCAGTAGCAACGCTTGGGGGAAACGATTGCCTCTTCTTCCTTGAGCTGCTTCATTGCTTTGTCAACCTCTTTGCGGTCGAGGCCACTTTTTTCGGCGATCTGACCGGCGCTCATCGGTTCGCCCTCTTTTTTCAGCACTTCGAGAACGGTGGTTTTCGCGTCCATGAGATGATTTCGTATAAAATTGTGGGAAATAAAATTATGCCTTCAATGTAATGAATTCGGCCCATTGATAATTGAGAATTGATGATGAATAATGATGGCCGATTTTGCAACAAATCACTCTGTTAGATGCTTCGTCCATGTTGTCTGTTCTTGATAATACACGGGCAATTCAGTACTTATAGTTTTAAGGACTGCCGCAAACCAAGCGATATCTACATGCCCCGTTCATCACACGTTGCCCTAACCTCCGGAGCTGCCCGCCGTGCTTGAGATCTACACAGGCAACCGGCTAGAAACGCTCGTTTCAGCGTTCGGCGACATGGTCGCGGCCTCGCCGCTCGCTTCGCCGTTCGAGCGCGAGTGGATCGTCGTGCAGAGCCGGGGAATGCAGCGGTGGCTCTCGATGCGGCTCGCCGCGCAGTTCGGCGTCTGGGCCGGGGCGGAGTACCCGTTTCCGAACGCGCTTGTGCAGCGGCTTTTCGAGTGGCTGGAGCTATCCAAGCAGGCTGACACCGAGCGATTCTCGAAGGAGTCGATCTGCTGGAGTCTGATGCGCCTCTTGCCGGGCTTGCTCGAACGCGACTCGTTCGTTCCACTTCGCGCCTATCTCGATGGCGACCGCGACGGCCTGAAGCTCTTTCAGCTCTGCGGCAGGATTGGCGACACCTTCGACCAGTACACGCTGTTCCGTCCCGGCCTGCTCTCAGCATGGGAGACAGGTAACGACGACGCAGCTCGCGACTGGCAACCAGAGCTATGGCGCACGCTCATCGCGGAAAGCGCTGGCAAGCATCGCGGCCAGCTCAAGGCGGCGTTCATCCGGAAGCTGAAAAATGCCGAGCTGCCCGACGACTTTCCGAAACGCATTTCGCTCTTCGGCGTTTCCTACATGCCGCCGTTTCACGTCGAGATGCTCCAGGCGCTCGCCGCGCGGATTCCGGTCAACCTGTTTCTCCTGAGTCCGACCCGAGAGTTCTGGACGGACATCGTTTCGCGGCGGCGGCTGTTCCGCATGAGCGAGAGCGAGCGGGCGCTGAGCATGGAGGGCAATCCGCTGCTCGCCTCGCTCGGCAAGAGCGGACGCGAGTTCGCCGAACTGCTGCTTGAGGTCGGCAATGTAAAAGGTGAGCACGAAATCTACGACGACCCCAGCACGGAGACGCTGCTCCGCGCCGTGCAGTCGGACATGCTCAATCTGCGCGGCGACGCCACTGAGGCGAAGCATCCAGCGCCCGACGCCAGCGACCGCTCGGTGCAGGTGCACTCCTGCCACAATCCGCTGCGCGAGGTCGAGGTGCTGCACGACAATCTGCTCGATCTGCTCAACCGCGTGCCCAGCCTCGAACCGCGCGACATCGTGGTAATGACGCCCGACATCGAAACCTACGCGCCCTACATCGCCACGGTGTTTGGCGCTGCTGGAAATGGGGAGCCGCGCCTGCCGCACTCCATCGCCGACCGCCGGATGCTCGACGAGGGCGGCGTCGCTCCGGCGATGCTCAAATTGCTCGAACTCTACGGCAGCCGCCACACCGCGCCCGCGCTCTTCGACCTCGTCTCGTCGCCGCCGGTCAGCCGCCGGTTCCGGCTCGGCGAGGAGGAGCTCGACACGGTGCGGCGCTGGATCGAAGAGACGCGCATCCGATGGGGAATGGACGAGCGTTCGCGCAGCAGTCTCGGCCTGCCGCCGTTCCGCGAGAACTCGTGGCGAGCGGGGCTGGAGCGGATGCTGCTCGGCTACGCGATGCCTGACGAGGGGCGGCTTTTCGATGGCGTGCTGCCGTTCGAAGTCGCAGGCGACGCCGAAACGCTCGGCAAGCTGGCCGATTTCATCGACGCCGTCGATCAGCTCTCGAAGCGCTTCAGCCGCCCGCGCCCACTCGGCGAGTGGCGGGAGCACTTCCTCTGGATCCTCGAAAGCTTCATCGAAGCCGACGCCGATTCGGAGCGCGAGCTGGCGCATGTCAAGAAGGAGATCGACAGTCTCACCGCGCTGGCCGAACACTCCAATTTTGCAGGTGAGGTCTCGGCGCAGGTGATGATCGCCTGGCTGCGCGGTCGGCTCGAACAGTTCGAGATGGGCCTCGGCTTCATGACCGGTGGCATCACCTTCTGCGCGATGCTGCCGATGCGCAGCATTCCGTTCCGCGTGGTGGCGATGATCGGCATGAACGACGGCGCATTTCCGCGCCAGCAGCGTCCGCCCGGCTTCGACCTGCTCGCCCGCAAGCCGCGCAAGGGCGACCGCTCGGTGCGCGGCGACGACCGCTATCTCTTCCTCGAATCGATCCTCTCCGCCCGCGACGTGCTCTACCTGAGCTACGTCGGCCAGAGCGTCCGCGACAACAGCCCACTACCACCGTCTGTACTGGTGAGCGAGTTGCTCGACGCCGTCGAGCGCGGTTTCGAGTTTCCTGACGGCGAGGATGCCTCGTCGAGGCTGGTCGTGCAGCATCGCCTCCAGGGCTTCAGCCCGGCCTACTTCACGAAAGGATCGCCGCTTTTCAGCTACTCGGTGGAAAACTTCCGTGCGCTCGCGGGACGCAATTCGCTTGACACCAGACCGTTTATCGAGGAGCCGCTCGACGGTCTAACCGATGAAGAGCGGACGGTGACGCTTGACGATCTCGCCCGCTTTTTCGCCAACCCGGCGGCGTTTTTTCTGGAGCGAAGACTTGGCTTGAAACCCTCGTCAGCAGCGGAACCACTCGGTGAGCGCGAGCCGTTTGAAGCGGTGGGACTCGAACGCTACGCAATGCGTCAGGAACTGCTCGAAGCGCTGCTCGAAGGCCGCGATGGGCGAGCGATGCTACCGCTCTTCCGTTCGCGTGGATTGCTTCCTCCGGCGACGCACGGCGAGCTGCTGTTCCGCAAGTTGCTCGCCGAGGTCGAGGAGTTCGCGGAGAAGGTGCAGGAACTGAAAGGCGGCGGCACGTTCAGCCAGCTCGACATCGATCTTGACATCGGCGGATTCCGCCTGACTGGAACACTCGACCACCTTTTGCCGACTGGCCAGCTCCTCTACCGCTGCGCAAGAATGCGCGCGCAGGATCGCCTCCGCTCGTGGCTTCTGCACCTCGCGCGACTCGCTGCCGGGCACGGTGAGTCGCACGAAACGCGCATCGTCACGCTCGACCGCTCGATCTGCTATCGCCCCGTTACCGGAGCAGCCGAACGACTCGAAGCGTTGCTCGATTTTTATCGCGAAGGCCTTGCCGAGCCGCTGCCATTCTTTCCCTGCACCTCGCTTGCCTGGGCTGAAAAGGCTGACAAACCCGAAGCCGATCGGCGCAAAGCCGCCCTCGGCGAATGGCTCGACGGCTTCGGCGGAATCGAGGGTGAGGGGAGCGACCCGGCCATCCGCCGCTGCTTCGGCCAAGAACCGCCCTTCGGCGACCACTTCGAGACCATCGCCGCCGATCTGCTGCAACCAATGATCGAGCACGGAGGCAAGGTATGACGATCCGCATTCTCGATCACGCCGCCGTTTCGCTCTCGGGCATGAACCTCATCGAGGCAAGCGCGGGCACGGGCAAGACCTACGCCATCGCCTCGCTCTACCTGCGGTTGCTCGTCGAAAAGGAGTTGCGGCCCGAACAGATTCTCGTCGTCACCTTCACCGAAGCCGCCACGCAGGAGCTTCGCGCGCGCATCCGTCGCCGCATTCGCGAGGCGCTTGACGTGATGCGCGGTGAGCCGACGGAGGATGACTTTCTCGCCAATCTTCGCGACCGCGCTGACGTAACCGGTTCGACCGACCACGTCGCAGTACTGCTCGAAGCGGCGCTCGCCGAGTTCGACATGGCCTCGATCTTCACGATTCACGGCTTCTGTTTGCGGGCGTTGCAGGATCACGCTTTCGAGAGCGGCGCACTCTACGACACCGAGCTGATGGACGACCAGTCCGCGCTTGCCGGGCAGGTAATCGACGACTTCTGGCGGGAGCGATTTTTCGGAAGCGCCAACCGTCTGCTCTCCTGCGCGCTGCTGAAAAAGTGGACGCCCGACAAACTCATGGCTTTCCTGCAATCGTTGCAGCTCTCGGAGCGCGACGTGGTGCTGCCGGTTTACGGCGAAACGGAGATCGCGCGGATCGAGGACGAGGCTCAAGCAGCCTATGACGAAATACGCCGCATCTGGCGTGACGAGCGCGAAGCAATTTCGACGATTCTGCGCAGCGACAAAAGCCTCAGTCGCTCCGAGAAATATTATCGCGATGATAAAGTCGAGCCGTTGCTGTCGTCGCTTGACGAGTTCATCGAAGAGCGAAACCCCTTCGCGCTCTTCGACGGCTTCGAGAAGCTGACCGCTTCCGGCATCGCGGCAGGCACAAAGTCTTCCAAGGCTTCGCCTGAACATCCCTTTTTCGAGGCATGCGAGCGGTTGCAATCGGAGGCGGATGAGCGGTTGCTGGCTCTGAAGTCTGAGCTTGTGACTTTCTACCGAAAGCGCCTGCCGGAGCGCAAGAAGGAGGGCAACATCCGCTTTTTCGACGATCTGCTCACCGATCTCTACCACGCGCTGGCCGATGGCCCGGAAGCCGCCACGCTGGCCGAGGCGCTACGGACTCGCTACAAGGCAGCGCTGATCGACGAGTTTCAGGACACCGATCCGGTTCAGTACGACATCTTCCGGCGCATCTACGCTACCTCGGACGCGCCGCTCTTCCTCATCGGCGATCCCAAGCAGGCGATCTACAGCTTCCGGGGAGCGGACATTTTTGCCTATTTCCATGCTGCCAGCGATGTTGGCGAGGAGCGGCGCTTCACGCTCAACACCAACTGGCGCTCGACGCCGAAGCTGCTCGACGGCTTCAACCGCCTCTTCGATCACGCTCGCCAGCCCTTCGTCTTCGACGGCATTCCGTCACCGCCGCTCGTGGCGGGCCGCGTCATCCCCGAATCGGAGTTGACCTGCAAGCCGCCGCTCGAACTCTGCCTGCTCGATGGCGGCGATGGGGACGGCAGCCTCAAAAGCGGCGACGCCACGCAGTTCGCAGCGGATGCGTGCGCCTCGATGGTTGCCGAAACGATCCGCGACGGTGCAGACGCGAGCGGCATTGCGGTGATCGTGCGCACCCACCGGCAGGCCCGGCTGATGCAGGCGACGCTGCGCAAGGCGGGCATTGTGTCGGTCATGCGCAGCGACGAGAGCGTCTTCACCTCCGTCGAGGCCGAGGAGGTGCGCATTCTCGTGACGGCGCTCGCCGAGCCGGGGCGCGAAACACTTGTGCGGGCCGCGCTCGTCACGCCGCTTTTCGGGCTGAACGGCAGCGACATCGCCCGTTTCAACGACGACGAAAACGCCCTGGCCGCTCGGTTGCAAGAGTTCCGCGACTACCACCGACTCTGGCGGGAGCGCGGCTTCATGGTGATGGCCCGCGAGCTGATGCGCCGCGAAGGGGTGCGCGAGCGGCTGCTGGCCACGGCGGAGGCGTCGGGCGAACGGGCGCTGACCAACGTGCTGCACTGCTTCGAGCTGCTACACCGCGAAGCGCACGCGCGAGGCCTCGGCATGGAGAGCCTCGTGGCGTGGTTCAGCGAGCGCGTGGCGACTCGCGAAACCGGCGAGGAGTACCAGATTCGCCTCGAAAGCGACGAACCGGCAGTCAAGATCATCACCGCGCACGTCAGCAAAGGGTTGCAGTACCCGGTCGTCTTCTGCCCGTTCCAGTTCGTCAGAGGAGGCGATAAGGACGACGTAGTTCTCTGCCACGACGACGCAGGGCGGATGGTGCGCGATTTCGGCTCTGCGTCCATCGCGCATCACCGGACGCTTGCCGCGCGGGAGACGCTTGCCGAGAACCTGCGCCTCTTCTACGTCGCCCTGACGCGGGCCGAACAGCGCTGCATCTTCTTCACCGCGCGGATCGTCGATGGCCGCAAAAGCGGCAAGCCGCCGCAACTTACGCCCGCCTCTTATTTACTCTACGCCTCGGACGATGCCAGAAAAAGCTCCGATCCGGTCGCCGACGCGACGGGCGAGCTTTCAGTCATCGGGGTGAATACGATGGCCGGACGATTGCAAGTGCTGGCGGACGAATCGGATGGCGCAATACAGGTCAAACGTCTAACGCTGGGCGACGATTTCCGCGTGAGCGTTCCGCTTTCCGAATCGACGGAGCGGCCTGAACTCGTGCTGCGAGAGTTCAGAAAAATCCTCGAAACCGACTGGCGAATCGCGAGCTTCACCACCCTCAGCCGCCACAAGCACATGGCCTTCGAGCTGCCCGACCGCGACGAAAGCGCTCCGTCGGAACCCGCTGCGCCGCTCGCGTTGCCGGATGCGGAGCGCAGCATCTTCGCCTTTCCGAAAGGAGCCGGGGCGGGCATCCTGATGCACTCGATCTTCGAGACACTCGACTTCGTTTCGGCTTCCGACGCCGACATCGACGAGGCCTGTGCAACGGCGCTCGACCGGTACGGCTTTGACGAGGAGTGGCAGCCAGCCCTCACCGGCATGGTGCGTCAGGTGCTCGCTACGCCGCTTTCGTCGCCGAACGGTTTGTTCACCCTCGGCAATCTCAAGAAGCAAGCGTGGTTCACCGAGCTGGAGTTCTTCTTCCCGCTCAAGCGCATCACCGCGCCGGAGCTTGCCAAATTGCTCGTCAGGCATGGCATTATCCCGGCGGGTGCCGACCCCGCCGCTACATTGCAGGCGCTCGACTTCGCGCCGGTCAAGGGAATGCTGATGGGCTTCATGGATATGGTGTTCGAGGCGCAGGGGCGGTTCTGGCTGCTCGACTGGAAGTCCAACCACCTCGGCAATTCGGTTGAAGAGTACCGCCGCGAGCAGCTCGACCGGGCGATGCAGGACAATCTCTACCACCTGCAATACCTGCTCTACACGGTGGCGCTTGACCGCTACCTGTCGCTGCGCGTACCGGATTACCGCTACGAGACGCACTTCGGCGGAGCGATCTACGTCTTCCTGCGAGGCGTCAGCGCCGAACGCGGCGAAGAGTTCGGTTTCTATCGAGACCTGCCATCCGTAGAGCTGATCCGCGAGCTGAGCGAATTGCTTGTCGAAACCGGAACAGGGGAGGGTGAAGAATGATCGACTTTATCGAACGACCTATCGATCGGCAGGCGGCGACATTTCTCTGCCGGGGTGTGACGGAAAACGCGGAATTGCTGCGCACGGTGGTTTCGCTGCTCAGTCAGGCGGTGGGGCAGGGGCATGTCTGCCTCGATCTGGAGGAGATTGCCGAAGAGCTCGTGCGGATTTCCGGACAGGATGAGCCGCTGCGCCTGTCCGACGCCGCAAGCCTCATCACCGCTCTGCGCTCGCTGCCGACGCTCGGTGGGCCAGGGGAGCATTGCCCGTTGATTCTCGACGCCGCCGGACGGCTCTATCTCTACCGCTACTACCGCTACGAGTCGCTGCTTGCTGACGCCATTCGCGCCCGCGCTGCGTCGGAAACAGACGAAATCGATGAAGCCGCGCTTGCCGCGCAGCTCGATCGTTACTTTGGTTCCGACGAGTCCGGCAAGGATAACCAGCGGCAGGCCGCGCTGACGGCGCTCCGGCGGCGCTTTTCGGTCATCTCCGGCGGCCCCGGCACCGGCAAAACCACCACAGTCGCGCGCATCCTCGGCCTCCTGCTCGAACAACCCGGCGGAGAGCGCCTGCGCATCGCGATGGCTGCGCCCACCGGCAAAGCCGCCGCCCGGCTCGCCTCGTCCATCGCCTCGCTCCGGAAAACGCTGCCATGCGCTGAAGAGGTCAAACGCGCCGTCCCGAGCCAGGTTACGACGATCCACCGACTGCTCGGCACGCTGCCCGGCTCGACTGGCTTTCGCCACAACGAGCGCAACCCGCTGCCTTGCGATGTGGTGATCGTCGATGAAGCCTCGATGGTCGATCTGCCGCTCATGACCGCGCTCGTCACGGCGCTTCCGCCGCACGCCCGGCTCATTTTCATCGGCGACCGCGACCAGCTCGCCTCGGTCGAAGCCGGAGCGGTGCTTGGCGACATCTGTCGCGCTGCCGAATCGCCCGGTTCCTCCATCGCCGGATGCGTCACCGTGCTCGACCGCAACTACCGTTTCGGCGACGGCTCCGGCATCGCCGCCCTCAGCCGTGCCGTCAACGCTGGCGACGACAGTGAAGCGCTCCGCCTGCTCGACGACTCCAGCAGCAGCATTGTCCTCGAAGCGACGCCGACGCGCGAAACGATCAAAAAGCGCCTCGCCGCCCCGGTGCTCGAAGGGTTCCGCCCCTGCCTCGAAGCCGAAACGCCCGCCGCAGCGCTGCGCCTCTTCGACCGCTTCCGCATCCTCACCGCCCTGCGCGAAGGCCCGTGGGGAGCCGCCGGCATGAACCACGCCGCCGAAACGCTGCTCCACGAAGCCGGACTCATCCGCCGCGACACGCCGTTCTACCGTGGCCGCCCCGTGCTCGTCACCGAAAACGACTACACCCACAAACTTTTCAACGGCGACACCGGCATCATCCTCCCCGACCCCGAAACCGGCAACCTCCGAGCCTTCTTCGCCGCCCCCGACGGCACGATCCGCGCCATTCCGCAAGAGTTCCTGCCTAGGCACGAAACCGCTTTCGCCATGACCGTCCACAAAAGCCAGGGATCGGAGTTTGACAGGGTTTTGATGGTTCTGCCGCCGGAGGATACTGTTTTGCTGACAAGGGAATTGATTTATACCGGGATTACGCGGGCGAAGCAGAAAGTTGCGATTTGGAGCGACGAGGCTGTTTTTTCGGCGGCGGTGAAGCGCCGGACAGAGCGGAGGAGCGGGTTGAGAGAGAAGTTAGCAGTCACCTCACCTGGTTTGAATTGAAAAAGATTCGCGATATAATTGAAAAGCAACAGGAGCCTTCATGAAGGCATGGAATAAATACTTTGGTTGTTGAAATCGAATATCCTTTCGCTCAGGACGTTCGTGTCAGCGAGGATCCGCTAATCGTCGAACTGAGCGACGGCCACACCATTTTTGTTTCTTTAGGCTGGCTTCCGCGCCTTGAAAACAGATGTCTTGAAGAACGAGCAAACTGGCGGCTGATTGGCAAGGGCCACGGAATCCATTGGCCCGATATGGATAGAAGACATCAGCGAGGAAGGGCTTCTGGCCGGGAAGCCGTCCAGCGAAAAGTCAGGCGTCGTTTAAAAAGTGGCTTCAGAGGAGAGTTTCTCGTTAGGCTCAGTCGTCCGATATGGGACGCAAGGCACAATAGCGTTTTACGTAAAAACAATTTAGCTGTTATTTGAAAAAAATGAGCAAAAAAACATTTAATGCTTTGATATCCAGAGGATTTGATAGTCAGTTAGCTAATTCGATCATAAGTAAAGGACTAACATTAACCAAATTAAAACAATCCGACTCAAAAGCTCTTGAGAAGCTCGGGATTGATAGGTTAAAAATAGAGTCTATACTAAAAGAACAGAGACCCCCGATCCCAATAGATACAGTTATCAAGCTATTATATGAATCCAAAAGAGTGTGTTGTATTTGTAGAGATAAGGATAGATCAGTAGTGATTCATCATATAAAAGAATGGCATCTAAGTAAAGATCATAGTGAAGATAATCTTGTTGTTCTATGCTTGGAGCATCACAATGATGCGCACACAAAAAAAGGACAGAGTTTAAGTTTAACTGAAAGACAAATAATTGAAGCCAAAAAGGAATGGATTAAAACGGTTAAGTGTGTCGATGCTTTGACAATATTGGGGCTTTCATCTCACGATGGTGGTAGGTGGGATTATTTTAATCATAATAGAATATTTGAAATGTTTTTGGATAAGAGCCTGAGTAACACAGATTATAAAACGACACACAGAGTTCAAGAATTGGGTTTAATAAATGAAATTGGAACTTTTTCAGTAAAAGATAGTGAAAAGACACAGTTCTATAATTTTGGGGACGGGCATATACTTTATTATTATATGAAAGAATTGTTTAATGATGTCTTAAAAACAATTCCTTTAATTGATATTACTGATAAATTTAATAAAGAGGATATAAGGGCATTGTTAACGCCCGGCAAATTCATTGCATTTCAAGGGGGCTTTTATTTTAAAGACTTATCAAGCAGCAATGAAGGCAAAAACCAAAGACGCTTATGTTATTACAAGAAAGATGGCGTTAAATTAGAGTTCGAATTTGATGCATATGAAGCTACTTCAAACTCGGCCTGGGGGACTCATTTGCAAGGGAAAAAAGTTGTAACCCCTATTTGTTTTGTAAAAAGTGTTGTTGAGGAAAAAGGGGAAATAATTATTGGGTTAAGTTGTTTGGCGATAGGCTCATATTTTCTTGAGCATCAATACAGGCAAAATGACGATAACCTACAGCTTATAAAGGCTAAATTTAGTTCATATTTTGACGAAGATGTCGATGATTTATAGAAATAATAGCTACAATGACTGTAATAAAGCCTTTATTTTCTGCCTTATCATAAAGCGCTATTTTTGGTTATGAATCTGTAAGGAATATTTGCTGTCTCGAAAGTATAATACTTGTATTGATATGACTTAAAAATATTTCTCGCATACCTTCTGTCACACGTAACATATTGACTCCGCATGAACATCCACTTCGTTTGTATCCGTCGCTTTCTCTGGGCGTTGCCTTGCACCATGCTTGCGGTCATTCCTGGAGTCGTGACCCTTTTGCTTGGTGGGAGTATTCGCCGGGTTGGTCATACCATTGAAGTCGGGGTTCGCCACAGTCAGGAACAGGTGCCGTGCTGGATCAGCAAGTACCCTTTTGGTGCTATCACTCTCGGCCATGTGATCATCGGCCAGAGTCATGAACTTCTCGCTGTTTTGCGTCCGCATGAGCAGGTTCACGTCAGACAGTGCGAATTGTTCGGCCCTTTTTTCCTTATTGCATACCCGCTTGCAAGTCTTTGGGCACTTTTTCGGGGACGTAAACCTTACGAGGAAAACGCCTTCGAGCTTCACGCCGTGCGGGAATCCGGCTGTACCGAAAAGATGTCAGCAATAACGTAGAGAGGCCGTTAAGTCAAAAAAATGGATTAATGAAAAAAATCGGTATCGTAGTATTGCATTCAACGCACAGAGCTGAGCAGGCAGGGTTTTAATCAGCAGAGGTAATTCAAACACCAACTTTTGCAGAAAATGCCAACACTTTATTTGATCGTCGCGCTTGTCATTGCGGTTATTGCGGTGCTGTTTGCGTTGCAAAACTCGATGCTTGTCACCATCTCCTTTTTAAGCTGGGAGATTTCCGGATCGCTTTCACTGGTTTTGTTAGCCACCCTCGCTATCGGCGTGCTGATTGGTTTGCTCGTGCTTGCTCCTTCAGCGCTCAAAAAGACCTTCAAGGCTTCGAGTCAGCGGAAACGAATCAACGCGCTCGAACATGAAGTGAGTGAGCACAAAGCCAAAGTTGCCGAACTTCAGAGACCTGTCCCGACGCCCTCATTGCCCGAAACACAGCAGTCATCGCAATCATCGAAAGAAGAAGGGGATTGGGACTAACGTAATGATGAAAAAGTCTCAATGACTCCTTGTGGTGGTCCGGAATTGAGCGGATGGAGATTTTTAAAAACAGGGGCGGGAATAAATAAAAAATCGGCGGTGATGAACATAAGATTGCATCATCACCGCCGATAGCTCGTTTATAAGGATAAGTCAACGGAAATCCGTTGAAACCTTAATGGCTCAGTACCTTGACGAAGAACGCTCTTCGCGGGGTTTTGCCTCGTTGACCTTGATGTTTCTGGAGCCAAGCTTGCTCTCGTTCAAAGACGAAATGGCTTCATTCGCTTCTTCGTCGTTTGTCATTTCGACAAAGCCAAAACCTTTGGAGCGTCCGGAGAATTTGTCCATAATGACGCTTGCTTTGGCGACATCACCAAATTCGCTGAAAGCATCACGAAGATCGGTTTCAGTGATTTCGTAATCAAGATTGCCGATGTAAATATTCATAGTTGTGTACAGTAATAGTGCTTTTTATCAAAGAGATGAGCCGACAAATAAAAAAAAGCACAAATTACTTGAGAGCGTACAGGCCAACGCTTGACCCGTGATCACAATCTAATTTTATATCTGAGATAAAAAAAATAAATCATAGAATATTTTCAACACCAGCGTTATTACGCCTATACAGTAAATTGAAATAACGTGCGAGAATTATTTTTCCCAAACAGGAAGCCCTTCATCGAAGGGCTTCCTGTTTTTGTCGAACCACCAATCTATTCGCCTTCGCCGACCGGTTCTGGGCCTGTGCCGAGAAAACCGCGGTTCTGTGCGAAATAGACGTTGATCGGTTTTTCGTTCCTCAGAACATCGAGCACATTTTCGAACATGGATGACGGCATGTGCATTCTGATGATACCGCCAGAGATGTAGTCGTTCTCAAACTTCATTCCAGGATCGTTGAATCTGATCCAGGCAACAGCTTTGCCACTGGCATCGTTCAACTGGATCTGCGCACGGTTAGTCTGGTAACCGTCAGGTCCGCCATAGAACAGAACCGTGTATGATGTTACTGCTGGCATACCTACCTCCTTTTCTGGTTCAGAAAAAATCCGTGTTGAGCACGGCTAATGATGTGATTGTTTGACAAGCATCCGCTGGCTTTGGGCAAGATGTCGTTGTGGTTTTGTTTCAAAATAGAACACAAAAATTTTCAGGAAATGCTAAAGAGTGTAAAATAAGTAACAATTGTTACTCGGCATATGGAAAACCCTCGATGATTTGGTACTATTATGGTCAGGCTTTCGCCTGCAATATGCTCTTGTTCCGCTCATTTTAAAAGCCGTTACCGTTATGTCATTCATCCTGAAAAGAGTGAGTTCCGTCCTGATTGCGTTCATTGTGGCCTTTGGCATAAGCGTCGATGCGAAGGCGTTTGAGCCGGGGGAGCAGGCGGCGGATTTTACGCTTCCCGGAAAAACCGGAGTGGTGAAACTCTCTGACATGAAAGGGTCGGTGATCTATCTCGATTTCTGGGCTTCGTGGTGCGGGCCGTGCCGTCAGTCGTTTCCGTGGATGAACCGGATGCAGGCGAAGTTCAAGGACAAAGGATTCCAGGTGCTGGCGGTCAATCTCGATGCAAAAACCGATCAGGCCACGAAATTTCTCTCGCAGGTGCCCGCCGATTTTACCGTTGCGTTCGATTCGAAAGGTCAAACACCGCGCGTGTATGGCGTAAAAGGAATGCCTACGAGCTTTTTGATTGATCGGAATGGCAAGGTTTTGTGGCAACATGCCGGGTTCAATTCTGCCGATACCCAAGAGCTTGAGCAGAAGATTCAAGCCGCACTGGAGGCCCGTTGATGAGTAATACAGGCAAAGCACTGTTGCTGGCGATGATGAGCTTTGTGGGACTTGCTGGATGTGCGAGCGTGCAGCCCTGGGAGAAGCAGAACCTGGCAAAACCGGCCATGACCTTTGACCGGGATCGGCTTGAATCCGGCTATACCGAACATATTTACAGCAGCAAGGAGGCGGCATCCGGTGGGGCCGGAATCGGCGGAGGCGGTTGCGGATGCAATTGAAGAATAAATCGAGAACGGCCACAGCGCTGCTCGCCTCTGCGGCCATGCTGCTTCCGTCGGCCAAGAACGCTTGCGCCGATACGCCGCCTGAACAGGGCGTCGTGAGCATGAGGTACCTGAATTATCATGACTACCAGAAAGGTGATACTGACCTGACGGCTGGCATGTCGCGCGACCGGATCGATGTCAATGCGCTTTCGTTTTACGGCATGATGCCGATCGCCGGGAAGTGGTCGATTGCGGGCACCTTTACCGAGGATTCGGTAAGCGGCGCATCACCGGCGTATCATGGAGCGGGCTTTCCGGCGGACTCGATGTCAGGCGCCTCGGCAGAGATCCGTTACTCGGGCGATCTGAAGCTCACCCGCTACTTTTCGAGGGGCACGTTGAGTGTCGGCGGCAGCTATTCGGAGGAGTCCGATTACATCTCGCGCGGCTGCTCGCTGAACGGCACCTGGTCAACCGAAAGCAGGAACACCACTTTCAGCCTCGGAACGGCTTACAGCAGCGACACGATTTTTCTGAACAAGTCAACGGTGGTGGCTTCCAAGCAAAGCGATACGCCAGGCAGAAAACGAATCGTTTCGGGTCTGTTCGGCGTGACACAGGTCATGTCGCAAAACGACATTGTGCAGATGACCGCAACCTACGCACATGGCGACGGCTACTACAGCGACCCGTACAAAGACCCCGACGTGCGGCCCGGTAAGCGGAACATGTTCACCTTCCTGACCCGCTGGAACCACCATTTCGACGGACCGGACGGCACCGCGAGATTTTCGTACCGTTATTACAACGACTCGTTCGGCATCGTGGCGCACACGTTCGATCTTGAATACGTGCAGCCGTTGCCGAACGGGTGGGAAATTACACCGATGGTGCGATTCTATTCGCAAAGCGCGGCCGATTTCTATGTGCCTACCGGCGACGATCCGCTCGCCCCGACGCCGGTGCCTGCCGGAGCTGAACACTACTCCGAAGACCAGCGGTTATCAGCTTTCGGCGCTTTCAGTTACGGCGTGAAGGTCTCCAAAGAGCTGGGGCGAAGCTGGACTGCGGACGTGCAGTACGAAAACTATCAACAGCGTTACGACTGGTGCATCAACGACGATGGCGATTCGGGCATCCCATCCTTCAGGTTCAGAAACATCCAGCTCGGATTGTCGCGCAAGCTGTGATGCTTAAAAAACGTCTGCATTGATGTAATTTATTGTCCGTATGCAACGGTTTGAATTCAGGGCGATGGGCAGTGCGTGCGAGATTGTGCTCGCAGGAGTCGACAAAAAGGAGTCGAAGATTCTGGCCGCGCTTGCCATGAAAGATGTCGCCCGGATCGAGCGGAAGTTTTCCCGTTACCAGCCGGAAAGCGTAATCTCGAAGATCAATGCACAAGCCGGACTCGGCTTGACAGTGTGCGACGAGGAGACATCGGCGTTGATCGACTATGCTGATGCCGTGTATCGCAGCAGCGGAGGACTCTTCGACGTGACCTCCGGCGTGCTGCGAAAAGCGTGGGATTTCGACCGCGCTGAAGTGCCATCGCAAAAGATGCTCTTTGAGTTGCTGAAGCTCGTCGGCTGGGAGCATGTGGAGCGAGAGGGAAGTGTTGTGCGATTGCCAGAGGTGGGAATGCAGCTCGACTTCGGCGGTATCGGCAAGGAGTATGCCGCCGATGCGGCAGCGGAGCTTCTGAATGAGCAGGGTGTCCGGCACGGCTATGTGAATCTGGGCGGTGACCTCCGCATCATCGGCCCGAAGCCCAGCGGTGAGCCGTGGACAATCGGCATTCGCGATCCGCGCAAGCCAGGCAGCATGATCGCCTCGATTCCGGTCAGTTCCGGTGCCATCGCCACGAGCGGCGATTACGAGCGCTTTTTCGAGTTGGCGGGGCAGCGCTACTGCCACATCATCAACCCGAAGAGTGGCTGGCCGGTGAGCTTCTGGCGCTCGGTCACGGTGCTCGCCCCACTGGCAACAACGGCGGGCAGTTGCGCAACCATCGCGATGCTGCTCGAAAAACAGGGCGTGACCTATCTGAAAAAGTCCGGCTTCAACTATCTGGCAATCGATCAAAACGGCAAGCTGTATCATAACCATTGAACAACCATCATGATCAAACAAGTAACCCCTCGACGTCTGATTTCGGTTTTCACGGTGCTCCTTATTCTGCTCATGAGGAGCACCACTGGCCTTGCCGCTGATTTTCTCGATCCTGAACAGGCATTCAAAATCAGTGCGGAACTGACCGGCAACAAAACCATCGCCTTGCACTGGAACATCGCCGAGTCATACAAGCTTTACAAGAACCAGATGACGGTCGACGTGACCAGCGGAACGGCCACCCTCGGTAACCCGTCGTTTCCCGAGGGTATTCTTTTCACCGATCCGACAACTGGCGAAAAAGAGATCATTTATCATGATAAACTGACGGTCGAAGTACCGATCAAAGAGGCCTTGGCACCATTTACCGTAAGCGTCGGCTACCAAGGCTGTTCGGAGGACGGGTTGTGTTATCCTCCGATTACGACAGACTTCCGTGTCGATCCATCAAAACCGGGTGTTTTATCTATTGTGACTGAGCCGGATGGCAGCGGTTCGGCCGGGTTATTACCGGCAACAGCTCAAGTCCAGCCTGAGACAGTCACACCTGCTTCCACGGCATCGAAAGAATCGGGCGGCCAGAACGATCTTTCGCTCGCAAAATCCACGCTCGAAAGCGGAAGCTGGTGGAAGATTTCCGCTGCGTTCCTGCTCTTCGGACTGCTGCTGTCCTTCACGCCCTGCGTGCTGCCGATGGTGCCGATTCTCTCCTCGATCATCGTCGGAGAAGGGGAGAGCACCAAAATGAAGAGCTTCCTCATGGCGGTAGCCTACTGCCTCGGCATGGCACTGGTGTACACCTCGCTCGGCGTGGCCGCGGGACTTGCCGGGGAAGGGCTTGCCGGAGCGCTCCAGAAACCCTGGGTGCTGGCGCTGTTCAGCCTGCTGCTGGTTGCACTGTCACTCTCGATGTTCGACGTCTACGAGCTTCAGCTGCCCTCTTCGCTGCAAACGAGCCTGAACAAAACCACCGGCAAGCTCAAGGGCGGTAAATTCGCTGGCGTGTTCCTGATGGGCGCCATTTCTGCGCTGATCGTCGGCCCCTGCGTGGCCGCACCGCTGGCCGGAACGCTGGTCTATATCAGCCAGACGAAGGATGTGTTCATCGGCGGTCTGGCGCTCTTTTCGATGGCGATGGGCATGAGCGTGCCGCTGCTACTTATCGGCCTTTCCGCCGGAAGCTTGCTTCCGAAAGCCGGAGCCTGGATGATCGGCGTCAAATACGTGTTCGGTCTGTTGCTGCTTGCCGTTGCTATCTGGATGGTAACGCCCGTGCTACCGCCACAGGCTCTGATGGTCGCGTGGGGTACGCTCGGTATCCTCTGCGCGGTCTTCGCCGGAGTCTTCGGCCCACCCGCCGAAAAACTCACCATCGGCGGCAAATTCAAAAAAGCACTCGGTCTGGTGCTCTTCATCATCGGCGTCATGGAACTGGTAGGAGCGGCATCTGGCGGTACCGATGCGCTGAAACCGCTCTCGGGATTCCACAGTGTTTCCGGCTCGGTTGCCACAAAGACAGAGCACCTCACCTTCAAGCGAGTCCACTCCATCGACGAACTCGATCGTGAACTGCAAGCCTCCGCAGGCAACCCCGTCATGCTTGATTTTTACGCCGATTGGTGCGTTTCGTGCAAGGAGCTGGAAAAGTTCACCTTCAGCGATCCCAAGGTGCAGCAGGCGCTTGCAAACGTCACACTGCTGCAGGTCGATGTGACGGCAAACAGTGAAGACGACAAAGCTCTGATGAAACGTTTCAGCCTGTTTGGCCCGCCCGGAATCATCTTTTTCGACAAGTCAGGCAACGAGCAATCAGACAACAGGATTATTGGATTTGTCGAGGCTCAGGAATTCCTGAGACACTTGGAGAGATTATGAGTGATGAATTGAAGAAGAGTTGACGAAATGGAGGATCAGGAATGATCAGGGGGCGGGCTTATTTGTCCGCCTTTTTTGTTTTACGAGCTTGATCGCGATCCCGGCGTGAACAGATTTAAAGCTTCGTGAGTAAACGCTTTCCTAAACTTTTCGTAGTTTTTTGATAATACTGATGCCCGCAAAATAGCTGGAGAGAGATTGCTCATGTCTGCGTTCGCAAAGAAATCAAAAGCTGGTTCGCAGACATCGCGGCCACAAACGATAAAGCAGGCGAGCCGCCCGTTTTTTGACCAGAGCCCCGAGACCACACCATTCTTTCAGAAACAGCCCGAAGCTGCGGTCGCAAGCGAGGATAAAAGCTTGCGCCGTCTTGATTTTCGAAATGTCACCCGACCACCATCGAATGCCAGGTTGCGTATCCCGTCGTCAGCCGATCTTCAAGGGATGCTGACGTCTGGAACCGTAGATAAGGCTGTAGTCCTTTCGCGAGTTCGCAAGCTGCTTGAGCGAATGTATCGTGAAGGGCGCCTGTACTCTTTTACCTCCAGTGTCGATAGCGATATGACTACCGATATCGATACGGCGATGGCGGCTATTTTTCCATCACCGGGCTATCTCGATCAGGCAGCCTTCGAGCGCTACATCGACCCTTCCGATCGGAAGATGGTGTACGAATCTGTTGACGATTCCTACACTACGCCCGATACCAAAGACCATGCCAAACTGAAAAAAGGGCTTGAGGCCGCAGCAGCTACAGCCGGTACGGTAGCCAACGACAAAACCGGGCTGGAAGCGGTATTTGGTAATGGCAAGAGGCCTGTTCTTACCATGGGAAAATTGTGGAGTTTCCCATCCATAACAAACGAAAAGTACGTCACTACTGCGCAGCAAAACTACAGGACAATCCAGGGTCGCCTCAACTATCTGGCAACAACTATTGATACGAATATCTCTACGGACTACAACCTTGATTCCCAGGAAACTTTTCTCGGTGGATGGGCTGCGTATGATGACCAGGAGTTGTTCATCATGTCCACAGTCGTCTCTGATCCAGAGACCCCTCGCTCGAAGACTATACTTCTCCACGAGGCAGCTCACCTTTCCAACTCCGACATCAAGGATTACGTCTATTACGGCACTTCTGGCTACGAGTCTGCAGAAGAGGAAACAAAGATCAACAATGCGGCGCATTATGAGGAGCTTCCCCGACGGGATTGGGGCGTAAGTAAATATGCCGGTAAAACGTTTACACCAGGCGTTTCAGGATCGGGCAAGACCACGACAACCGAGGAGAAAGTCAAGAATGAGACTGTGAACTATTATAGAATGGCTTGGGATGCTGCCGTCACCGTCCATGACCTTCTGAAGTATGTTTACATTCAGCAGGTGGATGGCGAAAGCCTCGGGGACACCTGGTTGGAGGAGGTAAAGACTCTAGCTCGACTGCTTGAAGTGTCACAGTTGATGGACTTGACTTTGCACGAGCAATCAAAAGTCCCTCCGCAGATTACCTTGCTTGACGTTACAACGGCAGAAAGTATCGCAAGAGGGGTTGGGTTTGTTGAGGGCTATGTAAAGCCGTTCCCTGATGGAACAGTGCCTGATTTGGCTATGACTGTTCGTTATGCCGTAAGCTTGTCTGTTGACGATGCCCTGGCTGCATATGGTGGCCTGTTGGGTGACGCCGCCCGAGACCGCAAGCTTGTTGACTGGCTTCACGATCATTACAAAAACGTCTATGTATGACCGAATAAACAGCCTCGATCCTGTCCGGTGGTCAGACGTTTTCGTTTGACCACAAGACCAGTCTTCACAACCCCTCGAAAAACCCTTCCAGCGAGGTCTGCGCCACTTCTTCATCTCCTTCTTTAATCAGCTCGAAAGTTTTGTTTTCCGCCTTTGGATGCCATAACGAAATCACCGCAGCTTCGGCGACGTCGCCGCGATCGATCGAGCCGGTGATTTTGTCGCCGGTGTCGAAGCGTAGTTTGTGCCGGAAAGCCGGGCCGTCGAGCAGGCCGCCGGGGCGGAGGATGGTGTAGCGGAATCCTGCTTCTCCGTAGAGTTTGCGGACGGCTTCTTCTCCGGCAAGCTTCATGTCGAGCACGCGTCCGTACTTGTTGAGCGGATGCTCTGGATGGGTGACGGCGAGGGAGCTGATGAGCACGAAGGTTTCGACGCCCGCCGCTTTTGCCGCGCGGGCGAGGCGGATCACGCCGTCGCGGTCGATGGCGGACGGGGGAGGAGCGTCGGGGTCCATCACGTTGCCGCCGATGGCGCAGATGAGAGCATCGATATTCCGGACGGCGGCCTCGACCTCCTCGTCGTTGAGCACCGAGCCGATGACGAGCCGGTCAACAATTTCGGGGCCGAAGAGTTCGATCGCTTTTTCGCCGGAGCGCACGAAAAGCCGGAAATCGATGCCGTGCGCCTGGAGTCTCCGGACGACGAGCTGGCCGGTTCTGCCAGTCGCTCCCGCGACCAACACGGTCCCTTTGAATGGTGCTTTCATCAGGGCTTCTCCTTCATTTTAAAAATCATTCGCTACAATTTCTTGTCTGGCCTACATGCTCAAGGAAACATAGAGAACTTAACGTTCATGATCATCGTCAAATCAACGATGGCATGCAGCACGAACACGGTGCGCAGGTCGCGGTACCAGAAAAACGCCAGCGCCCAGCTCAGGGCGATCATGAGCTGGATCGGAAAAAAGAATGGCTTGAACGGGCTGGTCTGGACGACGTGTTCCGGCAGAATGGCGAGCCAGAAGAGTCCGTGAATCAAGCCGCTGTAAATCATGAAGAAGAGAAAGCCGACGGCGAAGCCCGCCCACTGGTTCTTGGTAACTTTGCCGATGAGCGTTTGGCCAAGACGAAACATGGCGTAAAACATGAAGGTCTCCGCGATGCCGTTGCCAACGCTGAAGATGAGGGCGCTCCAGACGTCGAGCGTCCGGCCTCCGTCGGTTGTAGAGTTGGAGTAGATGTAGGCGTTCAGGCCGAGAATCACTACTGAGAAGATGAGTAGGCCGATGCGCCGCGCGTCGTATGGCGGCTCGGGAGCGGTGATATCTTTGCGGAAAAAGACCACACCAATGAGGATGGCGATGGCCCAGTAGATGTAGATTTGCAGCGGCGCTGGAATGGTTTCCATTGATCGTGAAGGTTTTGGTTAAGAGTTGGAAATTTCTTCAACCGGCTCGAACGCTTCGGCGTGGTAAGAGCTGCGCACGAACGGGCCGGACTGCACATGCCGGAATCCGGCGTCGAGCGCGATTTCGCGGTATCGCTCGAACTCTTCGGGCGTCACGTAACGGCTCACCGGCAGATGCGTGGCGGTCGGTTGCAGGTACTGGCCGATAGTCACCATGTCGCAGCCGTGAGCACGCAGGTCGCGCAGCGCGGCATTGACCTCCTCCGGCGTTTCGCCCATGCCGACCATCATGCCGGATTTCGTGGCTAGCCGGAATTGGCGCTTCGCCCGTTCGATCACCGCGAGCGAGCGTTCGTACGAGGCTTGCGGGCGCACGCTGGCATAGCGTGACGGTACGGTTTCGATGTTGTGGTTCAGCACTTCGGGTCGCTCTCGCATCACCGAATCGAGCGCTTGTTCATCACCCTGAAAATCGGGAATGAGGCACTCGATGCTGACACCGGGATTCACTTCACGGATCGCGCGGATGGTTTCGACCCAGTGCGCTGCGCCACCGTCCGCAAGGTCGTCGCGATTGACGCTCGTCAGCACGGCGTGCCGGAGCTTCATCGCTTTCACCGCCTCGCCGATTTTCGCCGTTTCCTCCGGATCGGGCATCGCCGGACGGCGCTCGGTGCCGACCGCGCAGAAACGGCACGAGCGGGTGCAGACGTTGCCGAGCAAGAGGAACGTTGCTGTGCCTTTCGACCAGCACTCGTGCAGGTTCGGGCACATCGCTGAGCGGCACACGGTGTGCAGGCTGTGCTTGTTGAGCAGCTTTTTGGTCGAAGCGAACGACGAGCCGGAGGTGAGCTTGATCTTGAGCCAGTCGGGTTTCTTTCCGGGACCGGAGTTCATGCGGCGTTGTCGGGCTGAGGGTGAAAAAGTTTTCACGAATATAGCCAATCCTGACAATTATGCCCGCTATCGTCAGACGAGTGAGGTGGACGAAATGGGATAACGGCCTGTCGAACTTTGCTTCTTTTCTGTTGTCATTGCGAAGAGCGTAGCGATGCGGCCATCGATCTTCATGATAAATGCGCATGAATTGCTTCGCTCGACAAGTCGGGATCGAAATACTGGAAATTAATCGTTGGTCAATCCGACTGGCTGCTCATTGGACACGGATTAAAGAAAATCCATACATTGTTCAATGGAACTGCCCGGTTCAACCTCTCATCGCTCCGATCATGAAAAAGCTTTTCGCGGTTTTTGTGGCTTTCATCACAGCAGCGCTGCTGCCTGCTCTTGGTTCAGCAAAATCTTCTTCCTGCCCGCTCGGGTTCGGTCTTTACAGCTATGAACAGTACTCGCAAATCAATGCCCAGACCTACTGGAAGTGCGACTATCCGGTGTTTGAGAGCTCGAAAATTGGTGACATCATCAATGCGTCAATCCTGAAAGCGGTCGTCAGCCAAACCCCTTCGCCTGACTCGAAACCGACGGCAACGAGCGTCGAAGCAGCGGCGAGCGCTTTCATCAAAGGGTGCGACGAGCAGATGAACGATGAGCAGGTGCACTCATGGCCGTGGCAATCGGAGACCACCGGCGAGGTGCTGCTCGACCAGCCCGGCCTGGTGACGGTCTCGATCTTTACCTACGCCTTCACCGGTGGCGCTCACGGCATGAGCGTCACGCAATACCTGGTGTTCGACACGGCCACCGGCAAGCAGCTCGGGCTGACCGATATTTTTGCGCAGGGATTCGAGGCGCAGCTCGACAAGCTGATCGAACGCCGATTCCGGCAGATTCGGGGCTTGTCGGAAACCGATCCGCTCAACGGAGAAAAAGGCGGGCTTTTCGAGAACAAAATCAAGCACAACGACAACTTTGCCGTGACCGGTTCCGGGATCCGCTTCCTCTACAATCAATACGACATCGCCCCCTACGCCGCCGGTCAGATCACCGTCGATCTCTCTTTCGATGACCTGAAAGGCATCCTTAAACCCTTGCCAGAACTCAAATCGATCAAGCCATGATGCGCTTCAACTGTCGATCCGCCGCGAAAAAACACGGCCAATTGCGCTTCGTGTTTCTGCCGATTTTGTGGATAGCGTTGATAATCGCCTGCCCGAAGTCGGCCTTCGCCAAAGACTACGCGCAGGCGAAAGTCGAAACGCTTGAGGTCACCTCGACCAATTACGCCGGGCAGCCGCTGTCGTATCCCCAATTGGGAATACCTGAGGTGACGGCGCTCGTTGTGCACATGCCGCCCGGCAGCTCGACCGGCTGGCACAAGCATCCGGTGCCGGTTTACGCCTACATGCTCGAAGGCGAATTGACGGTGCGGACGGAGAATGGTGTCGAGAAGAAATTCGTGAAAGGGGAGCCGATCATCGAGGTACTGAACCTCATGCACAACGGCACCAACACCGGCAAGGGGACTGCGAGCCTCGTCGTGTTTTACACCGGATTTGAGGGCGTGCCGAATGTTATCAAGGCCGACTGTCCGAAGCCCTGACTTTTCGTTAAAAACGATTGAAACCAGTAACGTTTGATTGCCATGAATCTTTTGTCCAGCAGATACGGAAAAGTGTTAACCGCCATTCTGGGCCTCGGTGTTTTTGCCCTGTCGGGATGTGGCAACAACGACCGCTCCGATGGCTACGGGAACTTCGAGGCGACCGAGATTGTCGTGTCGTCCGAAGCCTCCGGCAAGCTGATTCGCTACGATGTCGATGATGGCGTGCGGCTCGACAAGGGGCAGGTGGCCGCCGTGGTCGATACCACCCAGCTTGCGCTCGACCGCAGGCAGCTTCGGGCGCAGCTCAAGGCGCTGCTCGAACAAAAGCCGTCGGTCATCGCCGAAGCCAACGTCTATCGCCAGCAGCGTCGCAACATCCAGCGCGATCTCGACCGCTACACGCGGTTGGTCAAAGAGGGCGCTGTGTCGGTCAAAACGCTCGAAAATGTTCAGGATCAGGCCCGCGTCATCGATCAGCAGATCAGTGCGGTCGATTCAAAAATTCCGACCATCAATTCACAGGCAAAAGCTCTCCGGGATCAGATCGGCAAGGTCGATGACCAGATTACGAAAGCTGTCGTGCGCAACCCGGCCAAAGGCGTCGTGCTGGCAAAATACGCCGAGCCGGGTGAAGTAGTGAGCTACGGAAAGCCGCTCTACCGGATTGCCGATACCGGTTCGATGTATCTTCGCGTGTGGATCTCCGAAACGCAGCTTTCGCAGGTCAAGATCGGCCAGAAGGTCGATGTGTTGATCGACGAAGAGAAGGCTGCGAGCAAGCATCTGACTGGCGTGATTACCTGGATTTCGTCGAAAGCCGAGTTCACGCCAAAGATCATCCAGACCCGCGAAGACCGCGTCAACATGGTCTATGCGGTCAAGGTGCTGGTTGAAAATCCGGATGGCGTGCTGAAGATTGGCATGCCGGGCGAAATCCGCTTCATCGCCAAAGACGGGAAATGAAGTCGGCGATCAAGACAGAGCGGCTTGGCAAGAAATTCGGCACCGTCGATGCGCTCCGCGAGGCAAGCCTGTCGGTGGCCGAAGCCGAGCTGTTCGGGCTGATCGGGGCTGACGGAGCGGGCAAAACCACGCTTCTGCGCATCCTCGCCACGCTGCTCGTGCCTGACGAAGGCAAGGCGACGATGCTCGGCCTTGATACGGTGGTTGGATACCGCGAAATCCGGACGCGCATAGGCTACATGCCGGGGCGATTTTCGCTCTATCAGGACCTCAGCGTCGAGGAGAATCTCAACTTTTTTGCCACTGTGTTCGGTGCGACCGTCGAGGAGAACTACGACCTCATCCGCGACATCTACGTGCAGCTCGAACCGTTCCGCACGCGCCGCGCCGGGCAGCTCTCTGGCGGTATGAAACAGAAGCTCGCGCTCTGCTGCGCTTTGGTGCACCGTCCTGAACTGCTGCTCCTCGACGAACCGACCACCGGCGTTGACGCCGTCTCGCGCCAGGAGTTCTGGCAGATGCTCCAGCGCCTGAAATCGCAAGGAATTACGATACTCGTCTCGACGCCCTACATGGACGAAGCGGTGCTCTGCGACCGGGTGGCCTTCATGCAGGAGGGGCGAATCCTCGCCATCGACACGCCGCAGGGCATCACGAAGCTCTTCAAGCGCCCGCTCTTCGCCGTGCGCGCAAGTGACAAGCACAAGCTCATTGCCGAGTTGCGTGGCTACGAGCACGCCCGGTCGGCCTACGCCTTCGGCAGCTCGGTGCATTTTACGGATGCGCGAGATGACGCAAACCCGTCCGAGCTGGCGACGTGGCTCCGCTCGCGGGGGTTCGACGACGCGACCGTCGAGCGAGTCGAACCGGGCATCGAGGATACTTTCATGTCGCTGATGGAAGAATCTTCGACGGAAAAGGGGCATGGCAATGGCTGAAGCGGTCATTCAGACAGAAAAGCTGACCCGCAAGTTCGGCAGCTTTACGGCGGTTGACGAACTTTCGTTCAGCGTGGCTGCTGGCGAAATCTTCGGCTTCCTTGGAGCCAACGGAGCAGGGAAGACCACCGCCATGAAGATGCTCACCGGCCTGCTTGCTCCCACCTCCGGCAAGGCGACCGTGGCGGGCTTCGACGTCTATCGCCAGACCGAATCAATCCGCCGCAGCATCGGCTACATGAGCCAGCGCTTTTCGCTGTATGATGATTTGACTCCGCGTGAAAACATCCGCTTCTTCGGCGGCATCTACGGACTCGGTTCGTCGGAACTGCGCGAAAAAGGGGAGCGGCTGCTCGAATCGCTCGACCTGAAAGAGGCCGCCGACACGCGCCTGGTCGCGCTGCCGCTCGGCTGGAAGCAGAAGCTCGCCTTTTCGGTGGCGCTCCTGCACGAGCCGAAGCTCATCTTTCTCGACGAACCAACCGGCGGCGTCGATCCGGTCACGCGGCGGCGCTTCTGGGACATGATCTACGAAGCCGCCGACCGCGGCGTCACAGTCTTCGTCACCACGCACTACATGGACGAAGCCGAATACTGCGACCGCGTTTCCATCATGGTCGATGGCCGAATCGCCGCGCTCGACACGCCGGAGGAGTTGAAAAAGAGTTTCGGGGCCGAAACGATGAACGAGGTGTTCATCCAGCTTGCCCGACCGGCGAAGAGGGGGAGTAAATCAATTGATAGTTGATAATTGAAAAATCGGGATCGGGGAAGTTTTGTAGGGGCTGGCCTTGCGCCCGCCCTCCTACTTGAATGGTCGAAATCAACCGGAATCAAGAAATTGGGCTAAAGCCCATGAAAATATGACCTTATTCCAACCCCGGCTTGAAAGCCGGGGCAACATGAATGTAAAAGTCTTGAATGTCCAGAGGGTTAAAACCCTCCTGAATGTAAGATCAGGTTAAGTGGTCTGTCAAGGAATCTCTCTTGTCCTGAATGGAGGGCAATTCAATCTTCAATTAATTGCCCCGGACTTCAGTCCGGGGTTAATTGATAAGGCATAATAAATCAGGGCTTTAGCCCAATTTCTTTTGATGATTGATTTCAATTTTTGGTCATCACAACAACATCTATCAATTAGAAAGCAGCCCCAACATAGACTTATGAATGACAGATAAAGCATGATGAAACGGTTCATCGCATTCATCAGGAAAGAATTCTACCACATCGTGCGTGACCGGCGGACGGCGGCAATTCTGTTCGGGATGCCGATTCTTCAGTTGCTGCTCTTCGGCTACGCGATCCGCAACGAGGTCTCGGAAGTCCGCACGGGCATTCTCGATATGTCGCACGACACCGTCACCGAGGCGATTACCGACAAGCTGTTCTCGTCGGGCACCTTCATCTTTGCCGGTAACCTGCAGAGCGAGAAAGAGATAGCACCAGCTTTCGCGGCGGGGCAGATGAACGAGGTGGTGGTCTTCGAGCCGGACTTCGCCAGGCGGCTGCTAAAGGATGGCGTTGCGCAGATGCAGGTCGTCACGGACGGTTCCGATCCCAACGTGTCGCGCATCGTGACCGGCTACACGCAGGCGGTGGTGCGCGATTATCTTGCCGAACAGACGGACGGATCAGCCCGGCAGGCGGGCGTCGAGGCGGTGCCGCTGATGATGTTCAATCCATCGCTCAAGAGCGTCTATCTCTTCGTGCCGGGGCTGATGGCGATGATCCTGATGCTCGTGTCGGCGCTCATGACCTCCATCAGTATCACGCGCGAAAAGGAGAGCGGCACGATGGAGCTGCTCTTGGTTTCCTCGCTGCGTCCGGTGCAGATCATCGTCGGCAAGGTGGTGCCGTACCTGTTGCTCTCGTTCGTGAACGTCATCACCGTGGTGTCGCTGGCCTACTTTGTCTTCGGCGTGCCGTGCCGGGGCAACATCGCGCTGCTGCTGGTCGAGTCGCTGCTCTTCATCATGACCGCCCTCTCGCTCGGCATCATGATCTCCACTATAACCAATTCGCAGCAGGTGGCGATGATGATTTCGCTCGCCGGTCTGCTCCTGCCGACGGTGCTGCTTTCGGGTTTCATCTTCCCGATTCACAGTATGCCGTGGCCGTTGCAGGCAATCAGCAACATCATTCCCGCACGTTGGTATCTCGTTATCGTGCGCGGGATTATGCTCAAGGGCGCAGGCATCGCCGTGCTCTGGAAGGAGACCCTCATCCTGCTCGTCATGACCGTGCTTTTCATGGCGGCCAGCGTTCGGAAATTCAGCGAGAGGTTGCAATGAAGGATCGTATCCAAAAGATAAAAGCATCACTCGCCGTCGTCGGCTATCTCCTGCAAAAGGAGTTTTTGCAGATTTTCCGCAACAAGGGGATGCTGCCGATCATGTTCGTCATGCCCTTCATCCAGCTCATCATCCTCTCCAACGCGGCCACCTTCGACGTGCCTGAAGTGCCGTTCCATTTACAGGATTTCGACCGCACGGCGCTATCGGATCGGCTCGTCAAGCGTTTCACCTCAACGGGTTATTTCAAGATGACAGGGGAGTCGTTCCGGCAGGGGAACGCCATCGGCGTGCTCACCGGTAACCGGGCGGACATGGTGCTGACGATTCCGAAGGATTTCGAGCAGGAGATGATGACCACCGGCCACGCGCAGGTTCAGCTCCTGATCGACGCCGAGGACGGCTTCACTGCGGGCGTGATTCAGGGCTACGCCAACGACATCGTGGTCGCCTTCAACCGCGACCTGCCGGAGCTGCTGCCGCAACTCGCCGGAACGCAGACCGTGCTGCCGGTGATCGATATCCGGCCCAGAGGCTGGTACAATCCGGAGCTGGCCTACATCGACTACATGGTGCCGGGCGTGCTGGTGGTGCTGGTGACGCTGATCGGGCTGTTCCTGTCGGGCATGAACGTCGTGCGGGAAAAGGAGATCGGCACCATCGACCAGATCAACGTCACGCCGATCAGGCGCTGGCAGTTCATCACCGGCAAGCTGCTGCCGTTCTGGATCATCGGCCTCGGCGAGCTGACCGTTGGCCTCGTCATTGCCCGCGTCCTGTTCCACGTGCCAATGCTTGGGCATTATTACGTGATCTACCTCGTCGCGGCGATCTACCTGCTCGTGGTGCTCGGCATGGGGCTGTTGATTTCAACCGTCACCGAAAGCCAGCAGCAGGCGATGTTCATCGCCTGGTTTTTCATCGTGATTTTCGTCTTGCTCAGCGGCCTCTTCACGCCGATCCAGAGCATGCCTCACTGGGCCCAGAACCTCACCCTCGCCAACCCCGTCCGCCATTTCGTTGACATCATGCGAAGGGCAATGCTGAAAGGGTCGAATCTTGGCGATATTGCAAAGCCATTCGGAATTCTCGGAGCGGAGGCTGTGGTGATGCTGGCGCTGGCGGTGAACCGGTATCGGAAGACTTCGGAGTGAGAGGGGGGGGGCTCCTGTGTGTTTTGAAGAATTAATAGATAATGTTCGAGGTAGGAGAAAAAAAGATGTACGATTTCAAGACATTGTCTGCCTACGACTTTGAGTTGCTTGTTCGTGATCTTTTGCAAAAGAAACTTGGTATAGTACTCGAAAGCTTTAAGTCTGGGAGAGACGGTGGCGTTGATTTGCGCTATGCGCCCTCAGCTGATGATTCACTTGTAGTGCAATGCAAGCACTATGCAGAAACGGGATACTCCGGACTACTATTTGCCCTAAAAAAAGAGAATTCAAAGGTTAACCGACTTGCCCCCAATCGGTACTGTATTGCAACATCAGTTCCGCTCTCACCTGCTAACAAGCAAGAAATTCGCGCAATATTCGAACCACACTGCAAAATCGACGAAGACATCTTGGGGCTTGAGGATCTTAACAACTTGCTCACTCTTTACCCGGACATTGAGCGAAACCATTACAAGCTGTGGCTGACCAGCACGACAGTTTTAGAGCGGATCGTTCACAGTGATGTATATAATCAAACAGTGTTACTCGTTGAGTCAATACAGCGAAAAGCTCGGCTCTATGTTCAAAACAGTAGCTTTTTTGATGCCCTTAAACTGCTAAGAAGCTACAAGTATTGCATAATCTCAGGAAATCCCGGCATAGGAAAGACATTTTTAGCTGAAATGTTACTCCTTGAACATATTTGCCAAGGTTTTGAGCCGGTTGTTGTAAGAAGCCATATTTCTGAGGCCTTTAAATTACTCAAGGCCAACACGAAACAGGTCTTCTATTATGATGATTTCCTTGGTCAGACGGGATGGGAGGATAAGCTTGAGAAGAATGAAGAGCAGAGCATTTTAGATTTCGTTGCCTACGTTAGAAATCATGAGCACGCGGTTTTTATTTTAACGACTCGGGAGTATATTTTACAGCAGGCTCGAACTGTATACGAGAAACTTCATGCTGCGGATTTTGATCATGCTAAGTGCATCATTGAACTTGGATCCTACACTCGCCGAAACAAGGCTCATATCCTCTTGAATCATGTGTTCTTTTCGGACTTGACGCCAGAGCATAAAAATGCGTTAGTACGAAAGAAGAGTCTATTGGCCATTGTTGATCACAGAAATTACTCGCCTCGAATAGTGGAATGGATGTCTGGAGTCCAGAACATCCGAGACTGCACTCCGGCTGAATATCCAAATGTCTTCATAAGCACACTAAATGACCCAGAGAATCTCTGGCGGCATGCCTACCGAAACCACCTTTCTCCAGCTGCACGCAGCATGCTACTTGTACTATACTCCTTCCAAGGGTCAGTTGACTTGGAGGATTTACGGGAAGCATTTGAAGCATTCAGGCGACTGGAAGCTCAGCAACTTAGCGCGATGCGTGCTGCTAACGAGTTCACTACTGTACTTGATGAGCTAGAAGGATCATTAATTCGATGTGAACGTAATGCCTATAGTGTTGCTGTAGCTTTTCATGATCCATCAGTGCGTGACTTTCTTGAGAAGCATATGTCGATTAACTCTGATCAAGCTCTGATACTATGTGATAGTCTTGTTTTCTATGATCAATTCCGGGGAGTATTCACCCCACATGCGACACTATATCAACGAAATCCTACGCGAATTGGTGAAGGATTAGAACAGAGCGCAATTTTATCGGCAGCGCTTCGTACAGTAACGCGTGCGGCTAAAAAACCTATTTTACGCATCAATTGGGATGGAGCTGCAAGAGTCTCTAATTTAATCTGTACAAGCTTAGAGCAAAATATCGTTCATGCGATACGCATGTCAAATGATCTACCAAGCTTAGAGCGCGCTTCTTTCATAGTTCAAGTGCTGATGCACGAAGAAAAGAGAATAATAACGGGAAATGTTAATCTTTCTGATTTACCTCAAGTTATTTCAGCTGCTAAGTCAGTCCCTGAAATTTCTGATGCTTGTGAGCGATTGATTGAGTTGGCCACTCGACTCTATGAAAATACCGATGACTACGAGGAGCTTAAACAATATATAGCTCTTAAGGACTTCGTTGAGGCGGCGCCTAATGCAATTGAAGACGACAAAATTCAGGTGGTTAGAACACGTCTTATAGAGGAAGGATACGACATCTTTTATTTTGATATTAGCCGAGCTGATGACGAAAATGAACTGGATGAACTTGACAATACAGCAGCTGCTTTTGAACTGACTTTTGATGTGTCTTTGGACAGCATTCATGAGCGAATTGAAGAGGCCAAAGAGGAATTACTAACACGCATTGAGGAACCTCCTAACGACTGGCTTGACGATGAACCAAGGCAAACGCGAGACGCTGATGACACCGAAATAGTAGAGATGTTCGGATGCTTGTCGGAATGAGATACTGTTGAATAAAATTTTCCTCGCCTCATCATCCGAAATGCGCGAAGATCGCGACGCCTTCGACCTTTATTTCCGGCAACAAAACGACCGGTTGCGAAAAGTGGGCCTCTATCTGGAAATTGTCCGCTGGGAGAACTTCCTCGACGCGATGTCCAGCACCCGGATGCAGAACGAATACAACGAAGCAATCCGCAATTGCGACCTCTTCGTCAGCCTCTTCAAAACCAAAACCGGCAAATACACCGAAGAAGAGTTCGACGTCGCTCACCAAACCTTCAAAGACACCGGCAAACCGCTGATCTACACCTGGTTCAAAGACGCTTACGTTTCCAACCAGCTCACTCAATATTGACGATCTGATCTCTCTGACAAGTTTCCAGAAAAAGCTCGGCGACCTCGGCCACTACCACACCGAGTACAAATCCATCGAAGACCTGCAAAAGCAATTCCGCGACCAGCTCGACAAACTCCGTGACGAAGGGAAGCTTTGACAACAGAACAGAAGATGTACTGGATTGCCACGTCGCCGTGCTTTTCGCAATGACAAAGATGTATCAGCATAGGGGGATGGCACATTCTTGATACCCACAGTTATTTCAATATCCATAACTTTACATAATTTATATTATACAACAATAACAAGTTCCAGCGGGAACTGGCTGATGGAACATGATCATGAGAGTTGTTCATAGCCTATCAAAACATCATCCATGGTTTGTGAAACTTCACTGTGGAGTCCTAAGTTGTGCAATATAGAATCTGATTTGTGGAACTCGCTTCCAATAGATTTTCGATAGTAATTCTTATGCAGTAAACATGGGTATGTCACTTCCTTCGAGCTGGCTCAGTATTGATGGCTCCGAACCACAGTACCATGAAGTTAAACTTCCCATATCCCGTCATACATGGCTTCCGTTTGCGGACGTCCCGCACTCTTACGATCATGTTGCCCTTTATAACGACCTGAAAAACGCATACCCCGAGGGTTTTGTCATCCGTGGGTGTCCTCCTGAGATCAGCCAACTCTTTCATGCATTGCGGCACGACACCTGCCGCACAGGAGTCGATGCCGTCATCGACCTGTCCGACCGTTCCCACTTCGATGGGAAAAAGGTTCTGGCTGCACTCAAGCGCGGATGGCGTCACGGATCGGTTGAAGAGATTCCTCTGAACAAAGATCACGCCGATCGGCTTCAGCTTCTCATATCCGAATCATCGCATGCCGGAAAACCGCCATTGAAACATCTGTTCCGGAACGATCCTCTGAATGCCTCCAGATGCTTTGTTTTTCGCTCATTTTCCGGGCACTGGCTGGCCTGCCTGACGCTGACCAGACAGACAGAAAATGCTTACCGTACTGAATTGATGATTCGCAACCGACATGCTCCTGGAGACATCATGGAGTGTCTGATTGCCGATGCGGCAGAAATACTTCGATCAGAAGGCGCAGCCGAATTAAGTCTGGGCGAAGTGCCGTTTATGCTTCATGAAGACGATAACAGGCCGTTAAGCATCATAGAACGATTGCTGTTTTCCGCAGCACCTTTGTTCAGGCACGCCTATGATTACCACGGGCTGTACCATTTCAAGAACAAGTTCCGTCCAGTCTGGCGCACCATGCGGCTCTGCGCTGGACCCGGCGTCTGGTTGTCGCCATCTCTCCTCGTTGAACTTGCTCATTCGATGGGGTTTATCGATTTACTGACTGACCGGACACTTTTTCACTGGCTTGAACCCTCCAGTTAATTTCAACCAATCTCCAAGCTTCGGCATATCTCATCCCGCATAAATTCTTCAACAGATATTCTCTTCTCATTTTAGTTGCGTCACGAATATCGCTACACGATTGTTAACTCTTTATAAATAAAAAAGTTATCCGTATAATTGACTTGACATAGTTCTTCTATCAGCAACCAAACCCAGGCGCTTATGAAACTCTCGCTGATAGGCCGGTTTGTGCCGGTTATGATTACTTCCCTTCTCTTCAGCACGCCGCTTCCAGCTGTTGAGTTCCATCAGCATCTCGATTCTCTGTCGCTTTCCACGGCAGACCACACCAAATTCAAGCAGTTGCAGAAGGACTTTAAAAGCGGTCCCGAAGTGACCAAAGCGTGCCTTGAGTGCCATACTGAGGCCGCAAAGCAGGTGCACCGCACCAAGCACTGGACGTGGGAGGTGCCGATGAAGGATGGCAAGATGCTCGGAAAGCGTCATGTAGTCAACAACTTCTGCATCTCTGTCGAGGGCAACGAGCCTCGCTGCACCTCCTGCCACGTCGGCTACGGTTGGAAGGACAACAGCTTCGATTTCGCCAGCCAGGAGCAGGTCGACTGCCTGGTCTGCCACGACGGTACGGCAACCTACAAAAAACTGCCGCCCGGTGCTGGCCATCCGGCTTATAAGGAGACCAAGGTCGAAGGCAAGGTCTGGCCGAAGGTTGATCTTGCTTATGTTGCGCAGCACATCCAGAACCCCGATCGCCACAACTGCGGACAGTGCCATTTCGAAGGCGGCGGTGCGGATGCGGTCAAGCACGGCGACTTGGACAATTCGATGGTGCACCCGTCCGAGTCACTCGACGTGCACATGGCTTCCGGCAAAGATCAGCTCAACATGACCTGCATCGACTGCCACAAGACCACCGGCCACCAGGTGCCGGGCAGCCGCTACACGCCTCATGCAAGCGACGCGCACGGTTTCGACTATCCCCTGCCGGACGACTTCCCCGCCACGTGCAGTTCGTGCCACGGTCTGGAGCCGCACAAGAAAAACAAAAAGCTGAACGACCACATCGCGCGCGTCGCCTGCCAGACCTGCCATATTCCGTATATCGCCAAGGAGCGGGCTACCAAGATGTGGTGGGACTGGTCGAAGGCAGGAATAAAAGACAAGGAGGGCAAAGAAATCACCAAAAAGGATTCGACGGGAATGCCCTCATACGTCACCAAAAAGGGTGAATTCAAATGGGCTAAAAACGTCGCACCCGAGTATCGCTGGTTCAACGGCAACATGAACCAGATAACCTTCATGAACACCATCGACGACAAAAAGGTCGTCCAAATCAACCACCCGGACGGCAGTTGCGCGGACAGCAGGTCGAGAATCTGGCCCTTCAAAGTACATCGTGGCAAACAGCCATACGACGCCGAGCTGAAGCGATTTGTCAAACCGAAACTCTTCGGCCCAAAAGGCTCGGGAGCCTACTGGTCGGACTTCGACTGGGGCAAGTCCATCGAGGTTGGCATGAAGAATGCCGGGATGGACTACAGCGGCAAATACGGCTTTGTTGAGACCGAAATGTACTGGCCGATCAACCACATGGTTGCCCCCAAAGAGGATGCGCTCGCCTGTGCGGAATGTCACGCCCGACACGGCCGTCTCGATCAGCTCTGCGGAATCTATATGCCTGGACGCGACGCCAATCCCGTTGTGGAGATTATAGGTCTCATCGTTATTGTGGGATCGGTTGTCGGCGTTTCAGTGCATAGCGTCATGCGGTATATCAGCAACCGGAATATCGGAAAAGGAGGACACGAATGAGAAGGGTCTATCTCTACGCACGCTTCCAACGCTTCTGGCACTGGATGCAGGCCATCATCATCCTCGGACTCCTGTTTACCGGTCTGGAGGTGCATGGCCTGTTCCTCGGGATCGATTACGAATTGGCCTGCAAGCTGCACAACGCTCTGGCGTTCGGTCTGCTTGGTTTCATTTTCCTCGCCTTCTTCTGGTATATCACCACTGGTGACTTCCGTCAGTACCTTACCGAAGGCAACCTGCTCGAAAAGATCATGATGCAGGTGCGCTACTACATGATCGGGATTTTCAAGAACGAGCCCCACCCGTTCAAGAAAAACGAGATTTCGCGTCTCAACCCGTTGCAGCGCATCACCTACCTGCTGCTGACGCTCATCGGTTTACCGATGCAGATCATCGTCGGGTTTGTCTACTACTACTTCAATGAACTGGTCGCCATGGGTATGCCTGCGAACTGGCTCGGCCCCATCGCCTGGCTGCACACGCTTCTGGCTTACCTGCTGATCGGGTTCGTGGTGATGCACATTTACATGACCACCACCGGCCACACGCTGACCTCTAACATCAAGGCCATGGTCACCGGCTGGGAAGAGGTTGAAGAGTAGTTGACAGTTGATAATGAACTAATGAAAAAAGCTGCCCTGATTTTTTTCTGGGGCAGCTTTTTTTTGTGACTGGCCGATCTGATAAACCGTGAGGCTCTTGCTGTAGGGGCAACCCTTGCAGTTGCCCTTTTACAGGTAAATCTGAATCTCAATAGAAAAAACAGGGCGAGCACACAGGTTCGCCCCTAAGAAATTGGCCGATTTCTGCCCGTCCAATAGCTATACTCCTCCCATTTTTCATTATCCATTCTCAACTGTCACTTCCCATTCTCCGGATTTTCGAGACGCTTGCGGATATCGAGCAGCTCCTTGTGCCGTTCGGGACTGGTTTCGGGATAGGTTAGCTTCAAGCCTTCGAGCGTTTCGAGCACAATGCTGGAAACGAACAAACGGGCGTTCTTTTTGTCATCAGCAGGAATGATGTACCAGGGCGCATCTTTGGTGCTGGTGCCCTCGATGCAGGCTTCGTAGGCCTCCATGTACTGATCCCAGAACTTCCGTTCTTCGAGATCGGCCACGCTGAACTTCCAGTTCTTCTCGGGATTATCGATCCGTTCAAGAAAACGCAGGCGCTGCTCCTCTTTCGACAAGTGCAGATAGAATTTGAGGATACGGGTGCCGTTCAAATGCAGATGTTGCTCCTGATTGACAATCGATCGATAGCGATGTTCCCAAACCTTGCCATGGTTGGTCAGTTCATCAGGGATGTTCTGGCTTTTGAGAATTTCGGGATGCACCCGCACGATCAGCACCTCTTCGTAATAGGAGCGGTTAAAAATGCCGATGCGTCCACGTTCGGGAAGCCCGCAATTGGTGCGCCAGAGAAAATCGTGTTCAAGCTCCATGATCGACGGATGCTTGAAGCTGTGCACCTGGCACCCCTGTGGATTCACGCCCGACATCACATGCTTGATGACGCTATCCTTACCCGCTGCGTCCATAGCCTGAAAAATCAGCAGCAAGGCGTAGCGATTGTCGGCGTAGAGAATGTTCTGAATGCCGCTCAACTGATCGACGTGATCGGCAAGCATCTCCTTGTACTCATCTTTCGAGTCATAGACCGGCTTGATGCGGGTCGGGCGTTTGTCGAGACGGAGTTTCCCGCTTCCGTCATATCTGAACTGCTTGAGATCGAACTTCATGGGTGCTGCTCCTGTAACCAGTTGACGAAAACTGCAAAATCAGCTTGTAAAGCTTGTTGTATCATCAGTTAGCTTTCTTCCAAGTTCGCAAAAAACAGAATTGAATCATATCTTTTTATAAGAGGCGAACAAAATTTGCCTGTTCATGAAAAAAGCCCATCAGGAACCGTTTAAATGCTTGATTGGGTTGATCTTAATTATAGAAGATCAGGAATTACGGCAACCATGATGCCCGAGCTCGAAGCCGCTCAGGTGTCGAAACATAAAAACAACCACTATGCATTACGTTATTACCGGTTCACTGGGCCACATTGGCAAACCGCTGGTCACGCAACTCTGCAAAGAGGGGCATTCGGTAACCGTCATCAGCAGCCATGTTGAAACAACAAAACAGATTGAAGCGCTCGGTGCTAAAGCGGCTATCGGCACTGTCGAAGATGTCCAGTTCCTGACCGAAACGTTCCGGGGAGCGGATGCGGTGTTCACCATGATTCCTCCGCAGTACGAAGGCAATGACTGGAAAGCCTGGATCGTCTCGATTGGCAACAATTACATCAGCGCAATCAAAGCCTCTGGCGTGAAACAGGTCGTCAACCTCAGCAGCATCGGTGCGCACCTGGTTGACAAATGCGGTCCGGTCAGCGCTCTCGCGAAAGTCGAGCTTGCGATGGATGCCATGAGCGGGGTAAATGTACGGCACCTTCGTCCAGGCTACTTTTACACCAACTTCCTGGACAGCGTTCAGGAGATCAAGCAGAAAGGCGTCATGAGCGGCAACTACGGCCCTGACGTCAAGATGGTGCTGGTCCACCCTGCCGATATCGCCGAGCACGCCGCCAAAGCGCTAAAGGATAAATACCACATCGGCAGAGGCTTCAGCTACATCGCCAGCGACGAAAAAACTCCAGCCGAAATTGTCGAACTGATCGGCAAGGCGATGAACAAGCCCGATCTCGCCTGGGTCGAGCGCACCGACAGTGAAGAGCTTGACGAAATGCTGGCAGTCGGGGTTCCCGAAGAGACGGCAAAGAACTACGTCGAAATGGGTGCTGCCCTGCGCCTTGGCCACATGAGCGCCGACTATTTCCGTAACCGCCCGGTCATGGCCGGATGGAGAACGTTCGAATCATTCCTTCCCGAGCTTGTAGCTGCCGCTAAAGGATGATGAATCTGCTTGAAGGGCTGTGCTGAAAGGCACGGCCCTTTTGCTTTTTCACCAGCCAGCAATCAACCCTGAAATAACGGCATCACCTGCTCATTCACCCCTGCGCGGGACTCCCTCTCTCAAACGTCTACAACCGAGCTGTCTGCAGACAATCACCTGACGTTCCCAAAACACGAGGTTTATACGGATGCCTCGGCAATGCGAAAACCCGGCGATTGCCGGGTTTTCATAAAGTTCTGATCATGCAGAGAAATCTTGAGGACACTCCCCTTCAGCTCAATCGTTCGAAGAGAATGGATCATGCAATTTATCTTCCAGACTGACATGCTCGGGAGCCATGCCAGACTGTGCCACGGCGGCACGACGCTCTTTCATCATGGTATTGGCGAAAAACATACCAGCCCCGGCAACAAGCAGTCCCGACACTCCACAGGAAACAACGGCAACTCCAAGTGGAGGAAACATGAGCGCTCCTCCGGTAACAGCAGCAGCTTCTTTAAGCATAGTAACTCCCGTTTGTTGTGGATAACAATCTTCGGATAACAATAATTTTTAATATACAATCATTTCCCGATTATGCAGAATTCATCCCATCGCGAAGGTTACGCTTAAGCAACCAATCACTTTACCCTCTTCCCCATCCGCCTTTTTGAGCACATCATCAAGCAAAGAAAAAGGTCAGGAAAAGCTCAAATCACGGCAAACCTGTATTTTGGAACTATGCATTGCAACCATGTTCTGACAATAATCGAGAACTGATCAACCGATGAAAAAGATCAACCCGACAGCATATCAGCGAATTGTCTTCTTTACCGGTGCAGGCATGTCCGCCGAAAGCGGCATTCCCACCTATCGGGGCAAAGGAGGCTTCTGGAGCCAGTGCGACTATGAGGAGTATGCCTGCCAGGAAGCCTTCGAGCGCCAGCCCGAAAAGGTGTTGCATTTTCACGAACTGCGGCGTCAGGCGGTGCTCGATTGCGAGCCGCACGAGGGGCACCGGGTGATCTCCGGAATGCCGGAGACTTTCGTGATTACACAGAATATCGACGGTATGCACCAGCGCGCGGGCTCGAAAAAGGTCATCGAACTGCACGGAAGCCTGTGGCAATTGCGATGCGAGGAGTGTGAAACGATGAAAGAAGATTTCGGGCGAGAGTACGAAACGTTACGATGCGACTGCGGCTGCTGGCTCCGACCCGCAATCACCTGGTTCGGCGACAGGCTCGATGAAGTCGTGATGCAGCAAGCCTCGGAAATCATCGCATCGTGCGATCTGTTCATCAGCATCGGCACCTCGGGAACCGTGTGGCCAGCTGCAGGATTTCCCGAACTTGCCCGGCAATCCGGAGCCTATTGCATTGAAATCAACCCCGAGCCATCGGGCGCAACCAGTTACCACCAAACCATTCGGGGCAAAGCCGGACGCGTGCTGCCAGAGCTGTTTGCGCGGGAAACATAAAGGGCGCGTTTTCTGACCGGCAGCAAAGCCTATCACGAAAAAGCGCCCTGAAAAAATTATCCGAGAGGATCAGTACGTCAACAGCTTGATGCCCTCTTCAGCCATCGCAGCAGCAATAACCGGCGGTTTGGCAACGGTAACACCAGCGATAAGATCCGACGGCTGCTTGCCTGTGTTAGGAAGATAAAGCGGGCAAACCTCGACTTTGACGCCTTTGGCGATCAGCCCCTTGAGCAGCATCTGGGGTGACTTGTTGAGCGGCTTGAACATCTTTTCCTGGCTGCCTTTCAGGGCAAGCTCGCCAGCCTCGCCGCAAAGCAGCACGCGAACGGAACGGCCCTGATTGAGGGTCTGGGTTGACAGCACCATTGCCATCATCTGCGCCATGGAATCGTCCGAGGTGACGATCACGAACAGGCCTTTATTGCTGCTCTGCACAGTAGCCTGTGGTTCGGCTGAGGCAGTATTGACCGATGTGCCAAACGAAAAAAGAAGGGCAAGAGTTAACGCGAGAGCGGTCATCGACTTTCTGAACATTGACATAAAAAATGCTCCTATGTTTTCAGATTAACGGGAAATTAACGGGCTTAAGATAACACTTAACGCCCTGAATAAAGCCATCGTTCGCAAATCTTTTCACAAAATCACTTTTTCTGGCTGCTTTTCCAGGTAGCAGAGCATCGGTTTCGTATCAAGGCCGGGCTATCGTATATTTTTCTCTGAACATCGATCCGCTCCGGTCGAAACAAGAAAAAACGCCCCGACATGACATCCAGAAAGAACTTGCGGCAGAAACTGCACCACATCATCTTCGATTACGATACGATTCCCGCCAAAGCGTTCGATCTGGTGTTGATTGTGGCTATCCTGCTGAGCGTAACGGCTGTGATGCTCGATACTGTCAGCTCGATTCGCATCGGTTATGGCGAGCTGCTGTACGGACTCGAATGGTTCTTTACGATACTCTTCACCGTTGAATATCTGATCAGGATTTACGCTTCGGATTCCAGAGCGCGATACATCTTCAGCTTTTATGGCATCATCGACCTGCTGGCGATTCTGCCAACCTATTTCAGCATCTTCGTACCCGGCACCCAATACCTGCTCGTCATCCGCTTTTTCCGGGTGCTCCGAATCTTCCGATTGCTTAAACTGGTCAAGTTCGTCCAGGAAGCCGAGTTCGTCAAAGCCTCACTGATCGCCTCAAGCCGCAAAATTGTCTTCTTCCTCTTCTTCGTTCTGGTAACAGTGAGCATTATCGGGGCGCTCATGTACCTTATCGAGGGTGAAGAGAGCGGATTCACCAGTATCCCCAAAGGGGTATATTGGGCAATCGTCACCATCACGACGGTCGGCTATGGCGACATCTACCCGCAGACCGTGCTCGGGCGTACCCTCGCCTCCCTGCTTATGATCGTCGGCTACAGTATCATCGCCGTTCCGACCGGCATCGTCAGCGCTGAAATGGCTGCAATGCACGAAAAAATCGAGGCTGGCAACAAAAAAGAGGTTTCCTGCTGCGAATCTACCAAACACGACAAAGACGCCTGCTTCTGCAAAATCTGTGGCCGACCTCTGGGTTGAGATTCCACAATCACTCCCCTTCTTTATCCCTGCGACTGAGGCATAATGCCAGTATGAAGTTGTTCCTGTAAATGCCCCTGTTGTTTAATGAACGTTGGTTTTTCGACGATGTTACCGGTTCTTCTTGATTTGTTTTTTCGGTTAGAGTGGTGCTTTGCTCTGTAAAGCTCTTTATCTCTTCCCGCACAACCGAACAAACCCGTCTTTCGCAAGCAATTCAACTTGTGTACTTTACACGATCCTAAACATTCGAAGACAGCCACGTAATCTGTCTTAAATCGTATCCACCTATGCTAAACAAAGTCTTTTTTCCGGGGAAATATATTCAGGGAGCAGGCGCGCTCGACGAGTTGCCTGAGCTTATCCGCTCATTCGGCAAATGCGGCTTGCTGCTCGGGTCGCCGACGGTGCTGGAAACAATCCTTCCGGACAGCGGTCTGGATGTTCAAAGCGGGCTGTTGAATACCGAGCTGTTTCATGGCGAGTGCTCGGCAACCGAGCTGTCGAGACTGGAAAAAGTGATCCGTGAGCGGAAAAGCGACGTGCTGGTGGGTATGGGTGGCGGCAAAACGATCGACGCTGCCAAGGTCGCTGCTGATCGCGCTGGCGTTCCGGTCATCATCGTACCGACCATCGCATCAACCGATGCTCCATGCAGCGGTTGCGCCGTGGTCTATTCCGACGATGGCGCGTTCGAATCGGTCGCGTATCAGAAATCGAATCCGGCGGCGGTGCTGGTGGATCTGAACATTATCGCCAAGGCTCCGGCCCGGTTCCTCGTAGCTGGTATGGGCGACGCACTGGCCACCTGGTTCGAAGCGCGCTCGTGCAGCGCCACCAAATCCCCGAATTCGTGCGGCGGACTCAGCACCCTGACCGGCCTCAGCCTCGCGCAGCTCTGTTACGACACGCTACTCCAGTACGGAAACGCGGCCCGCATCGCAGCTGAACAGCAGGTGATCACGCCCGCACTTGAACACATCGTCGAAGCCAACATCCTTCTGAGCGGTGTGGGATTTGAGAGCGGCGGACTGGCCAGTGCGCATTCGATTCACAACGGACTCACGGCGCTGCCCGAAACGCACCGCTTTTATCACGGCGAAAAGGTGGCGTTTGGCACGCTTGCGGGACTGCACCTCACCGATGCAGATCCGGCTGAAATCGAGACAGTGTACAGCTTCTGCGAACAGGTCGGCCTACCGACCACGCTTGCCGACATCGGCCTCGAAAACGCCGACCCTGCGAAACTGATGCCGGCTGCCGAAAAAGCCTGTGCTCCGAGCGAATGCATCCACAACGAAGCCGGAACAGTCACGCCAAACAAAGTGCTGCACGCCATGCTTGCCGCCGACGCTTACGGCCAGCAGCGCAGGCGAAAGGTCTGATTCCCCCTCGCCGAAAGCCGCAGCTTTTGACTTATCCCGGCGGATTCGCTACTATTCTTACACGGCCTGACCTTTCAAGCCAACCGGGCAGACCAGCCCTCTGTGCCTCCAAAAGAGATCGATCTGCCCAACAGAAGCGGGAGAATCGTGACCGAGCAAGTAACAAAGCCGGAACATTCGGGAATCGTCACTTCGATCCGCGGAAGCGTGGTCGATATGCGCTTCGATGAGCTTCTGCCGTCGATCTACTCGGTCGTCAAAACCGGGCGAGAGATGGAGGTGGTTATCGAGATTCTCATGCAGCTTGACCGTCGCCACGTGCGAGGTATCGCCCTGACGCCGACCGAGGGCCTCTGCCGCGGCATGAAAGCCCTGAACACCGGCGCACCGCTCAAAGCTCCCGTCGGCAAAGGGACGCTGTCCCGCATGTTCGACGTCTTCGGCAACGCCATCGACCGGGGCGGCCCGCTCTCCAACGTCACCTGGCGCTCGGTGCACGGCGCGCCTCCCCCGCTCTCCCGACGCTCGACGAAAGCCGAGGTGTTCCAGACCGGCATCAAGATCATCGACCTGCTCGTGCCCCTCGAACGCGGCGGCAAGGCCGGACTGTTCGGCGGCGCGGGCGTCGGCAAGACCGTGCTGCTGACCGAGATGATCCACAACATGGTGAGCACGGAGAGCGGCGTGAGCATCTTCTGCGGCATCGGCGAGCGGTGCCGCGAGGGCGAGGAGCTCTATCGCGACATGAGCGAGGCGGGCGTGCTCGACAACATGGTGATGGTGTTCGGCCAGATGAACGAACCGCCCGGAAGCCGCTTCCGCGTTGGCCTTGCCGCGCTGACGATGGCCGAGTACTTTCGGGACGACCTGCATCAGGATGTGCTGCTGCTCATCGATAACATCTTCCGCTTCATCCAGGCCGGTTCGGAAATTTCCGGCATGACCGGCCAGATGCCCTCCCGACTCGGCTACCAGCCGACCATCGGCACCGAACTCTCCGCCCTCGAAGAGCGCATCGCCAACACCGGCACGGGCGCGATCACCTCGATTCAGGCGGTCTATGTGCCCGCCGACGACTTCACCGACCCGGCAGCGGTGCACACCTTTTCGCACCTCTCGGCCTCGCTGGTGCTGTCGCGCAAACGGGCGGGAGAAGGGTTCTACCCGGCGGTCGATCCGCTCTCGTCCGGCTCGAAGATGGCCGGCGAGAGCATCGTTGGTCGCCGCCACTACGATCTGGCGCGCGAAGTGCGGCGGGTACTCGCGCAGTACGCCGAGCTGAAGGACATCATCGCCATGCTCGGCCTTGAACAGCTCTCGGCGGAGGATCGTCGCCTTGTCGGACGGGCTCGACGGCTCGAACGATTCTTCACCCAGCCATTTTTCACGACCGAACAGTTTTCCGGGCTCAAAGGCAAAAGTGTGCCGATTACCGATACCATCGACGGCTGCGAACGCATCCTGCGCGACGAGTTCGAGAACTACCCGGAACGGGCGCTCTATATGATCGGCTCCATCGCGGAAGCTCAAGAGAAAGTCGAGATCGAAAAGAACGAGACCGCCAAGCAGCCAGAAGCGGGAACAATGACTCAAGGGTCAGCAACAGTCAAACCGGAAGGAGGAAACTGAAATGCTTGCCGACTCGATGCATCTGAAAATCCTGCTGCCGTACAAGGTGTTCGCCGTAAAAGAGAATGTGGTGGACATCGTGGCCGAAACGGAGAAGGGCTCCTACGGCGTTCTGCCGAACCGGCTCGACTGCATCGCGCCGCTTGTGCCGGGCATTCTGATGTATAAGACTGCCAACGAAGGAGAAACCTTCGTTGCGGTCGATCAGGGCATTCTCGTCAAAACCGGCCCCGAGGTCGTCGTATCGGTGCGTCACGCCATTGGCGGTGTCGATCTCGGCCAGCTCGAATCGGCGGTGAAGCAGCAGTTTCTCGATCTCGATGAGCGGGAACGCAGCGTGCGCGGTACGATGGCCAAGCTGGAGAGCAGCTTCATCCGGCGCTACATGGAGCTGAAGCATGAATGAACGCGAGCACGGCAAACTGTCGGCAGACGAAAAGCCGCTTGAAAAGCGCGTCGGCGACAGTGAACTGCGCAAAATCATGGCGCGGAAAAACGCGAACCGGAGCATCTGGGAGGGATTCGCTATGTTCGGCATCATCGGCTGGGCGGTGGCGATTCCGACGCTCGTCGGCGTGGCGGTCGGCGTCTGGCTCGACCGGCACTACCCGTCGCCTCACTCCTGGACGCTGACCATGATCGTCATCGGCGTAGTGATCGGCTGCCTGAACGCCTGGCACTGGGTCTCGGAGGAAAACCGGAATATCGACAAGGAGGAGTGACATGACAACGAATCTTCTGGCAATACTCGGCGGCTTCGCGCTGGGATTGTTCTACTTCGGCGGACTCTGGCTGACGGTCAGGAAGGGACTCTTCTCGCCGCACCCGGCGCTGCTGTTCCTGACAAGCTCGCTGCTGCGCACGGCGGGCGTGATCGGCGGATTCCTCCTCATTTCGGCGGGCGATCCGGTGCGTCTGCTGCTGGCTGTCGGCGGATTCGTGGCGGCAAAAGTGACGAGCATCGTCCTCGGACGCCGCGACGGCGCGTCGGAACATCGCGGCAAAAAGGAGACACCATGCATCTGAGCAGCGACGAGGTCGTCCTCTGGCAGTCGGGTTTTCTGAAGCTCAACCTGACCATCGTCACCACCTGGGCGGTGATGCTGCTGCTCGCGGGCGGTTCGTGGCTCATCACGCGGCGGCTCTCGACCGGCATCACGATTTCGCGCTGGCAGAGCGTGCTGGAGATCATCGTTACGATGGCGCGTCGGCAGATCGGCGAGGTCGGCCTGCAAAAGCCTGAAAAGTACCTCCCCTTCATCGCAACGCTCTTCCTCTTCATCGCCACGGCGAACCTCTGCACGGTCATTCCCGGCTACGAACCGCCGACCGGTTCGCTCTCCACCACGGCGGCGCTCGCGCTCTCGGTCTTCATCGCGGTGCCGCTCTTCGGAATCGCGGAGAGCGGCCTCGTGGGCTACCTGAAAACCTACGCCGAACCGACGCCCATCATGCTCCCCTTCAACATCGTCGGCGAGCTGACCCGCACGATGGCGCTTGCCGTGCGTCTGTTCGGCAACATGATGAGTGGCGACATGATTCTCGTCATTCTGCTGACGATTTCACCGCTCGTCTTTCCGGTGCTGATGAACATCCTCGGCCTCTTGACCGGCATGGTGCAGGCCTACATTTTCAGCATCCTGGCCACGGTCTATATCGCCGCCGCAACCAGAACGCGCGAAAAATCAACAAGTTAACCAAACGAGAAACCATCATGGATACGCTCACCATCATCGCGATTGTCTCCATCGCCACCGCGGGACTGTCGATCGGCATCGGCGTCATTGGCCCGGCACTCGGCCAGGGACGGGCCGTTTCGTCCGCCCTCACGGCGCTCGCCCAGCAGCCTGACGCCGCCTCCACCATCACCCGCACGCTCTTTGTCGGACTGGCCATGATCGAATCGATCGCGATCTACTGCTTCGTGATTTCGATCATCCTGATCTTCGCCAATCCGTTTTGGAACCACGCAATTGCTCAAGTTGGAGGCCACTAATGCTGATCGACTGGTTCACGGTTGTAGCGCAGCTCGTCAATTTTCTGATCCTGATCTGGCTGCTGAAGCGCTTTCTCTACCAGCCGGTGCTGAAAGCGCTCGACGAGCGGGAAATAAAGATCGCCACCGAGCTTGAACACGCCGCGAGCGTCGAAGCCGAGGCCTCTCGCGAGAAGGCCGAGTGGCAGAAGAAGAACGACGAGTTTGCGCAGCAGCGCCAGCAGATGATGAAACAGGCAACGGACGAGGCCACGACCCGGCGCAGCGAGCTGCTCGACGAGGCGCGACAGGAATACGACGCGCTTCATTCGAGACTGCTCGAAACCCTGAAGCGCGAAGAAGCCGAGCGGCAGGAGGAGGCCGAACGGCGAGTAAGCGACGAAATCTTTTCGGTGGCCGGAAAGCTGCTGACCGAGCTCGCCGACGAGTCGCTCGAATCGCGGATTATCGACAAGTTCTGCCGCAAGCTCGAAGCGGGCGGCCCGGAGATTGCCGGACAACTCGAAGGACAAAACGGCGCAGCGAAGCAGGCCATCGTGCGCAGCACCTTCCCGCTCACGCCGGAGCAGCGTGAAAAGGTGAGCGGCACGATAACGACGTTGCTCGGCGTGGAGACTCCCCTTTCATTCGAGCAATCGGATAAAGCCGGATGCGGCATCGAGCTGTGCGTGGATGGCTTGTGCATTTCGTGGCACTTCCAGGCGGCGCTAGACGCGCTGAAGCGAGCCGCCGACGAGTACCGTGATCGTGAAACGGATAACGGAGCGGCGGATGCCAGATAAAAGCGGACATCCTCTGGACAAGGCACTCGACAGTGTCCGGCAGGCACGCGAAGGGTGGTCGGCTGATCTGGCGCTCGTCGAGGAGGGCGTCGTGCGGACAGTGCTGAACGGCATCGTCAAGGTTGACGGCCTGCCGGGCGTCGGCTACGAGGAGCTGGTGCGATTTCACGAAAACCTTTACGGCATCGCCTTCAACATCGATCCCGGCGAGGTGGGCGTGGTGCTGCTCGGCGACTACGCCCGACTCAGAACTGGCGACAGGGCGTGGCGCACGGGCCGCGTTACCGACGTGCCGGTCGGCGAGCAGCTCATCGGGCGCGTGATCGATCCGCTCGGCCAGCCGCTCGACGAACTCGGCCCAGTCAAAACCACCAAGCGGTGGCCGATCGAGCGCCCCGCCCCGCCCATCATGGATCGCGATCCGGTGACCGTGCCGCTGCAAACCGGCATCAAGGTGATCGACGCCATCGTGCCGGTCGGGCGGGGCCAGCGCGAGTTGATCCTCGGCGACCGGCAGACCGGCAAAACCTCTGTGGCGCTCTCGGCGATGATCAACCAGCGCCAGAACGAGGTGCTATGCATCTACTGCGCCATTGGTCAGAAAGCGGCTTCCGTCGCCAAGGCGGTCGCGGTCTTGCGCGACCACGGCGCAATGGAGCACACCATCGTGCTGGTCACCGAAGGCAACGACCCGCCCGGCCTGCAATACATCGCGCCGTACGCCGCCACCAGCATCGCCGAATATTTCATGCAGCAGGGGCGCGACGTGCTGATTGTTTACGACGATTTGACGAATCACGCCCGCGCCTACCGCGAGCTGTCGCTGCTGCTCAAGCGCCCGCCCGGACGCGAGGCTTTTCCGGGCGACATCTTCTACATCCACTCTCGGCTTCTGGAACGTGCCACGCACCTGCGCCGCGAACTCGGCGGCGGCTCCTTGACCGCTCTGCCGATCATCGAAACCGAGGCGCAGAACATCTCGGCCTACATCCCGACCAACCTGATCTCGATCACCGATGGCCAGCTCTATCTTTCGCCGACGCTTTTCGAGCTTGGCATTCTGCCCGCCGTTGACATCGGCAAATCGGTCTCGCGCGTTGGTGGCAAGGCGCAACTCGCGGCCTACCGCGCGGTCACCGGCAGCCTCAAGCTCGCCTACGCGCAGTTCGAGGAGCTGGAAAACTTCGCCCGTTTCGGCACGCGGCTGGACGAAGCGAGCCGCAACATCATCGAGCACGGCCAGCGCATCCGCGAGTGCTTCAAGCAGGACGAATTCGACGTCCTCTCGCTGCCCGAGCAGATGCTCATTCTGCTGGCGCTGACCGAAGGGAGCTTCGAGCGGATCGGGCTTGAGGCGATACGCGAGGCGATGGACAAGGTGCAGGCATCGGCATCGGAATTACCGGAGGAGCTGGTGGCGCGAATTCTCTCCGGCAAGGAGCTTGCCGACGACGACCGTCTTTTCATGCTCGAAATCGCGAACCGGGCGCTCGAACAGTTCGGAAAAAGCTCATGAGCGAATCGATTGAACTTCTGCGCAGCAAAATCGCGCACGCGGGCACACTCGGCTCGGTGGTTCGGACGATGAAAACGCTCGCCGCAGTCAACATCCGCCAGTACGAAGAGGCCGTCCGGGCACTCGGCGACTACTACCGCACCATCGAACTCGGTCTGTTCGGCAGCCTGCACCTCACCGAAAACGGCCACTCGGCATTCCGGCGCCAGCACAGCCGGAAGGTGCTCGTCATCGCCATCATTTTCGGCTCCGACCAGGGGCTGGTCGGCCAGTTCAACGACCTCATCGCCGACACGGTGAAGCAAGAAATCGCAACCATCTCCGGAGAGATTACCGTTATTCCGGTCGGCGAGCGCGTGCAGACGAGGCTCGAAGACGCAGGCGTCCACACCAGCACGCTCTTCGCTCTGCCGAACTCGGTCAACGCCATAACCCCGCTCGTCGGCGACCTGCTCACCGAGGTCGAGCGGCTGCGCGAAAAGGCACCGGCCATCGAACTCCGGCTCTTCTACAACAGCCCGGTCAGCGGCGAACAGTACCAGGCAGTCTCGATGCACCTCTTGCCGTTTGACGAAGAGTGGGAAAAGCAGGTTAAAAGCCATGTCAGAAAATGGCCGACCAGTTCGCCACCGGAAATACTGAACGGCGTGCGCACCGTGCAGTGGGCGCTGGTTCGGGAGTACCTCTTCGTCTCGCTCTTCCGTGCCTGCGCCGAATCGCTCGCTGCCGAAAACGCCAGCCGCCTTTCGGCCATGCAGCGAGCCGAAAAAAACATCGACGACATGCTCGAAGAGCTCGGCCAGCGCTACAACGAACGCCGTCAGGCGGAGATCGACGAAGAGCTGTTTGACGTCGTTTCCGGCTTTCAGTCGCTTGGCGAGAACAAATAACAGCAATGGGTTAACGCTCATTGAGCATGCGCACCGCCCCGATCTGAAAATATCCGGCAGGTTTTCCCGATAAACATGCTAAATTCTGCCCTTTGCGCACTATGAATACATTGCCCTGACTTTTTCACCCATCACATCTTCCATGCAGTTTTCCGCACTCGGCCTTATCGATCCGCTCCTCAAAGCTCTTGACGAAGAGGGCTACAGCTCCCCCACCCCCATTCAGGCCGAAGCGATTCCGCTACTGCTCGAAGGTCACGACCTGCTTGGCTGCGCCCAGACCGGCACCGGCAAAACCGCTGCGTTCGCACTTCCGATTCTGCAACTGCTGCATCAGGATCAGGAGCACGGACGCAAGCGCAAAATCCGGTGCCTGGTGCTGACGCCGACGCGAGAACTTGCCCTGCAGATCGGCGAGAGCTTCGAGGCTTACGGTCGCCATACCGGACTAAAAAGCACCGTGATCTTCGGCGGCGTGAACCAGAACCCGCAGACAAGAACGCTTGCAGGCGGCGTGGATATTCTGGTCGCCACGCCGGGCCGACTGCTCGACCTGATGGGACAGGAGCATCTGCACTTGCGCGACATCGAATATTTCGTGCTCGACGAGGCCGACCGGATGCTCGACATGGGCTTTATCCACGATGTAAAAAAAGTGCTTGCTGCACTGCCAAAGAAAAAGCAGTCGCTCTTCTTTTCGGCGACCATGCCCCCGGCCATCGTCAATCTGGCCGCATCGATTCTGCACCAGCCGAAAAAGGTGACCGTCACGCCGGTTTCATCGACTGCTGAAATCATCAACCAGCACATCCTGTTCGTTGACCGCGAGAACAAAAACAGCCTTCTCGAACATCTGCTGCAAAACCGCGACATCTCGTCAGTTCTTGCATTCACCCGCACCAAACACGGCGCCGACAAGGTCGCGAAATTCCTGACACGTAAAAACATCAAAGCCGAAGCTATCCACGGCAACAAATCGCAAAACGCCCGCCAGCGAGCGCTCGGCAACTTCAAAAGCGGCGAAACCCGTGTGCTGGTCGCCACCGACATCGCGGCCAGAGGCATCGACGTGGACGACCTCGAATACGTCATCAACATCGACCTGCCCAACGTAGCCGAAACCTACGTCCACCGCATCGGCCGCACAGGCCGGGCTGGCAACCGCGGCACGGCCTACTCCTTCTGCAACGCCGAAGAGAAAGAGTACCTGCGCGACATCGAAAAACTGATCGACAAATCGATTACGGTTATCGACAACCATCCGTATCCGATGATGAACTTCGAGGTGGAAGCGCCGAAGCCTATAGTATCGAAGAAAGGCAATGGAGGTCAGCAAAAACCGAAGGAGAAGGAGAAGAAAGCAAAGCAGGACTCAGCTACGAAAAGCTCAGGGCGCAAAAGAAGATACTTTGGGAAACGGGGCTGAACTGAAACGATTTCAGTATCACACAAAATCGGGCCCAAAAAGCAGATTAAGATAATAAGCGATGCCTTTTGTGGTCCGATTTTGTGTGAAAAGCCAGACGTTTTATTCTGGAGAATATACCTTTAACGTATAATCTCCATTGGAGAAACGAACAACTACTGTATCGCCACTTTTAGCATTTATTTCAAGATGCTTATCAGATTTTTCAGGCATGTTTACTTTGCATGAGATTTTATGGTCGTCCTCATCACACTTACCACCGACACCCCATTCAAATATATCGCTTTGTTCGCATTCAAGGTGATTTGAATGTTTGAAATGGCTTGGCAAATGCAATTCAAAAACCACTTCTTTTGACTTGCCATTATCTTCAATTTCATTGATTACTTTAATAGCCATGAGGTCCTCCAAAAATATTTTCGATTGAAAAGAGTAGAAATTCACTAATCATTAAGCTTTATCTAAAAAATTTTGATCCTCCTTTTTATTGTCGTTCTTGTGCCATAAAAGAGCTCATATACTTTCTATATAAAACACCAGATTCTTAATTTGATTTAAAACAAAAAAGCATAGAGACAACCAAAACTTTATAACTAATCTTATTTAAAAAAAATTAGCCGCCTTAAAGCGCTGCTTTTTGAGCGTTATCATAACAGCCATTATAACACAACTCATGCTGCTTAAAGGCTCTAAACGGTTTTGTTGATAAAGTTAGAAGGTGAGTGCAGAAAATAAAGACTCTACGATCTGCTTATTCAAAACTTTTTGCACCCAAAAATGAGAAAACAAACAATCTAACCCTACATTTCATGCCATAATTTTTTGGAAAAATAAATAATGCTTATAGATAGGAAAAAGCATATTGGACCCACAAAAAACACTACTTTTTCTTGAAAAGATGAATGTCACCTTGAACTTATAACAATGCGCTGCTTGAACTATACTTAGGGGTAGTTGATGTATGTGCAAGGTGTATATCTGTTTTCAACATACAAAAACAAGAACACAAAATCCAACATTTTTCCCTTAAAATGCCCACAATAAAAAAACCGGGAGCCTGCTTTGCAGCAAACTCCCGGCTGGAAGAATTCTTCGGATATGTGGATGTAGCTTTTATCCCACCTCTTTACCGGCCATAACGAGGGTCGGCGGTGCACCGAGGTGCTTACCGGCAAGCAGAACGTTCCAGTAGAGCGCCTCGAAGCCGAGTTTGCCGTACCAGTTCATCTTGGTCTCTTTGAGGAGGGTGAATGGGCCGAGCTTCGGCATCGGGAATTTGCCCGGCAGCGGCTCGATTTTGTAGTTGAAGTCGATCAGCGACGAAGAGCCTTTTGAATAGACGATGAAGCAGGTCGAGTGGCCGTCGAAAATCTCTTCCGGCTTCGCGCCGTAAATTTCCGCCATGATGTTGAACACCACGACGTCCGCCTCATAGTGCGCAACCGAACCGGCTTTGGAGGTCGGCACGTTGGTGGCATCGCCAATCACATACACCCCATCGTGCTTCAGCGCCTTCAGAGTATTGTGGTGCGTCGGCACAAAGCCAAGGCCATCGTCCATTTTCGAGTTGGTGATAACCGGGTCGCCGCTGGTTGTCGGTACGGTAACAAGCAGATCGTAATTGACCTTGTCGCCCTGCACTGACTCAATAAACTTCTCCTTACCATCCACACGGTTCAGTTCAAAACCGGGAGTGATCTTGATATTCTTTTGTTTTGCAGCCTCAGTAAAGACAGCCGTAGCTTTCGGTTTGGTGAACGCACCCGGCAGAGGCGTCACAAGCTCGATCTCGGTTTTATTCCTGATGCCCTTGCTTTTGGTGTACCAGTCTGCCAGAAAAACAAACTCGATCGGCGCAACCGGGCATTTGATCGGCATTTCGGCGATATTCATCACAATCTTGCCGCCTTGGAACTCATTGAGCTTCTGGCGGAGCATGTCAGCCATTTCGAGGTAGTAGAAGGTGAAAACATTCTTACCCCACGCATCCATCATACCGTCGTTTTCCTCGGGGTTAATACGGCAACCGGTGCTGATGACGAGAAAGTCGTAGTCGAACTGGTGATTGCGGGTCTTGACCTGCTTTTTGTCGGGATCGATATGGGTGATTTCATCGATCACGAAATTGATACCCGCGGTGATGTACTTTTTCCTCGACTTGGTCAAGGTGCTGGATTTCTGGATGCCGAACGGGACGAACAGCAGTCCAGGCTGATAAACGTGGTTGTCATCGCGATCGATAACGGTAATTTCCCAATCTGCCGGCAGATGGCGCCTCAGATTGTTCGACACGATCGTACCGGCGGTACCCGCCCCCAAAACGACGATTTTTTTTGACATACTCCAGCCTCCAGCGCTGTTCAGTTGTTGTTGAAATAGAAAATTCAATAAAGCGAAGCCGTAAACAATTGTTACGACCCAGGCACGCACAAACACCAATCCGCGACGTTCGCTGTGTCGCCAGACTCAACTATATAACCATATCGTTGAACAATTAGATAAATATATTAAACCATAAGCATAATTACAAGCAACGAATCAGCTATAAAGCCTTGTAAGGCAAGATTTTTTCAGAGAAAGCCTGAAAAGTTCCGTGAGAATCGCAGTTTTCATCAATTTTCAGATCAGGCTCCCCTGCCACCATCTGCTTTTCAGGCTTTGAAGCTCCGATCGGATGTGAATGAGAAGATGGAAAAATGCGATGGAAGCACAACTAAAAGGCGAAACTGAAGGATCGGTAAGCAGAAGACTTAAAGGCCGTTATGATGATCCGGAATTGAAACCTTGTCGGGCTGAACAAACGGCTGAAAACAAACAAGCCACCAGAAGTTGCTCAGGCTCCTGATGGCTTGGCTATGAAAAAATGCTCCGAGGAAAATCCCCCGGGTGAAATCACTTTGCGGGCTTCGTGCTGATTGCTTTGAGAATCAGAGATTCGAAATCCTCTTTGGTCAAGCCACCGGTGACCGCATTCAGCAACCGCCCGTCACGGCCCACCACAAAGGAGACCGGAATTGCCCGGATTCTGCCGTCCGTAAGGTACTGGCCGAAGGTGGCTTCGAGCTCCGGATTGGTCATGCCGACAGGATATTCAACCCCCATTTCCCAAAGAAAATCGGGCAGTGTCGATGCGCGATCCCTGAAAGCGATGCCGATAAAGGTAAAGCCCTGTTTGGCATACTTCTTCTGCAGCTCGACCATGCCCGGCAATTCACGCCTGCATGGCGGGCACCACGAAGCGAAAAAGTTGACGATATACGGCTTGCCGGCAAGCTGGGCGCTGGTCACTTCGCGTCCGTCGAGCGTCTTCATCCTGAATGCCGGAGCGTGCTCCGCTATTGCTGGAAAGCTGTCCTGAAAAACCGCTGCAACGGCCGGAACTGGTGCCGCCATGCCGCTGATGCAGAAAGCCAGAAAAGCTGCGCCGAAAAGTTTTCGTACGGAGTTCATGAAGCTCGAATTGGTTGAACGGTTTCTGAAATTCCTCAAAGAAAAGATACAAAGAAAGGGCGCCGTAATCCTACGAACGCCCCCTCTGCTGTTTCGCCGATACCGATGTTTTGCCGGTGTCAGGCTACATCGATGCCCGGATTGCTGCCGATGTTTTTCAGCTCCGGCGTGTGGAGCTTGTTGATCTCCACAACCTTTTTGTCTTTCAGGTACGCGGCCACGGTGTCCCACACCGGTTCGCCTGGCGATTTGGAACCGACGGTCGCCCAGCCGGCAACCCGATACTTTTTGGACGCCTCGACGGGCTGGCCGTTTTCAAGCCGCATGTTGTCGATGCGCTTGCCCATCGTTGCCGTCGGGTCGATCCGGTAGTTCAGGCCGCCGGTGCGCACCATGTCGCCTCCCTGCTGGTAGAAGGGGTCGAGGTTGAAGAGGTTGTCGGCCACGTCTTCGAGAATATCCTTGATCTGCTGGCCGGTCATGTCGCGCGCATAGGTTTCGGGATAGGTCATGCAGGTCTGGTCGAGCACGTGCTCCATCGTAATGGTCTGGCCCGGCAGCACCGTGGTGCCCCACCGGAAACCGGGCGAGAGCGAAATCTGGGCCTCGTTCCGCTCGCGCAGGGCGTCGCAGATGATCTGGTCGAACGGGCCGTCGAAGTTGCCGCGGCGATAGAGCAGCGAGCCGGCCATGGCGAGAGGCTCCTGAAGCTTGTCGAGATACGGAGCCCTGATTTTATCGATGAGGGCCTGCATTCCGGAATGCGCCGGGAGTTCGTTGGAGAAGACGGGTAGCAGCTTGTACTGGAACTCCTTGACACCGCCATCGCCGAGCTTGAGGTCGATAACGCCGAGGAACTTGCCGTTCGATCCGGCGTTGGTCACCAGCGTGCGCCCTTTGGCGTTTTTCACCACGAAGGGCTGCGGTACGCCGTCGTGCGTGTGACCGCCGAAAATCACATCGATGCCACTGACCACCTCGGCAAGCTTGACGTCAACGTCCATGCCGTTGTGAGAAATGAGCACCACCGCATCGGGCTTCTCTTTGGCTCGAATCTGATCGACCAGCGCCTGCATGTCGCTCGCATTGATGCCGAACGTCCAGTCAGGAATGAAGCGTGATGGATTGGCGATCGGCGTGTAAGGGAAGGCCTGACCGACAACGGCAACGCGATGTTTGCCCAACGTCTTCATCACATAAGGCCGGAAAGTATGACCGGTGTTTTCGTCATAGGCCTGCGCGCCCTCGAACATTGCAACCTCTTTGGTCTTGATATTCTGCGCCACAAAGTCACCCTTGAAGGCTGCCAGGTTCTTGCGAACCTCCTCTTCGAGATAGGTGAACTCCCAGTGGCCGGTCATGACATCAACCCCGAGCAGGTTGCAGGCTTCCACCATGTCCATGCCGCGGTTCCAGAACGCCGTTCCCGAACCCTGCCAGGTGTCGCCGCCATCGAGCAGGAGTGTCTTGTCGGCTCCATAACCGGAGCGCATCTTGTCCACAAGCGTTTTCAGATGCGCAAAACCACCGACCTTTCCGAACCGCTGCGCCGCCTCGGCGTAATTGATCGCAGTGTAGGCATGAGCGAGCTGCGAGCCGGGCGCGATGCCATAATATTTCAAAAACGCCTCGGTCACCAGATGCGGAGGACGCCCGAAAGCCTGCCCGAGCCCGAGGTTCATACTCGGCTCACGGTAGTAGATCGGCATGAGCTGGGCATGGGTGTCGGTGATGTGCATCAGGCGGATGTCACCGAAATTGCCAAAGTCATACAGGTCTGAAGAGCCGGATTGGGCCATGGACATGCCAGGCAGAAAAAGACCTGCGGCACCGGCAAATCCGAGAATGCGTAAAAACTCGCGACGGGATAGGTTCATGAATCGATGGCGGTTTTGGTTACAGTAAACGAATAAAATAGAATCAACAGAACGGTGCCGACCTCAAACCGGCACCGTAACTATGTTCAGTGTTCAGGAATCATCATCTCCCAGTTCTTCTCCATAAACTGAGCCTGGGCAACGGCCTGTTGGCTTTCATTCAGGGCGCGAGATGCCAGCTCGTCGGCCTTCGCCTGCTGACCCTGCTCGCACGCCTCTTTGGCTGAGGCGATCAATGAAGCCGTATCACGCCATTCATTCCGCAGCGCGGCGGCCTCCTTTCTTGCCGCCTCGGCCTGGTCGATCAGCGTTGACGAGCAGCCTCCGGCAAGCAGCATCGAGCCGGAAGGCATGAGCACCAGCAGGCTCAAAAGCGATAACACTTTTTTCATCATTCCTCCTTTTACTTGCGTGATGCAGGGCCGTTATACTCCAGGCCGTTTGACATGGCCGTCTGGAAAAACTCCAGATCGCGATACTCTTCGCTCTGCGCCGGGAAAGGCTTTGCGCCGATGTTCTTGTTGCAGCCGGCATAGCGTCTGTGCAGCGTGCCGATTTCGCCCCACTTGGAGCGGAACACCGGGAAGTGGGTGGTCTGACCGAGCGCCGGGCTGACGATTTCCGCCCTCAGATGGCGACCGGCATACTCCATATGGCAGCCCGAGCACGACATGTTGAGCTGACCGCGCTTGGCATAGAAAAACTTCTTGCCCTTCATGTAGGCATCGTAAGCCGCCTTGCTCTTGACCTTCACATCGACCTTCTGACCGCGGCTGATGTAGGCCATATAGGCTGAAACCTTTGCCAGATCACCTTTTTGCCAGGGCCAGGCTTTTTCGCCATTCTTAACGCGGCACTCGTTGATGGCCATTTCAAGCGTCACCACCTCGCCGCGCTTCTCGTCGAAATAGGGGTACTGACCGCGCACGGCTCCCCCGTTCGGGAAGCAGCTGGCCAGCGACTTGCCATTGGCGAAGGGCTTGTTGAACAGCGCCTTGCCCGCCTCGACATCCAGCTCGTAGGGCGGAAACTCTTCCATCTCCTGCCACTGCGTGCGGGCATCCTCGTCGAGCGCATAGACGCCGTTGGCGAAGTCGGCAAGTTTCACCTCCGGAAACTCTTTCTGGAAATAGCTCTGGAAGGCCTGGGTATCGGCATCGACCAGCTTCTGATAGTCCGTTGCATGGGCCGGTCGGGCGACCATGACCGCCGACACCATGAGCGCGGCCGGCATCAGCCGCCTCAGGATCTTGTTGTTCATCATCAATGGGTTCTCCTCTGTTTGGGGATTACATGGCCGCAATTGCTGCCTCGCCCTTTCCAGACTCTCCTTTGCTGTCCACCCAGGAGACACTGAGCATATCCCCCGCTTTGGCGCCGTCGAACTGAAACGACAGGTAAGGATCTTTCGAAACGCCAGGGCCGAGTTCTGCGCGGAAAACGGTGTCGCCTCCACAGGAGGCGGTGACCTCGGTAATGAAATGAGCCGGAACAAGCGCTCCGCTCTGATCTTTCCTGCGACCAGTCTCCATCGGATGCGGAATCAGCATCTTGACCGAGGTGACGTTATTCTGAATTGATGCTTTGATTTTCATGGTTTCACTCCGAAAATTGGTTTGAAAAATTGTCGATTAACCACCGCAGCCGCCGATGGTGACCTTGACTTCGCGGGTGGCGCGATAGAGCTTGCCGCCAGCCTGCGCAATGACGATCACATTGGAGGTTTTGGCCATCCTCATGCGGAATGAAACGTCGGGCTTCATGCGCGGCAGCACATCGAAGGATGCCACAAGCGGGTTGAAGTTAGCCGGAGTGAAAATGCTGAGATTGGTGACGCCGGGAATGGTGGTCGATACCGTGACAGGCACGAACGCACCGTTTTCGGCGATTTCAGGAGCTTTGATTTCGATTGCGGTTGAATCTTCGATCGGCTGAGAACCGTACTTGGCTGCGATAGCTGCATCGAGCTCGTTGGCCGTGAACGCCTTGTCGCTCCACTTGGCCAGAAGCGTGCCCGGCATCATCGACAAAACGGCAACCGAAGCCGCCGAACCGGCGACCGTTCTACAAAAATCTCGGCGGGAAATACCCATGTTTGCCTCCTGTTAAAAAAGGGTGTTAGTGGTTTGACCCTGCGGGGGTCTTGTTTAAAAAATCATTAAATCCGAATGCCGTGAAAAACGGTCATGAGCGATTCGAGGGCAAAGCGTACGGAGCGCTCAACGGGTTTTTCATGGCGTTCAAAGCGTATAGAGATAATCCACGATGAGGTCAACCTCTTTGTCGGTCAGAACGCCGTTCTTGCCGAAAGGAGGCATCATGCTTTTCGGATTCTTGGCCGACGCGTCCCAGATCTGCTCGCGAAGCACTGCTCTTTCAGGGAAACGCTCTTTCATCTGAATCATCGGTGGGCCGAAATTGCCGGGGAACTCACCGTCGGCAATCATGTGGCAGGCCAGACAATTGCCCTTGCCGCTATCGAAAGCCAGCGCCTTGCCTTTGGCAAGAGCATCCTGATCGACCTTGCCGGCAGCCTGTCCCAGCGCAGGCAACATGAGGATCGCCACTGCTGCGATAATGCCTGAAAATTTCATATGCCTCTTTATTTAAGTGTGTTGAAAATTCATGTCACCAATGAAAAATCACCGGTCAATGCCAGATGTCATAAGTGATTGCATGATACCATTGATCCGACTGCATGGCCTCCTCGGCAAGCTGTTTTGATGTCGCCTCCATCGACGTCAGGTGCACCGCTTCGGGCTTTTCGGTGATCCCCTTTGCGCTTCTGGAATAAGCCCCGGCTACGGAAACCGCGTAACCCGGCCCGATGAGGCTGTAACAAAGGCTTGAAAGATCGGGCGTTTCGACTGCCTTGCCCCCGAACAACTCGATCAACGAAGCGGCAAGCACCTTGGCCTGGGTATTGGCTGAAACTCCCGACTTCGGCATCGGCCCGGCCAGAGCCGAATCGCCGATCACGTGAATACCCGGCTGTTTGAGTGACTCAAACGTTACCTGATCGACCGGACACCATCCCGACTCGTCGACAAGCCCGGCCTCGAACGCAATCCGGCCCGCTTTCTGGGGCGGAATAACGTTGATGACGCCGCCCTTTTCATCACCGAATTCGGTCGAGACCGTCATCGTTGAAGGATCGAGACGCTCGACATGCCCACCGAACGAGCCGGAACGCCACTCGATCATACGCGGATAGAGCCGGTCCCAGCCTAACATGAACAGGTCCTGCTTTGTAAAAACCTCCTTGTCGTCGAGAATGAGGATTTTGGACTTCGGCTTGTGCTGTTTCAGATAGTTCGCGATCAGGCTCGCCCGCTCATACGGCGCGGCCGGACAGCGGAACGGATTCCTGGGAGCTACGATAATCACCTTGTCGCCATCCTTCATGGCCAGAAGCTGCCGACGGAGAAGATCGGTCTGCGGCCCGGCTTCGTAAGCGTGAGGCATGCTCGATTCAGCCGCCTGCTCGCTGTAGCCCTCGATGGAGTTCCAGATGAAATCCACGCCGGGAGAGACCACAAGCCGGTCGTAACCGAGCGATCTGCCACCTTTGAGCTTCACCGTTTTCTTCACCGGATCTACCGCCATTGCGTAATCGTGAACCACCTCGACGCCGTACTGTTGACGCAGCGCATCGTAATTCTGTGCGATAAAGCTCATGCTCCGCAACCCGCCGATCACCGAATTGCTCATCGGGCAGGTATGGAATACCGTTTTCGGCTCGACAAGCGTCACGGAAAGTTCGGAATCAGCCATTTTCAGATATTTGGCGACCGTCGCCCCGCCGAATCCCCCACCGATGACAACAACTCTTGCTTTGGCGCCAGCCGCCATAACCGGCAAACCCGACATTAGCAGTGATGAACTCGCGGCCACACCGGAAAGCAACAGCTTGTTGAATGTCCTGCGAGAAATCGTCTTCGCCATAGCTTGTCGTGATGTTCACTCATTAATGAGCCTGAGCATCGATGAAAATCATCCTCACCGATAACCTTCTATCGCATGAGCGCCCATCCTGACAAGGGTAAATCATACAATGAGGGGCGCTATATGATTATGTGGCTATATAACGAATCACTTGCAAATTTACAAGCAACAATTCCACATCATTCACCACTGTTAACTCTTCAGTCACAAAAAAGTCTGATCAGCCATAACCAACCGCGGCATCACGAGTAAAGAGAAAAGAGGATCGTTATATTTCCTCTGAAGCAAAAACAAGGCAGGGACAGGTCTCCCCCAACCTGATCGGACCAGCCCCGGCAAAGGATAAGAGCCATGACATCAACCTCTCAGCAGCAGTCGAGAAGCGCCTTGATCGAGGCTGGCATTCGTTGCGCACTCTCCCCTATGGTGGATGAGGATGACATCTGGAGCCGTTACAGCAACGACAAAACCGATATCGGCGAGCATCTGGCACGGGTCATCCGGACGCTGTCTGCGGCTGTGCCGCTGAACCGGAAGCTCAGGGCGCTCTCCATCGGCTCAAGCAGCGAACCGCAATTCCGGATCCTTGAGACCGCCTTCCGGGGTGGACTTTACCTGCTTGACATCGATCCGAACGCGCTTGAGACGGTCAGGGATCGGGTGACACGGCAGAATATCGGCCATGTCAGCATGATTGCCGCCGACTACAACGAACAGCTTCATGAGGGGCAACGCACCAGGCAGTTCCTCGAACAATCGCTCGACAACCGTCCCGTCGATCTCATTACCCTGCACCATTCGCTCTACTATTGTGAAATGGAGCAGTGGGTGCCGCTGTTCAGAAATATCCACCAGCACCTCCTTGCGCGATCGGGTGCGATTCACGCCGTGCTTATGGCGCCATCGAGCCGTGATCCGCTTACCACGACCTCGCTCTATAGCCGTTTCGCGGGCAACTATTTCGGCATCTGCAACGACCAGAGCCTGCCGGAGCTGAAACGCCGCCTCGAACGCCTGCCGGAGTTCCGGAACACGCAGCTCCACCTCAGCACAAGCAAGGTGCGGTTTTACGTCAATGATTTCGTCAAATTGATGAAAGTGGTCTGGATGATTCTGCTCTATCCGGGAGTGCACCAGTACAGCGACAGTCAGAAAAAACAGATCGCCTCGTATGTGTACGACACCTTTTACGCCGTACAACAGCCGCTGTATCAGGAGCAGCACCATCTGGTGCTCTATCGCGGCATCAGGTTTCGAGGACTCGGGTAATCTGAGGCTTGCCGGTCATGACCGATCAGGCAGGCGGCCTCTCCAGCATCGCAGTGATTCCTGTTCGATCATGATCGCGCAATAATTGCACATCGTGCATTTCGACATCGTCTGGCTGCCTTCACGGAACTTCCGGACAATTGCGGGATCGTTGATGAACGGCCGCGACATCGAAACGAAATCGGCCCGGCTACCTGAGAGCACCACCGAAGCATCTTCGAGCGTATGAATGCCGCCGACAACGATCACCGGCATCGAAACAGCTGCCTTGATCTCTTTGGAGGCCTGCACGTTATAACACCGGTAAGGTTTGGGGCTTGCCGGGAGAAACGGCGGCAGCACGCGCTTCAGAACCGGTTGGAGCAGCTGTGGGATTGAGGCGAATTTGAAATTGGCTTCAAACAGAGGATCGAGTGGCGTTTTTGGGCCCCTCATCACGGCCAGTCCTTCCGAAATCACGCCTGAAGAAACCTCGACAGCGGCACAACCGGCCTGCTCGAGCATCATGGCTATCTGAACCGCATCCTCCACCTTCATACCGCCCTTCATACCATCGTAGGCGTTGATTTTGGCCAGCACCGGAAAATCGCCAACCTTGCGATGGATGCTCTGCATGATCTCCGAAACGATGCGAAACCGGTTCTCGATCGAACCACCCCAGCGGTCGGTACGGCGATTGCTGAACGGTGACAGGAACTGGGCAAGCAGGTAACCGTGCGCGCAATGCAACTGCACGCCATCGAAACCGGAAGCCCTTGCCCGGACAGCGGCCCCGGAGAACGCCTCGATGATTTCCCGGATATCGCTGTCCGAAAGCTCGTGCGGAACCTCTTCAGTGAAAAAAGGATCCTTCTGCGCCGACGGAGCCACGGTTCTTTTGCCGGTCACCGCCGAGCGGGTCTGGCGACCGCAGTGGGCAAGCTGCGCGATAACCGGTGCACCTGCCTGGTGCACCGTATCGAGCAGGCGCCTGTATGCAGGCACCAACCTGTCGTCGTGCATCATCAACATTCCGGGAAAGCTGCTCCTGCCCTGCTGAAGCACGCCGGCATATCCGGCGATCAGCGCACCGGCCTCCCCTTTGGCCAGCCGCACGTAGAGCTCTTCAAGCAACTCGGTCGGAGCGCCATCTGCGTCGGCCATTCCCTCGTGGGTCGCCGAACGAAGAAAACGATTGCGAAGCCTGATCGAACCGATAGACGCCGGCTCGAACATTCGGTGATTTTCAGACATCCAGGGAAAGGTTAAAAGACAACACCAGGATCACCCTAACAATATGCAGCTGCAGCAGGACCGAAATCCGCCAATATCACCACAGGCCCTGATTAAAGCCGCGTAACAGCATGAGAATAATGCAAAAAACACAGGACAATAGCTATCGCCTCAATCATCGTTTTAAATAATACGTTAGAAACAAGAATAAAGACGCAGTAATTGCCGGAGGAAAATTATCAACCAAGCTATTGAGTACAGCAGAATCAGGAAGGGAAAACCATGAATCCTTTATGTATCATGGCGCGAAGTATCAGATCAGCACTAAACTGAGCTTCAGACTGCTTGCTGGAAATGGGTGACAACAAAGATAGGATAATGGAGCGCGTCGAGAGGCTTAGATCTTCGAGAAAACGATCACTCTTGCACTTTCGCAGTACGTCAGGGGCTAATCTATTGGAGATCTGTAGCGAGGAAATGCAAAGGCAACAAAAAAGAGAATGACGAACACGATCCTAAATCAGCCAGTTTTCTGCTTCCAAATAGCTTTGAAACGGCTTCATCTCAAAGGGAACTCTTTCACGACAAGCCTCTTCACAAAAAAGCTTTAACATGGCATACTGAAACCCTCCAGCTGCAAACATAGCACCTTTCTTCTTTGTGGCTCCAGCAGGAAAAAAGGTTTTTATCCTTTTAACCGTCTCAAAAAAATCGATGTTCGAAAAATCACAGATAACTTCCCCATCTAAAACCCAAAGAGAGTTCTTGTGAGGGTATTCAGGATGCAGCATTAAGGCTTGCTGCGCCTCAAAAAGTGCTTTCTGGTCAATATGACCAGTAATCGACACTTGAAGATAGTAGAGTTTGTTATAGACTTTGTACACGGACTGTAGTTGCTCAGTATTTTGAATAATAGTAAAAATATTGCGAAGAGGCACTACTGAACAGTACTAAACCCCATATTGAATCTATAAAATAAATCAAGCTGGCTCACAATTTTTTTTCATTGTTTGAGAGCACAAGGCTCTGATAAAAAGCTAAGCGAATCTGAAAAAATCATTCCAACAAGCTTATCAATCCACGCGCCCCTGCGCTTGACAATCAGCAATCATAGCCGGCTATACGAGTAACCATCGGCGAAGGCGAGCGTTATGTCCTGTCAAAAATATAGCAATAAGGACGTATTACACCAATAATAACACTCTCTTTTTCTTTTTTTACGGTTCTTTCAACACCAACACCGACGAGCCATTGATTCGGGTGTGCCAAAAGAGGTTATGGCGTGATGATTCCGGGAATGTTCATTGGCGCAACATGGTTAACTGGGTTAACAACCTCAAAAAAACGATGGTAAGGCAGATGCTGGTTATTCCTCGGTGATACCCAAAATCTCATATCGACACTCGTTAGAGTTGCTGCTGACTGAATGACAACAAAAGAGTTACAGGGGTTTTGGTTATATTGATAAACAAGTCAATCCCGGACTTAAAGGGAAGAGGCCCCGGCAGTTTGCCACTGCAGATTACCATAATGACTGGCGGATGCAAGAATTGCGCGACACTGTCGTCATTGATGATTAATCCCCTTTACCGGAAAAGAGATTGAGAGCTGAACAAGAAATTTTTGTTTTTAGTACGTCCTATGACTGTTAATAAAGAGCTTGAAATCGCGAAAACGGCTCCTGCCGTCAAACGCGAAATTCCATACAATTATACCTCCGCCAGCGACCGGCAGGCGATTTCGTTCATACTGGGCGAAGCTGTGGTGCGGCAGGTTGACGAGTTGCGCGATTTTCGCGTGACAGGGCGTTCCGCACGCCTGCTGATGCAGATTTTCGGTGACATCCTTATTCACGGACGCAATCCCTACCTGTTTCAGGAGCTGCTCGATTCGGAACGCCGCAGGAACCGTATTTTCGAACATGCGCGGAAAGATCTTGAAACCATCGAAGCATCGGCCAACGGCGATTCGAGGGTACTGGCCATCGTGCAGACCCTGCGTAAAAAGCTTGATAAATTTCGTGCCGAGATCGAAGTCATTCCTGCCTACCGCCAAAAGCTGAAGCGGGAGCTGGCGCCCATCGTTGGGACCAAAAATGTACTGTTTGATCCTTTCTCGATTGTCGCGCACGCTACTGACGCCACCGACTGGCGCTTGTACCTGCCAGTAGCCGTGGTGACGCCGGACAACGAGGCGCAGGTGGCGCCCCTAATCGCTGCTATCGCCAAGCTTGGGCTGCGTGTGATTCCGCGCGGTGCCGGTACCGGCCTGACCGGCGGCGCAGTGCCGCTGCGTTCGGATTGCGTCATCATCAACACCGAGAAACTGAACCACGTGCGTGGCATTAGCGAGCGGACGTTCCACTTGAAGGAGGGGCATTCAGTAACGGGTAAGGTGATCGAGGTCGAGTCGGGCGTCATCACCGAGGCGGCCATGCACCATGCCGACGAGCATGGCTTGGTGTTTGCAACCGACCCGACCAGCGAGTGGGCCTGCACCATCGGCGGCAACATCGCCGAGAACGCGGGCGGCAAAATGGCCGTGCGCTGGGGCACCTGCATCGACAATTTGCTGGAGTGGAAGATCGCCATGCCGGGCGGCAAACTGTGGACCGTTCGCCGAACCGATCATCAGCTTCGCAAAATTCTGCCAGAGGACACCGTGACCTACGAGGTGCTCGATCAGCACGGTGCGCCGCTAAAGCGCATCACCTTGCGCGGCACCGAAATCCGCAAACAGGGGCTGTGGAAAGATATTACCAACAAGGCGCTCGGTGGCGTGCCGGGACTGCAGAAAGAGGGCACCGACGGCGTCATCACTTCGGCAGTGTTCGTGCTCTATCCGAAGTACGAAGAGAAACGCACGCTCTGTCTGGAGTTCTTTGGCCCCGACATGGACGAAGCCAGCCGGGTCATCGTCGAGCTTGCCAACATCTTCCCCTACCGGGAGGTGGAGCATGAGGCGCTGCTCGCGCTGGAGCATTTCGACGACGAGTACATCCGCGCAATCGACTACAAAGTGAAGGCCACGCGGCCGCAGACGCCGAAAGCGGTGCTTCTGATCGATATCGCCGGCCACAACGAGGCAGAGGTCGACGCGGGTATCGAACGGGTGCGTGAGCTGCTCGGCAAGCACCCGAACACCCTGATGTTCGTCGCTCGCGACCAGGCCGAAGCCACCCTGTACTGGCAGGATCGCAAACGGCTCAGCGCAATCGCACGACGGACCAATGCCTTCAAGCTGAACGAGGATATCGTCATTCCGATCGATCAGCTTGCGGTGTTCGCCCGCTTCATCGACGATCTTAACGTCGAGGAGGAGCGTTACTCGCAGCAGCTCTATATTGACCGGGTTGAGACAATGCTGCACGAAAGCAGCAAACCGGCCAGCCTCTCTGCATTCGAGGCCAAAATCCCGGCTGGCCTCGCTCTGTGCGATCTGATCCGCGGACGTCTTGACACGGCTGATCCGCTGATGCTTCGCTCGCTGACGCTGGTTCAGGAGTTTCGTTCGGAACTGAAACAGCTCTTCCGCGGCTACCCGAAAACGCTCGATGCCATCGAGGCGGCATACAAGTACGTTCGGGACCGCCGTATTGTGCTGGCCACGCACATGCACGCCGGCGATGGGAACGTGCACGTCAACGTGCCGGTACTCTCGAACGATCGACCGATGCTGGAACGGGCAGACCACGTCATCGACCAGGTGATGGAAAAGGTGATTTCGCTGGGCGGCGTGGTATCGGGCGAGCACGGCATCGGCGTGACGAAGTTGAAGTACATGGACAAGGCGCGCATCGAAGAGCTATCGGCCTACCGAAACGAGGTCGATCCTGATCGCATCATGAATCCCGGCAAACTGGAGGATTACGAGGCGCTGAACCATATCTTCACCCCGTCGTTCAACCTGCTGGAGCTTGAAGCGCACATCCTGAAACGAGGCAAGCTCGAAGAGCTGTCGAAGAAGGTGGACCACTGTATCCGCTGCGGCAAGTGCAAGCCGGACTGCTGTGTTTACTACCCGGCACGCGGCATGTTCTACCATCCGCGCAACAAGAACCTGGCCATCGGTTCACTCATCGAGGCGTTGCTTTACGACGCCCAGCGCGAGCGTTCGACCGACTTCAGCCTGCTGCAATGGCTCGAAGAGGTAGCCGATCACTGCACGATTTGCCACAAGTGTCTCAAACCCTGCCCGGTAGACATCGATACTGGCGAGGTTTCGATACTGGAGCGGGAAATTCTCTCGGCACGCGGATTCAAAAACACGCCACCTATTACGAAGCTGACGCTCGACTACCTGACCAACCGCTCGCCGTTTTACAACCGGATTTTCCGCAATGCCGTGCTGCGGGCTGGCGGCGCTGCCCAGCGGACAGGAACGAAGCTCACTGCGCCACTTCAGACTTCGGAGGAGGCACAGAAAATGCTGCCACCGCTGCGCCTGCTGCGCTCGGCCGTACCGCCGGTGCCGGAAAAAACGCTGCGAGACGTGCTGCCACCCTGCGACAGCGATCAGGTGCTGGTGTTCGAGCCGGAGGGCAAAGAGGCCACCTCGACCGTCTTCTACTTCCCCGGCTGTGGCTCGGAGCGCCTTCACTCGACCGTGTCGATGGCGGCAATCCACATTCTGCTCGAAACTGGTACGCGGGTAATTCTACCGCCACCGTTCCTGTGCTGCGGCTTCCCGCTGCACGTCAACGCCAAAAACGACGAGTACGACAAGATCGTATTGCGTAACTCGGTCATGTTCAGCCAGATCAAGGAGATGTTTTCGTATCTCGATTTCGATGCCTGCGTCATTTCTTGCGGCACCTGTATGGAGGGGCTTGAAATTATGGATGCTCCGAAGCTGTTCGGCAATCGCATCGTTGACGTGTCGCGGTACGCCTTCGAAAAAGGGATGCGGGTCGAGGGTGGAAGCGCTCCCGAAAACCTCTATCACGCTCCGTGCCACGACTCGCTGAAAGGCAAGGCGTGTGACCTGTTGCGCGACGTCGGTGGATTCGGCAAGGTGACTGAGGTGCCGCACTGCTGTTCGGAAGCCGGTACGCTGGCACTTTCGAGGCCTGACATCACCGACTCGATGCTCCAGCGCAAACGAGAAGCGCTCAAGGAGTCGATGCATGGTTCGGCCACGGCAACCATCCTTACCAACTGCCCCTCGTGCGTACAGGGGCTTGGACGCAACCAGGATATGGGCGTGGAACCCAAGCACATCGCCGTTGCGTTGGCCGAAAAACTCTCCGGCCCCAACTGGCAAGAACGCTTCCTGGCCCAAGCCGCAAAAGCCCAGGCCGTACTGTTTTAGTTACAACAAGTCAGGGCGACCCGGTTGGTCGCCCTGATATTTCACTCGTCTTACTACAAGGCAGAGAGCACAATTCCCAGCCCATCCATTCACCGCTATTTCGTCTCGGCTCTCAACACAATCCTACAATTATGAAGAATTCTTGGGAAGTCGCGGCACAGCAGCCCACTTTTCTACATTATCGCAACTTATTTCTTTACTCTGTACACTATTTCATCTCCCCTCTTTTGCCTGATAAAATTTTCTTCATTCCTCCAATAACCAAACCTATCACTCTATTTTAAAATATCTTAATCTCATTACAAGATTGTGAGAAAACGATAAGAAGCCGCTGTTCTTTGTGCTTTCTGGCAATTTGGCATGTATTTTGCAATTCTTTCTTATAAAGATTCAGACCTAAGAATGCCATTAACGTCAAGCACGATAAAAGCCATGTATAGAATCATCAACGAAGCGGAATACATCGCGGTGACCTTCACCGGATCGGTCAGTTTTTCGGAACTTCTCGACGCCTTCCTGCGCATCACGGCTTTACCCGGTTTTGGCGAAAAGAGCCGAGTCTGGGTTTTTAAAGGCGATGATGACACAAGCCTTTCGCTCGCAACCATCTCGTCGGTCATGCCAATTATCAAAAAGCTGAACCAGAAGAGCAGAAAGAACAACAAGGTTGCCATTGTGTTGCAGAATGGCCTTCACAACGCCATTGTTGATCTCTTCGACGGCGACAACGGCCGGGGAGCTCGCCGTGTCGATCTTTTTGAAGATATGGATAGCGCCGTACAGTGGGTGGCTGCGTGAAAAGCATGCCTCTCGTTAATTGTTTCGACGCATCCCCCCGCTATCGAAAAATCGCTCCTTGCGATAGCCGAACCTTGAAGCAACAAGGCGGAGCAGCATCGTAATGACCGGCTGGTAGCGCACGGCACCGTCTCGTTTGTCGATTCGCCTGATCGCAGGCACAAGCCGTGCGGCTACTGTTTCGGCAGTTTCAGCCATGGCATTGAAAAAGCGCTTATGCTCAATCGTAGCGTCACGAAGCAGCAGCTCGGTCAGCACCAGCCCCGGGCTCAGTTCATGAACCCCGATGCTTCGATTGCTCGACCGTTCCAACTCTTCAAGCAACAACTCACTCATCAGGGCCACTGCGCGTTTTGAAGCGCGATGCGCAACCGAAGTCGGCGAAGAACGCAGTCCAGCCGATGAAAAGCCCATGTTAAAGAGATGATAAACCGGCTGTCCGTCTCCTGCCGATTGCCGGAGCATGGCTTTGAGCACTGCTGCACACACCATCATGCTGCCGGAAAGATTCGTGCGGCAGGTTTCATCGATGTCGTGCGGATCGAGCTGCCAGAGCGGACGGCGCATACGGCCTGCAGTTCCGGCATTGTTGATCCAGCGATGGATGATACCGAGCTTTGAAACGGCAAAATCAACAAATGTCGTGGCTTGCTCAGGATCGGAGATGTCACAAACCATGCCATAGACTTCACAGCTCGACACGGCCATCTGAAGCTGCTGCAACGCCTCATCGAGCTGCACTTTGCGACGGCCGCAAATCACCACCCGGTCACCGGCACGCAGAAACTCCAGAGCCATCGCCAATCCAAGCCCGGCAGTTCCACCTGTAATGACCACTCCCAATGATTGAGGAACGTTGCTCAATAGCCTTAATGCTCGGTTAGTTTTTTTGATCCAACGGGAATCTACGAAATATTCATCGGAGTGAGGATCACCTCTCCCCCGCTTTGTCCACCCATTACCTGTCAGCGCATTCGGATAAATTGTTTAAATTTCAGCGATACCACGATCCGAAAACCTTGAAGCGGACTCGCACGCATGGAGCATTACTACGTTGAACTTCTTCAGGAATTTCAGTTACCGCTGACCAATCCGGTGCTGATTTTTTCGCTCGTGTTGTTCATCATTTTGCTCTCGCCTATCGTCCTCAAGCGTTTTAATATTCCGGGAACGGTCGGTCTGATTCTCTCCGGCGTGCTGATTGGCCCCTATGCCCTGAATCTGCTTGAAAAAAGCTCGGCGGTGGATCTGTTTTCGACCATCGGCCTGCTTTACATCATGTTCATTGCCGGGGCAGAACTTCAGGTCAACGAGCTGAAGCGAAACCGCAATCAAAGCCTCCTGTTTGGCCTCCTGACCCTCATCGTGCCTATCGTTGCGGTTTATCCGGTGTGCCGCTATTTACTCAATTACAATGTGAGTGCGAGCCTGCTTACGGCCAGCATGCTTGCGACCCATACGCTGGTAGCTTATCCGATCGTCAACCGCATGGGCATTGCAAAAAACCAGGCCGTGCCCATAACGGTGGCCGGCACGATTCTGACCGACACCGCTGTCCTGCTGCTGCTTGCAGTCATCATCGGCTACAGTCAGGGCAATCTCACTCAGGAGTTCTGGCTCCACCTCGCCATTTCGCTCACGATTTTCACGATGATCGTCTTCATCGTACTGCCGTTTATCGCGCGTTGGTTCTTTACCAAGCTCGAAAACGAGAAGCATGCGCACTACATCTTTGTGCTTTCGGCCGTCTTTTTCTCGGCCTTCCTCTCCAGAGTCGCCGGGCTTGAACCGATTGTCGGAGCATTCGCTGCGGGCCTGGCGCTCAACCGGCTCATTCCGAACTCTTCAGCTCTGATGAACCGCATCGAATTTATCGGCAATTCCCTGTTCATCCCGTTTTTCCTGATCAGCGTGGGAATGCTGGTGGATCTCAGGGTGATCCTGAGCGGCCCGATGACCCTCATCATCGCAGCGTTGCTGACGGTGGTGGCGCTTGCAGGAAAATGGCTCCCGGCATGGGTGACCCAGAAGCTGTTCAAGTTGTCGGCAGCGCAACGGCAGCTGATCTTCGGATTGAGCAGCTCCCGGGCGGCGGCCACCATCGCGATCGTGCTGGTCGGCTATCAGGCTCGTATTCTCGACCTGAACATTCTGAACGCTACCATCATTCTGATTCTGGTGACGTGCATCGTAGGCTCAATGGTCACCGAAAAAGCCGCCAAAGAGATCGTCGTCGAGGAGAGCCAGGCAAGTCCGGTAGATGAGAGTGATGAGGCGAGCTTCTCCGAGCAGATTTTGCTACCGATCGCCGAAGGGTTGCCCTCTGAACGGGTACTTGAATTTGCGGTGCTCATCAGGGAGAAACGCTCGGCCAAGCCGCTGATTCTGCTGAGTGTGGTGCCCAACGACCACGAGGCTGAGTTGAACATGAAAAAATCCAAAAAGGCGCTGGAGCCGATGATCAACTACGCGGCTTCGTTCGATACGAAACTCGATATCGTGGCCACAATCGACTATAACGTCAGCAGCGGCATCAGTCGTATGGCAAGAGAGCTGCAAGCCGACCTGGTGGTGTATGGCTGGCCACTGCACAGAGGTTTCATTGCCCGGCTGATCAACGATTCGGCAGAAAGCATCGTCAACTGCACCAGCAAAACCACCATCATCTGCCAAATCACCCAACCGCTCGCTTTGCATCGCCGGTTGGTGGTGATCATTCCGCCGCTGGCCGAAATGGAGAAAGGCTTCGAGCAGTGGGTCGCGAAAATGACGCTGCTGTCACTGGAGCTGAGCATACCGATGGAACTCCACTGCAACAGCAAAACCCACGCCGCCGTGCTCGACAGCTTCGACTCGATGCAGTCGGCGCCCAAGTTGCTTTTCGAGCCGATGAAAAATGCACGCGACTGGGAAAACCTGTCCAGACAACGCAAGCGCTTCAAGGATGACGACATCATCGTGCTGGTCAGCGCCCGAAAGGATTCGCTTTCATACAAACCCTATTTCGACCAGAGCCCGGAACAGCTCGAAAAGCATTTCGGAGGCATCAGCAAAATCATGATCTACCCGGCCAGCTACGGTGCAGCCAATATTGCTGAAGGGTATGTTGACGTGGTCGTACCGGAACCGATTCGCATCGGCGCTTCGGCAATTCGGAAAGTCGGAAACGAGCTCGGTCTGTTCCTGAAAAAAAATCAGCAGCAGATCAGAAAAAAGATTCGCGATAAACGTCAAAACCAGCAAAAAACGCAGGATACCACAGAAAAGGGCGACAAGCCGTAAGGTTATTTCACAAAATGGTCGTATCGTTCAATTTATATGTCAGGACAAAGGCACTGAACACCCATTACCGGTATATGCGAGCAGAACATCTCTTCCGGCCAACCATGCCAATCATGAAACCTCTGGCATGTAGTTTTGTTCTCCTTCTCTCTTTGCTTCAAAGCCCTTCCTCGCTGAAGGCTGCCGAACCGACTGCTGAAATACCGGAAACCTGCCTTCCTGTGACGGCCATCTCCATGCAGGAAGAGCCATCGGCTTCGACAGCAAAAAATTTCTTCACCGACCTCAAAAAGTACTTCGGCATCCGATACCGCTTCGGAGGCGACTCCCCTGCAGGGTTCGATTGCTCGGGCTTCGTGCGCTTCATGTTCAGCAAAGAGCTGAATATTGAATTGCCGCACTCGTCGAGAGCAATGTCGGCAATGGGCATCCAGATTGATCGCAGCGAGTTGCGCCCCGGCGACCTGGTGTTTTTCAAAAACTCAGGCGATCGCATCAACCACGTCGGCATCTTCATCGGAAACGATACCTTCATTCACGCCTCGCTTTCCAGAGGCATCGCCCTCGACAGACTCTCTTCAGGCTATTTCCTCAAGCGGTACGCAACGGCTGTGCGCATTGTCGACCTGCCGGAGAGCCAACATCCTCAGAACGTAGACCTTCATTCCGACGCCATTGACGAGACCGGCTCACCATCGTGAGCTTGGCTTCTGCCAAAAACTCTCCGCAAAAACTCCCAAGGGCTAATCGCCAGGTGTTTTGATCGGTAAGAAATAGGTATATTAACCCCCTGAAATCGTATCGAAAGACGGTGCGATTGAACACAATACTCCCCTTCCTGAAGCTTGAAGCGATGAGGTTGACCCCCTGTATTGCATACATACGTCAATCATCAACCATACCAGGCCGTAATAAGGAATGTGGGCTGGGCGACACCGACCTTTTTGACGTAGTATGAAGTCATTCATAAAAATATCACTGCTGTTTTTTCTCATTACCAGCACTCTGTTCGCGACCGTTTATCTCGGTCTCGGCTTTCTGGTATCGCTTCACTCCACAAAACCTGAAAAGGCTGATGTAATCGTGGTCTTGGGGGGAGACAATGGCTTGCGGGTCGAAAAGGGCACTGAACTTTACAAAGCCGGCTATGCGAAAAACATCGTGCTGACCGGCATCGACAGCCGTTACTACAGTCCGAGTCGTCCCAATTGGCGTGAACGCCGAATGCTGGAAGCCGGAGTACCTAAAAAAGCGATCACGGTCGATATCTGGTCAGAAACTACCTGGGAAGAGGCGGAGAATACCTCGGATTTGATGGATAAAAAGGGGTGGAACTCAGCGCTTGTGGTGAGCGATCCGCCGCATATGCTTCGACTTCATAAAACCTGGACGCAGGCGTTTGCCGGCTCTTCGAAACAATTCATTCTGGTGACTACCGAGCCGGAGTGGTGGCATCCCTTGTTCTGGTGGCGTGATCCGTTCAGTAAACAATTCGTGATCAACGAGATCAAGAAAAACATCTATTACCTGCTGGCTTATTACTGACGGCAGCTTTTTTGCATTACCCCTGAATCGACGGCATAGCGGCGACTCCGGGGCCTTCGATTGAACTACGACCTCCGGTTTTAGGGGCGACTCTGATGTGGGTCGAGATGCGTTCCCTGAGCGCAGCCACATGAGAGATGACGCCAATCAGTTTGCCGGACTGCTGCAACCCGGCAAGGGTGTCGAGCGCCGTTTCAAGCGCCTCCTCGTCCAGCGTGCCGAACCCTTCATCCAGAAAGAGCGAATCGACCCGAACGTTGCGGCTTGACATCTGCGACAAGCCGAGGGCGAGCGCGAGGCTGACGATGAAGCTCTCTCCGCCGGAGAGGTTGCGCGTCGAGCGTACTTCACCCGCCTGCCACTGATCGATGACGCTGAGTTCGAGCGGATTGTTTGGATCGTGCAGGAGCTGGTAACGGTCGGTCATCTGTCGGAGCTGGCGGTTGGCATGCGAGATCATCAGCTCGAAAGTGATGCCCTGCGCGAAGTTGCGGAACTTCTTGCCGTCCACTGAACCGATCAAATCGTGCAGCAACTCCCAGCGGCGGTACTCTGACTTCTGCGCCTCGACTGCATGCAATTTGATGCGATGCTCACCGGCAGCCTGTTCGTTTTCCCGAAGCTGATTTGCGATAGCGCCGATCCGTCCCCTGACTTCGCGTAACTGCTCCTGCCGCCGGGCGATGCGCTCCGAAAGCTTCTCGTTGCTCTCCGATGTGAGTTGGCGTTCGCGCACTTCATGAAGCTTCGTCTGCCGCTCTTTGCGTCGCGCTTCGAGCTCATGCGCACGCTTGTTGAGCGAATCGGCTTTCTGTTCGAGCTTCTGCCGTTCTCCGATGGGCAAACGAGCCTCAAGAAAAACCGCTTCGCCGATAAATCCCTTTTGCTTGAGTTCAAGCGTAAAAGCCTCTTCCCTACGCTCAAGCACTAACCGCCGTTCTTGCAGAGCCTGGTGCAGCCCGGCAATCGCTGTTTCGAGCACGGACAGAGCTTCACGCGCGGCGTTGCGTTTTTCGGTGAGCTCATCAAGCTTGGTGCGAGCAGCTTGCAACGTGCGTTCGAGACGTTCTTCCTCAACATCGGGATCATGGCCCTGGAGCACGCCTGCACGTTTGGACTTCAAGGCTTCAAGGCTGGTGACTGCCGCCTTGACATCCCGATCTTTCTCTAAAAAATCTGCACTAATCGTGGCAAGTTGATCATCGAGATTTTTCAGGCGCGACTGGCCAGCAAGCTCCTCCTGTTCGAGGGTTCGGATGCGTTTTTCGTTGCTCGCCCACTCTGTGCTTCGCAGTGCGAGCGCAGACACGATCTCTGCCGGATCATCGATCTCTCGAACTCCGAATGGCTCCACCAGCCTGGAGAAGCTTCGCTGCCGCTCGGCAACGTTCTGCTGCGCCAGACCAAGTTCCTTTTTCAGCCGTGCAAGATCGAGTAGCAGTGACCGCTGACGTTCGGTCACTTGTTCAAGACGGCGCTGAGCAGTATGTGCCGTCTCGTTCAGTTGGGCCACATCGGCCTCATGGTCTCTAATCCGCTGTTCGAGCGTTTCGAGTTGTTCAATGCGTCCGGCAAGCGCATCCCGCTGCGACGCGGTTTGCTGCAAAGCTTCCTCCACTACCGGCTCGGCTTCTCGTGCAGGCACATTAACTCCGACCTCTTTGAGCAGGGCGAGGCACTTTCGGCCGGATGATTCTCGCAATTCGGCAAGTTCTTGCAAGCTCTTGCGGCGCTCATCGATCTCCGTGCCGGTTTTAGCCAAAGCAAGTTCCAGCTCTTTGAGCGCTTTCGAGCGTTCCTGAACGATGCGCCTGGCTTCATGCAACGCCTCCTGGCTGCGCTCAAGCAACTCCGACGCACCGTCAGCCCAGGGATGACTGGGCGAGCCGCAAAGCGGGCATGGCTGGCCATCGACAAGCCGCTCGCGCTCCTCTTCAAGACTGCGTACCCGGTCGGCAAGTCGTGCAAGTTCTTCCTGCGAAACCAGGTCTCGCTCGGCATGTTCGAGAAGTTGCCGGGCATGATCGAATTTAAGCGAAAGTTCCTCCTGCCTGCGCTCTGTCTGCTGGATTTCCACCCAGATCTTGTCGATCTTTGGTACAAACTGCTTTCCCTCGGCATACAGCGCGACAATCGCTTCAAGCTGGCGATGTCGTTCGCGGAGACGATCAAGCTCCCCACGAAGCGACGAAAGGCTTGCCCCATCCAGTTGCAAGGCGAACGACTCCTTCATTTTTCCGAGCGCCATGCGAGCATCATCGAATGCGCTTTGAGAAGCACGAGCGTCCGCTTCGGCAAGCACCAATTCGCCCTGCAACACTTCAAGGTTGTGCTGGGTATCAGTGATTCCCGAAGCGGCAGCCACCTCGCGTTCGGCGGCGGGACGAAGCTCGTCGAGCGCGTGACGGATACCGGACAGCGCTCCGGCGAGTGATGCATCAGTCTGATGTTGATTTTGCCATGCCTGCAAATTTTGCAAGGCGATACGGATGGATCCGAGGGCTGTCGAAACTTCGGCACGTTCGCTCCGGAGCTGCGCCTGACGCTCTTCAAGCGTTTCGGCATCGTGTTGCAGCCGCTCGACTTCGCCCGACTTGCCCGCAATCTGCTCGTCGAGCTGACGGGCGTGAGCGATCAGCGGCCTGCCATCCTGCAAGGCTTGCTGCGCCGATGCAACCCCGCGTTCAGCAGCTTCGAACGCCTCCCCTGCCTCACGGACAGCGCGTTCCGATTCAGGATGTTGCACCTCTTTTCCGGCCAGTTCTCCTGCATTGCGTTGCAACTCCTCGCGCATAAGCCGCACCTCGGCATACGCGACCTCGATTAGCGCGGCAGTTTGCGCACGTTCAAGGCGGCGAGCATCAGCAGCGAACGCTTCGCGTTCGGTATTGAGTGCCTCGGCCTCCCGGCTGTTGGCGGCAACCGCCTCTTCGAGCCGCGCGATCTCTTCGAGCCAGCGCAGGGCAGCGGAATCCGATTCAAGGCTTGCCGACATTTTCGCTTCCTGCTCCAGAGCTTCACTCCGCTCCGCCTCAAGCGCAGCAAGTTCCTCCGCCCCCAGCAGGCGGATGCCGCCCACCTCGATTTCCAGCCGCTGAAGGCGTTCCAGTTCGGCACGCTTGCGCTCGTGTACCTTCATCGAAATTAACGAGTAAATCTCGGTGCCGGTGATCTGTTCGAGCACTGGGGCACGCTGGTCGGCATCAGCTTGCAGAAACTTTGCGAAGTCCCCCTGCGCGAGCAGCATCGAACGGGTGAAGCGGTCGAAGTCCATGCCGGTTCGCGCCTCCACCTCCAGCCGCGTCTCCTGCACCCTCGACTGGATGATCGCTCCGGTCGCGGCATCGGCGATTTCGTGCTTCTGCGCCTGCAACGCGCCGCCCGGCTTTTTGCGCGACCGGTGCTGGCTCCAGGTGCAGCGGAAGGTGCCGGAGGCGGCGGCGAAGGTCACCTCGGCGAAGCACTCGCCCGCGTGGCGCGACATGATTTCGTTGCTGCTAACGGTGATCTTGCCAAGACGCGGCGTCTCGCCGTAGAGCGCCAGGCAGATGGCGTCGAGGATGGTGCTCTTGCCCGAACCGGTGGGGCCGGTTATGGCGAACACACCGTCGGCCACGTACTCCGGGCGGGTGAAATCGATCTGCCACTCCCCTTGCAGCGAGTTGAGGTTGGCAAAACGCAAGGTCAGAATTTTCATCCCGCCCCTCCCTCTTCGGCCCGGACGTCATCCTCGTGGATCGAGCGAAGCACCTCGCGGTAGCTTTCGAGAAGCACAGGCCGGAGCGTTTCATCGATTTTGCGTACGTCGAGGCAGCGCTCGAACACCGCTTCGGGATCGAGCTGTTCGAGCGTCTCGTCCTCGTCGAGCTGACCCATCGCCTGCCGAAGCGGACGATTGTTGCGGATGCGGCGGATTTCAAGCAGCGAGGCTTCGACCGCAGCCTCGAGCGCTTCCTGCACGACCGACGCGGGCTGGTCGCCGATATAGTCGATTTCGAGCCACGCCGAGCTGCCCGCCGACCGCAACACGGCGATGGCGGCCGTTACCTCGTCGAGGCTGCCCGCAAGCTTTTCGAGTGGCTGAAAGCAGGGCACCTCGACTTCCGTGACCTTCGGCACATGCCCCTCGAACTCCACCTCCAGCACCAGCTTCCGCTGCCGGGCCTCGCCGAAGCCCATCGGAATCGGCGAGCCGCTGTAGCGCAATCGCTCCTCGCCGCCCACCCGCTGCGGCACGTGCAGGTGGCCGAGCGCCACGTAATCGAGCGACGCCGGAAAAGCCGACGCGCCGATGCGGGCGAGCGACCCCACGTAGATTTCGCGCACGCCGTCATCCTCAAGCTTCACGCCGCCCGCCGTAAAGAGATGGCCCGTCGCGATCACCGGAATGTCGCATCCGAGGCTTTGACGACGCTCCTCAGCAATGCGGGCCACCTCGGCGTAGTGACGGGCCACGCCCTCGATCAACTTGCGATTTTTATCCTCCATGCTCTCCCCCGCCTCGACCGTCCGGATGTCGCGATCCCGCAAGTACGGCACCGCGCACACCACCGCCTCCGGCTCGCCATTAGCGTCGCGAAGCACCAGCACCTCCTCCTCCGGCTCGCCGTTCACCGCCCCGAGCACATGCACGTCGAAGGAACGCAAAAGATCCTTCGGAGCATCGAGGAACGACGGCGAGTCGTGATTTCCCCCCACTATGATAATATGGCGGCAAGGCGAGTCGGACGACAAAGCGATGCGATGCAGGAACCGGTAGTAGAGCCTCTGCGAAGCGTTGGAAGGCGTGGTCGTGTCGAAAATGTCACCGGAAACGATCAATGCCTCGATCCCCCGCGACTCGACGAGCTCGGCAAGCCAGTCGAGAAACAGCTCGAACTCACGCTGCCGACTGCGTCCGTAAAGCGTTCGCCCAAGATGCCAGTCCGATGTATGAAGGATTTTCACAATGGATAATGGAGAATGGATAATTGACAATGTAGAAAGAGGCTAGGCGCCCGGCAACTGTTGAGCTGCCTCTAATCGCTGAAATTCGGTTATGGTATATTACTTTGATATGTAAAGCACTTTGTCACTATTACAACAAAAAAAACTCATCGAATACCTGCATCCGTTTTCGTCCGTGCTTGTCCGTATGAGTCAACAAAAAAGACTACAAGGACAACAGGGCGAACACACAGGTTCGCCCCTACAAAAACAACCTCCCATTACGGACGCTTCGCGAAGTGCCCGTAAGACGCTCACCATCTCATTCCACGGGCTTTGCAATCAGCAGTCTTGTAGGGTTTTCAAACCTACCCCTACGATTCATCATCAATTGTCAATTCTCCATTATCCATTAACTCTTGCGGCAGCTTTTTCGAGACTTTCGCGCCGAGTTTGCGAATTTCCTCGGCGCGTCCGGCGAGGTTGCCGCGTCCTTCGGTGAGGCGTTTCATGGCGAGATCGAAAGAGTCCGAAACGCCGGTGAGCTTGCGGCGGGCGTCGGTCATCGCTTCAGCGACGAGCACCACCTGGTCGTAGATGCGGCCCGCTTTGTCGGCAATGAGTTCGGCGTTGCGGTTCTCGTTTTCGCGCCGCCAGATTTGGGCGATCAGGCGCAGGGTAATCATGAGCGTCGTCGGACCGGTGACGACGACGTTCTTTCCGGCAAGTTCGTAGAAAAGCGACGGATCGGCCTGCATCGCCGCCTGGTATGCCGGTTCGAGCGGGATGCACATGATGACGAAGTCGAGCGTGCGGTTGCCTCGGAGCGCCGCATAGTCCTTGCGTTCCAGCTCGGCCACGTGCCGCCGCACCGACTGCACGTGCTCACGCAACGCCTCGCTGCGTCGCGCCTCGTTCTCCTCGCCGCACCAGCGCTCGTAGGCGGTCAGCGACACCTTGGCATCGACGACCACCGCCTTTTCGCCCGGCAGGTGCACCATGAAATCGGGACGCACCAGCCGCCCGTCGTCGGTGCGGTCGCTCTCTTGGACAGTGTATTCACGCCCCTTGACCAGCCCCGACGCCTCGAAAAGCCGCTCGACGATCAGCTCGCCCCAGTCGCCCTGCTTCTTGCTCTCGCCCTTGATGGCCCGCGCGAGGTTGTTGGCCTCGTCGCTCACCTGATGGTTCAGCTCCTGAAGCTGCCGCACCTGTTCGAGCAGCCGCGCCGAAAGCTCCGTATCGCTGCGATGCACCTCATCGACGCGCTGGCGAAACGAGTCGAGCTGCAAGCGGAACGGCTCCAGAAGGCCATCGAGCCACTGCCGGTGCTGCTCCGAAAGCGCCGCGCCCCGCTCCTCCACGATCCGGTTCGCCAAATTCTCCATCGTCGCCTGCAACCGCGCCTCATCAGAGCGTCGAGCCTCCTGCGCTGCCGTACCCCGCTCCCGCTCATGCTCCACCTCTGCCTGCAACCGCGCATTCTCCACCGAAAGCGCCTTGGACTCCCGCTGACTGCGCAGAAGCAGGAATCCGAGTGCGGTTATGAGAATCACGAGCATGAGGATGACAAGGGTTGAGGTCATGGGTGGATTGGGGATTAATGTTAGTTGGGATGATTATTTTTTGTTTTGCATGTCTTGCAAAAGCTTGTCGAGATTTCTTTGTGCGATTTGCGTATGCGGGTGATCGCTGCCAAGTTGTTTTTCCCATATTTCCAGCGCTCGACGATACAATGACTCTGCATCAGTGTACTTTCTTTGAGCATGTAACAAAGAACCAAGATTGTTCACACTCATTGCAATAGCTGAATGATTGGGATCATACTGCCTTATAAATATCTCTAATGCTTTCTTTAAAACTGTTTCTGCTTCTAAAAATTTGCCCTGATATTGTAACAAGGTGCCAATATTATTCAGGCTTCTGGCTACAAGTGAGTGATCGGCGCCATACTTTTTTTCATATATCTCTAACGATCTTCTCAACAATAAATCCGCTTCTACATACATACCTTGATCTTGTAGCAGTAATCCTATGTTTTGTAGTATACCTGCTGCTTCATGATGATCTAAACCGAAACGTTTTGTTATGATCTTCAAGACACGACGATACAGTTCTGCTGCATCTAAATTCTTACCTTGAGCTTTTACTGATTCCGCAAGATTACATAAGCTCCCTGTTACATAAGAATGATCAGAGCCGAGTTTACTTTCAAATAGAGCCAACGAACGTCTGAGCAAAGCCTCTGATTCACCGTATGCGGCTTTGCCAAAATGATATGAAGCCATGCCATTCATCAATAATCCACAGGCTTCCCAAATTATATATTGATCATTTAGACAATTTTCAATTACTACTTGTGCATGAGATAAAAGCATTGAACACAAAGGCCAACTTGAGATATTGCTACTCCCATCTTTCGGAAAATCTAAACTCAAAGCCACCACAATCACATCCCGGCATTTGGCAAGCGCATCCTCACTCATACGATCCCTGACGACCGATTGTACCAGACGATGCACGGTAACAAACTTTTCATCGAGCGTTATCAATGAATAGGAACGCAATGCTTCATAAGCCTCGTCAAGCATGAATTCATCGACGCTTTCCTCTTTCTTCACAGCTTCCCCATAAATCTCCAGCGCCCTTTCCAGCAGCGTTCGGGGAATAGCGTCGGGCGCTACGATGCTGCATAACGACAATAGCAATTCGGCCATCGGAACTTTGCGAATCTCCTCGAAGGCCAAGCTCCACGTTGTCGCAACGGTGCTGTGATAACCGTCCGGCGCTTTTTCACGATTCCAGAGTTCCGATCTCCGGGTGTTGAACAGCGTCAGATAATCCACAAAACTCCTCTTTTTCGTATCGCAATAAGCCGCCGCCTGTTCAAGCGCGAGTGGCAAATCGCCGAGCGCTTCGGCAAGCGCATCAGCCCCCGCTTCATCCGTCCGACCGGTTCGCTTCAAGAGAAATGCAACCGACTCGTTCCGCTCCCACACCTCCATCTGCAATGGATTGCCGACGCTTTTCCAGTCAGGATTCCGGGAGGTGATCAGTACGTGGCCGCTGGCCGAACGGGGCAGATAACTCCTTATGCTGTCAGCATCTCTGGCGTTGTCGAAAATCAGGAGCCAGTTGCTGTTGCGCTCCAGCCACCTCGTCACAGCCTGAACGACCAGCGCCTGGTTAGTCTCCTCCTTCTCCGGCAAATCCAGCTCCAGAGCCAGACCCGCATAATCGCTCGCCAGCGCCGAGGGCTCCTCCGAGCGAATCCACCAGATCACCTCGTATGACGCACTGTGGCGATACGCATACTCGATAGCGAGCTTCGTCTTGCCAATCCCGCCCAGCCCGTACAACGCCTGCTGCGTCAAGGCGGTTTTCTGTCCTTTGGTCAACGATTCTCGAAGTTCGAGCAAGAGCTGTTCCCGACCGGAAAAGTTTGGATTGCGATGCGGCAATTTGCAAACGGGCGGCATCGAACCGGGAAAGCGAGGCTTTTTCTTCACCCGATTAAGATTATACGCCGGTTTGCTGGTGGGCTTGAATCGCGTATCGCTGCGAACGCCATTCAGCAACGCAGTTTCCGCCTGCTCCTCATCAAGACCTACGAGCGAAATGTAAGCCAGACGCTTCATCACGCCATCGATCTCGTGCGGACGAACGATCACCGGAATCAGCAATCCTCTTTCACCGGTCGGATCGCTGTGCATTGCCGTTTCCCACTCCGGCACCGTGAAGTCAGACTCGAAGTACTCCGGTGAAACAACCGCAATCGTTCGAGCACAATCCTTCGCCGCCTTGTCGATATTGCCGATCACGCTTTTGCCCGCCTGCCGCATATCCCACGCCTGAAACACGACATCGTACCCGGCATCTTCGAGCGTCCAGGCAATCCATGAGGCGATCTCTTCATCAACCCCAGTGTAGCTGATGAAGAAATCCTTTCTGGCTTTGGCGGCGGCTGAGTCCATGATGCGGTGAAGTTGTGGGGTTGCGCGTTCACGCTTTTCTGAAGATAGCCATTGGCGCAAAAATTACGGCAGAGTTGGCAGCAAGGAACTACAGGCAGCCCAGACTATGGCACGCGATAAATCTCCGGCGGATGGTGCTGCACTGTGCGGGCGTACCGGACTGCTGGCTTGCCGAAGAGCATAGCGTAGCCGAACGCATGATCGTCGGGAATGCCGAGGCGCTGGCGCATTTCAGGCAGCATCTCTTCGATCGCCCAGGTCGCGATACCGTTCCAGAGCGTGCCGACGCCGCAAGCCTGCGCGTACAATTCGAAAGTTGTCAGTGCGATTACGCAATCCTCCCTCGGCGTGGAGAGGCTTTTCGGAGCCGTGGCGATTAGCAGATGGGGCGCGTCCCGGAAAACGAGATCGATCTTGTGCTTCTGCCATACCTTCACGAAGCGGGCGTAGTACGCCTTCGATTCTGGCAGGGCCCCCTCTTCGAGCAACTGCACGAGCCTGTTCATCACCTCGTCACGGAAATGGGCTGTCTTCTCGCGGTCATCGAGCACGGTGAAGCGTACCTTTCTCGCGTTGACGCCGGTCGGCGCGCAGGATGCAACCGTAATCAGCTTGTCGATCAACTCCGGCGAGAGATTCTCCGGACGGTAGCGCCGCACCGAGCGGCGACCGGCGATCAGAGTTTCGAGCTGGTCTGGTTCGGGAAGATGCCCCTTCAGCGGTGTACTCCCGTCCGGACTGAACCCGAGGATGGAAATGGCCGCCTCCGGACAAATAGCCAGGCAGTGCTCACACCGCAAACAGGCGGACTCCTTCCCCGGAGCAATTACAGGATAATCCCCCTTTTCCATGACGATAATCCGGGACGGACAATCCGCCACACATTGTCCGCACCGTGTACAGCGTGCGCTGTCAACTTTAAAATCGATCATAACGTTCGTCGTTCAGTGTTTTTACAAATGAGACTATTGTTTAATGATACGGGCTTCAAACTTGTAATGCCAGCCTCCCGATTCAAAGAGGCTAAAAAACATGAGCTGTTTTGGGAAAACGATTTTTTTCTTACCTTTAGCTTCACTTTGGTGAAGTGGCCGAGTGGCTAGGCAGAGGTCTGCAAAACCTCGTACAGCGGTTCGAATCCGCTCTTCACCTCCAATAAAAAAGCCTGCTTTGACGCAGGCTTTTTTCGTTTACAGAACTCCCCTCTTTTACCCGATCTTCTCGGCACCGGAAATAATGGCGGCTACCAGCTTGTCGATGGTGGCGTCGTCCATCAGCACCGGGATGTTCAGGCAGATGCTGCTCTGGAGGAGCTGGCCGGTTCTGGGCCACAGCTCTTCGAGGTTGGCGTCGCGGTAGCGGTCGTAGGCCTTGAGCAGATGGCCCCAGACGGCGGCGTAGTGCCAGTCAATCGCTTCGGGCAGAATCTTCGTACCGAAACCGTGCTCCATCAGGTGCGCCTCGAACTCCAACGCAGCCTTGGGATCGCGAACCTTGAAGATCAACGTGTCGCCCTGCGCGCCGGCTTCGTCGGTGAAGGGACGCATCGTGAGGTTGCTGAGGTGGCTGATGCGATCCTTGATCTTGTACTTGTTCTCCCTTGCTTTGGAGAGGATGTAGTCGATTTTGGCGAGCTGGGCGACGCCAATGGCGGCGGTCACTTCGCTGAGGCGGTAGTTCAAGCCCTTGGCGCGGCGCGGATCCTTGCCGCGCGGCAGGCCGGGCAGGTGCATGTGGCCATGGTCGCTGAACTCGGCGACGCGGTCGTAAACATCCTTATCATCGGTGATGACCATGCCGCCCTCGCCAACGTGCAGGGTCTTGCCTGCGTCGAACGAGAAGGAGCCGACCTTACCGATGGTGCCGAGCTTGCGGCCCTTGTAGGTCGCGCCGAGCGACTGGGCGGCGTCTTCAATGAGCGTCACGCCGCGGCGCTCGCAGATTTCGGCGAGCTCATCCATTTTCGGTGCGGCCCACATCGGGATTGCCACGACGGCCTTGGTCTTCGGCGTGATCGCCTTTTCGACCTCCACCGGATCGAGGTGGTAGGTCTCGTCGATCTCCACCGGTACCGGCACCGCGCCAAGCGCAGCGGCGGCTTCGACCGGAGCGATGAAGGTCCAGGCGGTGCTGATAACCTCGTCGCCGGGGCCAACGCCTGCGCCCGCCAGCGCACAGTGAATCGCCGCCGTGCCCGACGACACGGCGTGGGCGTACTTCACACCCATGTAGGCGGCAAACTTCTCCTCCAGCTCCCGCGCCTTGTAATTGCCCGGTGCATACCGGTAAAGAGTGGTTTTCTCCCCGCTGAACAACTCCTGTATCTGGGCCAGTTCCTCCTGGCCAATCAGCTCGGCTCCTGCCATAATTTCGTAGTACGTTTAGGTTTGGTTAAGTCAACAAAGTTTTTTGCCAATAGGACTTATCGGTCAAGAAGAAAACGTCACAACTCAGGTCAAGGCGTCAATGACCACCCTGGCCGACTCTTCGTTGAACTCGACCGGGTTGCCACCGAACGATCCCGAAAGCGCCTGCGAGGCTTTGCTGGCCAGCTCGGCGACGTTGCCTTTGCCGTAGCCATAGGGCACGAGGTTCGGAATGGAAAGTTGGCGATAGAGCGCATCCATCTGTTCGAGCAGTTCAAGCGCCGACTCGCGAGGCGGGGTTTCGCGGCGCATCGGGTTGAGCAGCGCGTATTTATCGTAACCCTTGCTGACGTTGTAGCGCATGACCTCCTTGAGGAAAATCGCACCGGCCAGACCGTGCGGTACCTGGTGCTTCACGCCGAGGTAGTAGGCGAATCCGTTGGTCGGGCCGTCGCCGGAGTTCATCAGCGCCGTGGTGCCGCAGATACTGCCGAGCGCCAGGTCGAGTCGCGCTTCGGCGCGGTCGAGCTGGCCTTGCTGCAGAGCGTAGAAGGTGCGCTGGAAGCCTTCGATCGAAAAGATGCGGCTCAGCGCGGTGTGCTTTACCGAGCCGAAGCTGTCCACACAGTGCACGAGGCTGTCCATCGCCGAAGCGATGACGCTCTCCATCGGAGCACTCATCGAAAGCTTCGGGTCGATGACCGTGCGTTTCGGGAAGTTCTTGCGGCTGTTGATGCCGAGCTTGCGCCCTTCGTCCTCGTCGATGAAAACCGCGTTGAAGCTCACCTCCGCACCGCTGCCGAGTAGTGACGGCACAGTCACGAGTGGCACCGGGTCGTTCACATCCGTCGGGAAGCCCTTGAGCGACAGCGCAGGCACATTGTTGGTCAGCAGCAGCGCAATGCCCTTGCCGAGGTCGATGGTGCTGCCGCCGCCGATCACCACCAGGCCGTCGGGCGACTCGCGGCGGAAGAACTCGGCCACGTGCTCAAGATGCTTGTAGGTCGGCTCCCCCTTGAACTCGTTGCAATAGACCACGCAATTAGAAAAGCTCGCATTGATATTGCGCAGCACATCCTCGAAGTAAAGGTTGCCCGAAAGGCTCGCATCGTAGATGAGGCCCGGTTTCTTCATGCCGAGTGATTGCAGATGTTCATGCACGGCAAGGGCTTCGTTGACCCCGATGCACAGGTCGGTGGAAAGGAAAAAGTTCATGCTGATTCTGTTGGGTTCTTCAGGTTTCAGATGCGGCCTGCCCCGATTGAGCGAGCCCCTTTTTGGTCATGTAATACTCAACGAGATCGACCTCTTCGATGGTGTCGATCTCCCAGGTCTGCCAGAACTCCATCGGATAGACCGAGAGCTTCTGGCCGATACGATTGCCGAAATCGCGCAGCACCGATGGGGTAAACAGATAGATCGAGCCATTTTCGATGTACTGCGACGGGCGATCCTGCCGCATCCCGCGATTGCGGTAGTCGAAGTTCACGCTGTTCCAGTCACTTCCCCGCTGCTCCCAGATGGTGAGGTCGTCGGCGCGGGTAACTGAAATGAGTGAGTCGGCAGCTTCGCGGCGGAACACCTCGATGGCACGGTCGATGTCGCCGGGCTTGCGCAACGGTGAAGTCGCTTGGAGAAACACGACCGTCTCCGGCTCTGCGCCGTGCCGCGCGGCAATCTCTTCGAGCGCATGGAGGAGCGCCGACTCCGAGGTCGCCTTGTCGCCACTGATATGTTCGGGACGGTCGATCACCTCCGCGCCGTACGCTCGAGCGACCTCGGCGATGGCAGGATCATCGGTGGTCACGAACACGCGATCGACGTGGCTCGAATCGAGAGCCTGCAAAACGCTCCAGGCAAGCAGCGGCTTGCCGGCAACCGGATGGATGTTCTTCCGTTCCAGCCCTTTGGAGCCGCCTCTGGCTGGAATGATGGCTACCGTTTGCATGTCCCGTTATCTCGTCTTCAAAAATTGCCGGTCACGTTGACCTCAGCCGATACGGCTTCGGCAGGATTCAATATATCGCACCGGACGATATTGCCCTACACTCTGCGCATTGCGCTGAAGATTTTCCTGCATGTCACCCTTCGATCACCTGGCGGCAGACTTTGGCGATCCGGCTGGCCGCGGACCGATTCTGCAACGGCGTCAGTCGCCGGAGCCAGTCGGGGTCGAGGCCGCAGTGTACCGGCTTGTTCAGCGCCGAGCCGACAAAGATGGTCGAGGAGAACTGGGCGATCATCATCTGCGAATTGGCGATCATCTCCTCGGTCTTCCCTTCGGCATAGACGTAGCTGCCGGGCGCGTAACGCTCGATCTCGCGGGTTGCGCGGCTGACGTTTTCATTCGGATGCAGCTTGAAGAGCAACTGACGCCCGTCGGCCATGTCGAGGTAGTTGAAAATGTTGCGCTTGCGGTTTTCGTAGATGAAGGTCTCGCGGTTGTCGGAGGTGCAGACCAGCACGTAGTCGCGATGCTCGAAATCGTTGTCGAGAAAGCGCTCGCAATCATCGAAGTTGGGAATGCTCGTCACCTCGATCTTTTCTGGCCGGACGCCCTTGCTGATGAAGAGATCGCGGTACCCTTCGCTTGCCACGCAGAACTTTTCGTAGGTGTCGGACAGGCCGGTCGTCGACGTGCCCGCAATCCAGCGGGGCACCCAGCGGAAGTTCCGGGCGAGATGAAAAAGAATGGTTTCCGGCTCGGTCATCCCCTCCTGTACCAGCACGATTTTGCTGCGCTTGAGGTGCTTCGGAACGATCAGATCAGTGCAGGTCACCACAAGATCGTAACGGTGCAGAACACCGCCGATATCGAGCTGAAGGCCGTTGGAAAGCAGGTAATCGATGGCTTTGCTGGAGCGCTTTTTGCCCATGATCGTGAATTCGAGCATCCCCATTTCTGAGGCTTTGCCGAGCAGTCCGTCGCTGAAAAAGGGGGTGAACCACTGATCGTACTCACCGAGATGTCTTGCAATCTGGTGCATCTGGGTGGTCTGGTTCATGGAACCGCACACAAACAGAATCTTCTTCCTCATTCGCCCTCTTCACTAACTTGTTGTGCATCCTGAAGATGAATGCCTTCCATGAACATCACCCCGTAGCCGATCGCATACCAGATGATCTCTTTCAGGCGCCGTAACATCACGAATGCTCCTCCATAAGCAAGGTAATCGGGAAAACCGAGCGCATGAAAAAATGCGAGGTAGCCCAAGTCCTGAATCCCCAGGCCGGACGGGATGAAAAAGAAGATCGCTCTAAGAATGGTCAAGGCCGTGTCGAAAGCAAGCACCTGAAAAAAGGTCACCTTGAGACCCAAGAAATGCAATATAAGATAACTTTCAACCGCCAGTGTCATCCAGGCGCACACGTAGAGCACTATGACGGGAATCAACGGTGCAAGGCCGCCGGATTTGAGGTGCTGCAGCTTGCGGTCGGTCTCGGCAAACCCCGCTTCCTGCTCCAGCAGCCAGCTTCGCACCTTCTGGAACGGAATTTTCATCATCAGCCCGTGCAGACTCGAAGCGGCCTTGCCGTTGGTCAACAATAGCAGCAGCATGGAGATGGCCACGGTAATGAAAAGAGCTGCCGCCACCATAATGAGACCGAGGCCTTTAAAGCCAACCACCTGCGATGAGACCGACTGGAGCATACCGAATCCGGCAATCGCACCAAGCAGCGTATAGATGCCCTGGGTGACACCGAGCAGCAGCTTGCGAACAGCCACGCTGGCAAAGCCGTCCGGCAACGGAATGCCGAGGAACTTCCGGCAGAGCCAGGGTCGCAAGGGCTCCCCTACGGCCACGCCCGCCGGCAGAGTCATCGAAACCGTTTCGCTAACCACCTGAATCTTGAAAAGACCGGCAAAAGGAACCGGTCCGACCTCTTTCGGAAAAAGCCTCTGCCAGGCCAGTGTTTCCAGAACATGCAGACAGAGATAGGGCACCAGAATCCAGACCGAAGAGATGCCGATTGAACGGATCCGCTCGATAGCGGCGGCAAGATCGATCTCATGGAAAAGGAGGTAACCAATGAGCACCAGGCCGACGGCAAGCCCCGCATACCCGGGCCACGTCTTTGCTCCGTTGTTTTGTTTTTGCATAAATCAGATGTCGATGAGAAAACATCCGGGAAACAAAGCCCGCGTTCCATTCCGGGAAAAAAGCCGGTAACTTATTCCAAGCAATGAATATATCAAAAATCCAGCAGTAATATCACATGGTCAGCGCTCTCCCGGTACATCTCATCAAAATAATGGGATAGACGATGAAAAGCTGTTGGAGAAGAGGTTACCGATTAGTAAATAGTTATTGTGTATATGACGCTGACCCAGATGCTCCCGGTTTCGATGATGATCGCCTGATCAGGCCCGTTTTGCTTGCAATGCAAGCCGGGCTCTTCTCTGACTGACTACATGCCTCAATCCTGACATACAGGACTACAGATTTCCGGAACAAAACCTGTAATTCATGGGACTTATCAATCCTGATTTTCGGACTCTGCCCGAACTGTTCACCTCGGTCTTCAGCCACTTCAAAGGCCAGAGCGACCAAGCCCCTATCGCAAGAAAAATCAACGGAGCCTATGTTCCGATAAGCTACGACTCCCTCGCAGAGGATTGCCGGCAGCTCGCAGCTTTTCTGAAGGAAAAGGGCATCGAATCCGGTGACCGGGTTGCGATCCTGTCAGAGAACCGGCCCAGCTGGTATCTTGCGGACATGGCCATTCTCTCGCTCGGAGCGATCGACGTGCCGCTCTATCCGTCACTCCCTCCGAATCAGATCGAGTACATTCTGAACAATTGTGGAGCCAAGGGCATCATCGTCTCGAACATGCTTCAGCTCGGCAAAATCCTCTCTATCTGGCCCAAGCTCAACGATCTGAACCTGGTGATCGTCATGAACAAGCTCGACGAACCGATCGAGGATGTCATCGAGCTGAGCCAGGCCAAGAGCGAGGGCAAAAAGATACTGGAAGCAGCCCCCTGGCAGCTTGACGGCATTAAAACCGGGCCTGACGACGTTGCCACCATCATCTACACGTCGGGCACCACCGGGCTGCCAAAAGGGGTCATGCTCACCCACCGGAACCTCTGCGAGAACGTCAAGTCGTGCTCCACAGTCATCCGGCTGGACGAAACCGACAGCAGCCTGTCGTTCCTGCCGCTTTCCCACGCCTACGAGCGCACCGGCGGCTACTACCTGATGTTCGCCTGCGGAGCCAGAATCTATCTCGCTGAAAGCATCGAGACCATCTCCCTGAACATCATGGAGGCGAAACCGACCATTATCTTTACGGTGCCGAGGCTGTTCGACAGAATGAAAGCCAACATGCTCAAGGCGGTTGCCAAAGAGGGCGGGCTCAAGGAGAAAATCTTTTACTGGGCGGTCAGCACGGGTGAAAAGTACCACAACCAGCTCGCGGAAGGAAAAGTCTCGCCGATAGTCAACGTGCAGCACAAGCTGGCCGACAAGCTGGTCTATCATAAGCTCAGGGAGAAGTTCGGCGGACGGTTGCGCTACTTCGTGTCGGGAGGCGCGGCGCTGCCGCAGAAAACCGGGGAGTTCTTCCAGTCCATCGGCATCACCATTCTCGAAGGATTTGGCTTGACCGAAACGTCGCCAGTCACCAACGTCAACCGGCCCGAAAATGTCAAATTCGGCACGGTCGGTCCGCCGGTCAAAAACGTCGAGGTGCGCATCGCCCAGGATGGCGAAATCCTGCTCAAGGGGCCCAACATCATGAAAGGGTACTGGAAAGATGATGAAGCAACCGCAGAAGTGATCAAGGATGGCTGGTTCTACACCGGAGACATCGGCGAGATCGATGCCGACGGCTACCTGAAGATCACCGACCGCAAGAAGCATATCATCGTAACCTCCGGCGGCAAGAACATCGCTCCACTGCCCATCGAGAATCTCATTCTCGAAAGCCCGTATGTCGATCAGACGATGGTTGTCGGTGAAAAACGCCCCTTCCTCATCGCCCTGATTGTGCCCGATTTCCAGAAGCTCAGCGAGTTCGCGTCTGAACATCAGATAACGGCAGGCAGTAACAAAGAGCTGATCGAGGCCAAGGAGGTTATCAAAGTCTACGAACAACTGCTGCGAACCGTCTCGAGACAGCTTGCCACGCATGAAAAGGTGAGAAAGTTCCTGCTGGTCGAGGAGGCATTTTCAATTGAAAACGCTCTGATGACTCCGACCCTCAAGCTCAAGCGCAAGGAAATCTCGAAAAAGTACAACGATGAGATCGACAAGCTCTACAACGCCCTCAACATGGTCTACAACACCGAGTGAGGTCAGCGAGCCAAAACCTCGCTCACGAACGTTTTAGCAGAATAATGTCGAACCTGGATTTCTTCCCTCAGCTTTGTCAGTTCATCCACCCAAGAGGCACCTTCAGACTGCGTGGGGGCTGGAGACCGTTTTGCTATTATTTTAGGTTCTCAAGCAGATGCCGACAAGACACCATCCACATTACCCGCCATTCGATAGTACAAGCGAACAGCACGTGACTGCTCCCCCGCTCTGAAAGGAATGTGGTGCTTTGTCTTTCTATAGCCCAAGGCTCCGTTCGTCGAGGTATCCATGCCCGTATTTATGGCAGAAATCCAGATAATAGCGCAACCATTTCCGATATTCGCCATGACGGTTGGTATCAACCGCCTCACGCCCCAGCCAGTCGTTGAATTTGTCTACAAGCGCTTTCGGCAGGGTGATCATAGGTGATATCTCTATTCTCGTTTATCCTGATTTCAATATGATATCCATAAAAGTGGAATTTAAAACTTTCTTGATTTTACTCAACTTTTATGGTATTTTTTTAACGGGTTTGATTACAGAAGACTGTTGATGAGCGTCACATGAGACGAGATATGAAGAAACGAACTAATAACTTGTTAGCCGTCTGGAGGTTACAATTTAATATGAAAAATACTGACTACTATCCTCCGGTTCTTGGTAAGGGAGAATATCATTGCCCCCATTGCAACGTGTATGCAAAACAATTCTATGGACACGTGCATGCAATCTCCAATTTTGGCTGGGAAAGCATCGTAGATCAGCAATCGAAGTTCAATGAACCTCTTACAAAAGACTGGATTGTTACAAAGTGTCAACACTGCAACGGGATTTCAGTTTGGCATGACAACAACATGCTATACCCCAAGAAAATATTACCACCACCTCCTAATTCTGATTTGTCCGATGAAATAAAAGCAGATTACTTGGAAGCCGCCAATATTCTTGGTGACTCACCTAGAGCAGCAGGAGCTCTTCTAAGGCTGAGTTTGCAAAAGCTCTGTGTGCAACTCGGTGAAAAGGGAGAAAACATAAATTCTGATATAAAGAGTCTCGTTGCGAAAGGTCTAAATCCCCTCGTCCAAAAGTCCTTGGATGCACTAAGAATTACTGGAAACAATGCGGTACATCCTGGTGAAATAAACCTTTCGGAGGAACCTGATCGAGTTCTGAAACTATTTGGTCTTATAAACTTTATTGCTGACAAAATGATCACAGAGCCAAAAGAAATAGAGAGCTTCTACGATGATCTGCCTTCTGGTGCGCTTGATGCAGTTGAGAAACGAGACAATTCGGCTAACAAGTAGCTCCACCGGAAAAAATACTCGCTGTGCTCGCATTTTCCCGATGAGCTAGGCGTTATGTTTTAAAGGGAGGTAGTATATGTATCTCAAAGAACTGCTGAAAAGTGTGGGTATTCAGCGCGTCACAAACGATTCTTTGGGTTCAGTGTCGCCTGAGAAAGAAAAATTAATCAGGGTGTTCATTGATGCTCTGCTTGATGAGGATAACTGCCAAGCAGTGTTTAGGGGAGAAGACAGGGTTAGTGCATATGAGCAATCTGGCGCCAACACAACGACAAGCCTCGGTCGAGAACAGTTACTAGCAACTCATTCAGACATTATTTTCTACATCGGAACAAAATCAAGATCCTATTTATATGCTACCGATGGCATAGATGTGCCGATCGAGATACGCTCACTGGATAACTCTGTTTTTAAAACAATATTCAACGAAATTGAACATTCCATTGAGGATGGTTTGTATTCTGGGGAAAGTGAGTTTACTCGGTATTTTTGTAGAGCCAATAGGGATTCCTTTATCGAGAAAATCTCGCTTGTCGATGACGAAGAAAAACAACAAATAAAAATTTATTATCTCTGGCTCTTGCACGTGATCGGAGAAACGGAGTACAAACGATACTCTAACTTTTTATCTACAACAAAGAACCATAAAGTCGCAAATCGATTTGGTCATGATCAGATTGTCTATTGTGGGTGGATACCGAGGCCCATAAAGAAAAGGGCTGCATATCTGGGTAGTCTCATACAGCTTGAGCAACGCTTAAAGCACCTAGACTTGCCAACCTACAATGACGAGCCTTACCCTGACGAACAAGAAATATCTTTGCTTGGAGGGTTGTTTCCACATTACACGCTGGGAATTTTTGATCCAAGCACTCGAAAGCTAATTATTAACACGCATCTCCTTGATAATGCCATTTTGGATTTGATTTCCAATGGGATGTCTGAGCTTGTAATCAATTTGGGAATCTTCATTGATCAGTCGGAATTTGAGTCTAGTGAGAAGCTAAGAAATAGCAAATACAGAAGGTGGGTGTCGCATTCAGAAGGCGAAAGCTTTACCGATCACAATGTTCATCGCTAGAGAAAACATAACAAGGCAAATTAACTCGGACCACAAAAACCGCTACGCGCTTTTTGCGTCCGGTTATTTGCAGCGTTAGCGAGATGAGCAACGAGGGAAAGCGCATGAATCTGGAGAAAGGGCATATCGCACCATGTAATCGGCGGGGACCAAGGCGGTTGCTCGTATCGGTGGCTGCCACCTTGGTCGTCGCACTCCTGATTTGCCTTTACTGGATCTATCCGTTCCCTCCTCCGGTTGTCGTCCAGTACAAAGGGCGTGACTACCGCCTAGGTGAGTCGTGGGAGGAATTCCAGTCTCGGTTCCCCGGCAAGATCGAAGACCCAGCTGATCTGCAACGTGTGGCTGGAGGGAGCTTGCGGTTCAAGGCGATTCTCGACAGCCCCTCTCCTGCTATTGCTGTCCTGGACTCGACGTCCACGGTGATCTGTGTGCAAGCTCAGGACGGTAGCTATTGGGCCTACTCACTTGTCGGCGGACCGTAGTAAGAGGTGACTCCCTCGCTAACACGCCGGGACAACTGACGCCCCAGCGTCCGCCGCTGACCGGCGGAGCGTTAGCGGTCATCCTGCCCAAGTAAACCAAAGGGTGTCGAATCCAGGCAGCCTGAGCCCCAGGCTGGAAGAAAAAAATCAAAATCGGAATCAAAAAACAACGTGACCGTAATCGCTCCTTCGGGTAAAGGAGTTTTCATCATTTACCTCCGCCCCCACCAGACTCCCCTGCAATCCGCAACATCCGCTGCTCGCCATACTCCTCTATCATCGCCTCCTCGACCAGCATATCGACAATCGTGCCGATGCCGTAAGGGCAATCCGCGTACCGCTCTTCGACCGCCTCGCGGGAAAGTTCGCCGCTCTTGAGCAGCTCGCGCAGCAACGCGCTGCGGTACCAACGTCGGGAACCTTTGAAGGTTGACTGGCGCGTTAGCGGCGCAATGCCTGTCTTCCGCCCGGTCAGCTCCATCGCACCGTAATCCATGAGCGCATTGTGCCAGTCGCGGCTTCTCCCCTTCGGAAGCACCTCTTCGGCAACCGCCAGAAGCGCTTTTGGAGTAATCGATTCTGGAAGGTTCAGTTCATGAATCAGCACTCGCCGGATGTTGGTATCAACAGCAGCAAGATCGAGATTGTCCGCGAAGACAGGAATCGAGCGGCTCGTGTAGGCTCCGATGCCGGGCAGCTCGATAAGACGGGCAGGATCCGATGGCACGCAACCGTCAAACTGTTCGACAACCATTGCCGCTGCTCGGTGCAAGCGCTGACCACGAGAGTTATAGCCGAGACCGCTCCAGGCATCGAGCACCTCCCGAAGCGAAGCGGAAGCGAGCGTCTGTACGTCAGGAAAGCGCTCCAGCCAGAGCGGAAACCGGCGCGCCACGCGGTCGGCCTGCGTCTGCTGAAGCATCACTTCGCTCACCATGATGGCGTAGCGGTCGGTGGTCATACGCCAGGGAAAGCTGCGTCTGTTCTGCTGGTAGAACTCGAGAATTTTTGACTGGAAAGACTCGACAAAAGTGACATTCATAGCTTCTGCAATGCTGGTTTACCGTTAACGGAAAAGCAACATAAGCAAGAAGCTGGAAAAGCACCAAACAAGGAAGGAAAAGGGATCGGTCAGGCATAAAAGGCGGGCAAGTAATTCGCAGAATGCTGTCGGGATGGTTCGCACTTGTCATCAACGCTCATCCATCAAATCAGCCAAATGCAACCACGTCCATTCCATTGAACTTTTGCCGGAACGCAAGAAAGCTGCACCACCTTTTTTTAAGGCAGTGCAGCTCTGCGTGTAATGCTGGAAAGAGTACAGCTCAGGCCTGGGCAGAAGCGGTCTTGCGCTCTTTGACCTTGAGTGCAGCTTTACCGGTACGCTTGCGCAGGTAGAAGAGCTTGGCGCGGCGTGCCTTGCCATTCCTGACGACCGTGATGCTCTCAACGTTTGGCGAGTTGACCGGGATGATCCTCTCAACGCCAACGCCGTGAGAAATCTTGCGAACGGTAATGGTTTTGGATGTACCGGCACCCTTGTCGCCGATCACGACGCCTTCGAAAGCCTGAAGACGCTCTTTTTCACCCTCGATAACCTTGAGCTGAATCCTGACGGTATCGCCGGGACGAACTTCAGGAATATCGTTCCTTTCCTGGGTCGCTTCAACCAACTGAATTAACTGATCCATGATGACACTTTATCTTTATGGTTATTCTTCTTCACTCTCTCTGCGTAGCAGCTCCGGCCTGCGCCTGAGCGTTCGTTCACGCGCATTTTCCTGCCGCCAGCGCTCGATTTTTTCATGATGGCCTGAAAGCAGCACATCGGGCACCTTCATCCCGCGGAACTCCGCTGGGCGAGTATACCACGAACAGTCCAGAAGCTCGCCCTGAAACGAATCGGTCAATGCCGACTCACCGTCACCGAGCACTCCGGGAATGAGCCTGACGACGGCGTCCATGACCATGAGTGCGGGAATCTCTCCTCCGGAAAGCACCACATCACCGACCGAAAGCTCCAGAGTCACCAGCGTTTGGCGAATCCTTTCGTCCATGGCTTTGTAGTGGCCGCACAGCACGATGAGATTCTCCACTGTAGACAGCCTGTTGGCTCTCTTCTGCTCGAAACGCTCACCGTCAGGGGTCATGAAAATGACTTCGTCATACGCCCTTTCAGCCTGCAACTTCTCAATACATGCAAACACCGGCTCTGGACGGATCACCATTCCAGCCCCTCCTCCGAACGGCGCATCATCTACCTGCTGGTAGCGGCCCAATCCGTAATCGTGCAGATTATGCACATGGATTTCCGCAAGACCTTTCCGCCTTGCGATGCCAAGCAACCCTTTTTCAAGGGGCGAGGCAAAAAAATCCGGAATGACGGAAATGATATCTATCCTCATGGCGTCCACATCTGAGTCATTGCCTTTTCAATCTTGTCAAGAACATATCGCCCCAAAATCTGAGGCTTCGACGCTACAGAAATTCGGAAAATCTCCGCAACGTCACGATCCCTTTATCGAGATCGATTTCCGTTATAAACTCTTCGACTGCGGGCACAAGCACTTTTTTGCCACCCGTATCGATTTCATAGACATCCTGCGCCGGCATCTGCAAGACATTGCTGATAACCCCCACTCTACCTTCTGCTTCGTCAACCACTTCCAGACCGATCAGGTCGTGAAGGTAGGCTCGATCGTCGGGCATGGGCTCGAGCGCGTCTCCGGTCACGTAAAGCCTTGAACCGGCTGCGGCCTCGGCCTCTTCGCGGGATTCGATGCCTTCGAACATCAACCAGGCAAAACCCTGCTGAAACTTGGCTGACCGCACTTTGCGGACAACGACCTCTTCGGGACTCTTGCCTATATAATATTCACGGCGCGTCAGAAAACTTTCGGGAAAATCGGTCACCGGCTGAACCTTGAGTTCGCCTTTCAGCCCTTTGGGCTTCAAAACGATGCCTGTCAGAAACAGTTCCACTCCTATTCAGCCGGTTCAGAATTCCCTGTATCGACCTCAGCCTTCGGCGGAACCGGCAGCTTCGGCAGCCTTCTTGGCCTGACGGCGACGAGTCTTGGCCGTAAGACGCTTCTGGCGACGCTCGGCTTCACGCTGCTGCCACGCTTCCATCTCGGTAGCGATATCAGCCTCGCTGACACCGCGGCGCTTCAGGTTCATTTCATGAAGCAAACCGGTTGCGCGAATGAGGCTATGGGCCGTAGCGGTCGGCTGGGCACCCACGTTCAGCCAGTAGGCGACGCGATCTTTCTCGATGGTTACAGCATGCGGCTTGGCGGTCGGGTTGTAGTGACCGATCACTTCGAGAAACTTACCATCTCGCGGTGCACGCCCGTCGGCAGCAACGATCTGGTAAAATGGCATCTTTTTCCTTCCGGCTCTTTTCAATCTGATCTTAACCAAAACGTAATGTGTTTAATTTATTGTAAGAGATAGTATTCATTTATCGTTTCAGAAACTTGTCGAGCGCTAGGTTCTCCGTGGTGATCTTCCTGCCGGACTTGGTCAGGCGGTTGACCGAACGCATCATTTTTTTCATTTCGGTAAACTGCTTGAGCAGCATGTTGACCTCCTGAACCCGGGTTCCGCTGCCGAGCGCGATGCGCTTGCGGCGGCTGCCGTTGATGATTTCAGGGCTTTTGCGCTCCTCTTTGGTCATCGAGGAGATCATCGCCTCGATGGGCTTGAAGTTGATATTTTCGAGATCCTGCTTGGGTACCATCTTGTTCAGGCCGGGCACCATTTCAATGAGCCCCTGAATCGAGCCCATCTTCTTGAGCTGCTGCAACTGATCAAAAAAGTCCTCGAGGTCGAACTCATTTTTCATGAGCTTCGACTGCATCTGCATCGTCTTTTCGAGGTCGAGGGTCTCCTGGGCCTTCTCGACAAAACTGACGATGTCGCCCATTCCGAGAATCCTCTGGGCCATACGATCGGGATAGAACAGATCGAGATCATCGACCTTCTCCCCCACGCTCATGAACTTGATCGGCTTTTCAACCACCTGACGGATCGAAAGCGCTGCACCGCCGCGGGAATCACCGTCGAGCTTGGTGAGCACCACGCCGTCGAAATCGAGACGTTCGTTGAAGGCCTTGGCCGTATTGACCGCCTCTTGACCCATCATCGAATCAACGACAAAGAGCAGCTCGTCAGGGCTGAGCTTGTTCTTGAGCGCTTCGGCCTCGGCCATCATCGCCTCGTCGATCTGCAAGCGACCGGCGGTATCGACAATCAGCACATCCTTGGCGCCGTTTTTAGCCGCCTCGAGACCGCCGAGGGCAGCCTTCATGGCATCCTGCTCTTCGACCGAGTAAACCGGAACGTCGATCTGTTCGCCGAGCGTCTTGAGCTGCTCGATAGCAGCCGGACGATAGACGTCTGCAGCCACAAGCATCGGGTTCTTGCCGTTCTTCTTGAGGCGCTTGGCAAGCTTGGCGCAGAAAGTGGTTTTACCCGAACCCTGCAAACCGGCCACCATGACGATTGCCGGCATCTTTTTCGGCGGAAGATTCAGCGGCTGGTTCTCGCCACCCATGATCTCGGCCAGCTCGTCGTTGACGATCTTGACGATCATCTGCGCGGGCGAAACGCTCTTGATGACCTCCTCGCCGAGAGACTTCTCTCTTATATCCTCGACCAGCTTCTTGGCAACCTTGTAGTTGACATCGGCACTCAACAGAGCGCGCTTGATGTCACGCATGGCGATACCGATGTTGACCTCGTTGATCGTCGCCTGTCCGGCGAGTTTCTTGAAGGTCAGCTCAAGTTTATCACTGAGATTGTCGAACATGATGAATCGGTCACATAAATTCTAAAAATGGATAGCTTTAAATATAAAAAAATTATCATAAAATAAAACCAGTCAATGCAATGACCCTCATGGTATTTTTCCTTTATATTTACCTGACTTCAATTTAACCTGTCACCCATGCCCGCCGAAATTATCGAACACATTTTTCAGACCTTCAAACACCGGAAAATTGCCGTTATCGGCGATCTGATGATCGATAAGTATATCTTCGGCCATGTTTCGCGCATCTCGCCGGAATATCCGGTGCCGGTGGTCGATGTTTCCCGTGAAGACAGCCGACTCGGCGGAGCGGCCAACGTGGCGATCAACACTCATGTACTCGGTGCCGAAACCCTCCTGATAGGCGTAACCGGTCAGGATGCGGAGCGCGAGAACCTCCTCAGACTGATGCAGGAGCAGGAGCTCGATACGGGCATGATCGTAGCCGACCCTTCGCGCCCCACCACCTGCAAAACCCGCATCCTCTCACAGAACCACCATATCACCCGGGTCGATTACGAGCGGCGCCATCCGCTCGATGCGGCAATCGAAGCGCAACTGCTCGGCATGTTCCGGGAAGTCGCGCCGTCACTGGACGCAGTGGTACTTGAAGACTATAATAAAGGAGTGCTCACCCCGTCACTGGTCGAAGCGGTCATCACAACCTGCAAGGCACTGAATGTGCCGGTACTGGTCGATCCGAAGCTCAAGGGATTTTTCTCCTACAGCGGCTGCACGGTCTTCAAGCCAAATCTCTCAGAACTCGCCGCATCGCTCGGTATTGCAGTGAGCAACGACGACAGCGAGGTCGAAAATGCCTGCCTTCAGCTTGTAGAAAAACTCGTGGTATCAAGCCTCGTGGTGACCCGAAGCGAAAAAGGCATGACGGTCTACGACGGCAAATTCACTCACCTTCCGGCCATCTCGCTCGATGTGGCCGATGTATCAGGCGCCGGCGATACGGTGATCGCCCTCTTGGCGCTCGGCATGGCCTCGGACCTCGACCTGGTCACCAGCACCCGGATAGCCAATCTTGCAGCCCACACCGTCTGTCAGGAGGTCGGCGCAGTACCGGTCAGGCCGGAAAAACTCTTCAACGCCTGCATAGCCCATTTGAGGAACTCTTTATAACAACAAGGGTTGGCGGCTCAAGTTCCACTCAGGAAATGTGGATGTGGTTATCGACCACTGATGGCCACGGTGGCGCGTACGAGGAGTCCTGCGCCAGCGATCGCATCTTCTGCAGTGAATAAAAAGGCACCTCGAACAGCGCAGCGTTGCTGAGCGCAGGCGGGATATCGGCACCCGGATCGAGATGCATCACGAACGTCACGTGCACCCTGCTCTCGTTGACGGGCAGTAGTATCCAGGCGCCCCAGGCCTCACGCACCCGATACATATCCGGCTTCACCGGCACAAAATCGTGAGCGCTGTTCATCGTCAACGCAAGCGCCCCCTCCTCGGAAGCATGCAACTCGGTACGCACAATCATCTCGCGCTTGGGAATCGGCCAGGGCGTGTTGAGCACCTGGCGGACGACGTAATCGAGATCGTCGTTCTGATGCAACACCTGCATTTCGGAAAGCTGATGCACCCAGCGCCCGTAGCTGTCAAAATCATGAAACAGACTGATCAGCTTCCTGAGTGACACATCGAACTCGGTCTCACCCTTGAAGCCCAGCACCTCGGAGCCACGGATCTTCGATGAATAGACCTTGATAGCCTTGTGATCGACACGAAATTCCCAGTTGCCCTGCAGGGCGGTAGCTACATCCATTGGCTTGAACTTCTGATGATGATACGAGAGAAACCCGAGGGCTCTATTCCGAGATAAAATCGGTATAGTTTCTGATAATATCTTTTGGCGACTCGTTAAACGCTGCATCGACAGGCTCGCGGTACTTTTCGCGCTTCACAAAGTCGCGCAGGTTGTTCAACGTGTGATATGGCGTGTCGATCACGGCGATATTTGCCAGCCATGAGGGAATCTCTCCGCCCGGTTCGATATGCAGTCTGAACACCACACGGCACTGCTCGTCCGACAGCGGCAGAATATTCCACGCCCCTTCGAGCTTGCGAACCCTGACGTACCGGCTATCCTCAGGGATGAAATCCGGAAGGCATTCAATCTTGATAAAAGCCTCACCGGTTTCGGGATCTTTGTAGGCAGTCGATCGGCTGATGATTTCCCGGTCCGTCACCGGCCAGGGCGCAGTGACGTGCTGCAGAACCACACGGCCCTCATTGTCGTTGTCAAGTTCCTGAAGAATACGCATTTCGCTGGTTTTCCAGACCCAGTCAGGTGCCGACTCGATGTCGTAAAGAAGGCTGAGAACGGAGTGCTGCGGAGCGTCAATGGTCGCAACACCAACAAAGGAAAGAAAGTCGGATGAAGGCACCGGGCAGGTAAAAATCTTCAGCCAGTCGTTGTTGAACCTGAGCGTACAGGTATTGCTATTGATTTTTTCGAGGAGTGACATAGTCGATAATGATGAAGTGGTTGATTTTCAGTGAAACCATTTCACAACAATGAACCGGAAATTTTCAGCGGTTCAAGGCGCCATGAAAAGCTGGCATAAGCAAAAAGAACACCATCTCCTGAAAAATTCAGGATGAGCATTGATCTACTTGCCCGAACCGGATCGTCGGTAAAGGGAGATGGTCCAACAAGTGTTTTGGGATGCCTCACGAAGGCTTTTTTTCAATAAAATGCCTTGCAACCTTCATGAACGGATCACCTTCACGAATCAACACACGAATCTGTTCTTCCGTTCCGAACAACTGCCGTGCAATTCTGGCTTTAAGCGCTAGGGCAATATCGTTGCGATCACGATTGAATTCAACAATAGAAAACGGAATTTTCTGGGCAGCACACTCTTTTCTGATCAAAGCCTTCAAATCGGTCGGCCCGTGATACTCTTCAAAATATTTTTCAGCCGAATCACGGTATTGCTGAACATGACTCTTCGGATCATCGATCAATTTCAACGCGATATCCTGGATCACCCCTCTGGCATACAGCTCCTGATAGAGGTTACTGTATGATTTGCTGAACACCCAGTAATCGGGCATGATACCGCCAACTCGGGCAAGCACGGTCTTCAAGCTGTCGCTTGTCGCACTCCCCATCATGCCGTTGGTGCTGTACACCGAAATATCGCCACCGTCACGGTAGATAAACCCACCATACTTCTTCATGAAACTGTCCGGCAGCTCTCGGGTAAACCGCTCCTTGTAATAGTGCTCACGCCCCTGAAGCCCCTCGTCGTAACTGCGTTGAATCTGCCGTCCTGATGGAGTGAAGTAACGGGAAACCGTGAGCCTCAGGGCGGAACCGTCGGAAAAGGCAAACTGGCGCTGAACCAGCCCCTTGCCGAACGTCAGCTCTCCGATAACAACCGCTCTGTGGTTGTCTTGCAAAGCGCCGGCAAGAATTTCAGCCGCCGAAGCACTCCCCCGATCAACAAGCAAGGCGAGCGGCCCGGCTTCAAAAAGACCGCCTGATTTGGAGCTGTACTTCATCTGGTCTTCACCGCCATGACGGCTTTTGGTATAAACAATAAGCTTACCGTCAGGCAAAAGTTCGTCGGCCACAGCCACAGCCTGATCGAGAAAACCGCCCGGATTACCCCTGACGTCAATAATCAGTCGCTTCATCCCCTGTGCACGAAGCTTCTCCAGAGCGGCGCGAAACTCTTTTGAGGTAGTCGCTACAAACTGACTGATTCTGATATATCCGGTTTCAGCGTCATCGAGAAAAGCCGCATCGATGCTTGAAGTCGAAATTTTGTCCCTGGTGACTGTAAAATCAAGGGTACGGCTGGTCAGTGGGCGATAAATCGCGAGGTTGACTTTGGAGCCTCTTTCGCCTCTTAGACGCTTGAGCACCGCTGTAGGGGTAATGCCGATAACGCGCTTCGAATCAATGGCAATAATCCTGTCGCCAGGCATAATACCGACCGCATCGCTGGGACCTCCCGCAAGGGGAGTGACCACGAGTAGAGTGTCCCGGACAACGTCGAACTCAATGCCGATTCCATCGAAATTCCCTTTGAATTCAGCATTACTGTAGGCCGCCTTTTCAGGCTCGAGGTACATCGTATGAGGATCAAGTGACTGAACCATGCCCTGAATGCCCGCACTTGCAAGACTGTCGCTATTGACAGGATCGACATAACTCGAACTGATCAGCCTGTAGGCATCGACCATTTTGGACTGACTGCCCGAAAGCTCCCCCACGTTTTCACGATTCAACCTCGATCCGATGAAGATACCAAACACCAGAACGAAAATCATCACCAGTACGCTGATTATACGAGACATAAAAAAGGAGCGGATTGAAATCAGTACAATAGGGAATTTCTGGGCAAAGGGATGACCAGAAAGAATGGATTCACCTTAAATGATAATGAAATCGCAGCAGAATGCCTGCACTCTGAATGGAAAAACACAGACGCAATGACCGCCGCATCAGCGTAAAGCTCGAGCCGACCAATTACGAAAGCAGGCACAATAAGAACACGTAGAAATCACAAAAAACCACATTAGCAAGAGAGTAATAAGCAGCAGCCAATACCAGCTAAAAACCAAATAAACCCTCCACAAAACTTCCTCTTATGAGGCAATCAACAGATTAATAAACCATCAATAAGACAGCAAAAAGACTCTTAAATACTGCCATAAAACTCACTAAATCACGCACCTATTCCGAGTAAATACAAAAAATAATTAAAAATTAAAGACACCAACACTCCATTAAATCACAAACAAAAACAAAACAATAAAAAGATAAAAAAAGGCAATTAAATACATAAAATGTTTTTACTATAAATAACAATTAGTTATTAAAATAAAATAACTTATGACTTTTCATAGAAAGTTAATTTTAAATCATTAATGAAAATAAAACTTCAAATAAAAAGCAATCAATACAAGCATTTATCATAAAATTAAACACTAAAAATCCATAGAAATCACCAATAGATCAACCTCAATACTTGCATTTAATGGAAGAGACTTTACGCCTACTGCGCTTCGAACATGTCTCCCCTCTTCTCCGAAGATTTCACCAATAATTTCGGATGCTCCGTTAGCAACTTTGTGCTGATTCGTAAATCCATCAGCACTTGAAACATAGACGGTTAGCTTTACAATTTGAGAGATATTGTCCAGTGATCCGGCGACTACACGAACAGCTGCAACGGCATTAAGGGCGGCTACCCTCGCTGCATTTATAGCCTCATGCTCTCGCTCATTAGTCACGCAACCGCGCCCTCCAGGATTCAACAATTCTCCGTTAACCAGCGGCAGCTGACCAGAAGTATAGATCATTCCCCCTGCCCTGATAGCTGGCTGATACAGCCCCGCCGGCATGGGAATTTCTGGCAGAACGATGCCTGCTTTAATGAGACGTTCTTCGTTGGTAAGCATAGTCATGCTCCATTTTTGATTTAAAAAACCGCCTATCCGTCACTCATATTGAGCGGCTCCAGGCAATTATGATTACTTTTGAAAAATAGTTATCGTGCCTGAAATTGCTTTCATGGTCAGAAAACAAACCCCACTCCCCCGCCTCATGATTGTCAGCAGTGGCGAGGAGCATCGTTCGCTGCAAGGACTTGCGCTTCGCCAAGCCGAAGCTCTCGGCTGTTCAGCACCAGTGGTGTATCAGTTGCGAGAAAAAGGGCTCGATGCGGGAGAACTTGAAGCCCTCTGCCGACAGATTGTCCCTGCCATTAAGGCAACAGGATCACTTTTCACAGTCAACGAACGATTTGACATTGCCCTGACTTCGAAAGCCTCGGGCGTCCACCTTCCCGAAGCCTCATGTCCTCCAGACGCGGTAAGAAAGGCTGCGCCCTCGCTGATTGTCGGCCAGAGCGTGCATTCGGCAAAAGCGGCACGAGCTGCCACCGCGGCCGGACTTGATTATCTGCTTTTCGGGCCGGTCTTTCAGACGCCATCCAAGGAACCGTTCGGCGCCCCACAAGGGCTCGAACGACTGCGCGAGGTCTGCCGGGCAACACCCCTGCCGGTCTTCGCGGTGGGAGGCATAACGCCAGAGCGCTCTCCGTCGTGCATTGAATGCGGAGCTTGGGGAGTTGCCGCCATGAGACCCTTTTTTGATCCAGAAACCATGCCTGAAACGATCAACCTCTTCCTTTCGTATCTGCCCTCATGACTATTCCACGACGACTGCTTTGCGTCATCACCGACCAGCAATCCAACCCTGTCGAACTGGCCCGCATGGCCCTCGAAGGAGGCGCGCGCATGGTACAACTTCGAAGGAAATCGGCATCAGGCCGTGACCTTTTTGAATGGGCAGTCAGAATCCAGGCGCTCTGCCGCGAATACGAAGCGTTGTTTATCGTTAACGACCGCGTAGACATTGCTCTTGCGGCACATGCCGACGGCGTGCATCTCGGCCAGCAGGACATACCTGTTGCTTCGGCAAGAGCGCTGCTTGGCCCTGAAACGCTCATCGGCGTGTCGGTATCAACCCCCTCCGAAGCCGCAAAAGCCGCAGAAGAAGGGGCCGATTACCTCGGCGTGGGGCACATCTTCCCCACCAGCTCCAAGGAGAAACCGATGCCACCTATCGGTACGAGCGCGATCCGACCGATCATCGAGGCTTCTGGGCTGCCGGTCATCGCAATAGGCGGCATCGAACTGCAGAACGTAGCTGAGGTCATCAAGGCCGGAGCATCAGGCGTTGCGGTCATCTCGGCAGTCTCAGGTAGTGCCGACCCGGTTGCAGCGACCCGCGAACTGGTCAAACGCATCCGTCAATGAACGCGACACGCGACTACACAACAGTACTGACCATCGCCGGTTCGGACGGCAGTGGCGGTGCAGGTATCCAGGCAGACCTGAAAACCATCGCCGCGCATAGCTGCTACGGCCTGAGCGTCATCACCGCCGTGACTGCGCAAAGCACGATGGGGGTAGCTGACGTTCACCCGATTCCATCCTCATTTATCGCCAAGCAGTTCGAGACAATTGTATCGGATATCCGCATCGATGCGATCAAGATCGGCATGCTGGGCCCTGCTGGGAACGCTGAGACGATTGCAGGGCTGATTGCAGGACTCGACGGCGTGCCGATCGTGCTCGACACCGTGCTGCGCTCTTCGAGCGGTGCCGCGCTGTTTTCGGCGAACGATACGGCGGCAATGAAACGTCTATTTCCGCTGGTAAGCCTCATCACCCCGAACCTGCCCGAAGCAACCATGCTGACAGGCCGTAACGCCCCGCCATCAGGCGGCAAAGAGGAGATCGAACAGATCGCGCTGGAGTTACAAATGCAGGGAGCACCGTCGGTGCTGGTCAAAGGCGGGCACTGGGAGGGCAAGGTTTGTCACGACTGCCTGCTGCACGAAGAGAGGTTTTACTGGTTTTCGAATCCGAAAATCAACACCGTCAACACGCACGGCACCGGCTGCACGCTCTCATCAGCCATCGCAGCGGGGTTTGCAATGAAATTGGGGATGTCCGAAGCCGTAGCCAGAGGAATCGATTATACCCGCAAAGCATTGCAGGCCGGCGCAGGCTGGAGACTTGGTCACGGACACGGCCCGCTCTACCACTTTCCCGACAAGACTGAAAGTCGGGCTGACTGACCGGAAAGAGTCACGGTTATCGTCACTCAAAGCCAACCAACAAACTGCGTTCAGCTCATAACCACTCTATCCATTGCGCTACCCCCTCTTTGGTGCCATACCAGCGGGTATGCGGAGCTGGCACGTGTTCGCAGTCGGGAATGGTCACGTTTTCAGCTCCCTGCAGAAAGCAGCTTTTTGCAGGTACCACGCCATCTCCGGGGAGATTTCCCTCATCGGTGACTCCGCGGTAAAAGAGGTAACAGAGTTTTTCGGTGAAACCACTATCGAGCGCACCTTGATAGCGATCACTAACGACAGATACCACAGGGTATCTGCTGAAAAAATCGGGATCGAGATGCTTGAAAATGAAGTCGGTCTTGATTTTCGCAAAATGCTCGTGGGTATGAAAAGGAGTGCCGAGGGTCACAAGCTTGCCGACCATACCATTCACCTGATAGACATCGCCCTGAAAGGAGTGTTGGAGGAGGTAGATCATGGCCACCGTTCCACCGCCGCTGTGGGCGACGATGGTGACCGGCTCGCCAGGAAACTTCGCGGCCATCTGCCGCACCGTGCGGTCCAGAGCCGCCATGACGCTGTTGGTCGAGCGCTCGGGCGAAGGAGGCATGCCGATCCAGTCCAGCAGACTGACTGGCGCGATAGCGATCTTCTCTTTCGGGATCCATTCAGACAACGCATCCCTCATCACCTCGTAAAGAGAGTCCCAGAACAGCACACCGGGAACGATCACCACGGGATTCTGACTGATCTCTGCCATATCGCGTAACACCTCCTCCGCCACGTTTCAGCTCAGGACCAGCTTTGCAGCAAATCCACCAGAAGTCGCACACCGAAACCGGTTGCTCCGGATACCTTCGATCCTCCCTTGGTCGGGAAAGCCGGGCCGGCGATATCGACGTGAGCCCAGTGCTTATGGCCATCGATGAACTTTTCGAGGAACTTGGCTGCCGTAATCGAGCCTGCGCCGCGTCCGCCCGTGTTGTGCACGTCGGCCACATCGGATTTGATCAGCTCAGCGTACTCGTCCCAGAGCGGCAGCTGCCAGACCTTTTCACCGGAAGCCTGACCCGATTTGAACAAACGGTCTGCCAGAGCTTCATCGTTGCTGAACAACCCGGCGACCGGATAACCGAGCGCCACAATGCAGGCTCCGGTGAGGGTGGCCAGGTCGATCATCACGTCAGGATTGTACTCCTGCTTGGCGTAAGTGAGCGCATCGGCCAAAATCAGACGGCCTTCGGCGTCAGTGTTGCCCACCTCGACCGTAATGCCTGACATGGTGGTAATGACGTCACCGGGCATTTGCGCCGAACCGCTCGGCATGTTGTCCGTGGAGGGCACGAAGCCGATCACGCGAACCGGCAAGGCAAGCCGGGCAGCTGCCTCGACAGCCTCGATGACGCAGGCTGCACCAGCCATATCGGACTTCATCTCCTCCATGCCCTGGGCAGGCTTCAGGGAAATGCCGCCGGAATCGAAGGTCACGCCCTTACCAACCAGTGCGATGGTCTTTTTGGCCTTGCCTTCGGGCTTGTAGTCCATGATGGTGAACGTCGGAGGCTGCTCGCTTCCCTTGTTGACGGCAAGCAATCCGCCCATCTTCAGCTCGGTGATCTTCTTCTTGTCGAACACCGTTACCTCGAATCCGCCGCGTTTGCCGGCCTCACGGGCGGCATCAGCCAGATCTTCGGCGGAGAGATGGTTGCCCGGAAGGTTGACCAGATCTCTTGCCGCGTTCTGGCACGAACCGACGATCATACCTGCGTTCGCGCCGTTTTCAATAGCGCCGAGCTGAGTGCCGCACCCGGCAAACACCAGCTCCGAAATGCCTTTCGGCTTGCTCTCATCCTTCTTCTTGTCGAGTTTACCGCTCTTGAGGCGATCGAAACGGTAAGCGCCGTATTGTGCTGCCCCGGCCAGAACAGCCGCCAACTCATCGCTCTTGCATTTCAACTGTTTTGCCCACTGAGCAGCTCCGGAACAATCAAGCGCCAGAATGCCGATCTTCAGATCAACCGCCTTTCGTGCGGCTGCTTCAGCAGCCTTGCGAAACTCTTCCAGTTTGAGGCCATCACCGATCCCCGCCAGCAAAAGCCTCAAAGGGCTCTTCCCGGAAGCTGCCCGGTAAGCCATCACAAGTTCGCCTGCGGAAGCCTTGAAATCCTTCAAAGCGCCTTCATCAGCGCCAAGACTTCTGAGGAGCTTTCCAGCCTCTTTTTTCAGGTCTTTCGTGGAGATGAACAGGACGAGGGCATCAGCCTTGATCGAGCCCCCCTCTTTTGCAGTAACGGTAAGTCGCATACTTGAGCTTAAATCTTTAAAGTGATGATGAAATTAAACGTTGAGATTTTCCCGGGTGAACTTACGCACATCTTCCAGAACCACCCGCTGAGCTTTCTCGGCGGACATTTTCAGCAGGCATCCGGCCGCATTCATATGGCCTCCGCCACCGTAATGACCGGCCAGGCGATTGACGTGGATTTTGCCTCTCGACCTGAAGCTCACCTTGGCGCGGCCATCCTGCATTTCGACCATCAGCACAGCAACCCTCACGGTCGGCACACTCAGAAGATAGCGGATAATCAGATCGGTATCGAACAGCTTGCTGCCGGTTTCTTCGAGCATCTCCTGGCTGATAAAAAGCCATGAAATCAGACCGTCGTCAAGAATACGGATATTGGTAAGAGAAAGACCAAGCAGCTTGAGTGATTCGGGAGTCAATGAGTTGTAAATAAAGTCATAAACCATTTCCGGATCAGCGCCCTTCTCAACCAGTTTTCCGGCAAGACGATAGGTATACGGGGTCGTTTTGGGAAACCTGAACGAGCCCGTATCGGTCATGATGGCCGCATAGAGCGCGGAGGCCGCATCGCTGGTGCAGAGCTTTTTCCCGGTTTTCAGCTCAATAGCCGCAATGAGATCGCCCACCAGTTCGCCGGTCGAAGAGGCGTAGGTTTCGCAAATCGTCAGATCGGCGAAATCCTCGGGATCGAGATGGTGATCGATGCACAACAACCTGAGCTTGCCCATTTCCCGCGCGAATTCCACATGTGGCCAGAGGTTACCGATCCGGTCGTGCAGGTTGGCATCGAGCACCACAAGGAGATCGGCCAGGAAAATTTCCTGAATATCCTCCTCGTTGCGGTCGCGGAAAACCTTGATATCGTAAAAGTCTGTGAGAAAAACATAGTTCGGCGGCACGATGGTAGGATTGATGATCACCACCTCCTTGCCGAGAGCCCGGAGAACGATGGCAAGCGCGACCTGACTGCCAAGTCCGTCACCATCGGAATTTTCGTGGGTGGAAAGAAGAATGTGGCTCGCTGCCAGCATTTCATCGACGACCGGTTGCCACTCCTCAGGAGTCAATGTCCGGCCATATTCAGGTGTAATCATCAGATCGGGAAATAGGTGGCAAAAAACTCAACATTACTGCACAACAATGAAGAAAAGCGATTCCCTCACCTGATACAATCCAGCCATATCAAAACAGCTAAAACCGGAACACCGATCCGGAAAACATAGCGAAAAAGCAACCGAAAGCCCTACTGTTCAGGCCATCTGCAAACCCGGCGTGCTACCGCAGAACATCTCCATGTTCCGGAAATGCTGCTCAAAAGCTTCACGGCCCTTGTCGGTTACACGAAAATTGGTCAACGGCTTCCGGCTCTCAAAGGTCTTGTGGCACTCAACATAGCCAGCCGACTCGAGTTTTCTAAGGTGGATGCTCAGATTGCCATCCGTAGCCCTGATACTGTCACGGATTTCAACGAATGATGCTTCAGGTACGCTCATCAGGTAAGCCAGGGCCGCAAACCGGATGCGGGCGTAAATGACCTTGTCGAGCAACTGATGATTGTAATCTTTTTTATCTTTCGTTGGTTCCACTGACATACTATTTTCTCGGTTACTTATTACGACTATTACAAATCCGATAACAAGTATACAAAATAAAGTACTTTTTTTATCGGCTCATCAAAAGAGAAGCAAAAGTTTTATGCCGGAACCGTCTTTTTCTGGTGCATCCAAACCCTTTGACGACGCTCTGCCGAACATCAGGGAACTGAACCGGCAGGAGCTTGAGCACCTCATGCAGCGCCTCGGTCAACCGGCCTACCGCGCCCGACAGCTGCACCAGTGGCTTTACAGCCATCAGGCTCTCAGTTTCGAAGACATGACCTCGTTCGGCAAGAAGTTGCGCGAACAACTGGCGGGCTCCTGGGCCATCCGCCCAGCTACGCTTGATGCTACTGAAACCGAACCAGCCCAGTGCGCTGCACCCGGCGCTATTCCGACCTCCAAATTTCTCGTAAAGCTGGATGACGGTGTGCTGATCGAAAGCGTCCTGATCCCTTCGGAAGAGCGCATGACCGCCTGCATCTCCTCGCAGGTCGGCTGTGCGCTGCGCTGCACCTTCTGCGCCACCGGGCAGATGGGCTTCAAACGTGACCTCGTGGCCCCGGAAATCACCGATCAGGTGTTCCTGCTCCAGCAGGAAGCCCACCGGCTGTATGGCCGGGGGATCACCAACACTGTATTCATGGGCATGGGCGAGCCGCTGCTGAACCTCGACAACGTGTTCGAATCGATCTCCACGCTCACCGAGCAGGAGTACCGTTTCAGCATTTCCGAGCGGAAAATCACCATCTCCACCGTAGGCCTCGTGCCGGAAATCGGCAGGATTGCCACATCAGGGCTCAAGACCAAGCTTGCAATCTCGCTACACAGCGCAGACCAGGCCACGCGGGAGCGAATGATGCCGGTGGCAGCCGATTACCCGCTGGACGAACTCTCCAGGGCAATCTCGGCCTACAACACCAAAACCGGCCAGCCGGTCACGCTCGTTTACATGCTGCTCGAGGGAATCAACGACGCCCCTGAAGACGCGCGAAAACTGGCCCGTTTTGCAAAGCGGGGCTTGTGCAAAATTAATTTGATTGATTATAATGCAATCGTTAATTTAAAGTTCAGGCCAGGTTACGGCAGCGCAAAATCCATGTTTATCGAGCGTTTGCTGGATGCCGGTCTGCACGTCACCGTCAGAAAAAGTCAGGGTGCTACCATCAACGCCGCTTGCGGCCAGTTAGCCACCAGGTCGGGTAACGACGGGGCGAAGCCGTAGGACGCCGCAAAGACATGTCATGCTTGCAACTCTCCGGAGAAACAGCTTCAACCGGAACGCATGAGACCTTCTTAACCGTGTCCCGCAGTAATTTTTAACACCGGCACTTCTCATCATGGATCTATTCAGCTTCTTGCCCTTCCGAGACGAAATGGTCAAGGTCTATCATGGCCTGACAAGCAATGCCACCCACACCTCCGATAAACCAGTCTTCGCCGAGCTCAAGGTGCGTCACTACGCCGCCCCTTCAAACGAGGTCTCCGAGGTCATTGTCAACAAAGTCGAAAGCTGGGTCGGCTGGGATCTCAAAAGCGAGAAAACGGCTGTGGGCGGCATGAAGTCGATCCGCGCCGAAGTCTCATCGTTTGCTCTGCTCGGCATGAAGATCGACGTCACCTTCGGGCTGATCGAAGAAACCGATGTCAACGGCCTCAAAATCACCACGGTCAACGCCAAAGCTCATACAAGAATTGATGCCAGGGGCGATCTCGGAGAAAGCCGCAGAATGCTGCGCATGATGCTCGCTTCGCTCGATTTCGAGTTCAGACCGCAGATTCTCAGCGAAGACGACTATGTCCTGCGCTCCCTCGATCCGAAAAACTCTTCCAGCGCCTTCCAGCAGCTCTTCGACGAAACAAAGCTCGAGCACCGCTCAAGCAACCCGAAGCCCAAAGCCATCGAGCTGAAGAAGCCTGCCAAACAGTCGATCGAACTGAAAAAACCCTCGAAACAGACCATCGAACTCAAAAAGCCTGCCACCAAGCAGACCATCGAGTTCAAATCATCCCGCAACGGCGGAGAGACGGCCAATGCGCCCGAACCCATCTCCCCCATCCAGAACGGCACTCCCGCGGAAACTCCGGCATCAACTGGTCAGGAAGAGGCTAAAAAGCCATCACGACCGAAAATTACCGTTGTCTCCCTGAAAAAAAATTCATAAAGGAAAGCGTTTCATGAGAGTAATCCTGTTGGGCGCACCAGGCGCAGGAAAAGGAACACAAGCACAATACATATCGGAAGCATTCGACATTCCCCAGATTTCAACCGGCGACATGCTCCGCGCCGCCGTCAAGGCGCAGAGCGAACTGGGTATGGCCGCCAAGAAAGTTATGGATGAAGGCGGTCTCGTGCCGGACGACATCATCATCGGCCTCGTCAAGGAGCGCATCGAAGAGGATGATTGCGCGAACGGCTGCCTGTTCGACGGCTTCCCCCGCACCATCGCCCAGGCAGACGCCCTCAGAACCGAAGGTATCCGCATCGACAACATCATCGAAATCGACGTTCCCGACGAAGAGATCATCAAACGCATGAGCGGTCGCCGTGTGCATCCTGCTTCGGGCCGTACCTATCACATCGTCTTCAATCCTCCGGCCGTCGAGGGCAAGGATGACGTCACCGGCGAAGACCTGGTGCAGCGCGACGACGACACCGAAGAAACTGTACGCAAACGCCTCAAGGTCTATCACGATCAGACCGAACCGCTGGTGGGCTACTATCGCAATCTCGCCATTGAAGGATCTGATGATGCGCCGAAGTACAGCTGCATCAACGGCATCGGCCAGGTCGAGCAGATCAAGCAGGATATTATCGCTGCACTGAAGCAGTGATCGCCAAACAGAGCATCAGGAAAAAAGCCAGTTGTTATGACTGGCTTTTTTTGTTTATATGACAACGATCGAACTCTCTTTTTGCTGATGAAACATCCGCTCTTGAACAACCTCCTCGATGCGCGCACAGGTTTACGTTGAAAGAATCTATCGGGACGAACCGTTCCTGTTGTCGGTGCCAGAGGCGCTGGAAGAGCGTCTGCAGACCGGTTGTCAGGTGCTGGTGAAGCTCGGGGGACACAGGGCTTCGGCGTACATCGGCTACGTTGCGTCTCTGGATGAACAGCCAGGCGAGAATGCGGTAGACGGCGAGGTGCTGGACGTGCTCAACGACGGCAGGCCGGTACTGACACCACAGATGATGCGGTTGGCGCTCTGGATGTCGGATCACTATGTCGCCCGGCCCGTCGACTGCATCACCACCGCCCTTCCCGCGCCGCTGCGGAACACGGTCGACGAGGTGATCGAGCTGTGCGATTTCCGTCTGGAAAGCCCGGAGTCCCGAATTAAAAGCACCGATTTGCGCCGGAAAATTCTGCAGATGCTGAGCCGCGACAAGCGCCTGACCGTTCGGCAGCTCCGCAAACGCCTCGGCAGAAAGGGGCTCTACTCCACACTTGGCGAGCTCGAAAGAGGCGGGCTGATTAAAATCACCAAGCGCTTTGCTGAAACAAAGCCGAGAACCGTCACGGCATGGCGGCTGAGCCCCACGCTCCCCGAAGAGCCAGAAAAACTGATCGCCCGCTCGCCGCGAAAGCGCGAGGCGTTCGAGCTGCTCTTCGCTGAACCCGACAAGCCGCTCCGGGCCGAGGAAAGCGGCATTTCGAGAGCGGTACTGAACGGACTGGTCGAGCTGGGGCTGGCCGAAAAAGTCGAAATCGCCGCGCCACTCAAGGAGGGGCTTCGCTTCGACGAAGTGCAGAAGGAGATCACCGCGCTCAGCCGGCACCAGCAGCAGGCGCTCGACGCGCTGACCGGGTCGCTCGAAGAGGAGCGGTTCCGGACGTTTCTGTTGCACGGCGTGACCGGCAGCGGCAAGACGCTGGTCTATATCGAGCTGCTGCGCCGGGTGCTCGACAGCGGCAAAACAGCTATCGTACTCGTCCCCGAAATCGCCCTCACCCCACAAACCGCGGCCCGCTTCCGCCACTATTTCGGTGATGAAATCCAGATCATACACAGCGCCATGAGCGATCAGGAAAAGTACGAGGCGTGGCAACGGCTCAGTACGGGCAAGGCGCGCATCGCGCTCGGCGCGCGCTCGACCCTGTTTGCACCACTGGAGAATGTCGGAGCGATTATCGTGGACGAGGAACACGACGGAGCATACAAGCAGGATCGCACACCACGCTACCACGCTCGCGACACGGCGGTGATGCGCGCCATGTTCGAAAACGCCATCTGCGTGCTCGGCTCGGCCACACCATCGTTCGAGTCGTACCACAATGCCGTCGAAAGCAAATACGCCCTGCTCGAACTGCCCGAACGCATCGACCAGGCACAAATGCCCAAAATCGAGCTGGTCTGGATGCCCGGCAGTCAGCGCGTCACGCCGTCGATCTCCGGAGCGCTGTACGACGCAATCCGCGAACGCCTCAAGCGCGACGAGCAGGTCATCCTCTTGCAAAACCGCCGCGGCTTTGCGGGCAGCCTGCTCTGCCTCGAATGCGGCCACACCCCGCAATGCAGCCACTGCAACATCCCGCTGGTCTACCATTCGACCGACCGGACGCTCCGCTGCCACTACTGCGGCCACATCGAGCCGTTCCGCGAAACCTGCCCCTCGTGCAAATCCGGCAATCTGTTCTACAAAAGCAGCGGCACAGAGCGCATCGAGGAGGAGCTGGGTGAACTGTTTCCGGATGAGAAGATTTTGCGGATGGACATCGACACCACCTCTACCAAAGACGCCCACGCCACGATTCTGACCGCCTTCCGCAACAAAACCGCTCGGATTCTCCTCGGCACCCAGATGGTGGCCAAGGGGCTGGACTTTCCGGACGTCACGCTGGTTGGCGTGCTGATGGCCGACATAGGCCTGAACCTGCCGGACTTCCGCGCCTCGGAGCGCATCTACTCGCTGCTGACGCAGGTGTCGGGACGAGCAGGACGAGCATCGAGACCTGGCGAAGTGCTGCTTCAACTCTACAACCGCGACAACGAGCTGTTCAGCCACGTACTGAAAAGCGACTACCGGCATTTCTTCGAAGCCGAGATGCTCACCCGCAAAGAGCTTGGCTATCCGCCTTTTTCGAGACTCATCAAGTTCGAGTGCTCCTCACCCTCCGAACAGGCCGCCGAACGCGGCGCAATGGCGCTCCGGGAAAAAATCGAACCGGTCGTAACCGAAAAGATCGGCACGATTCTCGGCCCCGCGCCGGCAGGTATGATGAAAATGAAAGGGCGGTTCCGCTTTCAGCTCATCCTGAAACTCTTCGGCGTCCGTTTGCCAAGCTCGCTCCTCAGACAGGTACAGTACGACGCACTCGGCCTTTTCCGAGGTGACAACCTGGTCATCACCGTCGATGTCGATCCCCAGCATCTTCTGTAAAACGCTTTTTTTGTCGTAAATTTCTGCGAAACCGGTTACAACGCAGAAATAATCAACCCGAAATCCATGACAGAGTTTCAGTGGAACACCAGTTACCTTAAGTCGCATTGGCTCAAAGCCTCGGGCGTGATTCTCGTGCTGCTTTTGCGCTATCTTTACACCCTGCTCTTTCTGTACGGATTCGTCCACAAGATCATGCACGGCTGGATGTGGGGCGACATCCTGACCCAACACTTCACCGAGCGGCTGGGCGAGCTACGGATGGCTGCGGAAACCGCTACCGCCGGTTCTTTTGAGGCTTCTGTCGCCGCATTCCAGGCTTCCTATCTGGCGCATTTTGCCATTCCGATGGTCATGCCCATCGCCTGGATCGTTACCATCGGCGAACTGATTATCGGCGTTGCGCTGCTGCTCGGCGTCACAACCCGCATCAACGCGGCATTCGGGCTCTTCATGTTGCTCAACTTCGCTGCTGGTGGTTACTATAACGAAACCATTCCGCCGCTCGTTATCATGTCCGTACTGTTCATGGTTCTGCCCACCGGGCAGTGGTTGGGACTTGACCGATCGCTTCACCGGAAACATCCGAATTCAATGCTCTTCAAATGATTCACGCCCCGAGACAACTGCAACAGGAACGATACGCTACGCCCTCGATACGCTTCACGCTGCTGCTCCTGCTCGTCATGCTGATGACACCATGCGGAATCGGTTATGCGCTCACCGAAGAAGAGACCGCGATACTTGATGCAGCCGACAGCGCATACCTGTCGTTGAAGTACGAAAAAGCCGACTCGCTCTACAGCAGCCTTCTGCCCATCGCGCCAAACTCTGCGGCTCTGTACTGGAAACTCGCCCGCCTGAACATCAGCATGGCCGAGGCCATCGACCCGGATGAAAAGGAGCGACGCATGCCATTTTACACGAAAGCGGTCAACTACGGCCGGAGAGCGGTGCAAATCGACAGCACCAACGCCAGTGCCCACACCTAGCTGGCCGCCGCCCTGGCCGTAAAATCCGACAAGCTCGGATCGAAAGAGAAGCTGGCGCGAGCCGCAGAAATCAAACACGAGCTTGACAAAGCACTCGCGCTGAACCCGAACGACGACGTCGCCTGGTCGATGCTCGGCTCATACAACTTTCAGGTCTCCAATATCGGCTGGTTCAGCCGCTTCATGGGTGGGACGTTTGTAGGAAAAATGCCAGAAGGAAGCCGGGAGAAAGCCGAGCAGGATTTCAAAAAAGCGATCAGCCTCAACCCGAGAGTCATCAGGCACTACCACGAGCTCGCGCTTCTTTATCTTGAGGAAAATCGGGACAAAGAGGCGCTCGACATTCTCCTTGCCGCTGAAAACAAACCGGTGCTTATGAAAAGCGACATCAGGCGACTCGACGAAATCAGGGAGCTGATCCGGAAGCTGAAGAAAAAACTGGATGATTGATGTAAAAAGGCGGTTCATGAACCGCCTTTTTACATTAGCCTGGATTTCAGACCCTGAAATCCTCTCACTCCTTCTCAACCCGTTTCAGCAGATCCTGCACCCCAAGGTGATAACTGTCGGCGCCAAACCCTCCGATCACTCCGACACAAACCTCTGAGATGACCGAGGTTCGGCGGAACCCTTCACGCTTGTGCACATTGGAGAGATGCACTTCAACCACAGGCATGATCACGGCGCTGATTGCATCACGCAGGGCAATCGAATAGTGCGTCAGTGCACCAGCGTTGAGCACCACGCCGGAGCAACCGCCCCGGTCTTCAAGCTCGAAGAGCTTTTCCAGCAACGCACCTTCGTACTCGGACTGAAAAAACTCGAAGGTCACCTCTGGAAACGCATCAGCAAGGCCACGGTTGATGTCATCAAGCGTCAGGCTACCGTAGATCTCCGGCTCGCGTTTGCCGAGTCGCGAAAGATTCGGGCCGTTCATCACCAGAATGGAGACGGGTTTCATGGCTGCTCCGTGTTTCGATTAGAGGATGTACTGGCTGAGATCTCTGTCAGCAGCGATCTTGCCAAGCTTCTCGCGAACCTTTTCGGCATCGATAACCACATGTTTGTCAATGCTGCCGTCCTTGACCATTTCGGGAATACCGAACATCAGCTCTTCGAGCAGATTGGTCAGAATGGTGTGCAGACGGCGAGCGCCGATATTTTCGACGGTCTCGTTCACCTTGGCGGCCGTCCTGGCGATTTCGCGGATCGCATCTTCGGTAAATTCGAGGTCGATCTCCTCGGTCAGAAGCATGGCGCGATACTGCTTGATCAGTGCGTTGCGCGGCTGGGTCAGAATCAGGAAGAAGTCCTCCTCGGTGAGGCTTTTCAGTTCGACCCTGATCGGGAAACGGCCCTGCAGTTCGGGAATGAGGTCGGACGGACGGGCCACGTGGAACGCCCCCGAAGCGATGAAAAGCACGTGATCGGTCTTGACGATGCCGTGCTTGGTGGAAACCGCCGAACCTTCGACAATCGGCAGCAGATCGCGCTGGACACCTTCACGGCTTACATCGGGGCCTTTGCCGCCCGCACCGGTGGTCGGCGCGGCGATTTTGTCGATTTCGTCGATGAACACGATGCCTGACTCTTCGGCTTTGCGGAGCGCCTCTTTGACAACCACGTCCATATCGATGAGCTTCTGCACCTCCTCCTGTTCGAGCAGCTTGCGCGCTTCGGCAATGGTCAGGCGGCGTTTTTTCTTCTTCTTCGGCATACCGCTCATCAAATCCTGCATGATGCCGCCGAGATCTTCCATCTGGCCGAGCGGCCCGAAAATCTGCATCATGCCGCCCTGCCCATCGCTGCTGATCTCGATTTCGATCTGCCGGTCTTCCATCCGCCCGCTGCGGAGCCGTTCGAGCATCTTTTCGCGGCTCTTCCGGTTGATTTCGCGTTCGAGGTTTCGCTCGTCACCGGTCACCTCATCACCCGAAACAACCAGCCCCTCCTCATCGCCTTCGCTCTCCTGCTCCTCAATACCACTGACAGGAGGCAACAGAATATCGAGCAAACGCTCTTCGACCAGCAAGGCCGCCTTTTCGCGCACCTCTTCCGATTTTTCGCTGCGCACCATCGCTACCGCCTGCTCGGCCAGGTCACGGATCATCGATTCGACATCCCGGCCGACATAGCCGACCTCGGTGAACTTCGAAGCCTCCACCTTCACGAACGGCGCTTTGGCGAGCTTGGCCAGCCGCCGGGCGATTTCCGTTTTACCGACGCCGGTTGGGCCGATCATGATGATGTTGTTCGGCATGATTTCGTCGCGAAGCTCTTCGCTGACGTTCTGGCGGCGCAGCCGGTTGCGCAGGGCGATGGCCACAGATTTCTTGGCATCCTTCTGGCCGATGATGTATTTGTCGAGCTGTTCAACGATCTGGCTCGGCGTGAGCTGCTCGTCGCCGATCAACTTTACCGAAGGGTTCTGAAGATCGCTGGATGATGACATTTCCTGAGAATCCTTATTCATTGAGTTCGTTCAAAAGTTCATAAAGTGAACCCTTGCTGCCGTAAAGCCGACATCAGAGGGTTTCAATAGCAATGTGGTCGTTGGTATAGATGCAGATTTCGGCGGCCGTTTGCAGGCTTTCGCGAACGATCTCTTCGGCGGAAAGCGTAGTGTGCTTCATGAGCGCCCGTGCCGCAGCCAGCGCGTACATGCTGCCACTCCCGATGGCCACGATGCCGTCCTCCGGCTCGATCACGTCGCCGGTACCGGAGATGATGAGCGCCTTGTCGGAGCTGACGACGGCCAGCATCGCTTCGAGGCGGCGAAGGTATTTGTCGGTGCGCCAGTCTTTTGCAAGCTCCACGGCAGCGCGGTCAAGCCGTCCGCTGTAGGCTTCGAGCTTCGCCTCGAACCGTTCGAGCAGGGTGAGCGCGTCGGCGGTAGCTCCGGCAAATCCGGTCACGAACTTGCCCTGGTAGAGGCTACGAATTTTGCGGGTTGAGTGTTTCATCACGGTGTTACCGAGCGTCATCTGGCCGTCGCTGCCGAGCGCGGCCTTGCCATCCCTGAGCACACCGAGGACTGTAGTCGATCGTATCTGCGGTTTTTGCTGACCCATAGAGCTATCGTAATAATGAGTTTAACCTATTCTTTTTCTTAATCTTGCAACTGGAATTTGCATTTGTTCACGGTATTTTGCAACCGTTCTGCGGGCGATCTTCACCCCTTTTTCGCCAAGCAGTTCGGCCAACCGGTCGTCGCTGAGCGGCTTTGCCGGATTCTCCGCTTCGATAATCTCACGAAGTTGCGCCTTGATGATTCTCGACGACAACTCTTCGCCCTCGTCGGTCGAAAGCGCGCCGCTGAAGAAGTATTTCAACTCGAACACACCATAGCGGGTCTGGACGTACTTGCCGTTGACCGCGCGGCTGATGGTTGAAATATCGTAACCGCTCTCTTCAGCCACGGTCTTCATCACCAGCGGCTGGAGATAGCGCGGGCCGTCGATGAAAAAACGGGCCTGGGCGATCAGCAAGGTCTCCATTACCTTCAGCAGAGTCTGCCGCCTGATCTGCAGCGCCGTGGCGAAGTCGTTCGCGCGCTGGAGCTTTTTGCGCATGAACTGCCGGTCTGCGGTAGGCACCATCCGCTTTGCAAGCACCTCGCGATACTCGTCCGAGACCCGGACCGACAAGCTACTCCGATCGTTCAGCACGGCGGTCAACGCGCCGTTTTCATAGGTCACGATGAAATCCGGAGAGATATAGTGCCCTCCTTCATCGACAAACACACCGGCAGGATGCGGATCGAGCGACGTAATCACTCCGATAGCCTCTTCGAGCTGCTGCTTGCCGATATCGAGCTTTTTCAGCAGGCGGTCGAAGCGCTTGTTCATGAAATCGTCGAACGACTTTTCGAGGATCGTGCGAGCAAGCTTCACCGCTGCCGGATCGTGGTCGTGATCGAAGACCGAGAGCTGCACCAAGAGTCGCTCGCGGAGATCGGCAACCGCCACGCCGGGCGGATCGAGATACCAGATGCGCTTCTGGATCGCCCGGATTTCAGCTTCGTCGGTTTCGATATCCGCCTCCCGGAGCCCGTCGATGATCACCTCCGGCTCCTCGGTGAAGTAGCCGTCGCCGTCGAGATTGCCGAGAATTTCGGCAGCAATGAGCACCTCGCGCTGACCTATCCCCTCCTGAAACGACAATTCGCGTAATAACTGCTCGTGGAACGTATCGTGCTGCACAGCCTGGAAAAAGCGATCCTCGCCACCCGATGACGAGCCGGACGATCGGGCAGAGATGCCCGGAGCCTTGTCGCTGCTGCGCTCTTTGAGAGCAGCACGGTCGAAGCGCCCTTCCGAATCGAACATCTCCTGAGAATCGTCAACCCCGGCCGCCGGAGCGGTTCCGTCCCGAGAATCAGGCTGGCTACGCTCCTCGACCAGTTCGAGCATCGGATTTTCTTGCAGTTCTTCGTAAATCCGCTGTTCAAGCTGGTTGAGCGGAAGCTGGAGCAACTGACTGGTCAGCACCTGCTGGGCGGTCAGTTGGAGGCTCTGGGTCTGCCTCTGCTGTAGCCTGATCTCGGCCATGAATTACTTCAGGAGGATAAATCGACAAATTCCTTCAGGCTGTTGTACCACTCGCGCCCGTAGCGTTCGATGAGGGGCGCGGCGACATAATCGATGAGCCTGACCTGCTGTTCCGCGCCCTGACGACGGGCCTCGCGGCACATGGCATGCTGTTCATAAACAAGATAATCCAATCCGAACTTTTTCCGCACCCTGATCGGGAACAGTCGGCATGACAGGGGCTTGGTGGCCGACAGCTCCCCCCGTTTCCACGCCGCTTCGACAGCGCAGAGCGCGATACCGTTCTCGTGGATGACGAAGACGCATTCACGCTCGTCGATAGTGCGGGTGTAGAGGTTGCCCTGATAGATTTCCGTGCAGCCATGGCGACGGATGTACTTGAGCGCACGTTCCGGCAGCACAGGACGGAGCGGCTCGACGACGCTTTCGAGATAGTGCGCCTCGGCTTCGTCGATCGGAGCACCAAGCTCGCCTTCGACACAGCACTCTCCCTTGCACAGCTCGAGAGGGCAACTGAACTTTGCGTCAAGCACGGCGCGATCGACAAGCACTTCACCGATGGAAACAACGGACATCTTCAGTAATGGAATACCGGAACCGGCGGCGTGGCTCGACAAAACCGGCCTGGATGGGTGGGAAAAACGGAATGGAAAATCTGCGTACGAATTTGAAGGCTCTTCACTGTCTTGTGCTTTGAACATTCATCATGCCCCCCTCGTCCCTGATTCTCGCAAAGAAAAGCCAATAGAGTCGTTTCGAGAGGTATCGGCGGAATGACAATATCATCGTATCTTCAACGGAACATTGCGCGCAGAAGTTGCATTCAAAACAGCAAGACCTCTGCATCAACGCACTCTATGTAATCAATAGAGTTGAAAGTTGCAAAGCTGCGGGCTTTGCGAAAAAAATCGACAGAAAGCACCGTTTCATGGCTAAATCGACCGTTCGTTATATCTGCTCGGCCTGCGGAGCAGTTTCGCTGAAATACCAGGGGCGCTGCTTCGAGTGCCAGAGCTGGGGCACGCTGGTTGAAACCCACGCCGAAGAACCGGACGCCAAAACCCGCAAGAAGCGCCCAGCCGGCTCCATACCTGAAGTGCAGAACCTCGATGACACCCCTCCGGAGGGATTCCACCGCTTGATGACCGGCATCGGCGAGCTCGACCGCGTACTCGGCGGCGGGCTGATGGAGGCTTCGGCGATCCTCGTCGGCGGTGAACCGGGCATCGGCAAATCGACGCTGATGATCCAACTCGTTCCGCGACTGGCGGGCAAAAAAGTGCTGTACGTCGCGGGCGAGGAGTCGCCGAACCAGATTCGCGAACGCGCCAGGAGGCTCTCAATCAAGGCTCCGAACCTGCGGCTCGTCTCCGAAGTGGCGCTCGAACGCATCCTCGACGCCATCGCGAACGAGCAGCCGGAAATGGTGATCGTCGATTCAATCCAGACCGTCTATTCGAGCGACTACCAGAGTTCGGCAGGCACCATCACGCAGATTCGCGAATGCGCCGCCTCGCTCATCCGCGCGGCCAAGGAGCAGAACTTCATCCTGCTCATCATCGGCCACATCACCAAGGAGGGGTCACTGGCCGGGCCGAAGGCGCTGGAGCACATGGTCGATACGGTCATCCAGTTCGAGGGCGAAAACTACCAGCGCTACCGCATCGTCCGCTCGGTCAAAAACCGCTTCGGCCCGACCAACGAAATCGGCGTCTTCAAGATGGAGGAAGACGGCCTGACAGAGGTCTCGAACCCGTCAGAGTTCTTCATTTCAGATCGACGCACGGACGTACCCGGCACGGCAGTGCTAGCCGGAATCGAGGGGTCACGCGCGCTGATGGTGGAGGTGCAGGCGCTGGTGTCGCGAACCGGCTACTCGATGCCGCAGCGCATCAGCACCGGATTCGACCTCAAGCGCATCGCCATCATCCTCGCCGTGCTCGAAAAGCGCTTGCAGTTCCAGACCGCCGGGCAGGATGTGTTCGTCAAGATCGCGGGCGGCCTGAAACTGGTCGAACCGGCTGCAGACCTGGCCATTGCCGCTGCCGTCGCCTCCGGATTGCAGGACAAGCCGTGCAACCCGACCGCCTGCTGCTGCGGCGAGATCGGCCTATCAGGCGAGCTGCGCGCCATCAGCGACGGTGAGCGCCGCATCCGCGAGGCGGTGCATCTCGGCTTCAAATCGATCGTGCTGCCGGAGTCGAACACACGCGAGCTGAAAGCGTCGATCAAAAAGCTGCCGATCAGAATCCACGGCTGCCGAACGCTGCACGAAGCGCTCGAAGCGATGGGGGTTTGAAGAGGAAAAATGGGAACGGCTTGGGCGAGATGAATAGCGATGCCAGGCAGGGTTGGGCAGGCACAAGACGCCCCTACAGGTTTTCTGCCATTTTACCTGAAATGTCTTACATTGGAAGAGCAGAGAAGCGCAAGAATTGAAACGTTACGCAAAGAAAGGAGATCACCATGTTCAGTATATTGATTCACTGGCTCATCAGCGCTACGGCGGTGTACGTGACTGCCAACATGCTGCCGGGCATTACCATCAAAAGCTTCGGTGCGGCGCTCATCGTAGCGCTGGTGCTTGGCCTCGTCAACGCACTCCTCAAGCCGGTGCTGGTCTTCTTTTCGATTCCGCTCCTGCTCCTCACGCTCGGGCTCTTCATGCTGGTCATCAACGCGCTCATGCTGCAACTCGCCGCTGTGCTGGTAGACAGCTTCGGCGTACAGAGTTTCTGGTGGGCCGTGCTCGGCTCAGTCTGCATCAGCGTGGTCTCATGGCTCATGAACGCCGTACTGAACATCTGAAACTCAAGACAATCGACAGACGACCATGCAGGGAGAAGCACAGGCCCTCGTCCTCCTCAAAGCCAACAAGCTCAAGCTCCAGTCCGTGAAGTATGTGGCCGACGGGCCACGTGACGTTCTCGTCAGGACCATCGCCAGCACCATCACGCCGGGCCTTGACCGACTGCTTCTGACCAACAAGCCGGTTTCGCACAAGGTGCTCGCCTATCCGGTGATGCCGGGCAGCGAAACCATCGGCCAGGTGATGCACACCGGCCCAGAGGTAACCGGGGTCAAAGAGGGCGATTTCGTCTATGCCTTCAAGGGCGACCGCTGGGTCGGCATTGACCCGTATTACGGCTGCCACGCTGAAGTGATTCCCACCTCCGAAGAGAACGTGCTGCCGCTCGGCCGAGAGCCGATTCACCGCGACCTGCTAACCGGTCTGGTGGCCTATGTGCTCACTGCGATGGAAAAGATCGATTTCGACCCGTCGATGCGCGTGCTCATCCTCGGCCTCGGCTCGGTAGGCCTGATGGTTTCGGAGTACCTCTATCATCGAGGCGTCAGGCAGGTCGATGCGCTTGAGGTGTTCCCCCTTCGCGGCCAGCTTTCCCATGCCGAAAACATCGCCATCGACATCGCCGATTTCACTTCGGACTTCAACGACAGTTACGATCTGGTGATCGAAACCACCGGTCGCATTCTGATGATCGAAAAGTCGATGCGCCTGATGAAACCGCGGGCCAAAACGCTGCTCATGGGCAGCTACGAAGTGCTCGGCTACGATTACCGGCTGATTCAGCACAAGGAACCGGTGATCATCTGCTCCAGCGTTACCGAGCGCCGGCACCTCGATGACGCCCAGGCCTTGCTCGATCAGGAGGTGCTCGATACCGAAAAGTTCTTCACCAACGTCTTTCCGGTCGAGCAGTTCGAACTTGCCTACCGGGTCGCCCTCGACAGCAAGGAGGCGATCAAGACAGTGCTGAGCTGGATTTAGGCGGAGGCTGCATGGCGACGGCAGTAAAGCTCTCCGGCATCACCAAACAGTTCGGCAACCTCAAGGCCAACGACGGCGTCAGCCTGTCGATCGAAGCGGGCACGATCCACGCGCTGGTCGGCGAAAACGGCGCAGGCAAAAGCACCCTGTCAAACATCATCTACGGGCTGCTTCATCCCGACTCCGGCACCATTGAAATCGACGGCAAAAAGCGCAGCTTCAGCTCAACGCGAGAGGCTATCGACACAGGCATCGGCATGGTTCACCAGCACTTCATGCTCGTACCGACGCTGACCGCTGCCGAAAACATCATGCTCGGCAAGGAAGGCAGCCGTTTTATGCTGCCGTCAAAACGACTCGGCGACGAAATCGAAAAGCTAGGTAAACAGCACGGACTCGACATCGAGCCCAACGCGCTGGTATCGTCACTCTCGGTCGGCCAGCAGCAACGGGTGGAGATTCTCAAGCTGCTCTACCGGAAGTCGAACATCCTGATTCTCGACGAACCGACCGCAGTGCTCTCCCCTCCCGAAACCGAGCGGCTCTTCGCCACGCTCCGCTCGCTGGTGGCCGAAGGGAAAACGATTTTGCTCATCACCCACAAGCTCGACGAAGTACTCGCTATCTCCGACGCAGTGAGCGTCATGCGCAAGGGCAAGCTGGTCGGCACCGTGCAGACCGCAGAGACGAGCAAGGAGGAGCTGGCGCGGATGATGGTGGGCCGCGATGTGCTGCTGCGCACCGACAATCCGGAACAGACGCCGGAAGCGACGGTGCTCTCCATCGACAAGCTGCGATACGTTTCGCCGCAAGGGATCGAAAAGCTGCGGGGACTCAGCCTTACGGTACACGCAGGTGAAATCTACGGCATCGCAGGCGTGGAGGGCAACGGCCAGAGCGAACTGCTCTCGCTCTTGTGGGGCACGTTCGACCGCGACGGCAGAACCGAAGGCGCGATCCGGATCGGAGGTCAATCTGCGCTCGGCCTGAGCCCGACAGAGATTGCCGGACTCGGCGTGTCGATGATTCCCGAAGACCGCCTCAAATCGGCCGTCGTGGCCGAATACGGCATCGCGGAAAATCTGATTCTGGGACGGCATCGGGAACCAGCATTTCATCGCGGCATCGGTTTCGATAGCGAAACCCTCCGCAAGAACGCCGCTACGATGATCGAACGTTACGACATCCGGAGCAGCGCGCCCGGCGCGAATCCGCCCGTTGCGTCACTCTCGGGCGGCAACCAGCAGAAGGTGGTGGTGGCACGTGAAATGGAGCGCCCCGGGCTCAAGCTGCTCGTGCTCGCCCAGCCCACGCGCGGCGTCGATATCGGCGCAATCGAGCAGATTCACAAACGGATCATCGATGCCCGCCAGAAAGGCCTCGCCATTCTGCTCATCTCCTCCGAACTCGAAGAGCTGATCGCGCTCTCGACCCGCATCGGCTGCCTCTATAAAGGCGTGATCCGGCACGAGTTCACCGAAGCTGAGGTGCGCCAGGGACGTGAGCACGAGTCGGGCTTCGAGAAAGAGATCGGCCTGCACATCACCTGAAACCACGCCCGCACATGTCGCCGAAACGCATCGAACCGTTCATCCCGCTTTTGTCGCTTCTGTTCGCCCTCGTGGCGGGCAGCCTCATCATCGTGGCCTCGGGAAGCGATCCGCTCGCCGTCTGGCAAAAGATGCTGCGTTCGACCGTCTCCTCCGGCTACGGCAGCGGGCAGGTGCTGTTCCGGGCGACGACGCTCATTTTCACCGGCCTCGCCGTGGCGCTGCCCTTCAAGGTGCGCCTCTTCAACATCGGTGGCGAAGGCCAGCTTTTGATGGGCGCCTTCGCCGCCGCGCTCTGCGGTATCGCGCTCCCGGCAGGCACGCCTGCCCTCGTCGCCATACCGGTGTTAATGCTCGCGGCAATGGCCGCTGGCGGAGCGTGGGGGCTGCTGGCTGGCTGGCTGAAAGTGAGCTACGGCGTCAACGAGGTGATCTCGACCATCATGCTCAATTTCATCGCGCTTGGCTTGGTCGGCTACCTGCTCACCAACTATTTCGCCGTGCCGTCAACCGTACACACTCCGGAGATCATCTCCGGCGGTATCCTGCCCGGCTTCGACCAGCTTTTCGGCCTTAACTGGCACTCCCCGGCGAACCTTTCACTTTTCATCGCGTTCAGCGTGACCGCAGGTGCGGCGATTCTGCTCTACCGCTCGCGCTACGGCTACGCGATGATCGCCTCCGGCCTCAACCCCGACGCCGCCCGCCACGCGGGAATCGCGACGGATCGGCATATCCTCGGAGCCATGGCGCTCGGCGGAGCGATGGCCGGACTCGGCGCAGCGAACCTCGTGCTCGGCTACAAGCACTGGTACGAAGCAGGGCTGACCTCTGGAGTCGGATTCATCGGTATCGCCGTTGCGCTGCTGGCCGGATCGAATCCGGTGTGGATCATCGTCTCGGCGCTCCTCTTCGCCTGGCTCGATTACGGAGGTCTGGCCGTCAACACGATGGTGCCCAAAGACATCTTCATGATGGTGCAAGCCATCGCAATCCTCTCGATTATCAGCTTCCCCGCTCTTTTCAAAACAGGGCTGAAAAGAGGTTGAAAAGCAAGGTTTTAGAATAGGACTGAACAGCGCTTAAACCTTACCCTCCACTCGTCACTTTTTCAGTTACACCTTGGTGAAAAAGTGACGATTCACCTTACACTCATCGCCTTAATTGGTTATCTTTCCTGCCGACAGGAGGCCCATTTTTTACGGAGCGTTCTGCACAGAAATACTCTCATTTATCGAATTTCTTTCTCGAAGAAGACCTGAATACCATGGCAAAAAAAGCAACCACTTCTGAAACCCCGGAAACTCCGGCCAAGAAGAAAACCACCAAAAAAGCTGCCACGACTGCTGAAGCCAAACCGAAAGCCGCAAAAAAATCGGACAGCGCAAAAACCACAAAAGCCGGAACCACAAAAAAAACAGCCGCAGGGGCAACCAAACCGGCTAAAACGACCAGAACCCGTAAACCCGCAGCAGCTGCACCGGAAATGACCGAAGAGCAGATCCGCGTCGCTGCCTACTACCGCTGGGTGGAACGCGGCATGACCCACGGCGGTCACGAAGATGACTGGACTGAGGCTGAGAAACAGATTAAGGGATAACCGCGTTCTTGAATTCTGACAATGAAAAAAGCCATTCATCGAATGGCTTTTTTATATTCAGGTTTTCCCAGTACACGGCGGGAAGCGTTCTAACCCTTCCTGGCCAATATTTAACGTCATCATCCATGAAGTTCTTCAGCTCCATTGCCGAAAGCATCCGCCTCCTTTTCGCCGGTCTCTGGCTTGTGTTCAGAATCATCCTTGAATACTTCGGCATCATCAGCGACGGCAACGACCGCACAACCGGCATCAAAGACATGCGCGAAGAGTACAAAAATACCAACTACCGGTGAAGTTCATCCGCAAAGGTTCAGAGACAGAGAGGTTTTCAACCTCTTTTGCCCCGACCATCATCCGTCACTGTGTTTGAATGCGCCAGGCATAAGCTGAAAACGCATGTTCAGCAACTATCCACTCTTCCATCCCCCATACACCACGAACCGCGCTCGTGAATACCGGCAACGCACCTCGCGGAATCCCGCCTCTTCGAGCCATCGCAACTGATCGGCAAGCGTAGTATTCCTGTCGGCGCGCATTCGTGCCTTCGCAGCTTCAATCGCTTCGGCAGTCGCGCCATTGGCTGCGACATCGGCGAGCCACTGGCGTTCGTAGTCCGCCTCTTCTTCCGGCGTTGTGCCGAGCGCCTGGTCGGCGTTGATGAACATGCCATCGGGGCGCAAAGCACGGAATATCTTGCCAAAAAGCTCGCGCTTGCTTTCATCTTCGAGATGGTGAATCGACAGAGCGGACATCACCAGATCGAACGCAGATTCGTCGATGAGTGCGAGATGCTCCTGCACGGCAAAGCTGACCTGTGAATTTCCGGCGAACCGTTGACGCGCCACGCCGAGCATCGCTTCCGAAATGTCCGTAAGATGCAACAAGGCATTCGGATGCGCCTCTGCTACCATCGCAGCAAAAAGACCTGTGCCCGAGCCGAGATCGAGCACGCGGAGCAGCGCATCGGACGGAAACGGAATCATCCACATAGCTGCGCCGTAAAACTGGTCAAAGCAGGGCACGAGTTTGGGGCGGTCACGGTCGTATCCTGTCGCGCAACGGTCAAACAAGGCGGCAATGTTCATGCTGTTTTGAGGCTTGATGAATTCCCGAAAATGAACGGTATCCGTCACCGGCTGAAAAAGAAAAGCGTCATCACATACACGGAGTACATTATAACGTCACCAAATCCGTATTTCATTGCTAAGCTTATTTGTACAGCGCCACATATATCTAAAAAACACACGGCACAATCGCGAGATAAAAAGCCTGTTTTCTGCAAATGCAAAATAGGCTGCCCTGAAATCTTGCCTCCAAGACAGCCTATTCTATTAAGAATTTACAGAACCTGAGTCTCAGTTCCTCTGTCTTTTATAGGGAAAATCTTTTGAAATTCCCTTCATCAAAGATTTCGCAAGCCTCTCAGGAGAACTACCTACACTACCGGATGCTTCGTGATCATATTTCCAGAGTAAATCATTTGATTTCTCACCATAGAGATTCAAGGAAACATCAACTTTATTGGTTGATCCCCAATAACCAACCAAAATACCTAATACTGCTGCCCCAGTTCCCGACATTGGCTTTGTACGCTTGATCGTACCGGATATCACCGCATCAACACCGAGTTTTCTTGCAAGGTCTGATTTTGTATAATTCATTATATTTTCATAGGTAATACCACCTTTACGCAAAAGGAAGTTCGTGTATTCGACATCCTGAAAATCAACTGTATACCTACCTTTTGACTGCTGTTTGAGGAACTGAGCGTAAATCTGCTGCTGGAATAAATACCCTTCATCCTTTTCGGCTTTTCTTGCCATTTCAACAGTAAAATCCTTCGATTGATTTTTTGAATCAATGTTTACAGTAAATGGGAGAATAGCTACTTTCCGATGAGATTTCGTAACATCAGAAAATTCAGGTTTTGTGTAAATGGTTGGTGATGCGCAACCAACAAATACAAAAATAGCTAGGAATGAGAAGATGCGAAGATATTTAAACATATTGTCGCTTTTGAGGTTGATTAAGAAAAACTAATTAATATAAAAGTGTAATAAAGCAAAGCAGATCAAGTATGATAAATTTATTAAAAATAGTTAGCACTATTTGACACGCTCTATCATCTAAAACAATGTGAAATACTGTACTCAAAACTCATAAACGCTTACCAGATTTTGCTGTTCGAAAGTATAGGAGTAGAGGCTAGTTAAACCGCCTTTAAAGTATCTCATTTATACACAAAAAACAACCTCTTAATACTACAAAACAGCAATTGTACATCATCGAACAGACTAGATATAACAATAGACATTCTCGGATATTCCGGATCAAATCAGAACCAAATGAGCAGCTTCCTGCCCTTCACCGGCTGAAAAAGAAAAGCGTCATCACATACACGGAGTACATCAGCACCAGAAGCACCCCCTGCCTGCGGCGCACCAGCCTGGTATTGCGCTGCGGAAGGGCGATCAGGAGCGACAGGACACCGAAAAAAAGCGCGGGAGCGACTTCCGGGAGCGGAACTTTAATCGGTTTGATGATAGCCGCAATGGGAACAATAAAAAAGGCTGTTGAAGATGTTGCTGCCAAGAACCGTTCCGACGCCGATTTCATCGTGCCCTTTTATTTTTGCCAGTACGGTCGAGGCGAGTTCAGGCACGGATGTTCCGAACGCTACAAGCGTCGCGCCGATGATGAAGTCGTCGATCGCAAAATCCCTGGCGATGCCGGCCGTGGAAACGACAATCAGCCGCCCGGCAACGACAAGCAGAATCAGCCCCCCGACCCCCTGAAGCAAGGGCACGAGCCTGTCGACTGTCCTTACCCTACCACCAGCTGGAGCCCTTTCTTTAAGGGCCTGTTTCAGCGTTGTTGCCATCCACGCGCCGAAAAAGACGAGCATGAACAGACCTTCGAGCCGATCGATGATGTTGTCAATGAGAAAAATTGCGATCAGCAAGGGCACCAGAATAGCCACCGGTGCATCGCGTTTCAAGACCTCTTTGCTGACCGGAATCCCGGAGATGAGCAGCGTAAAACCCAGGACAAGCGAGATGTTGACGATGTTGCTGCCGAGTGCGTCACCGAGAGAGAGCTGGGACTTCCCGGCCAGCCCAGAGTTGATTGCAACAGAAAGCTCCGGACTGGATGTCGCAAATGCCGCAATGGTGACCGCAATAACTGATGGTGCAATACGCAGGACGGAGGCGATACCGACCGTACCCCGGACAAACAGCTCTCCGCCGAATCCAGCGCACGCGATACCGGTCAGTAGAAGAACATAATCATTCATCAGGGGCACCTCTGAAAATGTCATGAGCAACGCAGGTGAAAGCAGAAAAAGCGCCACTCAGCCATAACAAGGCGTGGGCGATAAGGTCATTCTGCCTCAGCGACAGTCATGTCGACCGACTGGCCGTACTGAACCATCTCGTTAGCCGAAGGCTTCTGACCGATAACCGTATCAGGCACCAGAAGCATCGAGCGCTCATAGCTGACCTTGCCGAGCGACAAGCCGCTTCGAATCAGCACGCCACGCGCCTGATCGACCGACATGCCGAGCACATCGGGCACGATCACGCGCCTCGTGCCGGTCGGCTCCTGTTCGAGCTTACCAACAATAAACGACACTTCGCTGCCAGATTTGAGCACCACATCGGGTGGCACCGACTGGCTGAGCACACGACCGTCCTGGTCGGGCTCGGATATAGCCTGGGTCTGCACATCGGAAATAACCATGCCGATCCGCTCAAGCGCCTGTCGAGCCTCATGCTCGGTACGGCCACTCAGATCCGGCATCGGGTAGTTCGGTTTATCTTTGCGGTTCAGAACCAGATAGACGTTGCGACCTGGCTTGACCACCGATGAAGGTGCTGGCACCTGATCGATCACCTGATCCGGCGACACATTGGGCAGGTAGCGCACATTGTAACTCTTCATCGCCTTCAGCCCGACTTTTTCCAAGGCTTTGGAAGCCTGCGCATAGGTCATGTTCCGCACATCAGGAACAACGGTCTGTTGCCCGATCTCGGTATAGTAAGGCAGCAGAAGCTTGTCGATGGCGACAATCGCTGCGAAAAACAGCAGAATGACTATCAGAACTTTCTTCATCTGTAGGGGCTGGTGTGTTGATACCTGACGAACGTCTCAAACATTAAAAGCTTCTTAATGCTGGCGCTTCATGACAAAATCGACGAGCAGTTCAAGAGAACGCCGCGCGGGGCTTTCAGGAAAATTGGCAATCGATTCGAGCGCCTTGTCGGCAAAGCCTTCGGCGACAGTCGCTGCGTACTCAAGCCCCCCTTTCCGGGTGACGAAATCGATCACTTCGCCGCTTCGGACCGAGCGCTTCTTTGAACTTTTCAGAATCGATTTGATCTTGTTCTGCTCCGCCTTGTCAGACTGGCGCAGCGCATAGATCAGCGGAAGGGTGATCTTGCGATCTTTGATGTCGATGCCGAGCTGCTTGCCGGTTTTTTTGGAGTCACCGGTGTAGTCGAGCAGGTCATCCCTGATCTGGAACGCCAACCCGAGAAACTCGCCATAGTGCTTGAGCCTGGCGATCTCCTCTTCGGAATCGGTGGCGCTTGCCGCGCCGATGGCGCAGGATGTGGCGATCAGCGAACCGGTCTTGTCAGCAATGACACTCAGGTAATCCTCTTCGGTGATGTCGAGACTGCGGGTCTTCTGAATCTGGAGAATTTCACCTTCACTCATGCGCCGGACAGCCTCCGACACTAGATGAAGCGAACGGTAATCGCTGTTTTCAAGCGAGTAAAGCAACCCTTTGGAGAGCAGGTAGTCACCGATCAAAACGGAAATCTTGTTTTTCCAGAGCGCGTTGATCGATGGAATCCCGCGCCGCATCTCGGCGCCGTCCACCACGTCATCGTGAATCAGCGTGGCCGAATGGAGCAGTTCGACCATGATAGCCCCGCGGTAGGTCACGTCGCCGACTCCCCCGCACACCTTAGCGCCCAGAATCACCAGCGTCGGCCTGATCTGTTTGCCCTGCTGCCGAAGAACGTAGCGGGTAACCTTGTCAACCAGAGTGTTGCTGGAGTGCAGAACGGTTTTGTACCGCTCCTGGAACAATTTCAGCTCTTCGGCAACCGAAGAGGTAACCTCATTGATATTCACAGACGTTCCTGACTATGTGTGTGCGCTCGAATGCCCGGCGGAATTGCGCTTGGGTTGAAACCGGGTGAAGTTATCGATATTTCCATGATTGAACAAATCGCCAAGCGCAGCAAGCCGTTCCCGCCACTCCCGGCTTGGAAGGGCAACCTAAAAAACCATTTGCGCACAAAGGCTATCTTTCTTACTATAAAACGGATTACGGGCTGTTCCTGCAGGCATTCAAAGCATGCGGCCCAACATCCCTCCCGATTTTTTCCTGAACAGTGGCTACCATTCACGGCAATCCGCCTCCGTAATTCGAGATGAGTAACGACAGCGAACCAACCATACCGCCAACGGACGGCACAGGAGCCGAGAACAACAACGGAGATGAACTGCTTCCCGTCAAGGCCGAAGAGCTTGTACAGGAAAACAGTGACGCGCCTGAAGAGTCGTCGGAAATTGAGACGTTCGAAGCGGCCGAAGCGGCGGTAGGCGCGCTGACCGCAAAAAGCGAACAGACCCCGGCGACCGCAGAGGAAGCTGATGCCGACCAGGAACAGGAAGCGGAAGGGATGGGATTCATCGATCATCTCGAAGAGCTTCGCTGGAGGCTCATCAGGGCGGGAATCGCTTTCCTCGTGGCGGCCATTGCCAGCGCATTCTTTTCCGACTATCTGGTCAATGACGTGCTCATTGGCCCGCTCAAGAAAAGTGGTCCCGACATTCACCTGCAGAACCTGGTGCCGTATGGCCAGCTCTCACTCTATTTTCAGGTTATCTTTTTCTCGGCCTTCGTTCTTGCCTTTCCCTTTCTTGTCTGGCAGATATGGAAATTTGTGGAGCCCGGCCTGCACGACACGGAAAAAGCGGCCAGCCGTTTCATTATCCTGTTCATCTCGGTCTGCTTCTTTTCCGGCATCGCCTTCGGTTACTTTGTCTTCCTGCCCATTTCGCTGAAGTTCTTTGCCGGATTCGGTTCTGAACTCATCACCAACAACATCGCCATTCAGGACTATATCAGCTTCTTCATGGGCACCTTGCTGACGACGGGGCTGGTGTTCGAGCTGCCTTTCCTCTCGTACGTGCTGTCCAAAATCGGCCTGCTCACGCCGGCCTTCATGCGCTTCTACCGACGTCACGCCGTGGTGACCATGCTGGTGGTGGCGGCCATCGTCACCCCTTCGACCGACATGGTGACCCAGACGGTTATCGCCGTGCCTATGATTTTGCTGTATGAAATCAGCATCTACATTTCGGCCGCAGTGCAGAAAAAGCGCAACAAGCAGCAGATGCAGGAGAGTCAGGTATGAACCGGTCTGAGGCACGCCGACCGAACCTGGTATTCGAGCCTGTAAAGAGCGAGGTACTGAAAAACAACCCCCTTGGCGATCCGGCGCTGCGTTACGTACCGGTCTATCTCCCGCCATCCTACGATGGCACGAAAAGCTTTCCGGTGATCTACCTGCTGGCAGGATTTGCCTCGACCGGCATGAGCTTCCTGAACTATGGATTCGGTCGGCAAACCGTGCCGGAGATGATTGACAGGCTGATTCGTGAGGGTTCGATGCCGGAAACGATCGTGGTTATGCCGGACTGCATGACCCGGTACGGAGGCTCCCAATATGTCGACTCAGCGGCGACCGGCGCATATGAAACCTACCTGACCGGGGAACTGATCGACGTGATCGACCGCAAATTCAGCACCCTTCCGGAAGCCCGTCACCGCGCAATTGTCGGTAAATCATCTGGCGGGTTCGGCGCGCTGAGGCTCGGCATGAGGCATCCTGATCGCTTTTCAGCCCTAGCCTGCCACAGCGGAGATATGGATTTCGAGCTTTGCTACCGCCCGAACTTCCCGAACGCTGCACGCATTCTCGAACGCTATGATGGAAGTATTGAGGCTTTTTTCCAGCGCTGGGAGTCACTCGACAAAAAACCAAAGGGAGAGTTTACGCTGCTCGACATCATGGCAATGGCTGCCTGCTACGATCCCGACCCATCGAAGCCTGCGCCGTCAAACATGCACCTGCCATTCGAGCCACACACCTGCCAGCTTATTCCGGAACGCTGGGAGCGTTGGAAAAGCTTCGATCCACTCACGATGCTTGAAGAGCCTCGCTATCAGGATGCGCTCGGATCGCTCCGGTTGCTCTACCTGGACTGCGGATCGCTCGACGAGTACAACCTCCAGTTCGGGCACCGGAGCTTTACCACGAGAGCAAACGAACTGGGTATTGCGCACCGATACGAAGAATTTCCTGACACTCACACCGACACATCCTATCGTTACCGGGCTTCGCTGCCACTGCTGGCAGAAGCGATTTCAGAGTGACGCGACCAGACTTTCGAGGCTTTGATACACCTGCTCGACCTGCGCGCGCAGTTCGTCGAGAGTGCCGTCGTTGAAGATCACGTAGTGAGCCCTCTTGATGAGCTGCTCCTGCGGCCACTGCGCTTTCATGCGCCGCTTGATCTCTTCACGAGTGCCCATGCCTCGCTCCACGGCGCGCTCCAGACGCAAGCCGTCGTTTGCCGCCACCACGATGATACGATCAAGCTCGTGATACATTCCGGACTCGAACAGAATTGCCGCCTCCTTGCACAAAATCCTTTTCCCCTCTTTTGCACAGCGTAAAATTTCGCGCTGGAAGGCCTCCCCGACTTTGGGATGAATCAGGCGATTGAGAGCCTCAAGCTTCCGGCTGTCGGAAAAGACAACCGAGGCGATGAGCTTGCGATCGATCGAAAGTACGCCCAAATCGTCGCAGTGATAAACTTCGCTGCCGAACAACGCCTTGATTCCGGCAATGACTTCGGGATCCTGAAGCTGAAGCTCTTTGGCGACGCGGTCGGCCTCGAACAGCTCGCAGCCCATCCCGACAAGCATGGCGCAAACCGTGCTTTTGCCGCTGCCGATGCCGCCGGTAACTCCGACAAGCAATGGTAAACGCTCCATGCTCTGCTACTGTTTGTGGTGAAGATCTTTCTGTACCCGTTCGAGCACTTTGCGCCAAAGTCGGGGGTTCTGTGCATAAGCCTGCAGCTTGGCATCGAAGGTCTTCTGATCAAGACCGTGCCGCGCGAACAGCGTATCGAGTTCGGCCGGAGTGAGATCGGTATACGGCGCAGCCTTGCCTTTTGGGGTCACGCCTGAACGGGCAAGATAATCACCGTAAAAATCGGCGAAACGAAGATCGTTGGCATCGAGCGCTTTCTCTTGCTGCAAACCACAGCCGCTGAGCACGACCGTGAACGCAACAAAAATCGGCAACGACCGCATGGCAGCAATCAACCTTCGCGCTGTTAGAAAAAAAAGTCTGGTGCAACTGGACTGATTTATTTTCCGCCCCCTGAAACTAAAAAGGTCAGAAGGCCGGTTAATGGGTTACTTCTTAACGTAGTCTGCTCAACCATAAAAATCAAATACTCCTATGGCATATCAGCAACCTGCACTCCCGTACGCCGACAATGCTCTTGAACCGCATATTTCGGCCAACACCATTGGTTTTCACTATGGCAAGCACCATGCAGCCTACGTCAAAAATTATAATGGCCTTGTCGAAGGTACGCCGTTTGACTCAATGAGTCTTGAAGAGGTTATCCTCAAAACGGCTGATGACGCTTCAAAGGTAGGCGTTTTCAACAATGGCGCACAGGCTTGGAACCACAGCTTTTACTGGAACTGCCTCAGCCCGAATGGCGGCGGCGAGCCGACCGGCGACGTAGCTGCAAAAATCGTCGAAGATTTCGGCAGCGTGGAGAAATTCAAGGAAGAGCTGAAAACCGCCGCTGCAACCCAGTTCGGCAGCGGATGGGCTTGGCTGGTACTCGACAATGGCACGCTCAAGGTGGTTAAAACCGGTAACGCTCAGAACCCCATGACCAGCGGCCAGACTCCCCTGCTCTGCATCGACGTCTGGGAACACGCTTACTACCTCGATTACCAGAACCGCCGTCCCGATCATGTAGCTGCGGTCATCGACAACCTCCTCAACTGGGAGTTCGTCAACGAAAACTACAAGGCTGCAAAATAAGCCTTGACCGTCAATTCAGATCACAAAAGGCCTCCGAAAAGGGGCCTTTTGTCGTTTGGGTCGCGTTGAATACGGTTACCATCGGCCATCACAACCAGGGCAACTGCTCGACTTCATCCAGATTGACCGTACGGGCTTTAGAAGGTTTCTTGAACCGGATGGAAAAGTGCTCCGGATTGATCACCCGTTCATCATACACCACTTTCAGGCTTCTCGATCCATCAGGGGGAGCATCGGGAAACAGCGTCATATCGATCTCTCTGGGCACCATCAGCTCTGACGAACCCTGCTGCTTCATCTGATAATCGGCAAACCGGAACTCGGCAGTCTTGCGGCCGTAAAGATCGAAATAGGTAATCCCATTCAGCTCTTTCGACATCGCATCGACAAACAGCTCCTTGGCGCCACTGCTTGAGCGAACCTTGTAGCATACCAGATCCCCTACCATTCTGACCGATTCGATCGCACTGACCGGCTCGGTCATATCAGGAACACCAAACAGCGTTTCGGTCAGCTTGCCGAAACTGCTTCTAAGACCGATAATCTTGCCGAGATTCTCTCCGCTGTTGCGGCCAACCAGCATTCTGTTGTTCAGCATATCGTTGACGAACAGCGAATCGGGACGGATCCAGAGGTCGGCAACAGGCCAGCCGAGAATGCCGGCACTCACGATGAGGCGGGCATCCTGCGATTTGCGAAGCTGAACATTACAGTACGCCTTGGCCTTGCGCTTCGGCGTCGTAAGATAAAGATCGGCATAGCCGTCAAGCGCCTCAACCTTGCTGGTGTGGGATGCAACCTGGCGGTAGAGCCTTTCAAGTTCAGGCGTCAGCGTCACCGACTCACCCGGCGCCGATGGCAACCGGGAAACGGTGCGCATCTGGGAGCAACCAGCCGCAATCAGCAGAACCATAAAAAACATCGCTCGAATAACTCTCTTCATCACCATCTCCCTTGCCTTTTCATCTCATTCTGACAGACCACCCGGCTTGCCGGGAATGTCAGTTCCCGCATGAGGTGGATTGTTATGAAATGTTATTTTAATCAAATCCTGTCTCTATCAAAACACGTCTTCCGGAGTTTTCGATCCATGCACGCACTTTACCTCAAACCGAAAGAGCATCGGCGGCTGCTTGGCGGCCACCTGTGGGTTTTCAGCAACGAACTCAAAGAGGTGCCGCGTGACATCGCTGCTGGAGAAACCGTCCAGCTCTTCACTAACGACGGGCGGCTACTCGGCACCGGCTTTTTCAATCCGCACTCGCTGATCGCTTTCCGCCTGCTGACCAGAGACGAAACCCAGCCTGATCGGGAATTTTTCCGCAATAAAATCCGAGAAGCGCTCAAACTGCGCGAAAAAATCTATCCGGAAAGCGAAACCAACGCCTGGCGGCTGGTGCACGGGGAGTCGGACGGCTTGCCGGGCCTGGTGATTGACCGGTTTGACAAAGCTTTCGTCCTGCAATCCTTTTCGGCTGGTATGGAAAACCACCTGCCGATCATCACCGAAGTACTGCGAGAGCTGTTCGACCCAAAAGCGATTGTGCTGCGCAACGAATCGCCACTCAGGGAACTCGAAGGCTTGCCGCTCTACAAAGAGATGCTTTTGGGTGATGAAAACGATGCCTGGCAGGTCATCAATGACGATGGCATCAGCTACCGGGTCAACATTCTCGAAGGACAGAAGACGGGCTTTTTCCTCGACCAGCGCGAAAACCGCCGCCACATCCGGAAATACGCCGCGGATGCCGACGTACTCGACGTCTATACCAACGACGGAGGCTTTGCGCTCAATGCCATGCACGCCGGAGCGCGATCAACGACGATGGTCGATATATCGCAGGATGCACTTCAACGCGCCGAGCAGAACGCCCGCATGAATGGCCTGGAGAAGTTCTCGATCGTGGCGGATGACGCATTTGCAACGCTTGGCCGACTCAGGCAGGAAAACCGCTCGTACGATCTGGTGATTCTCGACCCGCCAAGCTTCACGAAGAGCCGCAAAACCGTTCCGACCGCCCTGAAAGCGTATACCAAGCTTAACCGCCTTGGTCTTCAGCTCGTCAAAAATGAAGGATTTCTGGCCACAGCCTCATGCTCACACCACGTTTCCGAAGAGGATTTTCTGGCCGCTGTCCAGCTCGGGGCACTACACGCAGGCAAGCACCTCAGACTCATCTCCCGCAATGCGCAGCCGCCGGATCACCCGATACTGCTCTCCATGCCCGAAACCAGCTACCTCAAGTTCGCCTGCTTTTACGTAACGAACCTGTAATCCCGAAAAGTTGAGCTGACTGTTCATGCTCGTCACCCGATATAGATCAGGTGACGAGAGGCTCAGGCTCCGGAGAAAACGCAGCACTTTACGACATAACCCGCACTTCTTGCCACAATACTACGGCATCACGTTCTACAAATATGAAGAAATCGCAAAATTTTCGACAATTCTGTTTTGCGAATAATCTTTTCCCACCTATATTAAAGGCGAGTAAACTATATAATTGACGCCCGTTGATTAACATAGTTTACATGTGCAGCATGATGTATAGGGGTACGTCATGCTGCTTTTTTTGTGCCTGCCGCTACAAAGCCCCTTAAATTACGCGAGGTACGACCGAACCATCTCGTACACCTCCTGCCAGGACTCGGCTCTGGGCGCATCCACGTGCCGATTGGTGCTGTTGCCGAAACAGATGGTATACAGCCCTTTTTCACGAAGGCTCATGACATTTTCAGGCGTATCCTCCACATAGATATCCGCTCCTACTTGTGATTTCTCCTTCATGAAGCAGAGGTCCCAATAAGGAATTCCGTGGCTGTCGAGCCAGTTGACCGTCTGCTGAACGGCAGTGGCATGGAAGTAGTGAATGAACAACCGGTGCGTGATAATGCGGATGCGATACCCCTCGTCGGAGAGCATGCGGAGGTATTTGCGGGCGCCTGGAATCATCTCCATGCTGCTGAACAGCTCTCGCTGCGTCACGGCAAAACGGTGCAGACTGTCATAATCGCTCTTGTTCCGGATCCCCCATTCCGACAAGCCGTATGAAACTTCGGCAGGCAGCTCGCCAATTGGCCGCTCGAACCACTCGGCGGCAATCTGGCGCATGCGCCCGTAAAAATCGGCGCACACACCATCAAGATCGACACCGATGACAATATTTCGTTGCTCCGGCATAAGTTGACGTAATTCTGGTTATCGAAACATTTCTGCAGAGAAAACTGCTAGAACTTCAGATACAGAAAAGGCAACAGAGAAATGATGCAGGATGCTTACTCCCGCCATCAGAGCGGTTCGTAAACCGCCCTGATCAATCAAACTCAGAATGCGCGGTCGAAGGTTCGGCGATACTTCATCGTGATATCGTGCTCCTCGCCAAGCAGGCGGAAAATAGCGATGCAGGCTTTGCGCGAACCGTCATCGTCGTAGTAACGATCCTCCCTCAGCACGCCGATAAAACGGTCGAGAGCGCTGTCAAGCTCTCCCGCTCTCAGGCTTTCGATGGCCGAACCGTAAGCATCTTTCGAGTCACCATCCGGAAGTTCTCCGGGCGGTCGTACCAGAAGTGTTCCAAGAGTTCGCGCAGCTTCGCTGAGATCGGCATACTCCGGCTCTCCCTCAAGCGGCTCAGCAAGACGCAGCGCTTCGTCGGGACGCGAGAACAGAATCAGGCGAATCAGCATCGCCGCAGCCTTGCTGTTGTCGGGCTCATTGGCAAGCACCTCTTCGAGCAAGGTAACGGCGCCTGCCTCATTGCCATCAGCCATTTCTGCGGAAGCGCGCTGCACCTGTTCGGCCCACTGGCTTGGCAGCGCCTTTTTGAGCCACTGCTCGATCTGATATTCGGGAAGCGCACCGGTAAACTCGTCGATCACCTCGCCGTGTGAAAAAAGCTTCACATTGGGAATGCCTCTCACACCATATCGGGACGCAATGTCGGGCAACTCCTCGGTATTGACCTTGACAAGCTTCCATTTATCTACATGGCGCTCGGCAAGGCTTTCAAGCACCGGAGCAAGGCTTTGGCAAGGCCCGCACCAAGGAGCCCAGAAATCGACCAGCACCGGAATAAAATTACTTTGTTCAATGACATCGTTCTGAAAATCAAAAGGGGCACGGCTTTGCATTGGTCAGTAGTTTATCGTTGAGCGTTCAGAAAAGACGTAAAAATGGCAAATAAAATAGAGAGTCACCTGTAGAAATAAAAATAACGGCTCCCTGAGCTTACGGGAAACCGATGAGACAAAAAAACCGCAAGCGTTTACAGGCTTAACTTTACTTTTGGCATTGCCCGGATTTTATCTTTAATTACGCCCGCATATATAACCACCCCTTCATCAATGGTTATCAAAACATCAACGGGCATGCAAAAAAAACTTTTCAGCAAAACACTTCTTTCGGCGATACTGGCCATCAGCCTGATCGCTCCTGCTTCAGCAAAAGCAAAAAACGTTGCCATCGGCCTCAGAGGCGGAAGTGCCGGCATAGGAGGCGAGGTAACAGTCGGCCTGCTCTCCAGACTTAATTTCCGAAGCGGCCTGAACTTCTTCAGCTACGATGGCTCCGGCATAGAGAGCGAAACAGAGTACGACTACACGGTCAAACTCAGGTCGGTCCCGCTGTTACTCGACTATTATCCATTTGACAACGGGTTCAAGGTTACCTCCGGCATCTTCATCAATAACAGCAAAGTGACCGGCGTCGCTCAGCCCGAAGGGTTAATGCTTGACATCGGCGGGATAAAATACGAGATTCTGAGCATCGGTGATGTAAACGGTAAGATCGATTTCAGGAAAGCATCCCCGTATCTGGGAATTGGCTGGGGAAACGCTCTCAGCAAGGGCAGCCCTGTGAAAGTCACCGTTGATATCGGAGTTTTGTTCCAGGGCAAACCGAATGTCACGCTTGAGCCAACGAAAGATACGTCGCTCATTCCCGGATTCGATGACAGCCTTGAAAAAGAGACCGCCGATCTTAAAAAGGACCTGGAATACCTCCAGTACTACCCGGTTGTTTCCGTCGGCGTGGCTTACAGCTTCTGATCACACACCTCTTCAGCAGGGCTGACCATGCACGTTCAGCCCTGCTGCCTGATCTCCTTCACAGCTTTTCTGACATACTCTGAAGCATCGTCGAGATGCTGCATCGCCTGACGGATTTCATAATCGTCATCCGCATCGGCCCTTGCCCGTTCAAGGCGTTTGCGAACATCCTCGAGAGCATCGGCGGCAAGCTGAAGTGTGGATTCAACTGACATCTCATCTCCTTTTTTATTGAGCAGTTTCAAAACAAAATCCTTTCTTGTCAATGTACCGAATGGTAACGTCCGCTCCTGAAGAATAAACTCCAGAGCCGGCGCGGCGGTTATACATCCAAAGTCTTTCTCCTGAACACTACGTTACTGAACGATGAAAAAAATTGCATTGCTCCTGTTGCTGATTTTCGCCCTCTCGGCTCCCGCAGGCGCTGAACAGAATCCTGACTCCGCAGGCATCATCGAGGTTTGCATCGACAATATCCGCAGTTCCGACGGCACGGTCGGCGTCGCGCTGTTCAACACCAAAAAGGGATTCCCCGATAAAAGCGAAAGGGCCATCAAGGGCAAAAGCGTTCCAGCCGGAAAGCAGTGCATCGTGCTTTTCAAGAACGTTCCTTACGGCACCTACGCGGTCAGTGTACTGCACGATGAGAATGGCAACGGCAAAATGGACAAGGCGTTCCTCGGCATTCCGAAAGAGGGGTTTGGCACATCAAACAATCCGAAGCTGAAAATGGGCCCACCTTCGTTTTCGGACTCCCAGTTTGACCTTGCCCAGCAGAAAATAACCCTGAACATCAACATGAAGTACCTCCGCAACCCCGAAGAGAAAAAGTGAGGAGCTCGGCACCGGCCAAAAACATCGAAAATGTAGATTTTTCAAGCACACCTACAGAAATGTAGCCTTATCCATGAATTAAGATTATTGGAGGCGAACAGTAGAAAAATCGCCAAACGCCTACGCTTCAATAGTTTAGAACAAAAGCATTCTTCGCTGGCACAGTAATTGCATATAACAATACAAGAAAGGCACATTTCCACGGCACAAAAAAGGACTAATTATGACCTCTTTCAACACCAAATATGGCGAGCTCAAAGGCGTCGAATTCAGAACACTCTATTCGAATGGCAAAACCGACGGCTGCCTTGTCCAGGAGGAGAATGTGCTCAGCACACCCTACGGAGAGCTGATTCCGCAGTACGAGGCAGAAGACATGGGGCGCCGCCAGCTTAAACCTTTTTATTTCTATAAGAACGGCGCCATCAAATCGGTAGCGCTACAGACCCAAACCCTTCTTCGCACGCCGGTCGGAGGCATTCCTGCCGAGCTGGTCACCTTTTACGAATCGGGCAGTGTCAAGCGGGTTTTCCCGCTCGATGGCAAGCTCAGTGGCTTCTGGACGGCCAAAAACGAGTTTGAACTGGCTGAAGAGATGACCGTCGAATCGCCGATCGGCAGCCTTCGCGCCAAGTTCATCGCCATCCAGTTTTACGAAAGCGGCGCTCTAAAGAGCCTGACCCTGTGGCCGGGCGAGTTCCTGACGCTGATGACGCCGGCAGGTCAGATCAGGGTTCGCACGGGTATTGCATTCTACGAGGACGGCGCGATCCGCTCGCTCGAACCGGCAGGCGTGGTACAGGTCGAAACGCCCATTGGCACCATGACCGCTTATGACAACGATCCGCAGGGTGTGCATGGCGACCTCAATTCGCTCCAGTTCAGCCCGGAAGGCACCGTTATGGCACTCAAAACCATCGCAGAAGAGATCACCGTAACCGATCAGCTTGGCAACGCACACCGCTTCGCCCCCAGCCTGAAGGACAACACCTGCGGCGTCGAGCGCAAAATCGTGGTACCGATGAAAGTAAGGTTCAGCGAGGGAAGAATAGTGTTCGAAGACCGACAGGAGTCGTTCAATCTCCAGCAGTGCAAAATCGAAGTTAGGCCTTACGACCGCAAAGGCGACCCAGCATACTCCTGCGCGGGCTAAGCGGGTTCGGTTCCGAACAATGCCTGGGTGGCTTCCAGACCGGCCACCCAGCCTGTTGAAAATGCTGCTTGCAGGTTGAAACCACCCACCTCGCCCGCGTAGTCGAGCAGCTCACCGCAGCAGTAGAGGCGAGAGTTAAGCTTCGAGCGCATCGTTTTGGGATCGATTTCGCCAAGCGCAACCCCTCCAGCTGAGACTTCGGCCTGTTCAAGCGGCACCTTGCGCACCGTACCGAGCGGCAAACGCTTCAGCAATGAGACGATACGCTGGCGCTGCTGCTTTCCGAGCACGCTCATCGTCACCGTCTCATCGATTTTCGCCAAGCGCATAATTTCGTTGGCAAAAGCATTTGGAATGGTCTGCACCTCCCCATTCTCGTTCTCCGACTCACCAAGCTTTTCAGGAGCGACCGGCATCCGTTGGAGCACGGTACGCAAAAGACGGCTACCATGGCGAGAAGCCTGGTCGAGCAAAAACGAGGAGAGCGCCTGTTCGTTGTGACCGGGAAAGAGATCGATTGCAATCCTGACCTGAGCACCTGACGCCATCATGGAAGCCACGGAGCGCGACAGCGAGAGGCACGCCGGGCCGGAAACGCCCCGATGGCTGACAAGCACATCGCCGCGGCGCACATCACTCGCGCCGTCCGACTCGGCAACAAGCGCCACGTTACGCAGCGAAATCCCTACCAGCTCACGTCGCGGCGGTGCGTTGAACCAGAGCGGTGCGAGCGCGGGCAGCACACGAACGACGGTCTGCCCGGCGGAAGCCGCCAGCCTGACCCCGTCACCGGTGGTGCCCGACGAGCCCCATGAGGAGCCGCCAGCCGCCAGAATCACCGTATCGCCTTCGAAGCACCGATCTCCAGCGCAGACAATGCAGCCGCGGTCGTCACAGTCGAGACGATCGATTCGTGCGCCGGTTACGATCTCCGCCGCGCTGTCGCGAAGCATTCGCTGCATGAGCTCCAGCACCTCGGCGGCGCGACCCGATTCAGGAAAAACCCGACCGTTCTCACGCGCCATCGTTTTGAGACCATACCTGCCGAACAGCTCAAGAAGATCGGCATTGGAAAAACGGTGCACCGCGTGACGCAGGAAACGCTGCTCCTTTTTGTCGAAGAAACCGGTTTCGAGCAGATGCCGAACATCGCCAGCATGGGTAAGGTTGCAGTGTCCCCCCCCCGAAATAGCGATTTTGTTGCCCGGCTTCGGATTGCGCTCAAACAGAATGATGCGAAACTGCTTGTCAGCGATACCAAGCGCTCTTGCCTGTTTCCGCGCCGAAATCGCCGCAAGCATCCCCGAAGCCCCCGCCCCGACGATGAGCAGCACACGCTCAATTCCGTTCTTCTGCACTACTAACTCGATTTTTTAAAGAATCCAACAGATCCGTCGGATGAAAAGCTGTTATCAAAAAGGGCCGCCGCAAGGGACTGTGCCCCTACACTACTCGCTGCTGGTTGTCACCCTCATGCCGTCCTGCAACTCGTTCGGCGGATGCATCACCACGCGCTCGCCATCGCGGAGACCGTCGAGTACTTCGGCGTCATCGATGCCGCGCTGGCCGATGCTCACCTTGCGAGTTTTAGCCCGTCTGCCGTCGATGACGAACACTTCCCACTGCTGGCCGCTCCTGAAAAGCGCACTGACCGGCACCCTGAGCACCCGTTCGGCACTCCAGGTGACGATGCTGGCCTGAACGCGGAAATTGTCGCCGAGAAGCGGTTCCGGCTGGTCGAGCGTGGCAATGATGTTCACCCGCTTTTCCTCGATTCCGAGCGCGGAGGTCTTGGTGAACGCTGCCGGTTCGATGCGCGTCACGGAGGCCTTGAGCGTCCCCTTGCCGCCCCAGTCGTCGATAGCAACCGGATCACCGGGCTTCACACTGACGGCGTCCGAAGAGAGCACATCAATGACAACCTCAAGCTGCTCCGGATTACCGATCTCGACCAGCGGCGTACCGGCCGTCACGAATCGCTCGCTCTTGTCGGGAATGCGCAACACCCGGCCCGTCACCGGGGAACGTACCTCGACCGCCTTCGTGGCGATTTTCCGGTCGATGCGCGCCTCGGCGGCGACAGCCTGCAAGCGCGCTGCACGCACCGCCTCTTGCGCTGCACGCGCCTCTTTTTCAAGTACCGAGGCATCCTCCCGAGCAAGCTCGTGGCTCTCCTTCGACACCGCGCCCTCCTGATAGAGGCGGTCGTAACGCTCCGCTTTCAGACGTGCCTGGGCAAGCTGCACCGAAATCTGCCGCTGCCGCGCCTGGGCTTCGGCCACGGAAGCTGATGCCGAACCGGCCATTGCCGCCGCTTCGCGGTATTCCCGCGTATTCTGATCAGGCGGCAAAATCGAGGCCACCGTCATGCCGGACCGGACACTGTCGCCCTCCACCAGCCCGATCCGCAGCAGCTTGCCGGTCACCGGTGCGGCGATGGCAAAGCGGTCGATCACCCTGGTGTATCCCTCGTCTTCAAGCGTCACGTCGAGCGGCCCGTAGCTCACCTTTCCGGCATCGACCGGCAACGGTGCTGGCCGAAGCACCAGCGCGAGCAGGGCGATGACTACGACCGATGAAATGGCGACAATGCGCTGGGTTCTGCTCAATGGTTTCATCTCACTCCCTTGTTTTCAAAACGGCGATCAGGTCGAGCGTATGGATTCTGCGACCCACAATCAGACCCGTAACGATAGCAACCGTAACCATAACGGCAAAGGCAAAAAGAAAGTTGACCGGCGTAAAAACAAGCGGCATCCGGTACAGTTCCGAACTCAACGCTTTCGCCAGCAGAACCGAAAGCACGACGCCAATCGCAAAGCCGAGCGGAATGGCCGCGATGCAGAAAACTGCCTGCTCGCCGAGGAGGATCACGGCGATCTCCCGCTTGGTCATGCCGAGCACGCGAAGGCTCGACAGCTCACGCACCCGCTCCGACAAGGTGATGCGCGCACCGTTGTAGATCATCGCGAACGCCAGCACGCAGGCGAACGCTGTCAGGATGAAGGTCGAGGTGTTCATGCTTTTGGCGATCATCTCGTCGAAGCTCTTTTTCATGGCCTGAAGCATCATGACACCGGCAATCCCCGGCGTCTGCTTGAAGCGCTCGTACAACGCGATGCGCTTCGAACCGTCGAGCTTCAGCAATGCTGCGCTCAGCGCGCCGCCATCTCCGGCGAGGCGATTCAGCTCATCGATGCGAAGATACGCTGAAAGACCGAGAAGTTCGTCGATGGTTCCTGCCACCGGCACCTCCACCGAACGGCGCTCCCCCTGCAAAAACTCGACCTGTAGCACATCACCCGCCTTGACGTCGAGCAGGTCGGCCAGCGTGGTCGTCAAAAGCAAACCACGGGCGGGGAGATTCTGCAGCCGGTCATTGCTGTCGGTCAGGCGCTGCAAACCGTCGGTTTTCTGCAAGCCTTTCAGCGTTTGCCGCCGCGAATGGGAACCGAACCGCAGCCGAACCGGCTCCTCGCGATAATATTCCGCATCGAGCACCCCCTTCATCGACGCGAAGCTGAACGCGGTCGAAGGCGGCATGGCCTCGTTGAAAATCACGGTCACATCCTCCCGATGACGCGAGCCGAACTCCACCTCGCTCATGCGCTTGACCGAGTCGAAGGTGTAGCGGCTCACCACCAGAATGGCGATGGAGAGCGCGATCATGGTCACAGACAGAAGCGATTTGAACGGATGGCGCTCGATATTGCGCACGATGATTCGCACCGGCGTCGAAAACCGGCGGGCGATTTGCGGATTGTCGAGAATGCCCGGCTTGTAGATCGCTGGCGACTCGGGACGCATTGCCTCGGCTGGAGGGAGATTCACGGCCTTGCGAGCCGCATCGAGCGCTCCGCCAACCGCCGCACCGAAGCTCAGCAGCACCGCGGCCAAGGCGTTCTCCATCCGGAAATCATAGATCAGCCTGGGAAAATTATAGACGTCGCCGTACAGTTGCAGCAACTGCGTACCCAGCCACGCACCGCCTCCCGTACCGAGCATCACGCCCGCAACCGTCGGCACAAGCGCAAACCCGAGCACGTGCAGGCCGATATCCTCGTTGCTGTACCCCATCGCCTTGAGCACGGCGATCTGCTCTCGCTGCGTGCTCACCAGCCGCCGCAGGACGATGTTCAGAAGGAAGATCGCGACCGCCAGAAAAATGGTCGGCAAAACGGTAATTTCGATGCCGAGAATGCGGATTTCATCGGAGATAAAGCGGTCGGAAAGCTGCTGGTCACGCCCGTAAGCCCCGAGCGAACCGTAGCGGGCGAAGATCCTGTCGAGCTGACGGATCACCTCTTTTTCCGAAGCTCCGTGCGCCAGAGTCAACGCCATATCGTTGAACGCGCCGCTCATGTCAAGCGCCGACTCAAGCGCCTTGCGGTTCATCCAGAACACCCCGAATCGGCGGTTATCCGGGAAAAACGCGCCCGGCTGCACCTCGTAAATATACTCCGGCGACAACCCGACGCCCACGATCTGCAACCGCTTCCAGCGCCCGTTGATCACCACGCCAATGTGGTCGCCCGGCTGAAGGCGGTTCGCCTTCATGAACGGTTTGCTCACCACCACCTCCTCCGGGCGGGACGGATCGGGCATGCGCCCCGATGAAATGTACACGCCGTTCAGCGACGGCTCGCCCCGGTCGGGAAGCGACACCAGGTGCGCGGTCGCCGGTTCATCGAGCCCCGGAACATCCACGGTCACATCGGTCTGGATGCGCGTGCTCACCGTCGCCACGCCCGGAATGCGGCTCACCTTGCCGCGCAAAAACTCCGGCGCACGCTTGCACTGCATGAACAGATCGGCAAACCGGTAGCGGCTGTAATAATCGGAGCGCGACACCTCCAGCGAGTACTTCACATTGGTCATCGACACAAACACCGCAATCCCGCACAGCACCACTGCCGTCACCGCCAGCATCTGCCCCTTCATGTGCAGAAGATCGCGCAGAAGTTTCCGGTTGAGCTCTTTCATGGACAATTGCGTGTGGAGATTCTCGTATCAGCGTACATCTACAAGGTATCAACACCGAACCACAAAAAACCGTTTTACCGGCTGTTACGTATCAGCATAGTGTTGTCGCCATAACAGTCCAGCATCACCGTCATTGCGAGGAGCAAAGCGACGCGGCAATCCATGCCGCAATCAGCGAAGGCAAAAATGGATCGCCACGCCCCGACAGGTCGGGACTCGCGATGACGACTCTTCGTCATTTTTATCTTGATATTGATGACAGACCCGACGGCTGGAATTGGAAAATCTTTACATTCAGGATTGAAAGGATGATTGAACAGGCAGGCAAATAATCAAATCGAACTGATTACAAACAGGAGAAACTCATGGCTGATGCACCCTGCAAAAACTGCAAACTGCGCGCCAAATACGACCAGAATCCAAGCTCACTCGTCGGCCGATTCTGGCGCTGGCACATCAACTTCTGCCCCGGCTGGAAAGCCTACTTCACCTCGCTCCCGCAGGAAGAGAAAAAGAGGCTGGCTGCACAGTATGATTTCAGGAAATATCAGTAAGGCAGGATTGAAGAGATAGGCAAAAAAGCCCATTAGCGCGAAGGCAACTTCTTCGGCTTGCAAAGATTCTTCTTCTTTTTCGACACCCTCGCACATTTCTGGCAAATGTACCTAGGCTTTGAAACTGCTTCTACGATAGCAGGCATATTTTCCTCGATCTCCTTCTTGTCGAGCTTGCAGAGTTTATCGTCTGGTTTCATGTTGGCTAATACTCAGTTAACAGGAGGCTTTGGAGTAGTGCCAAAGGTGACGCGGAAACGCCATTCCGTTCAATGCCTGACTAGCTATTTGTCCCTTTCAGCGCTGACATAATAAAATCTTTTAATGAAAGACCACTGTTATCGAAATCAGTCAAATAAACGACCTTTCCCCCTTGGCGGTATGCATCTTGGAGCGGCCCCGCTTTCTTATCCAGTGTTAGAACAACCGATTGCAACGAGCGTGCTGCCAACGATATATCTGCCTCATTCTTGAATAATCTCGTTTTTCTTTTCTTATTTGCGCCTAACCTTGATTGTTGGGAATCAATGAATTTCATTTCTTCTTCGCTTGCCCAATAGCCAACACCCCAGCCGCCAACTCGTTGATCTGATGAGCTATGTTGCTCATCATAAAAACCAAAGTACGGACGAACATCAATATTACACGTTGCAATAGTCTGCTCAATATATCGACGCTTATGATCTGGTGTAGGTGGAATTTCAAACTCAGCCTCACGAGTCAGGTGCAATGCGAATTCACTCGTGGCAAGCTCTTTCATAAGGTCAATCTGACGATCAAACAGAAAGTCCCATACGTTATGGTCGATATAAATATCCATTAGCACAATACTAACCCTTTGCGAAAATTGATTATATGGTTTACCTATAACACGCCTGATTCTTGAGTTATGCCCTGATAATATACCTGAAAGAATCCCCTTCATCACCACGACAACTCCGAAGGCGAAATCTTCTCTTCATTCCGCCGATCCTCAATCACCTCCCCACTTCGCAACGTAATAACCCGGTCTGCCATGCCCGCGATGGAAACATTGTGCGTGATGACGAGCGTGGTGGTGCCGAGTTCGCGGTTGACTTTTTCAATCACTTCCAGCACGAGCTTGCCAGTAGTGTAGTCGAGCGCGCCGGTGGGTTCGTCGCAGAGCAGCAGTTCCGGGCGTTTGGCGACCGCGCGGGCGATGGCGACGCGCTGCTGCTCGCCACCGGAAAGCTGGGATGGGAAATGGTTAATGCGGTCGCCAAGGCCGACGAGGCGCAACGCTTCGTCTGGCGGCATGGGATTTTCGACGAGCTCGGTCACGAGCTGCACGTTTTCGAGCGCCGAGAGGCTTGAGATGAGGTTGTAAAACTGGAAGACGAAGCCGATGGAGCGGCGGCGGTAGGCGGTCAAGCCCTCCTCGCCCGAAGCGTTGATGTCCTTGCCCCGGAAGGTGACTTTGCCGGTATCGGGCACGTCGAGGCCGCCGACAATGTTGAGCAGCGTCGATTTCCCGCTGCCCGACGCGCCGAGCAGCACCACGAGCTGGCCTGCCCCGAAATCGAGCGAAATGTCGTGCAGAGCCTTGACGGTCACCTCACCCATCAGGTAACTTTTCGACACCCCATCGACGGTAAGAACGGATTGATGCGCTTGATCGATCATCGGCACAAACCTTCAGACATGGTTAAAAAAAACCTCTCCGAATCGAACCACTCCGCCGGAGAAAACATTCCTGAATGCTCCGGCATCCGCTCGATGGATTCAGCCGCGAGATTTGTATTTTCAGCTTTTCCATCGACAGCCGGAATCGCATGACACCACTTCTCTTTTTTATAGCGACCATCATCTTCGCCGCCGGGGCGGCTGCGGGCGCGGTTGCCGTCAACGTTCTCCGCAAAAAGCAGGACGGAATCTGCCGCGGCAGCGTGCGCATCGGTCCATCGACGGTCGCCGGACGCGGCGCATTTGCGCTCAAAGCGATCAACGAAGGCGACATCATCGAGCGCTGCCCGGCGCTTGAAGTGAACGAAAAAGACATCGGCGGCGAACTCTACAACTACGTCTTTTACGGCAGCGACGAAACCCGCAGACTCGTGGCCATGGGCTACGGCATGATGTTCAACCACTCCTCGACCCCCAACGTCGCCTACTACCGCGAAGACACCCCAACCGGCACCGAGCTGGTGCTCTACGCCCTGCGCAACATCAGCGAAGGCGAAGAGATGTACTACAACTACGGCGACGAATGGTGGAGTTCAAGAGGCGAAAAGGCAGATTTTTGACAGTTGACAGTTGACAGTTGACAGTTGACAGTTGACAGTTGACAGTTGACAGTTGACTATGGGAAATTGAATTTTTGAGCGCAACGAATCAAGGAAGGCCACAAAAACACCTTTCGGGGTTCGGACTTTGCTCTTCCCAAACTATCAACTGTCAACTATCCATTATCAACTAATCAAACCCTCGCTGCGAGAATCCGCCGCATCGCAGCTGCATCAAGCGGAGCTGCGTTACTCTTGCTTCGCGTTGTGGCGATGATCTCCTCGAAATCTTCCTCGCTCATCCCGAACTCGCCGAGACGCGGAAACGCGAACTGCTCCTGCCACGCTTCGAGCTTTGCGACAAGTTGCTCGCACGCTTCGGCTTCGCTCGAAAATGATTTGCCGGTGAGAATTCTGGCCGCGTTGGCAAATTTGGACAGGCCGACTGAAGGCTCCCCTTTTGCCTGAAGCTGGCGAATGTTCTCGCGGGTGGCTTCGGCGAGCAGCGTGGCGCAGAGCGTGCCGTGAGGGATGTCGAACAGGCCGCCGACCGACGAGGCGAAGCCGTGCACGATGCCTAGACCCGCGTTGGCCAGCGCGATGCCCGACATCAGCGCTGCGTAGGCCATGTCGGCGCGCACAGCAACCGAAGCCGCGCCGTCGCCGCTGGCAGCCTCGAACGAGCGGGCGAAGTGCTCCAGGCCACTGCAACAGAGCGCGTCGGTGTAGGCGCTGGCGAAAGGCGAGAGGTAGGCTTCGAGCAACTGGGTGAAGGCGTCCATGCCGGTCGAAACCGTCACCTCGCGCGGCAGGCTCACCATCAGCTCCGGATCGATAATCGCCACATCGGGCACGAATGCCGGATGGCGCAGCGAGCGCTTGAAGCCACCCGGCCCGACGCGGCTGATGACCGAGTTGTTCGTCACTTCGCTGCCGGTGCCCGAGGTGGTCGGCACAGCGATAAACGGCACTTTGCGTCCGTCGTGCAGCAATACGCCCGGACGTCCTTCGATGAAACGCTCGACCGAATGGTGCTGGAGCAGCATGCCCGAAATCGCCTTGCCCGCATCGAGCACACTGCCACCGCCGATTGCCGCAACCGCATCGAACGGGCGCTTGCGCCCAAGCTCCACGGCATGGTCGATCAGTTCAGGCGACGGCTCGCCCGCGACCTCCAGAAGTTCGACCTCGATCCCAGAGCGATGAAACTCTTCCAGCAACCCCGAAGCCGCTTCGGAGCGCCGAAGCGTGCTCCGGCCAGTCACCAGCAACAGAGTGCGGCCGTATGCCGAAACGGATGAAGGCAGGCAAGAAAGCTTGCCCGCGCCGAAATGGATGCGCGGCAACGGCAGAATGGAAAAATCGAGGTTTTGCTCACTCGACATTGCTGTACCTCCCCTGACGAATCAACAGTTTACCGCACTGCGGGCAACGCGCCGTCCGGCACGGAATGCCCTGCACCCAAGGCTGGCGGTGGCCGCAGTGCAGACAGACGCAAGCCGCCTCCCCCTCCGCCGCTTCGTTCGGACAAGGCTGGTCGATGTTACCACCCTCGATGCAGATAGTCTTGCCGCCCACCAAGGCGTCGGCAACCTTTTTCCGGGCGGATTTGATGATGCGCCCAAAGGTCTGGCGGGAGACCTTCATCTTTTCAGCCGCATCGGCGTGGTACAGCCCATCAAGGTCCGCAAGCCGCAGGGACTCGACCTCATCGAGCGTCAGCACCACATTCTGCTGGCGCTCCGGGCGCACCCCTTCGGGGAGAAAGCAGGTCACTTTGGGAACATCTTCGACAGAACGGCAGCTGACCGGTCTGCCCGCGCGCTGGTTTTTCATAGATCAGCCGGTATCGTTTAAAGCAGGAAGGCCGTCGCAGTGACGACACACCGGGACAGCCTTTCAAGTGTAATAAGCGGTTCGAGAATATTCAGCTGGGTTTCAGCCCCGCGGACATTCAGACCTCTTACATTTCATGTTGCCCCGGCTTTCAAGCCGGGTAGCACCACCTTGGTATGAAATATCCTTCAGCCCTCGACCACTTCGGTTTTCACCTCGAAAGCCGGGGGTTCCATGATGTGCTTCTTGACCGCGCAGAGGTTGGCTGCGTTGATAACCGCATCCTTGTACTTTTCCGGGAAGGTCGGCGGAACCTCGATGGTCAGGGTAATCTTGCCGATACCGCGCCCACCCGCTTTAGGCTCGTGACTCTGCACGATTTTTATGCCGTCGGTCGGAATCTCGCGGCTCTGGCAAAACGAATAGACGTAGATGCCTGCGCAGGTGCCGATTGAAGCGAGAAACAGGGCAAAAGGCTCGGGGGCAGAACCCTCGCCACCGCCGTGAACGGACTGGTCGGTCTTGATGGTAAATCCTCTGAATTCGGCGTTAACCTTTTTACCGCCGCCGAACGTCACGATCAAATCACTGGCCATAGATGGAAATGTCTTTAGCTTGAAGTTAAAATTCCGTGTCCAAGTATAACGATATAGCAATTGATTAGCAACGTGCTGAAAAAATCACCGAGTGCAAACGGGCACTACGCTATCGCCGAAAAAAGACCTTTGAGCCACAGCGCCGCCACGAACCACACGGCAATCTCCACCAGCTCGCTGCACGCACCGAGCACGTCGCCCGTGATGCCGCCGATCTTGCGGTGACTCAACCAGCCGACGAAGAACAGGGCGACAACCGAGCCAAAGAGCAGGATCGACGATGGGACGACCTGCCAGTCGAGCAGCACGAAAAGCAACACGACGCCGGAGACCGAGGCGACGAGCAGGTGCGGCCAGCCCGCATCCTCGACAAACGCCGTAGCCGTACCGCCCTCACTGCGGGCGTAAGGCATCCTCGCGGCAAGCAGCACCTGCGCCGTGCGCGACAGGACGACTCCGGCGGCGATCATGCCGTACGCTCCGGCGCGGGCCAGTTCAAGCAGACAAATCCACTTGAAGAGCATTACTCCGATGAGCGCCAGCGAGCCGAACGAACCGACGTTGGGGTCTTTCATGATTCGCAACGCCGCCTCGCGGTTTCGCCCACCAAAAAAGCCGTCGGCGAGATCAGCCAGCCCGTCGGCATGCAGCCCGCGAGTGAGGATGAACCCGCCCAGCAGCGCGAGCACGGCGGCCAGCTCCGGCCATCCGGCGCCCATTCCGGCGCGGGCAAACAGCACGACGATGCCGCCGATGACGAGCCCAACCACCGGAAACCAGTAGAGCGACGAACTGAACCGCTCGGCGTCACGCCCCGGCACCGGCAGCACGGTCAGCGTCCGGAGCGCCGTCACGAGTCCGCTCAGCATCTCAGGCGAGCTTTTCGACAAATTGCTTCACCCCGGCAGCGAACGCGGCAGGCTGCTCCTCCTGCGGAAGATGAGCGCAATCGGGGATGACAAGCAACTCCGCACCCGGCAGCTCCTTGGCCAACCGGAAGCTCTCCTCGGTTTTGACTGTCAGGTCGTGCTCACCGGTCACCACGAGCGACGGCGTCGCGACCGAAGGCACGCGCTTGTCGAAATGGAGTCGGTGCGTTTCGAGAAACAGCTCCCAGAAACCACGCGACCAGTCGCCAACCATAAAGTCATTTCTGAAAGCGGCAAGCGTCTCGTCCGAAAGGCGCGACTTGACGTGCCAGAATCCCCTGGTGTTTTTGTCATACAACTTCGCGATGAGCAGTTTCATCAGGCGTGAAAAGACCGGCCGCATCGCCTTCATGAAGGGCTTTACGAACGACGGCACCTCGCTGTTGGCGTAGCCGCTGTAGATCATCGCGCCGACGAGCACAAGGCCCTGCACGCGCTTCGGATGGCGCATGGCGGTGAGCAGCGCCAGCGTGCCGCCAGTGGAGTTGCCCACCAGCACCGCGCGGTCGAAACCGAGCTTGTCCATCAACGCCACGACGAGATCGCTCTGCGCCTCCGGACTGTAACGCACCTCGTTGTTGCGCTTCGGCAGCGAGCGCGAGGTCAACCCGAATGCAGGGCGATCGAAAATCAGCACCGTCGCCCCTTCAGAGAGCGGCTTTGTCACGTCGTACCACGAGCGCATGCTCAGAAAGCTGCCGTGCAGCAGCACGACGTAAGGCGGCTTGCCACTGCCGTAGAGCTTGTAGTGCACCCTGAAACCGTTGCAGTCAATAAACTTGCTTTCACTGTCGGCGCGCTGCCGCTGTATGTCGAGAAAAGAGTCCATGTTACTCAGTCGTTTTTGCCGGAAACTCCTGCCGAACTGAAGGTAGCCATTTCGTTGTAGATTTTCAGCGACGCCTCGATCACCTGCATCGCCATCGCCGCACCGGTGCCCTCGCCGAGCCGCAAATCGAGATCGAGGATCGGCCTTGCACCGAGCTTCTGCATCACCGCGCGGTGGCCCTGCTCATTGGAGAGGTGGCTGAAAAAGAGGTAGTCGCTCACCTTGCATGAGAGCTTGATGGCGCACACCGCCGCCGAGCTTGAGATGAAACCATCGACGACCACTGGCATCCCGACCGACGCCGCCCCGAGAATCAAACCGCAGATGCCCGCAATCTCGAAACCGCCCAGCGCCGCCAGCACTTCGAGCGGCGTGGCGAGATTGGCGCGATTGACCTCGATCGCCTTTTCGATCACCGCAATTTTGTGATGGAGCCGCTCGTCGTCGATGCCCGTGCCGCGCCCGGTGATTGCATTCACCGACATGTCGAGCAGCACCGAGTAGAGCGCCGTCGCGGGCGTCGTGTTGGCAATGCCCATCTCGCCGGTGGCAAGCAACTCGTAACCCTGCTCGCGCGCCTCAATGGCCAGCTCCGCACCCGCCATGATCGCCTGCAAGGTTTCATCGATACTCATCGCCGGGCCTTCGGCCATGTTCGCCGAACCGTGCTTCACCTTGCATCGGCGCAGCATCGGATGCTCCGCGAAATCGTGGTTCACCCCCATATCGACAACTTCAAGATCGGCCCCGGCATGGCGCGACAAGACGTTGATAGCCGCCCCGCCGCCCAGCATGTTGTACACCATCTGCGGCGTCACCTCGGCAGGAAACGCCGACACGCCCTCGGCTGCCACGCCATGATCGCCCGCAAAGCAGAACACCTTCTTTTTCGACAGCGAGGGCTTGCTTGTGCCGGTCGCGATACAATATTTCATCGCGATCTCTTCGAGCCGCCCAAGGCTCCCCTGCGGTTTGGTCAGATCATCGAGATGCGCCTTGACGGCGGAGGTCAGGTTCATATCGACAGGCTTGATGGAAGCGAGAAGCTGCTGAAAACGGTCGGTCATAGAAGTTGAATTACAGTTTTAGATTCAGGCGGGATTCATCCCACTGGACATTCAATAATCTTACATTCATGTTGCCCCGGACTTTAGTCCGGGGTTGATTGTTTGAGAACCAAAGGCAGTCCGCTGCACAGTAGATACGCCTGCGTAGCGCGTTCGGCCACCTTGCGATTGAGCGTTCCGGCAAGGTCGCGGAAGTCTCGAGCCATCGCGTTTTCGGGTACGATGCCCATACCGACCTCGTTGGAGACGAAGATGATGTCGCACGGCGGAGCGTTCAGCACGTCGAGCAGAGCATCGATGCGCTCATTGATCACCGACTCATCGCCGAGATAGTGCATCATGTTTCCCAGCCACACGGTCAGGCAATCGACCAGCACCACCTCAGTACCTTCGGGCAACGCCCGCAAGGCCTTGTCGAGATACACCGGCTCCTCCACCGTCGTGAATCGCTCTTCACGCTCCTCCTTGTGCTTATCGATACGACGCTGCATCTCGTCATCGAACGCCTCGGCGGTGGCAAGAAACACCCGGCGTTCGTAGGCAGCGGCAAGCCTCAGCGCATAACTGCTCTTGCCGCTCCGCGCTCCGCCGGTCACGTAGATCACTTCAGGCATAGCGATTGAATTGTGTTTGATGAATCAGCGACGGCTCGAATCATGATGAAAATCGTTCAAGTGTTTCAACTGACGACAGAAAATCCGCTTCCGAGAAAATCTCCAGCGTGAACACCTTCGGTTCGCCATCAGCCTTACGCAGCGCTTCGACCACCAGATCAAGCGCTTTGGGATTCATGTACGCGAGTGAGTTATGGTCACGACCTTCCGTCGTGCCGTGCATGTGCAGCACTCGCGCACGCGACAGGTAGCGGCGGAGATAGTCGGCGGTCGGGAAGCCGTAGAATTCGAGATGGCCCACGTCAAGCGTTACCGAAAAGTCGAACTCTTCGACGACCGGCCAGACGATCTCGAAGGGGTAGTTCAGGTTTTCGGCGCAGAACATCGAGGCCGATTCGCCGCAGCCGTCGAGCAGCATCTTCGCTGAATCGGCGAGGTTTCCGGCAAAACGCAAACGCTCTTCGTCGGAAAATTCGTTGATGTCCACCCCCTTGCCCGCCTCGAAGTGCATCACGAAAGCGGACTTTGGCAGCTCGCGCGTCAACTCGATAATCCGGTGGCACTTGCCCACCGAACGCTCGCGCTCGCCTGGATCGTCGTTGCCAAGATAGACGTCGAGCGGCAGGTGCACCGAGTAGGTGAGGTCGTGCTCTGCGGCCAGCGCGACAAGCTCTGCGATCACCTCTGGCGTCGGCAGGTTGCTGAATTCGTCAGACTCGAAGAGCACAAGCTCGATGTCCTGCACCTTGCCCGCCAGGTAGTGCACGTTGGGCAGAATGTCGTCCGGAATGATGTAGGACGAGGTGCCGAGTCTGAACGGGTACTTCTTCATTTAACGTTGCGATTCCGGCCACGCCCGATTGAGCAGAGCCGTCAGTTCCTGGATTCCTTTCCACTCCGTCGCTCCGGCATTGCGAAGCCTCGATGACATTTCGGCGGCCTCCTTGCCGGGCGTGTAGTCGCGCTTGTCGAGGCCGGAGGCGATCCAGACCGGCTTGCCCGCGTCGAGCGCTTCGGCGGCGAGCCGGAGGTTCACGAGGTTGCCGGGGCCGATGGGCACCGGGCCGATCACCACGCCGTCGGCTTGCGACACCATCGCGGCAGCCTGCCGGAACGCCTCGCTTCCGACCGCCGAGAAGGGCTGTTCGAGCACGCACGGAATGTCAAGCGCACGGGCCGCTTCGGCGTCGGAGTCGAGCCGGTTGAGCACCCCGGACGTCACCTCGAAGCCCTCGATGGAGAGCCGCCGGAACAACTCGATGCCCGACCCACCGCCGCATATGACGTGCAGCCGCTTGCGCACTGCCGGTCGCCGCAGCAGCTCATCGAGCGCGCCGCTCACCACCGGATTGCCGCTGAAGGGGTCGCGCCGCACGCGCAGTTCACAGTCATAGACGCGGCTCAGCAAGTCGGACTTCATCACCTCCTCCGGCGAGCCGTTCTTCACCAGCCGCCCGTGCTGCACCAGCATCAGCCGCCCGGCAACCTGCGCGGCAAGGTTGAGGTCGTGGCTGACGAGCAGCACCGTGATCTTCTCCTCGCGGTTGATGTTCATCAGGATGCGGAGCACCTCCTGGCTGTGGTTGATGTCGAGGTGCGCGATCGATTCGTCGAGCATGATGATGCGCGGCTCCTGCGCCAGAGCCATCGCGAGCGCCGTGCGCTGCTGCTCCCCAGCGCTCAGTTCGTTGAAGCGGCGCTCCTTCATGTCGAACACGTTGGTGTAGATCATCGCCTTCTCGACGCTGTCGTAGTCTCGCCCCTCCAGCCCCGTCCAGCGCCCGCGCAGATTCCGGCCCAGCATCACGATTTCGCCCACCGTAAAGGCCATCGGCGAGTCGAGCTTCTGCGGCACCACACCGATGAGCGAGGCGCGTTCACGCGGTTTGAGCGACGAGACCTCGCGCCCGAACACCTCGACCTTGCCCTCTGACGCCTTGAGCAAGCCGGTGGCGGTTTTGAGCAAGGTGCTCTTGCCGGAGCCGTTCGGGCCGATCAGCGAGACGAACTCACCCTCGGCGATCCCGAAATCGACGCCGTGCAGTACCGTGCGCCCCTTGTACCCGGCGGTGACGCCCCGGAACGCGAGCGCGGGCGCTCCCAGCTCAGTCATTCCAGGCATACTTCATCCTTTTTCTGAGCACAATGAGGAAAAACGGGCCGCCCGCCAGCGCCGTCACCACTCCAACGGGAATTTCGATGGGAGCCATAACGATGCGGGCCAAAGCGTCGCAGAGCACGAGAAACGCCCCGCCGCCGAAGGCCGAGGCAGGCACCAGCCAGCGGTGGTCGGGGCCGAAGATCGCCCGCATGACGTGCGGCACGATGAGACCCACGAAGCCGATCATGCCGCCCATCGAGACCGCCGTGGCCGCCAGCAACGTGGCGAGCAGCAAGCTTGAAACGGTGACCGTCCCGGCGTTCAGCCCCTGATAGTGCGCCATTTCGCGGCCCAGCGTCAGCACGTTCAGCGCCGGTGCGAGCAGCCACAGCGCCACCGACGCACTCGCGATGAAGAGCAGCGCGATGAGCTGGTCGCCCCACGAGGAGGGCTGGAGGTTGCCGAGCATCCACCACATCACGGTGTGCATCCCCTCGACATTGGCCGTCGAGACGAGAAACATGATGACGCTCGAACAGATCGCGCTCACGATCACGCCTGAGAGGATCAGGCTGTAAACCGACGGCATACCGCCGCCCTGACCCGCGATGGCGTAGACCGCGAAAAGCGTGACGACGGCAAAAAAGAACGCCGTCACCGGCAGCCCCGCCGCGCCGAGGATTCCGCCGCCAACGAGGATGCTCAACGCCGCGCCAAGCCCTGCGCCGCCGCTCACGCCAAGCACGTACGGCTCGGCCAGCGGGTTGCGCAGAATCGCTTGGAACACCGTGCCGGAGGTCGAGAGCGCCGCACCGACCAGCATCCCCATCACGAAGCGACCGAGCCGCAGGTCGATGATCGCGCGGCCCGAAATCGACGACGTGTCGGGCAGACCGATGCCGGACGGACCAAGCAGAAGCGACAGACCGAGCAGCGCCGGAATGGCCGCCGCCAGCAGCAGCGCCCGTCGGCGATTGACCGGCGAACCCTGAACGATCATCGGGCGGCAGCCGTCGCCGCCCTTCATTTTATTCGAGCGCGTCAGGCTCACTCCTCCACGCCAGCCTGCGAGAGCAATCCCTGCTCGTAGCCGTGCTTGACCATCTTCATCTCGGTCACGGTGTCGGCAACGTCGATCAGCGCCTGCGGCGCGTTACGACCGGTGAGCACGATGATCTTGTCATCAGCATCGACAATCGCCTTGATGAGAGGTTCGAGCGGAATGATTCCTTTCGAGGCCGCATAGCACACTTCGTCGAGCAGCACAAAGTCATACTCGTCCGAAGCCAGCGCGTCGATGGCCTCTTCGAAGCCGAACTCCGCCGCTTCGAGATGCTTCTGCATCATCGGGCTTTCGGGATCGGTCGGCAGAAATCCCTTTCCGTAATGATCCCACTCGACCTCCTCGAAGCGGGTGAAAAACAGCACCTCGCCGACCCCTTCCTGCGCCTTGACGAACTGGATAACCCGTGCTTTCATGCCGTGGCCGATCGCGCGAGAGAGCATGCCGAATGCGGCCGTACTCTTGCCCTTGCCATCACCCGTAAAAAGAAGAACCCGTTTCTGTGTCATAAGTGTATGTTTGAAAATAAGATGAGGTAAAAAACAAACAGCATCCCCGAACCGGCGGCAAGAAAAAGCGCCGATGCCGCGTACATGAGTCGCATGGCGCGGGTGATCGTGTCGGCGTCCATCGCCCCGTTGCGAAGACCGAGCGTTGGCACGGCTTTGGTAACGCCGCCGTAGCTCCGCTCACCGCCGAGCGTGACGCCGAGCGCCCCGGCAAAGGCCGCTTCGGGATAGCCCGCATTCGGGCTTTCGTGCAGCCGCGCCCCCGCCTTCACCGCGCGGAATGCGCCCTGCGGATCGAGCCTTAAAATAAAAGCCGCAGCAGCAACAGCCAAAACCGTCAGGCGCGACGGCAGGTAGTTCATAAAATCATCAAATCGCGCCGACGCCCAGCCGAACTCACGGTAGCGCTCGTTGCGGTAACCGAACATCGAGTCGAGCGTGTTCGATGCCTTGTACAGCCAGGCCCCTGCCGGGCCGAACAGCAGGCCATAGAAAAGCGGCGCACTCACACCGTCCGAGGTGTTCTCGGCCACGCTCTCCACCGTCGCACGCGCAACCCCTTCTTCGTCGAGCGTCGAAGTATCGCGCCCGACCATCATCGCCACCTTCCGGCGAGCCAACTCCAGATCACCCGCACGGAGCGCATTCCGAACTGCCGCTGCATGGTCGTAGAGATCGCGTGGAGCGATCGCGAAATAGAGCAGCAGCACCGACACCGCAATGCCCACAATCGGGTGCAGCACAAAAGCGAGCACCTCCACAGCGAGTACGGTCACCACCGTGCTCGTGATGACCATCGCCACCGTCAGCGCTCCGGCCATCCTGAGCGGCAAAAACGTCATGCCACGAAACAGCGCTTCCGTGCTTGACGCCAGTTTGCCGACCAGCCTCACCGGATGAGGAAACCACTGCGGATCGCCAAGCAGCAGATCGAGCAGAAAAGCCAGCGGCAAAAGCAGAAAGGTCATCGAACCGCCTCCCGGACGGTAGATTTGGCGCTTTTCGATGCCTTTCCGAAATCGTTCAGCGCCGAAATCAGACGTCGATTCTCCATCGGCATCCGGATACAGAAGCGGAAAAAGGTCGGATCGATGGAGTCGAAATTGGAGCAATCGCGCACCAGGATTCCGCGCTCGGCAAGAAAACCCTGCAGAAAATCGAGACCGACCGTTTCGTCAACCGAAGCAAACAGGAAATTGGCCGCGCCGCCGTAAAGCTTGATGGCCGGGTTACCGGCAAGCCCTTCGGAGAACTGGCGGCGCCCTTCGGCAACGATGGCACGCACCCGCTCCTCGAAATCCCCGCAGTCGAGCAACAGCGTAGCAGCGCGTTCAGCGATAGCGTTGATCGTCCACGGCTCCTTGTGGCCGAACAGCCGCCGGATCATCGAGGGATGTGCAATCACCGCGCCGAGGCGCAACCCGGCGATGGCGTAGAACTTGGTGAGCGAATGCACCACAGCGATGTTCCGGAACGCCTTGATCTCCGACATCAGCGAGTTTGACGGAAACGCTTCCGTGAACTGGATGAAGGCCTCGTCGATGATGAAAAGTTTGTCAGGAAAACGGCAGGCCAGCGCCAGAATCAGCTCCTTCGGAATCAGCGTACCGGTCGGGTTGTTCGGACTGCCTGCGATCAGCGCGTCGCACCCTTCGAGCGCCGAGGCTACGGTGTCGATGTCGGGAAAGGCGAAGTCCGTGGCGGCCTCCAGCGGCAGCGGCACAACCTCTGCTCCGGCAAGACGGCAAGCGCGCCCGTAGTCAAAGAAGCTCGGCTGCGGAACGAGCACACGCTTGAGGCCAAGCGCTCTCGGAATCAGGTACAGCCCCTCGATTGCACCGTTCGTAGCCAGCACGCACTGCCGTTCGAGGCCGAACCGGGCCGCATAGAACTCGCGCACACTATGTCCATCCATCGAGGGATAGGATGCAAATGGAATGGTGGTGGAGAACAGCTCCTGCAACGGAGGGTCGATAGGCGCGAGATTGACGCTGAAGTCGAGCGAAATGGCACTCGCAAGCCTGTCGCCCGAACGGTCGCCGTGGCGATGTGCCAGCAGATGATCGTGGTTCATGACTCTTTCTCCCCTTTGACCGAAAGACCGGCAATAGCAAACAGCTTCTCAAGATCGAGATTTTCCGAGAAATGCTTGGCAAGCAGCTCGAATGGATCAGCGGCGGACGCTCCCACTGGCGATTCGTAACCGCTGTCCAGCATTCGCAGAAACCAGGTGCGGACTTCCGGACGGTCGAAGAAGCCGTGAAAATAGGTGCCCATCACCCGCCCGTCGGCACTCAAAGCTCCGTCGAAGCCTGCATCGGCCTTGCCATTGCGCTCCGTCACGTCGATGAGCGGCGACGCGCCCGGATCGACCTCCGTCCGACCCATGTGAATTTCGTAACCGCCGACCAAACAGGACGAGCCCGCAAGCGTGCCGATGGTGTTGCTCAGCATCTTCTCGCGTTCGAGCACAGTTTTGACGGTCAACAGCCCAAGCCCCGCGCTTTCGCCCGGAGCGCCCTCGACGCCGTGCGGATCAGCGATGGAGGCCCCGAGCATCTGATAGCCGCCGCAGAGGCCGACGATGATGCCACCGCGTTTGCGAAATTTCTCGATCTCGTCGCGCCAGCCCATTTTTTCGAGCCATGCGAGGTCACCGCGCACGTTCTTCGAGCCGGGCAGGATCAGCGCATTGTAGCTATCGAGCGACTTCGGACGGTGGAGGTAGTGCAGCTCGACCGAGGGATCGCGCTCCAGCGGTGCGAGGTCAGTAAAGTTGGAGATGTGCGGGAAGTAGATCGCCGCGATGCCGATCTTGTCGCCAGACGGCTCGCGCTTCGGATCGACCACCGACGACAATGGTACGGCGTCCTCGGCGTCGATGGCGAGCGCCTTGACCCAAGGCAGCACGCCGAGCACCGGCACGCCGGTCATCGATTCGAGCATCCGGACGCCTTCGTCGAAGAGCGATTTGTCGCCCCGAAAGCGGTTGATGATGACGCCCTTGACCAGCGCCCGATCCTCCGGCGGAATCACCGCCAGCGTGCCCGCCACCTGCGCGAACACGCCGCCGCGGTCGATGTCCGCCACGAGAATCACCGCCGCCCCGGCGCGCCGAGCGGTCTTGAAATTCACGAAATCGCGCTTGTAGAGGTTCATCTCGGCACACGACCCCGCCCCCTCGATCACCAGCAGCTCGTGCTCTGCTGCCAGCCGGTCGAGGCTCTCGAACGCCGCCTCGGCCCAGCGCCGCGTGTCGCCGAAATATTCGCGAGCGCTCTTGTCCGCGCACACTTTGCCTTGCAGCACGACCTGCGCGCCGGTGTCGGTGTTAGGCTTGAGCAGCACCGGGTTCATGTCCGCATGGGGCGTCACCCGCGCGGCAATCGCCTGCACGATCTGCGCCCGGCCCATCTCGAAACCGTCCGGCGTGACGCCTGAATTATTCGACATGTTCTGCGCTTTGTAGGGCGCCACATCGACTCCCGCGTTGCTGAAAATGCGGCACAGCGCGGTGGCCACGATGCTCTTGCCGACGTCCGAGGCGGTACCGAGTATGGCGATGTTGGTCATGGGCGTTACGAAATCAGTTACCATTGCTCCTGATGCAGCAGGTCGTCGAGTGCAAGGCGCGGCAGCCAGCCGGCCTGCTCCAGCTCCGGCGTTTCGTGGAAAAAGCTCACGTAACCGATGCAGAGCCACGCCACCGGCACGATGTGCTCCGGAATGCCGAGTACCCGGCGCACATGGTCGTGGTGGATGATGCTCACCCAGCCGACGCCGAGATTTTCCGCACGTGCAGCGAGCCACAGGTTCTGCACCGCGCAGACCGAGCTGTACAGGTCCATCTCCGGATTGGCCGTGCGCCCGATCACCACCTCGCCACTGCGGCTGCGGTCGCAGGTGACGCAGATGCCGACCGGCGCTTCGAGAATCCCTTCGAGCTTGAAGCTGCGATACTGCTCGCGCCGTTCACCCTCGAACATACGAGCAGCTTCAGCGTGCGCCTGCTCGAAGCCGTCCTTGATCTGCTTCCGCACCTCGAAATCGCGCACGACGACGAAGTCCCACGGCTGCATGAAGCCAACGCTCGGCGCGTGATGCGCCGCATCGAGCACCCGGCGAAGCACCTCGTCCGGCACCGGATCGAGCAGATACTGACCTCGCACATCGCGGCGGTTGTAAATCACTTTGTAGAGCGCATCACGCTCTGAAGTGCTGATGGTCATTTCAGCCTCCCATGCTGTTCACCGAATTGTCGCTGCAACTCCTCGATACCCGAAAGGAGCCTCGGCGAAGCAGAGGTGAAACTGGCCCCGTTCAACTGCACCACCTGGTAGTTCCCGGTACCGATGACGACTGGGCACGAATGGGCATCATCCTTGAGCACAAAAATGATCTCTGGCTTTGTTCGACGCACAAGATCGGCAACGGTTGCCACCGGCGCACCCGGCCTGAGGTGACGGATCGTCGGATAATCCTCGACGACATTGAAACCTGCCGTGGCGAAAAGATCATGAAGATAAGTCTTTACGCCGAAAGAAAAAGGCGTCCCTTTGCAACTCGAAAGAATCAGCGCCCGACGCCCAAGGCCATCGACCTGAGCTGCAGCCTCGCGCCACCGCCGGTCGAATGCGGCAGCTTTCGCTTCGCCATCCTCGACGCCGAGCGTCTTACAAATGGTGCGGATGTTTTCGGTAACCTCATTCATGTTCTGGAAACCATGCAGCACGACACACTCGGCGCCTTTTGGTGTCACTTGCCTGAGCACCTCCTCGCTCGTCCAGTCCGAAGCAAACAGATAATCGGGATGAAGCGCAGCAATTGCTTTTTTGTCGGGATCCATGACACCACCGGTTTTCGGCCTGTCGAGATCGTCATACCGGCTGACGCCGACAATCCGGTCACCGAGTCCGAGATACATCAGGGTGTTGGTGATATACGGCGACTGACTGACGATCCGCTCCCCCGCCCCGGCTGCCCCCGCAACAAGCAGGAGCAGCATCGTAAGTATCAATTGTTTCATGATTGATGACGACCGGATTTACAGCGTCACCTTCACACCAGCGTAAGCCGACCTGCCGGGCGTTGCGTAGCGCCAGGCTTCCTCGTAGTACTCGTCGAAGAGGTTGTCGATACGGCCGTACAGTTCGACGTTGTCGGTCATTTTGTATGAGGCGGAAACGTTGACAAGGAAATAGCTTTCGAGCTTGTTGGTCACGACGCAATCATCATCCTTGGCGCCAGAGTCCAGACGTGATCCGACCCACTGGAGATTCGTGTTCAGGGTCGCCTTTTTCGAGGCCTTCCATGTTGCCGCAAGCCCGCCTTTGTGACGAGGGCGACGGTTAAGGCTTTCTCCCTCGGGATCTTTCGTGTAGGTATAGGTGTAGTTCACGGATAAGAACAGCACATTTGACGGACGCCACTCGGCAAAGCTCTCCAGACCGTACGTTTTGGTCTTGCCTTCGACCTGGGCGTATTTCCAGGTGGACATGTCAAAGGCAATGCGGTCGTCATAATCTGTTCTGAACCAGGTACTGCCAATCGTGAGGTTATCGGCAAGCTTCCGCTCGAACCCGGCATCCCACCCTTCGCTGGTTTCGGCGCTGAGTGTTTCATTGCCGTAGGGCGAGTAAAGCTCGTAGAGTGAAGGCGCCCTGAAACCGGTGGCGTAGCTGCATTTTAGAGTGGTGCTCCCAAAGGTATAGGAAGGCGCGACACGCCAGGTCGTTTTGCTGCCGAACTTCTGATTGTCCTCGTAGCGAATGCCCTGCACCAGGCGCAAACCGCCGATACGCCACTGATCCTCGACGAAAATGCCGGTCGTGCCCATGCTCTTGTCGAGGCTGGAAGCGTACATACCGAAGCTCTCGTTCTGCATGCTCTCTTCACGGGAATTGATTCCCACGCTGACCGTATTGTTGTCGGCAAGAGCGTAGTCGCCCTGCCAGCCGATCTCGTAGAGATAACCGTCGTAGGTGCTGCTCAGCCCGTCAATAGTGAAATATCTCCTGTTCTGGTCGCTGACATTGTAGTAAAGGGTGCTCAAGAGCGGCTGATAATTCATTTTCAGCGCAACCCGGCCACTGAACAACGCGGATTCCTGCTTGTTTCCGATGACATCCGTGCCGGGACCATCGTACTCATACTCCGCATCGGTATACCTGAGGGAGGTCTCAAGCGTCACATGCTTGTTGAGTTTCAGGCCAAAATTGCCGGACAGCGTAGAGTTCTCATATCCATCCTTCTCGAAGCTGTTGTCATCGGGATTGATGCATTTGTTACGCTCATCGGTTGTTGAAAAACCGTCCGTTTTCGTCCGCGAAGCGCTGATCGAGTAATCGATCAGATCAGTGCTGCCGTTTGCGCCAACGTACGCTTTCCAGGTCGAGTAGGAACCGCCCTCAGCACCGGCATACACCGACGGCTTTGCGCTACCTTTTTTCGTGATGATGTTGATGACACCGGCCGAAGCGCCTGAACCATACAGCATGCTTGCCGGGCCTCGAACGATCTCAATGCGCTCGATATTGTCGGTGGTGATTTTCGAGATATCTGCGGCCATCGTGCCGTCCGAAGGGTCGTTGATCGGCACCCCGTCGATCAGCACAAGCGTGTACTTGGCATCGGCGCCCCGGAGAAAAATGCTGGTGGTCGAACCGGGACCGCCATTGGATGCGATATCGATTCCCGGCTGGCCCTTGATGACCTCTTCGACGCTGGTCTGACCCGACTCTTCGATCTCTTTGGAGGTGATCACCGTCACCGAACTGCCGCCGGCATCGGCAACAGAATTGAGCGTTTTGGTAGCCGAGACGACGACCTCCTGACCGACATAGTTGTTTGAAGCCACTTCAGCCCGAAGACCGGAGTTGCAGAGCATGGCCGCCATCAGAATGGCGAGCGAACGTTTGTTCATGGTGTTGTCCTGTGTTGAATTAACTGAATCATCAACAGACAGGGATAGAGGAAAAGGACTGAACCGGCGCCGAAACACAGCATGGATCGAACGGACTGACGAAAGCCGCGCTCAGCGGAAAGTACCGCAAGAGCAGCATGGATTCTGAAAACGATGCTGTTGGTTTTCGGATAAACCGGAAGTGCTTTGCCTGACTATAACCCGTAGTCTTGTTACTGAGCAAAGAGCTAACTGGCAGGTCTCCTGACTTTGGCGGCTCAAGCAGTACGGCCTTCCCACCCGCTCCCTGGAGGAGCCTGGCAGTGACGCGCACCGACTGCAGCATCCGGACATGTGGCCATGTTCGTCAGCGGCAGCTTGCCGTTGTACAGTTGCGGGTACAGTGTACGAATCTCACGTACTTCCCTATTCTCCGGCTTTAAAACCGGCACCAGCTATCATGTAAAAGAACGTTATCTTTGCGGAGGCAATTTACAATTTTCCGCCTCATTTGCAAGCAGTTCAGGACGCATTGCCGTCAGCCATCCGGATGATGGTGCGGGCCATCGACATCGTCTGGTGATGCAACACATCCAGCGCACGAAGCAACTCCATGTGCAGGTCGTGCGTTTTTCCCGACTCGGGGCGACTCTTGATGCGCTTCATGTGCGTAAAGCCGAGTTCGAGGAACATGCGCTGGAACGCTTTGCCCTCTTTGAGCACCGCCGCGGCTCGCTGGAAGCTCATCTCCGCAATCGCCAAATTCATGGCCGCAATCTCGCGGCACACCTGCTCGTGCAGCCGCTCGATCTCCGCCTTGCCCTCCTCGGTCAGCTGGCTGCCATTGCCTCCCGACGGAAACTCTTCAAGCAGGGTCTCGACCACATCCCCAGCCGATTCGAGATCTTTGGCCAGCGCCATCAAAGCCGCCGCCTGCCGAAGAAGCGGTTCATCGACTGCCTCCTGCATGATGTGGATCAGGTAGGCGGTCACCTTCTTCTCCAGAAAATCGAGTTTCTCCTCGCGCATCAAAAGGCCTTCAGAAACCGGAAGATGCTTGTAGATGATGTCCCGACCATTCCCGGTGCCGAGGAACGGTTCGGGCAGCGCTCGCGACATGCGCCCGAGAATCTTGTTCATGCGCGCAATCTCCTGACGGGCCAGCCCGACAGCCACCTCCGGCGTGGCGAGCGCGGAGTCTTTCAGATGCCACACGGCCGGAATGCGCCCGATCTCCTCCGGGTCGTCTGGCAAAATTTTGGTGAGAAAACGCCCGTACAGCGGCAGAAATGGCAGAAACACGATCGCCATGAAGACGTTGGAAACGGTATGGGCATTAGCGATCTGACGTGGCAGCCCTCCGGCAGCATCGGACGGCGAAATCGAGCGGATCAGGTCGAGATAGGGCGACAGGAAAATGACGAAAACAACGACGTAAGCCAGGTTGAAAATGAGCTGCGCAAGGAACACCCGCCGTGCTGCGCGCATGCTTCCGGCGCTGCCGATAGCCGCCGTGATGCAGGTGCCGACATTGGCCCCGAACATCAGCGGCACGGCGATTTCAAGGGTGATCGTCCCCTGCTGGGCCATGGTGATGACGATCGCGATGAACGCCCCGCTGCTCTGGATAATAGCGGTCATGATCGCTCCGGCCAGCACGCAGAGGATGGGATTTTCGAGCGTGGTCAGAATCGAGAGGAACTCTTCGCTGGTGCGAAGCGGCGCGACCGCCATGCCCATCAGCTTGAGGCCGAAGAAGAGCAAACCGAGCCCGGCAAGCACCTCACCGAACAGGGCAACGCCACGTTTCCGCCTGACAAGCGAGAGGAAAAAACCGACAGCGAACATCGGCAATCCGAGTTCACCCGGCGAAAAAGCGATGAGCTGCGCCATCGTCGTGGTGCCGATCTCCGCGCCAAGCACCACGCCGAGCGACTGCGTAAAGGTGAGAATCTGCGACTGCACAAGCCCGATCAGCGTCAGCATTACCATGCTGCTCGACTGCACGGCAATCGTCGCCACCGCGCCCGAAAGCAGCGCAGAAAGCGAGTTCCCGGTAATCGAGGAGAGCCACCCCGCAATCTTGCCACTCGACGCTTTCCGAAGCCCCGCATTGAGCGACTTCATGCCCAATAGGAAAACCGCCAGTCCTCCCGCGAACAGGAGAAAATTGGAGAGTACGGATTGTGACTCCATCACTTCGGTTGTCTGATGTTACTCCTTTTCAGGAGGCATGGCCCCCAAAATCTCCGCCACCTTGCGCCGCCGGAACTCGAACACCTCGTCGAGCCGCCGCCCCACAATCAGCGCCTCGACCACCTCGCCGAAAAGATCGAGCGGCAGCGCATACTCCACGATGTCGGTCATCTCCGTCCCGCCCTCGATTTGGCGAAAAAGGTGGCGGTGATACCAGTGCTCGTACGGCCCCGCAAGCTGCCGATCCGCAAAGAAATCGGGCTTCGAGACTGTCATAATCTCTGTCGTCCACCGCACGGGAATCATCATGAAGGGATAGAGCACGAAGTTCAGCTTCATGCCTTCATAGATTGCCATTCCCGCATTGCCGCCCTCGGCCTTCAGCATCATTTCGGGCGGAGTGATTCGGGCAAGATTACCCGGTTGTGAGAAAAAGTCCCACGCCTCATCTATCGGCACAGGCAACCGCTGTACCCAAGTTTTTGTATGCGTACTCATTCAGTTCGTTACATCTCAGTTTCGTTCAGCGGTATCGACCGGCTCTTTTTTTGTAACGACGTAGGGCGGTAAAAGTATCCCATTAGCGCATTTCCGGTCGATTTTTGGTGTTATCGATGATCGGGTGTTGCCGCAAATGCTTATGCGCGGCAGACGGGAGTTTTGTGCGGTGATGTGCAGAATTTTGCTTATAATTTACGTGTGCGATGATTGTTGAAATTTTCAGTGCAAACATGCGATGCAGGATTGCGTCGATACGATACGCCGACTAAACGAGTAATAAATGTGTTTAGATAGGCTGAGAATTCTAGCGTGCAATACTGCAAAATCAAAATTTTAGGATTTATGAGGCACCCCTATAATTAATCTTTGCATAGACTTTGCATGCTTCTCTACCGATTAAACGCAAAAAAGAAGATGAATCATGGATGTATCAAAAGAAACAATAGAGGTTTTAATACTGCTTCTTCCAGGTTTTTTATTTCTCAAAGTGGTAAATCTAAGGTGTTCACTCACAAAATATGAAGCTCATCACTACATTGTTGATGCATTAATTGCTTCACTTGTCATTTACTCAATGGCAAAAATTCTAAATATTCAAGTTACAAGTACTGGATGGAAGCCTATTTTAAGTATATTCACACTTACGATAATATCTGCACTTACGTGGTCTGAAGTTATCAATAGAGATTGGATCTCAAAAATTCTCCATTCTAGTGATTACCGACTTTCAACTCATTCAAGTATATTTCCGGTAAAAGCAATAGATAAGTTTATAGGTAAATGGCATTTGGTAAAGTTTTCTAATGGAACGGAAATTGTTGGAGTTTTGCGAGAGTTCAATCACAAAACTCATGAGGCATTGATAGAGGATGCGAGAATGGTTATGAAGGGTGGGAAACTTACTCCAGATAAGGCGTGGTACTATTCACCATCTGGCGAGCAAATCATATATATTCGAACAATTGAGGAGGATTAATAATGAGCTACGACAAGAAAAAAAATCTCGAATCAGAGGGAAAAAATAGAGAAGAGCATTTTAAAGATGCTATTTTTGAACATGATATTACAAGCAATACAAGTAAAAAACCGGATAAAATTCCGACATTTACGACAGGGGACGGTGACGCCTCTGGTGGTGAAAATTCAAACAAAACAGATTCAGAAGAATAAGCCCTTCCACTAAATACAGTCCTGAATAGGCTTGGGTTTGCTGAAAAGTGAGACGGGGTAAATATACTCATGGTTTCTGATCAGCGTACAACCACTAAGACGTTTTTTTTCGCCGCTAAAAAACATGTTATCGAAGCCGTTTCTGCCGTGCGTGCCAAGCACGATAAAGTTGATTTACACCAACACCCCGTCCTCTCCCCTCTCCCCACGAAAACCACTTGCCCTGAAAACACCTCTGCACTATCTTGCAGGTGATTTTTCGTGAATCCACCAGTTCGTGAATCCACCAGATCATCAACTCCCCTGCTCATGCCGAAAGCTACCGTCGGAGCCATCATTCACCCATCGGAAAGCGAGCGCTCGACTATCCTGCTCACCAGGCGTAACGTCAATCCGTTCAAGGATCATTGGTGCCTACCCGGCGGGCATATCGACGATTACGAACCTGTCGAACAGGCCGTAGTTCGGGAAGTGAAGGAGGAGACGAACCTCGACTTTGCGCCAGAAACGTTCGTCGGCTGGTTCGAGGAGATTTTTCCGGAGTACAACTTCCACGCCGTGGCGCTCGTTTTTGCCGGAACCGGATCGGGCGCGTTGCAAGAGCAGCCCGAAGAAGTATCCGAAATGGCGTGGTTCCCACTCGACGAAGCGCTCTCGATGCAACTTGCTTTCACCCATAACCTTGTCCTGCAACAGTATGCCCGCTTGCTCACGCCGTAATCTAACTCCCCTTTTCATTCTCCTCGCGCTCTGTCTGCAAACGCTGGCGGGGTGCTCGAAACCGCAGAGCTCCGACAATGCAGAGAAAGCGGTGGCGGAAGTTCCGCAACGCATCGTCAGCCTCGCGCCGAGCCTCACCGAGATGCTCTACGCCATCGGCGCGGGGCCACAGCTCGTAGGCAGAACCAGCGCCTGCGACTGGCCCGCCGAAGCCGAAAAGGTGGCGGTGGTCGGTTCGTTCGGACGCCCGTCACTGGAGGTGCTCGCATCGATGAATCCCGACCTCGTGCTCGACGTCGATCTTGACGATGACCAGACGGCGAAAAAAATGGCCGAGATGCACATCCGTCGCGAGCACATCCGCTGCCAGGATCCCGAGGAGCTGCCCACCGCACTCCGCAAGCTCGGCGCGCTCACCGGCCACGTCCGGCAGGCAGACAGCCTCGCGACGGTGATCGAGCAAGGACTGGCGAAGTATCGCAAGGAGGCCGATGCGAAGCAGCACAAAACCCGCATCTACCTTGAAATCTGGAACGATCCGCTCTGGACAGGCGGTCGCGACAGCTTCGTGTCGCGGCTGATCGGTTACGCGGGCGGCCAGAACATCGGTGACGAGGTCGAGAAGGAGTACTTCCAGGTCTCACCGGAATGGGTCATCAAGCAGAATCCGGACGTGATCGCCTGCATGTACATGGCCAACGAAGCGCCTGCCGCTGCCGCTTTGAAGCAGCGTCCCGGCTGGCAGGGCATCAGCGCCGTGCGCAACGACCGGGTTTACGACAAGTTCGACAACCGCCTCTACCTGCGCCCCGGCCCGCGCATCCTCGAAGGCATCGCCGGAATGAAAAAGCTGATCGAGAGCAATGAAGAGTAATCGTGGCTTTCTCATCGCCGCCCCGTCGAGCGGCTCCGGCAAGACGACTATCACCCTCGGTCTGTTGCGGCTTTTCGCGCGGCGCGGCATGGAGGTGCAGCCCTTCAAGTGCGGGCCGGACTACCTCGACACGATGCTGCACGCGATGGCCGCTTCGACCGGAGAAGCCTCGAAACCGGGCCTCAATCTCGATACCTTCATGGCCTCGAAAGAGCACGTGCGTTCGCTCTTCGCCAGCCACGCGGCATCGGCAGACATCTCGATGGTCGAGGGGGTGATGGGGCTGTTTGACGGAGCCGAGCGCTCGAACGGCAGCAGCGCCGAGATCGCCACCTTGCTTGGCCTACCGGTCATCATGGTGATCGATGGTTCGAAGATGGCCTACTCGGCAGCGCCGATCCTGTACGGATTCAAGAACTTCGACCCGTCGGTCAACGTGGCGGGCGTGATCTTCAACCGCGTCGGCAGCGCGTCGCACTACAGCTACCTCGAAGCCGCCGCGAAGGACGTTGGCGTCGAACCGCTCGGCTACCTGCCGCGCAACAGCGCCATCACCATCGACGAGCGACACCTCGGCCTCAACACCTCGGCGGAGTACGACCGCGAAAAGCTCATCGATGCGATGGCCGACCACATCGAAAAAACGGTCAACATCGAGCGGTTGCTCGAAGTGGCGCGGATCGAACTGCCGGAAGTCGAACCGATCCGTCCGGTGGCGAAAAAGTCGGGCAAGATGATCGCCGTGGCGCGGGACGAAGCGTTCAACTTCATCTACCACGCCAACATCGAGGCGCTCAAGCAGTACGGCGAGGTGCGCTTCTTCAGCCCGCTGCACGACCACGAGCTACCCGAAGCCGACCTGGTTTACCTCGCCGGAGGCTACCCGGAGCTGCACGCGCGAGCGCTTGCCGCGAACGCCGAAATGCGCAATGCTATCGCTGAATGGTGCCGCAACGGAGGCGCGACCTACGCCGAATGCGGTGGTCTGATGTACCTCGGCCAGACGCTCACCCTCGCCGACGGGGCGACCCACCCGATGTGCGGCGTGCTCGACCTCGACACCACCATGCAGGAGGCCCGCCTCACGCTCGGCTACCGCAAGGTGTATCCGGCGGATGCGAACGGTGTGGAGCTGCGAGGCCACGAATTCCACTACTCCCGCATCTCGCGGCAAGGCGAAATCGACACCATCGCCGAAATCCGCAACGCCCGCGACCAAGAGGTTCCAACCAGCCTCTTCCGCGTCGGCAACACCATCGCCTCCTACCTGCACCTCTACTGGGGCGAACGCGACCATCTCGCTAACTGGTTTTTCTGAATACAGTTATAAACGAATCAGCATGACAGCTGACCTCAGCGGTTCGTTCGCCGGAATGTGAACCAGGCGAACTCCTGCGTCGAGCCGGAAGGAGTAAGATGTTGAACGTCGCTTGATGAGACAAGTTTGAAGCGCGGCGCGAAAACGCTCGAAACCAGTGCGGCATCGTAGCGTTGCACCGTGAGACCGCTGCACCGTTCCGGGCCGTTCGTGGCGAAGGTGCCGATGATCGCCACGCCGTCCTCGTCGAGGCAGGCGTCGAGGCTCGCCAGATAGCGGCGGCGGTCATCCTCGCCTGTCATGAAGTGAAACACCGCCCGGTCATGCCACAGGCTGAATTTTTTTGGCGAGCGGAACGTGCGGATGTCGGCACAAATCCAGGCGACGCGAGAAGCTGACGAGCTTATCCGGTTTCGAGCTTCATCGAGCGCTTTTTGGGAACAATCCACAATCGTGATGTCGGCATAGCCGAGATTCACCAGCGTTTCCGCAAGCAGCGACGCGCCGCCGCCCGCGTCGATAACCGGCGCATCTCGGGCGATACCCGTCGCCTCAATCAGGCGCAGCGACTCCTGCGGGACGCTCTGATACCAGCTCAGGCGCTCGAATGGCGCGGCGTGATATTTTGCATCCCAGTGCTGGCGCAGCTCTTCCGCTTCGGTTGAACAATGTCTGGACATGTCGTTCCCCCGTCAACCATTCATGCAGCACGATTTGCCGATCTCGACCGTGTCAGGAATCGTCTCCTCGATCTCTTCCTTCGTACCGATGACGTAGTCGCTGACCGGCCAGCCGAGGGCTTCGCGCTTGCGATTGAGCATCCGCAGAATGTCTTCGGAGGTCTGGTAGGGATCGGGATTCCAGTTCATCGCCGCGCCGACCATCGTGCGCAGCCGGTTGCTCACGTAATCGATAAAGCGGTCGGATGCGAGGGTATTGTCCTGCACGCAGGAGTAGGTTTCGATGCCGTTGAGGATGAAGGCGTAGCGCGCGCCCATCGTCTTTTCGGCGGCGGGGTCGGCAGCCACCATCGCAAAGGGCATCGCCGGATTTGGCTGGCCCGCCGCGTTGGCCGTGTAGGCCATGACCTGGCTGGCTCGCGTGCTGTCAGTGCACGCGCCGACGTGCAGCACAGGCGGAATCTGCAAGGTTTCGACCACCTCGCGAAGTCCGGGGCCGCACAGCTTCGAGGCGTCCGGGTGCGCCAGACCGGCGAACAGCAGCCCCATACCGGAGCAGCCGTGGGCGGTCACGAGCACGTCGTTCTTGATAAGCTGGCGGGCGATGATGACCTGGTTGCGCTCGAACACCGCGCCGCGAATGTTGCCGCAGGAACCGAAGTTCACGATGCCGCGAATCTTGCCCTCCTCCAGCAACCGGGCGAGGCCGTGAATCTTCTTTTCGGGCATCGATCCCTCGAACAGCCGGGCGATCTCCTCGACGCTGAAGCCCAACTCCACCTTTGCCTTGATGTCGGGAATATGGATTTTTTCGCTGTCGCGGTTGACATAGTTTTCGATGGCAATGTCGAGAATCTCTTCGGCAAGCTCGTAAATCCTGTCGAGATTTTTGAGATAGTAGTCGAGTTCGAGCACAATCGCCCCCTCCTTGCGGCCCGATGGCGAGGTGGTGATCACCTTGGTGTGGAAGCGACGGGCGACAGGCATCATGCCGGGCAGCACATCCTGCTGATCGACCACGATCGCCTCGAACGCGCCCGTGGCGACGGCCATTTCGGCGGAGGAGGCCATTGCGACGAGCGGAATGCCGAGGTCGCGCTCGACGAACTCCCCGCCGGTGCAGCACATGCCGTAGAGGCGGATGTCCTCCGCGCCGACCGCCTTCACCTTCTCCATGATCTTCGGCGTGCCGACGATGTCGCAGATGGCGAAGGCCACCATCGGCGCGTGGCCGTTGATGCCGATGTTGATGCAGTTGTCCTTGCGGATGCTGCCGAGATTGACGTTGAGCTTCGAGCGCCGAGGCAGGCCGTACACGATATCAGTGGCGAGCGACGTCGAGACCACGGTGGTGTAGGCGTAGGCGAGCACCGTGCGCAGGAACGCCTGCATGTGGCTCTCGAAGTCGGAGTCTGTGCCGTGACTGGTGAGGTTGTTGGACTCGAAACACTCGTGATAGGCGCTGATCGGGATGATGCCGAGCTGCTCCCAAAGCTCCGAGCGCTCTTTCGGGGCGAGCGCAAAGAGCGTGTCGTGATGCTTCGGCAAGGCGCGCTGCAAGTCGTCGATGAAGCGGTCGGCGATCTCGACGCAGATCTGCTCGACGCTTTTGCCCTCGGCGTCGAGACCGAGCGCTTTGGCGACCGCCCACGCCTTTTCGGGGCACTTGATCGGAATCGGCGCCGATCCATCGCCTGCCGCCTTTAGGGCGATGAACACCTCGCGGGCGTGCGCGCCGTGCGCCGACATGCCCGAGGCGAGCCGCCGCAGCGCGTTGCCCGCGACGATCAGATCGACATCCTTCCCACAGATCGAGTGGGGATGCTTTTCGTTCACCCGGCACGGGCCGTACGAGCAGAAGGCGCAACACGCGCCGGTGAGGCCGAAACCGCACTGCGGATGCTGCTGCATGAAGCGGTCGAAGGTGTTGCCTATCCCCTCTTTCTCCATGTGCCCGACCATCTCCGCCACCGCCTTGTTGGCCGTGTGGGCGATCACCTCTTCCTTGCTGTAATTGAGCTTGTGCACGAGCTTTATACGCTCATTCAGCGACATCCCCGGACGATACACCGGAGCCTGCCGCGAACTGGTCAGCTCGTCGTTGTACTGATATTTTTTCTCGTCTGACATGATCGTACTCCATTGTTGGTTCAGGGCTTTTTCAGCGACCGGACATAGCGCACCAGCTCGTCGATCTGCTCGCCGGTGAGGCTCTCACGCCACGGCGGCATGTAGTAAGCGTTGGACCGCGCCGGATCGGCGATGCCTTCTGAAATAATTTTTCTGAGTTCTTCGTCGCTCATCGCCTGCACCTCGCTGCCGCCGAGCGGCCTGATAGTAATGCCGAGCTTTCGCGCGATCTCTCCGTTGCCATCACCTTTCTTGCCGTGGCACATGATGCACGACATACCGTAAATGTCCGAAGCGGTGTAGCCGCTTTTTTTCTCCAGCTCGACCGGCACCCCTCGGTTAAGTACCCGGATATAGGCCACGATATCCTCGATCTGGGCGTAACTGAGCTGCATGCCGAGCGGACGCATGTGAATCGACTTTCCGTGCGACACGCCGCCCCGGCTGATGACGTCGTGAATCTCCCTGTCGGTTTTCCCGGCAAAGGAGTCGCGATCCGCCAGATCGGCTGGCTTCACCGAAAGCGTCCAGGCGTAAGGGCCGTCGCCGCGCCCGCTCTGACCGTGGCAGATGAAGCAGTAGCCGAGGTAGAGCCGAAGGCCGTTGACCGCACGTTCGTTGGTCGTCGGGTCATTGCCGGTTGCGTGCTCCAACTCCGCCACCCCGGCCGCCGGCATATTATCCGCTACTTTTCCCCGCTTTTCGCCTAGCGGCTCGCCCTTGCATGCGCCGAGCAATCCCGTAGCCAGAAGGAGGCAGGTAACAGCCCCTCTATATTTCTTGTGTGCCATGATGCGATAGGGTTATCCGTTTATGTTAAAAGGCAGCCCTAAAAGACAAGATCAAGTTCATCATCCTTCAGAGACGAATAGAGCTGAATGATCTGGTCGCGCAGATCACTGAACTCCGCATCCGTGCGACACACCTTTTCGTGCCGTGGCCGGGGCAAATGGTTCTCGATGATCTTTTTCACCCTGCCGGGATTGATGTCCATCACGCAGATTTTGTCGGAAAGGAAGATCGCCTCATCGACGTCGTGGGTCACGAAAAAGATGGTCGTCCTAGTTTTTTCCCACGCTTTCAGAATCTGGATCTGCATCTCCTCCTTGGTGAGGGCGTCGAGCGCCTCGAACGGTTCGTCCATGAGCAGGATTTTCGGGTGGTTCGCCAAAGCGCGCGCAATCGCCGCCCGCTGGCGCATACCGCCGGAAATTTCATGCACCATGTTCTCTGCAGATCCCTTCAAGCCGACGATGTCGAGGTACTCCAGCGCGATTTTTCGCCGCTCCTTTTTCGAGACCCCCTTGAGTTCAAGGCCGATCTCCACATTTTCTACCACGTTCCGCCACGGCAGGAGCGCGTACTCCTGAAACACCATCCCCTTGTGCGGACCGGGTCCATGCTCCTCCTTGCCGTCGAGAATCACGCGGCCCGAGGACTGCTCCAGGAGACCGGCAACGATTTGCAGGGTGACCGATTTGCCGCATCCGGTCGGGCCGAGGATGCAGACGAACTCCCCTTCGTCGATCTTGAGATTCACCCCCTCGAGCACCCTGAATTCAGCGCCATCCTTCACGAAGGTCTTGCAGACATCTTTCAGCTCAAGCAGAAGTTTTCCGGTTGTGATCGTCTCGTTCATGTTTTTCAGATTTTATCTTTGACCGGCGAAGCCGTTCAGGCCACGCGGCAGGTTCGCATCCCGACATCCTTTTTGATGACATTCATCACCGTCTCGCGGAACGCCACGAAGCGGTGGTGGAACCCGGGATCGCGGGCCGCGCTGCCAAGCCTCGGCCTTGGCAGCTCGTTGCGCAGCACCGCGTCGATTTCCCCATGTTTGCCGAGCACGATGATGCGGTCGGAGAGCTTGACCGCTTCGTCAAGATCGGAGGTGACGAACACCACCGTATTCTTTTCAGTCGCCCAGATGTTGGTAATCTCCTGATGCATGGTCATCTTCGTCTTCGAGTCGAGCGCATTGAAAGCGCCATCCATGAGCAGGATTTTCGGGCGGATGGCCAAAATCATCGCCAGCGACGCGCGGCGCTTCATGCCGCCGGAAAGCTCGACAGGGTGCTTGTTGGCGGCGTAGCCGAGGCCGACCATGTCGAGGTAGCGCATCGCCTCGGCCTTGCGCTGCCCTGCGTCCATCTCGCGGTTCTGGAACTCGAAACCGAGTTCCACGTTTTTCAGCACGGTGCGCCACGGAAGCAGCGCATACTCCTGAAAAATCATCCCCCGATCCGCACCCGGCCCTGTGACCTGCTCGCCTTCGAGAAGGATGGAGCCGGTACTGGGGAAATCGAGCCCCGCAATCAGGTTCAGCAGGGTGGACTTGCCGCAACCGGTCGGACCGACGATGACGAGGAATTCATTTTTCATCACCTCGAAGGTACAGTCATGAAGCACCTGCATCACCCCCGCTCCCGTTCGAAGCGTTTCGAAACATGCTCAACGCTGATGAGAATCTGTTCTTGCTTCATCGGTTCTCCCTTCAAAGTTTCCATGCGAATTTTTTAATCAACCACCGGTTGGCCGAGTCGAGCAGATAGCCGATCGCGCCGATTACCATGATGGTGGCCATGAGCTGGTCGTAGCGGAAGCGGTCGCGGGTGTCGAGAATGAAGTAGCCGAGACCGTCCGGCACGCCCAGCATCTCCGCCGGAACGAGGATGATCCAGCTCACCCCTACGGCGAGCCTGAGGCCGGTGAGCATGTCCGGTACGGCAGCGGGGATAATCACCTTGCGCAGAATGCCAGTGTCCTTTGCGCCCATCGTTCGGGACATGTTCACCCAAAGCGGGCTGACCCGTCCCGCGCCGTGCGAAGTATTCAGGATCAGCGGCCAGATAGCGACCAGCCAGAGCAGAAAGGTCACGGAAACATCGCCCACACCAAAGATGATGATAGCGATGGGCATCCACGCAAGCGGCGAAATCATGCGCATGAACTGGAACACCACGTAAGTGAGCTGCTCGACTCTTTTGAAGTAGCCAACCAGAACACCGATAGGGAGCGCAACGATAATGGCCAGTAAAAGGCTGGTCAACACCCTGCGAATACTTGGAATGGCGTGGTGTATCAGCTCTCCGCTTTTTATCATCTCGAACAGCGCCGAAAATGCCGCAACAGGCGAGAATGAGTCGCTGAAATCAGCGCCGAAAAGTTTGAACATGCTGGCGAGCTGCCAGACGGCGAGGAAGAGCAAAATACCGGTTAGATAAAATACCCTGTCCAGCAGTTTCCCCTGAACTCCTGTGGCATTGCTGCCATTCTGATTTGCCATAAAACAGATTCCGATAGCTGGTTACCAAAATATTCCTGACACGCGCGCGCCCACAACCGGCACGGGCGAGACGTGCCAGAACGATGCCGGGGTTAAAATGGACCGGAGGAAGTGAACGATCCCTGACGCGGTCAGATGCTGATTATCTCTTCCCGGACGGTAGGTTGTTTGGGGTCGATTGCAGCGAACTGCGTCAGGCCACCGAGGGCTGAGGCCGCCGCCTCGACGCCCGCCGTGTACATAAGTTCACTGTGAACACGGCCGGGATCGAGTTTCTGAAGGAAGCTGGTGTCGCCATCCATTCTGGTCTGTTTCATCATTTCGACCATATGCCTGGTAGCCGACTCGAACTGGTAAGGCTCGTAAGAAAGACGGCGAGCATTCCACTCCGGATGCTTGATCGCGCCCGTGCCGGAGGGGCCGTAGGTTTCCAGATCGTACTTCATCATCGCTCGTTTTACGATCTTTTCAGGAAGTGGGAGGTACTTCGACCCATCTTTGGAGAGGATATGCGCAGCCTGTTCGGGGTTGTTAAGCGCCCAAAGCTCCGCCTTGACCAGCGCCTGAATCACCTTGTGCGACCACTCCTGATCGGCAATATCCTTCTCGTTCATGACCGCTACACAACAGGGGTGGTTTTTCCACACGTCGCCCGTGAAGCGCACGATACGACCACCCGCCAGCACTTCACCAGCGGCGTTAAACGGCTCGGCGACGATGTACCCATCGATGGCGTTCGAGGCGATAGCCGTCGGCATGTCCGGCGGAGCCATGACGAACAGGTTGACCTGCTTGCTGCTCAGCGGCGCGGTCTTGCTCTGGATCACCGGTTCGATACCATATTCGCGGGCGATCATCTGCAAAATGATGTTGTGCATCGAATACCAGTAAGGAATGGCGATCTGCTTGCCGCCGAGATCGGCATACGACTTGATGCCGCTCTCTTTGCCGACGGTTATGGCCGAGCCGTTGATGTGATCCCAGGCAACCACCTTGACCGGGAAGTTCTTGCTGTAGCGCATGTAGATCGGAATGGGAGCCAAGAGATGGGTCAGGTTGAAGCGTCCGGCCATAAAGGCCTCGGCCATCGGCGCCCAGCCGCGGATCAGCACCGGCCGTTCGGAGTCGATACCCAGCTCCTTGTAGAAGCCAAGCTCATGAGCAAGGATGATCGGCGTGGCGTCGGTAATCGGCAGGTAACAGCTCGTGACCTTCTTGCCGCCCTTCACCGCAGCGGAACCACCTTCGGATTTAGGGCTGCACGCTGCCAGCAATGAACTGCCGCCAAGAACCGCGCCGAGACCGATGGCCGACTGCTTGATAAAATCCCTGCGTGAAAAGCCATTGTTTCCTTGACTCATGAGAGCCTCCTTTTGCTTGTTGAATGGATAATTTGAAACGACTCTTTTCCGAACTCAGCGTATAGTCAGGTAGCGCGCGCATGCTGCCGCACATCCCCCCCTGCTGAAAAGCAGAAAACAAAATGATAACAATTGTTAATATCGACCACTAAAAAAAGACTTCCGATTGCTGGAAGTGAACGAAAACCTGATATGCTGCTTGCAATAAGCGCGTTCGTGATGTCAGTGAACGCTGAAGTCAGTACTCGAAGGGAAGAGAATGGCTTACTACTGTATCGGCACTTAATTACATTTCTATATCGACATCTCATTATGATATTAACAATTGTTTACAATATTCCAAAACTGAGACCATCCTGTCAGAAAATTTTTTCTCTTTCTGTCAGGGATTCGAGGCGGTCAACAAGGCTCCTGATTTTTGCGACCAGCTCCGGACAGGCCTCATACGGCATCGCCCCGGAAAGATCCGCGCTGACCGCCTCCATGTCGAACGGCATCCGCTCGATGACCCGCTCCGCGCCGAGCTTTCCGGCGACAGCGAGAGCCTGCTCCTCGCCGTGAAGCTTGTTGAGCACCAGGCGCGTCTCCGGAATGCCGGTGTGTTCAGCAAGTTCGATCAGCTTCCGCGCTGTGCTGATCGAGCGTTCGCCCGGCTCGACGACCACCAGCAACAGATCGACCGACTGCGCGGTACCGCGCGTCATGTGCTCAAAACCCGCCTCCATGTCGAGCACGACCCATTCGTCGCGCTCGACCATGAGGTGCCGCAAAAACGACCGGAGCAGCGCGTTTTCGGAACAGTAACAGCCCGACAGCGCCTCCTTCAGGGCACCCATGACGATGGTCGGCACACCGTTCACATCGACCGAATAGCGGGAAACGAAATCATCAACCTTTGGATTCAGAACGAAATAGCCGCCAGACTCCCCCGGCTTCGCTCCGGTGCGCTCCTCGATCAGCGCCTTGCGTTCCACCAGCGGCACGATAGCTCCCATCCGTTCGCTATCGTAACCGAGCGCATCAGCCAGCCCTGCATTGGGGTCGGCATCAATCGCGAGAACCTTTCGCCCCCTTGATGCAAGCTCCCTCACAATCATTGAACTGATCGTCGTTTTTCCGACGCCGCCTTTACCACTAATTGCTATTTTCACTTGCACCTCCATTGAATTTCGCTTCCCCATTATTAACAATTGTTACCATAAAAAACAAGAAGACGGTTCTTTTATTCCGGAATCCGGCAGGTCGGCGCAATACCGATTAATGAGCTTTTTGCCGGGATTATTGCATGCTTTTTCGCCAGAATCTGATACTTTTAAAGCCATTATGCGGTTTTTCGATAACAAATTTGAGCGAACATTCTTTGCCGAAAAAAGCTCGACATGATCGCCAACTGGTTCCCTGTTCTGACGCTGGCATGAGCGCGACCGAAACAAAAACGACCTGCCGTTACATCATCACCGGCGGGCCGGGCAGTGGCAAAAGCACGCTTATCGCCAGGCTCGAACAGCACGGCCACCGCTGCTATGCAGAAGTGTCACGCGAGCTGATCCGCCGCGAAGCCCAGCGTCCGAACGGCGTAATGCCTTGGAACGACCTCGAAGCCTTCGCCAGCCTCGCCTTCGAAGAAATGCTCCGCCAGCACAACCACGCCGCAGCAACTGGCGAGCTCTGCTTTTTCGACCGAGGCCTTCCCGACATCTTCGGCTACCTCCACGAGAGCGGCCTCGACATCCCCGAAGCATGGCTCGACACCCACAACCGGTGCCGATACGAGCGCACGGTCTTTATCCTCCCCCCGTGGACTGAAATCTATATCAACGACACCGAACGCCCCCAAAGCCTCGCAGAAGCCGAAGCGCTCCACCACGCCATCCGCGCGGTGTACGAATCGCTGGGATACAAACTCATTGAAGTACCGAAAGTGCCGGTCGATGAACGGTGCGAGTTTGTGCTGGAGAATTTGAAAGGAGAAAAACGAGGATTTTCGGCTTTATGCCAACACGAAACGACGTAAAGGGCTCTTACAGCAACACCTCAATAGAGCGACTGTAACGAGCAGCGATAAAATGAAGTGAAGCTCTGAATCACGCAACGATCAATTCTTTTGCTGGCAAAATATGCCTCAGAATATTGATACGATGCACTGCCGCAGCCTGATAAAATCGATACACAGGAAAACCTGGAGTAACTCTTGAGTCTTTAGTTCTTTTAAGGTTATCTCTGTTGTTATGCCAAACGTTTTCATCATAATCAGGAATTGTTTCTTGCCCTGTTCCAAAGAGCAGTCCATTCCGCGCAGCCTTTTTCCAGGCATCAACTCTACCCTCTTTAGGAGCTTGTAGATTGATAATTTCTTTTACCGTTGACTCTATCTTTGAAAAATCTATAAATGCTGCCTTATCGGCAAAATCAGGATGTTCTTTAGCTACTCTCTGAAATATTTCATGGATTTTTACACAGAATTCGACATAGGTTTCCGGATTATTTCTAACTGGACAATGTGCCCCATCAGTATTATTTTCATAAACAAAATTCCAGACAAGAAAAGGCCTGTCAGGATAGGTCATTACAGCTCCATGTCCTAAAGCACCGGTTACCTCCTCTGCAAGCCATGACTTGATATTATGAAATAACCCACCCTCTTTCGGGTAATCATTCACAAATTTTTTCGCTTTATCAGTGATATATTTCTCGATATCAGGACTTAATGATACATGAAAAGCAATACTATTGTTCACAATTTTGTTATGCCTCGAACTCACTCCGGAAAAACCATAATGCGCAAAGGTATCTGCATAGACATGGGCTATTATACCAAGTAACGGCAAAGCAAACGGCTGGTTCAGCAACGCTACATTGTATTTGATCATTTCTTGTGCTATTTCACTATCTTTTTTGCAAACCAGTCGCTGCGTATAACTATCGCCCTCATTACCCGGTAGGAAATGAAAAGGGACCCATATTTGCCGCTGATCTTCCCGGCTAAGATTCTTCAAATGCATCGTATGATGCGCAGTAGCCTCAGCATCCAATCGGGCGCCGTCCCTGAAAAATACACTCTCTTTTTCAGCATTATCATCAACAAATTGAGCAGCTGTCGCAATCGTTTCGCAAACCTCTTTTTTCAACCCGGCAGCCCGAGCCATGGCGTAGGTACCATAATAGTGCATATCGAGTTGCATATTTCCCTCACTTTACCTTAAAGGTTAACGCGATACACCTCAAAACAACGGATTGAGCAGATTCACCAGATCGAGTTTTTTCCGGTTATGAGCAATAATATCGGCCAGCAAATCAGCGCGAGACTGTTTTTTCGATGCAAACTGCAAAAGCGTTTCCATAAGAAAACGGCTGTTCAGCATGGTTTGCAGAAAATAGCCGACGCTGAACTCGTCGAACTCGAATGCTTTTCTCCACAACTTTTCATAAAACGCTCCGGCCTGTGCGCGATCATTCTCCGCAAGCGCTTTGACGATAGCATCAGCTGCGAATTGACCACTTTTTATGGCATAAAAAATCCCCTCTCCGCTCAGCGGATCAACAAAACTGCCGGCATCGCCAGCAAGCAAAACATTGCGTTGACTCCGCATTCCCCGAAATGAACCGAACGGCAGAGGCCACGCTTTCAGCGTACCCGGCTCCATCGCCGCATCTTTCAGCTTGCTGGAGACAACCGGGTTTTCAGCGACAAAACGCTTGAACATGTTTTTGAGACCGCGCGGCTCCTTGAAACGCGTCATGATGCCCACGCCGATGTTGGCTCGCTTTTCACCGGCGGGAAATACCCAGCCGTAGCCCGGCAGAATGAGATTGTCGTAATGAAGTTCGATGGAATCGCTCAGGCCGTTAACGTTTGAAAAATAGGCCCGCATGGCAAATCCCTGCTGCTCTTTCTGTCGGTTCAGGAGCCCAAGCTGAGCGGCTATCGGCGAATAGACGCCGTCAGCCGCAACAATGCACTTCCCGTAAAATTCACCTCCAGAAGTACTTAGCCCCCTGGCCGAATCACCGTTTATGATGAGCTCGCGCGACTCGGTATTGTCGAAAAAGGAAATCGATTCGTGGGCTTTTACACAGGTAACGAAACAGTCGTCGAGCAACGATCGGGGGATAACGTAACTTTCGCTCGACCGGTCGCCGGTTTGCGACAACCGTCCCTGCACAACCGCGCCATCGGGAGAAAAGAGGGTGATGCCTTTGAACACCGTCAGCGGCCCTACTCGCTGGCGAACGACCTCCACGACACCAAGCTCTTCAAGAAGCCTGACCGATGCTGGGGTGACGCCGTCGCCGCACGTTTTATCTCTCGGGAACTGCGCCTTGTCGATCAAGGCAACGCGCAACCCTTTCCGCGCAAGCGACAAAGCTGCCGTGCACCCTGCAGGACCAGCCCCGGAAATCACCACATCAAACGGTTTCATGCGTCACTGGAATTCAGGATTGAAGCCGCCGGTTATTGCTGAGCATAGACCCCAGCTTGAAAGAACGGATTCAGCAGCTTGTACAACTCGCACCATCTGCGATTGTGCGCGATTATGTCAGCCATGAGGTTGGCCAGATATCGCTTATCTGAAACGTAACGCAATAACCATTCAAGAAAAAAACGCGCGGCAAGAAACTGCTGAAATAAGCAACTCCATGATGAACAGAGAAGAAAAGACGAGGAGGGTTACGCAACGTCAAAACGCCAGAAAAGCTCTGCTGCCGGAATGTCAGTTTGATGTAATGGCTCGGCTACTCCTGCGGCATCGGACTAACTCCAGACTTCAGGCAGGTTGCCATCGGCAGTCTCGATCAGCAAAGCTTTTGCTGAATTGTCGATTCGCCCGGCCGGTACGTACGCCAGAACATGTTGCGCAAACGCAGGCAAACCCATCAGCATTGCTGAAATCCTGATGGGAGGCCCAGACGGCATATGAAGCTTGAACCACCGCATCGAGGGCGCGTACTCAACACGTCGAACCTGCACCCAGCGGATGTAACCGCGTTGTCCAGTCAACCTGCCATAGTCGAGCCCATCGGCGCTGAGGCGATGACGGGCAAAAAAGTAGTCGGCGACCATAGCGAGCGACATCCCTGCGAAGAAAAGGAAAATGAGGGTCGTCCAGATAGTGGTTGTGCTGTTCTTGCCGATGGTGTTCGACACCACAGCGATACCGGCAAAAAAAGCGAATCCGATGAGCCCTATGACCAGAATACCCGTTGGATGCCTTAAGGTATTGACTTCCGTTACAGACCGTCGACTCATCCTGCTCTTCGAGAGCCATCCCATGATGATGGTCAGCGCAACGCCCGGAAGTGTCCATTGAAGTATCGGGATCCACCAATCTTTCTGCATCACGATGCTATGGTCTAAGGAGTGGCCGACGGCCAAAAAATTTCTGCAATATTCTGGATTTCCTTTCCCGAAAAGGACAAATCAAATGTCCATATTGTCGGCGTGGTGACGCGATTCAACAGCCATCACCATCCCCCTACCAGCTGCCGGAGGCACCGCCACCGCCTGACGATCCCCCACCGCCAGAAAAACTCGATCCACCGGACGACCACGACGAACCGGAACCTCCAGAGCGAATCACCATGCCACCGATTGAAGCCTGCCCCTTCGTGCGAAGATCTTTCTGAGCTTTCTGATACCAGTCGGTGTTCCGGATGAACAGCTTTGCTGCCGGAAAGCCGACCAGATAGGTGATCAAACAATACAATGCGCCATCCGGGCCCAGCACAACCATGGGAAAAACCGCCCAGAAGGGTATCAGAAAAAAGTATAAGAACCACCCGAAACCAGGCGTGAGGATGCCAATCGCCGTAAACAGCCCGATGATGCCGAAAACAAACGCGCCAATGAGAATGCGCTCCGTTATCGAAAGCTCCGGCCCCTCCATTTCAAAGAAACCCGACTTTTTCTTCGAATCGGACTTGACTGCTGTCTCCGGCAATACCCCACCCTCGAGGACGTTCATCACGGCTTTGGCGCCATCCGTGATACCACCATTAAAGTCTTCGTTTTTGAATTTTGGGGTCATAATGTTTTGAATGATTCGCCCTGCCGTTGCATCAGTAAGCGTGCCCTCAAGACCGTACCCCACTTCGATGCGCATCCGCCGGTCGTTTGGCACCACGACGATCAAGACACCATTATCCTTCTCTTTCTGACCGAGTTTCCATGTTTCGAAAACCCTGACCGCGTAATCTTCGATGCTCTCCCCATCAAGCGTTGGAATCGTCAGGACGGCAATCTGGTTGCCGGTGCGCTGTTCATGTTCCTTCAGACTCTCCGACAATGAGCGCTTCACCTCAGGGGAAAGAAGCTGCGCGTTGTCCGTGACCCTCCCGGTCAGGTACGGCACCTCCGCGCCAAAAAGGGCTGAGCTGACAAACAGCACGATCGGGAGTAACAGAAAGATCACTCGCTGCTTCATACTCCCTCCTCCTCGATAATGTCGTTGGGCAATTCGTCGCTATGGAGTTCAGGCGAGGTGGCGGTGAGTATTCGGGACAGATAGTCCAGACCGGCATCGAAGGCTTGGGCGACTTGCCTACGCTTCAGCAATGAAGTCATTGCCGCGATCATGTTGTTTACATCATCTTCCTTTAAACGCTTGCCCAGCCCCTTGTCAGGCAGAATCACAACCCGATGTTCGAACAAACTGACCAGCAGCAGAATGCCTGTTCTCTGCCGGGTGGCAAACAGCTCGCGATCCAGAAACAGCGCTTTGGCATACTGCTGCACCTCAACTTCGGCGCGGTAGTCGGACAAGAACAGTTTTGCAAATCGCGGCATCATGACCGTCAGCAGCGCCAAAAGCGCACCACCCGCCAGTATGCCCACCACCACAATCAGTAGAGACGCTTCCGGATACCACGCATAGAGCCTCCAATGCAACAGAAACAGGATCAATCCGGCGACCGACGCGCCCAAAGCGAAAGCGTTCCATGGCAACTCGGCATACGCGTCGCTACGCTGGATGACGCTCAGAACGATCTGGGTTCCGGTGCGCTTTTCCGTTTCAGCGACGCGTAGATCCAGGCGACGGCGCTCATGCTCTGATAACGTTGGTTTCATTGAAAATCCTCGTGTCCGGAGATTTTTTATTTGATAACGCAAAGCCTCTGCGCCGATAGCTTCCGTCAGTTATACCGCCAAGCAGGAAACGTGGTGAGCGTGTTCCCGGCAAAGGCAATGCTGTCGTTGCCCGCGCAGCGCTGACAGGCGGCGCATGAGGTGAGTTCAGAAAGATTGTCGCTCCCGTCATCCTCCTGATGAAACAACAGCGAGGCTCCCTCCTGCTGAGCAGAGAAAAGCTCGTAAGCGTTCGTGGGAAACGATACCGGCCGCATCGGCACGACGAACGGCAGGCGAAACGGATCGTGAAGAAAACCGGGGATGAACCGGTTGAGAAGCGCCTGGAACAGCCGGTTTCGTAGCGCTCTGAATGAGGCGCGCAACCTGCCTGCCCAGGCAGATGGGACAAGGGGTTTTTTCATGATGATATGGTGCTTTATTCCCGAAGCTTGTAAAAAAAGATGCGGCAGGTCTTCTGACTTTCCCGTGGTTTTGCCCTCCTTCCCGTCCCGAATTGTCGGGACAGTGGCCTTTTCGGCAAACCGTGTCAGCAGCCTTGCGACCGATGCGGGATTACAGCAGCGGGTACTGTTCCGGACTTGCACCGGATTCCCTTTTAAGCCCGTCACGATTCCATGCCGGGCACCACATGCTCGTGTAAAGTATATCAAAAACAGCGCTTCGAACCAATGCTCCGCGCGGAAATTTTCGATGACTCAAGAGTCCTCATCGCCGTCGTTCCACTCATCCATTCGCCAGATCGGTGAGGTAGCGATGAGCGTAAAGCTTGTCGATTTTCGAAAGTTCGGTGAGCTGGTCGAAGAAGATCGCCTGAACACCGTAGTGCTGGCGGATGCGGTCGATCATCGACAGCCACAAATGCGCTGTCATCTCGGCGTCAGCCAACGCGCGGTGAAAGCTGCCGACTTTCGGTATGCCTGCATGGTTGACCAAAGTCTGCAACTTGTGGTTCGGAGCATCCTGATAAATCCGCCGCGACAGAAGCAACGAGCAGCAGCAATCGCCCTCGTAGGCTCGGCGCGCCCGTTTCAGCTCGAAGTCGAGAAAGCGCCGGTCGAACGAGGCGTTATGCGCCACGATGTTGTGCCCGGCGATAAAGTCCGAAAACCCGGCCATCACCTCTTCGCAGGGCGGCTCGACTTTGAGCATTTCGTTGGTAATGCCAGTATAGCTCTCGATGAACGGGCTGATCCGAAAGCCGGGATTCATCAGCCGCTGGAAACGGTCGACGATTACGCCGTTTTCGAGAAGCACCGCGCCGATTTCGATGGCCCGGTCACCATACTGCGGCGACAAGCCCGTTGTTTCAAAGTCCAGCACCACCACGCTATCAGCCGACGCACGTTGCATGAAAAAATATCCGGTTAAGATTGGTCAATCCGCCTCACCGCCGCCATGCAGGCACGACAGGATGTGCTCGAACGAATCGATGAGCCAGGTGGGATTCACCCCGCGCAGCTCCTCGGCAGAATGGTTCCCGTAGGTAACGGCGCAGGTATCGGCGGATGCCCGCTGGCCCATCTCGATGTCGAACACCGTGTCGCCCACGACGAGGCACCGTTCCGCCGGAACAGCGAGGCGCGCCAGCGAGAGCTGCACCATGTCGGGCGCTGGCTTGCCCCGCTGCACATCCTGCGCTCCGGCGATGGAAGCAAAGTGCTGGAAAATGCCGAGATGCTGCATCATAGACAGAAGCCCCTGCCTGCTTTTACTGGAAGCGATAGCAAGCAAATACTCCCGCTGCAACAGCTCCAGCGTCTCCTTGACCTCCGGGAACAGACTGGTCGTGTCGAAAGCGATCTCCTTGTAATACTTCCGGTAACGCTCGACCGCCTCAGCGGCATCATCGGCTTCAAGCCCAAGCCCCATTTCAATCGTACGCTGCAACGGCAGTCCGATCCCGCGGCGGACAATTGCGGGATCGATCTCCGACAGCCTGAAATCACGCGCCACCAGCCGCATGGCCTCCATGATGCTCTGTTCGCTGTCGGCCAGCGTGCCGTCGAAATCAAACACAATGAGACGATACTTCATGCCGCCATCACCTCCACGATTCAATGACGCTCCTCTTCACGACTGTGTGCGCGGTTCGAGATGCGTCACGACCTGCGAGTTCTGGATGACTTGATGCAGATGCGCTTCGATGCGCTCACACCAGTCGTGGCCGAGCTGCACGCTCCAGCTGGCCGGAACGAGAACGTCGAGCGTGATGAACGCCACATTGCCGCCCAGCCGCGTTTTGAGATTTTTGTATGTCACTTCGTCCCCGCACACCTCAAGCAGAGCGGTTTGGATTTCGGCAATCTGGTCGGGGGAGAGCGCGGCATCCATCATGCCGTCCGCGGTGCGTTTCAGAAGACGCCAACCGGTGAAGAGAATATTGAACGCCACGACGAGCGCAATGAGCGGATCGAGCCAGGTCAGTCCGGTGAGCCACACCAGCGCAACACCGGCAATCACCCCGACGGAAGTCCAGACGTCGGTCATCAGGTGATGCGCGTCAGCTTCAAGCGTAATCGAGTGCTCCCGCTCGCCAACCTTCAGCAGCGTGCGTGCGGTCAGGAGGTTCACCGCCCCGGCGCAAACGGAGACGACGAGAGCAGGCCCGACGTCATGCAGCGCCTGCGGATGAAAAAAGCGCTCGATCGCGCTGTAACCGATTCCGAGCGCAGCAATCAGGATCAGCAATCCCTCGAAGCCGCTCGAAAAATACTCCGCCTTGCCGTGCCCGAAAGCGTGGGATTCGTCCGCCGGACGCTCGGCCAAGGTCAGCATCGCCAGCGCCATCATCGCCCCGGCAAGATTGACGAACGATTCGAGCGCATCGGAGAGCAGCCCTACCGAGCCGGTCAGCTGCCACGCCGCCATTTTCAGCACAATGGTGACCAGAGCAGCTGTTATCGACAGCCACACAAAACGAGTAAGCGAATGGTTACGGGATTGAGCGGACATGGTTATTATTTGCCAGTTTCACAAACGCGCAGATTCTTGCCATACAACAAGATACAGTCTGGAATGCATAGGAACCAAGGCACCACTGCCAACAGAAAAATCATTACCGGAAGCCGTGTTCTCTCGGCATCAGCACGCGATCTGATTGCATCTCTTTGAGAAAGTCGGTAACATAGTAATGATGCCCTTAAGTTGCTCCTGCTTTTTCAGAAAATTCAACGTTTTTCACGATCACTGAAATAACACGATGAGCTGAACATCAAAACAAGGAGGAGATTATGGCAACCCATTTCGGGCAAATCGATGCCTACTTCATCAATATGCTTGACCCTAAAACCCATGGGGGCAAGCGATTAATCAATCTGTTCGGGAGTTTTGGTAGAGCTGTTGTGTGGTTCATTCCGGACGGCCATCCCCTGCCGGGCAACAAAATACGCTCAATAACACACTTCATTGACGTTCACTATCATATCCGTGACTGGGAAGCAATCGTCGATATACTTCGGCATGAAAAACCGGTGTATTTCAACTACAATGAAGCAGACAATTCCGCACAAATCTACACAGGAAGCGAACCGGTAGGAGAGGACGAATAAAGACACCTAATGAACCAGCCCCCCGGAGTTGATTGATCGAACAAACTCCGGGGAGATTTCCCACCTGCTCTATTCCTCATTCACTTTCGAAAAATCACACCGCAAAGCTTTATCACGCTCTTTTTCCGACTCGAAATTCCAGTCATTCGGCAATCCTGGTGACATGATGAAACCAACAAACACCTTGCGGACTTGCTCATCTTTCAGTTTTTTCTTGACGCCACACCAGTTCAAAGATGCTGCCCTTGTCCGGCTCACTTGTGACCGAGACGGTGATGGACTGGAGGTCGGCCAGTTTTTTGACGATTGACAGACCGAGGCCCGTGCCGCCAGTCCCCGCACTCCGCGACTCGTCAACGCGGTAGAAGCGGTCGAAGATCGCAAGAAGCTGCGCTTCCGGAATGCCGACTCCGTGGTCTTCGATGGCGCAAATCACTGCGCCGTCGCGCCGCCCGATCCGGATTTCAACCGGCGAGCCTTCGGGCGAATAGTTGATCGCGTTGGAGAGAAGATTGCCAAGCATGATCTCAAGCAGCGCGGGATCGGCGGGGACCACGCCAGGGCGGCTGTCATGCAGCGTGATGGCGATGCCCTTTTGAGCGGCTATGGGTTGCAAGCGTTCCAAAACGGCGTTGACGGGCTGTGCTAGATCAACCTCGGTGATGGTGGGCTTGCCGCTCTGACTCTCGTAACGAGCCAGCATCAGGAGCTGGTCGATCAGCCGCGCCATGCGGTTCAGCTCCGCGAGGCAAATGCGGACGCGGCTTTCGTAATGCTCGGCCTCTCGCGGCTTGCGCACCAGCACTTCGAGCGTTCCCTTAACCACCGAAAGCGGCGTTTTCAGCTCGTGCGCCGCATCGGAAGTGAACTGCTTTTCACGCCCGAACGCCTGTTGCAGGCGGTCGAGCAGCGCGTTCACCGTCACCGACATCCGGTACAGCTCATCGCGGTTCCGGGGCAGGGCTATGCGCTGGTCGAGGTTCGACTGCGTGATCGTCTCCGCCGTGGCGATCACCTCGTCGATCGGCCTGATGCTCTGTCCGGCAATCAACCGCGTCACGACGAAAAGCAGAATGATGATGACGGGAAACGAAATGAGCATCGTCGTGGACATGTCGCGCAGCACAAGAATCGCGCCACGCAGCGGCACGGCAACGACGAGGTAACCGTTGATTTTGCCGTCACTGCCCAGGAGCGGTAGCTGGAGCTGACGCACCGTCGAGCTGCCGACCGTGCTGTTGCGCAAGACAGGCTCGCGGTTGCCATTCTCGACGCTCAGCACGTTCTCGAACAGGCTTTCCGATTTCTGGACGATTCGTCCCTCGGCGTCCGAAAACTGCACGAACTCGACGTCGAGGTCTCTGCGGCGACCGCGTTGGTGATGCCGTTCGCGGTCGCCTTGATGATCCGCCTCTTCGTCGTCAACATGAACGCCGCCTCGGACGAAGCCCTCGAAATTATCGTTACAGATACGCCCCTCGCGAAGCGTCTCGGCAGCCTCATGGCGAAGCTCCTCGTCGAGGTGACGATAGACCACGTTATCGACCGTGAAGATGATGGCGGCAAAGACGATGGCAATCAGTACAGCGGTCGCGCCGGTGTAGTAGAGGGCGATCCGGCTGCGCAGGCTCATCGAGGAGAAAATCCGCCTGCGCCGGGAGCGACCCGAAGCCGTACCGGACGAGGTCGTCATTGCGCCTCTCCGCCCTCGTCGCGAATGATGTAGCCCACGCCGCGGATGGTCTGGATGAGATCACGGCATCCGGCCGCATCAAGCTTTTTGCGAAGGAAGTTGATGTAGACGTCGATCACCGAGGTGTCGGAATCGAAGTGCATGTCCCACACATGCTCGATGATGCGGCTCCGGGTGCAGACCCGCCCCTTGTTACGCAAAAGAAATTCGAGCAGCGCGAACTCTTTTGGCGTAAGGGCCAGATCGATAGACTCACACCGGGCCTGATGGGAAGCGGGATCGACCGTCAGTTCACCGGTGCTCAGCTTGGAACTTTCGCTGCCCCGCCGTCGCAACTGCACACGGATGCGAGCCAGCAGCTCCTCGAATTCAAAGGGCTTGCGGATGTAGTCGTTCGCGCCTGCATCGAGACCGAACACAACATCCTCGATGGTGTCCTTTGCCGTCAGGAAAATGATCGGCACATCGTTGCCCTCCTTGCGCAGTCTCCGACACACCTCGATACCGCTGATGCCGGGAATCATCCAGTCCACGAGCAAAAGATCGTACTCGTTGGTCATGGCAAGGTCGAGCCCCGTGCGGCCGTCGCTGGCGACATCGACCGCAAAGTACTCTTCTTCAAGGCCCTCCTTCAGAAAGCCCGCGATTCCCGGTTCATCTTCGATAATCAGCAGTCTCATGCGGCGTTTGGATTAATGATCGTCATCATCGTCGCCATGCTCACCACCGCCCTGTTTGCCGATCAGCGCGCCGAGCAGTTCGGATGGGCTCTTGCCGTTGGCCGAAGCGATACCGGCAATCGTCTGCGATGGCGCATCGACGGCAAAACCGTTATTGCGGAGCTTCGCCATCAGCTCGTCGGGCTGCTGCTTCACCACCAGCGCCACGGTTTCAAGCGATGACGATTCGAGCATCTTTGCCGATGCTCGGGCAACGCGCTTGCCGTTCTCGTGCTCCTTATCACCGAGGAATGGCATTGCCGAAACCACCGTCACGACGGCACACAAGCCGATGATCGACATGGCGAGCTTTTTTGAAAAATAGCCCGTAAAGGCTTTCCAGTTCGCGATCACGTGAAAAACAACGCCTGCGACGAGCAGCCAGCCAAGCCACTCGTGAACCGGCTTGACCAGCCCTTTTTCAAATTCAAAAAACAGAAACACGCCGGTAACGGCGGAAATCAGAAGTGCCCCGGTCACAAGCGGCGTAGCCCAGGATCGAATGTTAGCTTTCATGGTGTCTCAAGGTTTTTGCATGGTTGAATACGTTTACTCAAAGGCTGAAAAATCAGCTTGAGAAAACATACCCGCATCGACCTTAAAACAGGATAAACATCATCTTAAAAAACGCTTAAAAATCAGCGACCGCCAAAACCGGCATCTACGTAACGTTGCGAACACCGACGGCTCCTCTGTCCACGAATTCCCCCGTCACCCCTTCCTCCCGAACCGCCGATAAATTGAGATGATCCAGGCCACGCAGAAAGTGAGGTAGATGGCAAAGCTGGTAACGATGTGCGTCAGCTTTGTCGCTTTTCCGAGGGAGACCTGAAATGACTGGTGCATGAGGTCGAGCAGGAAAAGCAGCGTGGCAGAACCGCCTAGAAGCAGGCCCGTCCTGAGCCAGGCGAGTGTTTCATCCTGACGCTCAGGGGCAAGCCAGTACTCCTTGTTGGGAATATTGAGCCACGAGGTATGACCCGGCGTAAGCGTCCGCTTCACCCAGGCCCAGGTGGCCACGAGGAGTAGGCCGATGATGCCGTACCAGATGAAAAACACACTTTTCGCCCCCCAGGCATCCGGCTCTCCCCAAAGCCCGAAGTGAGTGGCAACCCGGTCTGGCAGAATGGTGTAGTGGTAAATAGCGTGAGCAACGATGAGTGCGCTGAGTAGTGAGAAGAGCGCAAGCGCTAACGGGTGCTGGTTTCTGTTTGGCATGATCGGGCATTTGTTTTAAAAACTGCTTTTCAGACCTTTTCCGGCTCAGGATCAAAATCTTTGTCAACGTTCCGGAGTTCCGGCAGGCAGAATAGAAGCAGGAAGTCCGGGAAATCGATCGAGCAGTTTGCTGAAATAGTCGGGATTATCGATGCACTCCGGATTATCAGGCTCGGTGCAGGGAATTTCAACAACCCTCCAGCGCCCATCCGTCTTGCGCAAGAGCGCGGAAAAATCCTCATATCTGGAGCCGCCATCCTTTGAGCGCGGCATGGTATGTACCCACGCCCAGCCGCCGCTGACCTTCATCTCCCTGACGACAAATGCCACGTCGAGATTGTGCTGCTTTTGGAGCTCCGCGCGCATGGCATCGAGTATCGCCTTGCGCTCCACGCTGTCCGGTGGCGGAGTATAGACGCGCTGCACCTTACCAGAGAAACCCAGGGATTGCGCCGGAGCAACCATGGCAAGGAACGACGCCACTAAAAGCAGCTGCGTAAAAAAATGGTTCAGTTGATTGCGTTTCATTTCAAAATTCAGTGTCAGGATTTCGTTTTCGCGTCATCAACATGAATGCGCCTGAACACACGGTACTGCATGAACAGTAGAGCGGCGATGGCAAGAATGACGGCCCCATAGAGCAGAAACTGGTAGCGTTCGGAAAAGGGCAGCCGAGCCTCATCTCCTGCAAACGAAGGATTCTCGCGAACCGGGCCAAGCCCTGCAACTGGCAGTTTGTCCACGCTCTCGGCATTAATAGCTTTTGCCAGATCGTACTGCGGATTTTTAGCTGATGGATTGCCCCAGAAAAGAAAAAGTTTACGATCCGGATAGGTTTTGAACACCAGCACCCTCCGGTACCCTATACCGGAAACACTGCTGATGGTCAGCGGCGGGCTGTCGTGATTGCGAAAAACCAGGCGATATTCCGCCGCGGAAATTTCAGGCAGCTCTATCGAGAGTTGCGATGAGTGAAGATCAGGCGTATCGAAATTGTAAATAGTCCCTCCGCCAACCGCCGCCCAAACTCCTTTGTTGTTTTTGGTTTCAACAGTGACGAAGCGCTGGAAATTGCGATCGTTCGTTACAATTTCCAGACGATCCACAGGAAAAGCCTTGTCCATCCGCATCACAACGCTGTTTTCCTTTCTCGAATCATCGAACGCCTGCTTCTCGATGGTCCCCCGAATCCTGTAAGTTTGCCCTGCCGAATTCCTTTGCCGGAACAACCTGACCTCGGTGATCTTCAACGCCTCTTTCCCGCCATTGGCAATTCTGATGGCAAGATGTGGGAACGTAGTTTTTGGAATTGACAGCCTGTCGTTCTTCAGTTTTTCACCTTTATCCAGCTCGAAAATCACGCCGTCCTTGCGAAGCGTTTGCCATGCCTTGCCATCCCGGCTACCGAGAACCTCCACCGGGCGGATGTAGTTGGTGTCGGGCGAGATGATCTGCAAAGCGTTCACAGCCGTACCGTTCTCATCGACAAGAAACTCGGCCCAGGTATCACCATTTTCGGTTGTCGAGAGATTTCGCATCTGGAAAGCTATCAACTCCTGGCGCGTTTCGGGACGTTTCGATACAATCTGCCAGGGCACCTCCTCTTTCCGGTCGGTTACCACACGGAAATCGGCGAAAGGAGTGCTCGCCGTCAAATCTCCAAGGCGGTAACTGTCGAGGGGCAAGGCCGCAAGAGAACCATTGCTTCCTTCTTTCGGTAATTCGATCTGCGCATACTTTTCCCAGAGGCGCTCGTCAAACGTCGCGCAAACGCCTGCGGCTCCATCGAGCAGCAGAATCAGGCAAAGCAGTACCTGAAGGACAGATTTCTTCATGATTGATCTTCTCCGAAAATGATATGCCTGAAACGGTTATAGCCATAGGACACAGCCAGAAGCAACAACCCGAGAACAATAAATGAAATAATACGATACACCGTTTCGAGGAACGACAGGTCCATAAAAAACACCTTCAGCACCGCGACACCCAGAATCAGGATACCCAGAATACGGGCCCTGCGGATTCGCCTGACGATTCCAACTCCAATCAGGAATGACGCATAGAGCGTCCAGAGTACCGAAAGAGACATCTGATAGGCATAAACCGAGGAATCACTGCCGGGGCCGAGGTCAAAGAACTCATGAACCTCAAGAGACAAGAGGATCAGAGACAGCGCCTGGGTGATGAAAAAGATGATCGCATTGATGCTTCTTTCATTGATACTCAGAATATTCCTGTGCCGCGAACCGGCATACAGCAACACATAAAAACCGGCGATCGCTAATGCACAACCCGGAAAACGTTTGTTGAAAACAGGAACGAAGCTTTCAAAAGGTGCGAGATACAAGGTTGCTTCATAGGAAAAGCGCAACAGTACCACAAGGCCAAGCAGATAGACGCCCCAGCGGAAAACCGGCAGATCGAGCTTGAAAGCCCACCAGCCAAGAACGGCCATTTCAACCGAAAGCGCCGCCAAAACCCAATGCTGCCCGAGAGTGACGAAGGTTGCAATGACCGTCAAAACGATGGACAACACCGCATACGACACAACCGTCATCGGCAGCGCCTTCGAACGGAGGCTGGTGAAACCGGCCAGTCCGATCTCGATTCCGGCAAGAAGCAGCGCGAAGAACCTGACCGGCCAGGTATCGGCAAATTCCTGCTGGGCAAGAAACGCCATGAAGAAAAACAGGCCCGAGCCAAAAATGACGAGATGATCGGCTGTCGATTCCGATGCCTTTCGATCACGGAAAAAGAGGAGATAGAGGTTGTAAACAATAAAAAACACCGTTACCGCAACGAAAGCAATCGTGTGTTGATCGAGGCTGTAAAACGCTTCATGCCAGAGAGCATAGAGCAATGCGGTTCCGAAGAGCGAAATGGCAGCAAGCGAAGGCCATTGGCGAAACCGCAGCAGGAGCAAGGTTCCTAAATCGAGTAACAAAATGTAGCTGAACAGCTCAACAGGCTGGTTCTCGCCAGTTGAAAGCAAGACGGGAGTCAGAAATCCACCGGCGAGGGCGACCAGAGCGAGTGAATAGGCCGAATAACGATGCGAAAGCGTAATGCCGGTCGTCGTGACCGCCACCATGCCAATTGTCGCCAGAAATGCAGGAATCAGATGATAGAGCGTAAATGCTGCATACAAAGACAGATACAGCACGGCCAAACCGCCGCCGCTGAGGATCTGCGCATAACGTCCGAGGTTTTTGTTTTTTTGAAGGTATTCGCCCGTAATGAGAAAAGCGATACCGCCAACGATACCAAGCATCACCCTTCCGGCTTCACCGATGAGGTTGTTATCGAAAGAGTACTTGAGGAAAAATGAGACGCCAAAAATGACAGCGACAATCCCGATAGTGCCGATCCAGCGGGTGCCGATGACATTTTCGAGAGTAGCTGAAGAAGAGGGCTTGGCGCTTTTTGAACGTTGGAGCTCAGATGACCTTGCTGGTCTTGTTACTGAAACCGGTTTCACCTTCGGCGCTGAAACGCCGGGAGCTGAATCATGCTGGTCTCCTTTCAAACGCAGGACTTCGCCCTCAAGCTCTTGCACTCGGGCGATGAGCATATCGATACACTGATCCCGCTCCTGATCAGATCGCGTTGACATTATTTCATCAATATCTTTTGATTGAAGAGTCCATCAGCCTGCCGTAGACACCAGTCTCTTTTATATACTGATTGGTTACACCTCTCACAAGGGGAAAGAGCGAAGCGCCTACTGGTTCACTGAGAACACTCTGACGTGATTTCCCCCATCCACCCCACAAACTTGACATGCCGTTTCAACATGGCGGGCGATTTTTGTATTTTGGGCATTTTCAGCTCCATCTAACGGCTCGCCCCTTCATGAAGAAATCACCGCTGGTCATTCTGTTCCTGACAGTTCTGCTCGACCTGATCGGCTTCGGTATCGTGCTTCCGCTGCTGCCGACCTATGCCAAGGAGCTTGGAGCGTCGCCCTTCATGATCGGCCTGATCGCGGCGATCTACTCGACGATGCAGTTCATCTTTTCGCCGATCTGGGGCAAGCTGAGCGACAAGATCGGACGACGTCCGGTAATGCTGTCGAGCATCTTTCTGGCCTCAGTCTCCTACGTCTTCTTCTCACAGGCGGTGACGATTCCTCTCCTGATTCTGGCGCGTTCGCTGTCGGGAATCGGCTCGGCCAACATCGCGGCGGCGCAGGCAGCCATTACCGACGTGACCGACTCGAAAAGCCGCTCGGGCGCAATGGGCATGCTTGGCGCAGCGTTCGGTATCGGCTTCATCATCGGCCCGCTGATCGGCGGTGTGCTGATGACCAACTTCGGCATTTCGATGGTCGGTCTGTTCGCAGCCGGACTGAACTTCACCAACTTCACCCTGGCGCTCTTCCTGCTAAGCGAAACCAATCCTCACGCCGAGGGCTTCCTGTCGCTCTTCAGAAAGAGCGGAGAAGCAGCTCATGCCGACACCTCGCTCCTGGCCTCGCTCGCCCGCAAGAGCAGCGCGTATGCGGAACGAGTCCACGAAGCGTTCAGCTCACGTCCGGTGGCGCTGCTGATGATTATCAACTTCATCTACTCGCTGGCAATCGTGAACATGCAGGTGGCGGCGATTCTGCTTTGGGGCGACAGGTTCCACACTACCGAGCAGCAGGTAGGCTACCTGTTCGCTTACGTCGGGTTCATTTCGGTGATCGTGCAGGGCGGAATGCTGCCGAAAATGACCCGCAAGCTCGGCGAGCACAAGCTCATGGTTTTCGGCCACATTGCTTCGTTTATCGGTGTCTTTTTCATCCCGTTCATTCCGGTAAACGCACTCTTCACGATCGGCCTCGGCATCCTGCTCTTTTTCGCCATCGGCACGAGTCTGGTCAACCCGCTGAACATTTCGATGATCTCGCTCTACAGCTACAAGCAGAAGCAGGGGCAGATTATGGGCTTCGCGCAGTCGGTCAACGCCCTGGCCCGCATCCTCGGCCCCATCACCGGCAGTGTGCTTTACGGGATGGACTACCGGTTCCCCTACTACACGGCGGGAGCGCTGACCATCATCGGGACGATCATATCCATGAGCCTGTTCAAATACGACATCGAGGCGCTGGAGCCATCGGCAAGCGTAGCAGACTAACCAACCGACTGCAAACGAAAAGGAGACAACCATGCGCATAGGCGTTGCAGGCGTCGGCAAGCTCGGCGAATTCCATACGAACCTACTCAAACAGATCGCCGCCGAGAACCCGGATGTGGAGCTTTCCGGTGTGTTCGACCTGAACCCCGAGCGATTGCAGGAGATTGGCAAAAAGTACGATGTGCACTGCTTCGGCTCGCTGGCGGAACTGGCCGACACGTGCGACGCTGCGGTGATCGCCACGACCACCAGCTCGCACTACGTCATCGCCAAACAGCTTCTCGAAGCGGGACTGAGCCTGTTCATCGAAAAGCCGATCACGGCAACCCTTGAGGAGGCCGACGAGCTGATCCGGCTCGAAAAGGAGAAGGGACTGACCATCCAGGTTGGCCACATCGAACGCTTCAACCCGGCATTGCTGGCGGTCGAGCCGTACATTGGCGAGCCAATGTACATCCAGGCCGAGCGGCTGAGCGGCTTTTCACGCCGCGTAACCGACGTCTCGGTGGTGCTCGACCTGATGATTCACGATATCGACCTGGTGCTCTCGCTCATCAAGTCCGACATTCGCAGCATCGCGGCTTCGGGCGTGAAGGTTTTCTCGAACGAGCTGGACATGGCCACGGCGCGCATCGAATTCGAGAACGGCGCCATCGCCAACGTCACGGCAAGCCGCCTGAGCCGCAGCAAACTCCGCAAGCTGCGCTTCTTCAGCCGCAAGCCTAAAAGCTACGCTTCGCTGGACTTCAACAGCGGCAAGTCAGAGGTGTTCCGGCTGGTCAAGCCCGAGGATCGCTCCTCGAAAAATCCTATCAAGAACTTCGCCACCAAAAAGATTCTGGAACAGTTCGGCGAAATTCAGGAGTCGCTGAAGGATCTGGCGCTCGACTACGTCAGCCCCGACGTGCCGAAGGTCAACGCGCTGAAGGTGGAGTTGGAGCAGTTCATCGACGCCCTCCGCACAGGCCGTCCGGCGGTGGTCACCTCCGAAGAGGGACGCCGTGCGTTGATGGTGGCGGGCAGAATCACCGATGAAATCCGGAAGAACACCGCTGACCTCGACTGAATCCGACCCGACGAATACGATACCGACGACCGAATGCTGAAAGCAAAGCACGACGACATTCCAGAGATTTTGTACCGCATCGGAGACCTCGCCGACCAGGCCGGTCTCCCCTGCTACCTCGTGGGCGGTTACGTTCGCGATCTCATCATGCAGCGCCCCTGCACCGACATCGACATCATGGTGATCGGCGAACCGGTGCCGTTCGCCAAAGCGATTGCCGAGCAGCTTGGCGGCCGGAATTTCGTGCTATTCGAGCGCTTCCGCACCGCGCAGATCGAGCTGGACGATCCGGAGGCGGGCACCTTCAAGCTTGAAATCGTCGGCGCACGCAAGGAGAGCTATAACCCCGAATCACGCAAGCCGATCACCAGCATCGGCACGCTGGAGGATGACCTCTCACGCCGCGACTTCACGATCAACGCCCTCGCCCTGCGCCTGAACCGGGAGCAACGCGGCGAGCTCGTCGATCTGTACGACGGTCAGCGCCACATCCGCGAAAAACTGCTCAAAACGCCACTCGATCCGGAACAGACCTTTTCGGACGATCCCCTTCGCATGATGCGCGCCGCCCGCTTCGCCTGCCAGCTCGATTTCAGGCTCGATGAGGCAACGCTCGAAGCGATGGAGGCGATGAGCAGCCGGATCCAGATCGTCTCGCGCGAGCGCGTCAGCCACGAATTCCTCAAAATCATGGCGGCCCCGAAGCCATCGATCGGGCTCAAAATTCTGCATTCGACGGGCCTGCTCAAGGAGATCATCCCGGAACTGGACGTTATGGCGGGCATCGAACAGGTGGATGGCCTCGGCCACAAGGATACGCTGTTCCACACCTTTCAGGTGGTGGACAACCTCGCGGAGCATTCTGACAAACTTTGGCTGCGCGTGAGCGCTCTCTTCCACGACATCGCCAAGCCGGTGACCAAGCGCTTCCACCTAGGCTCCGGTTGGACCTTCCACGGCCACGAGGCGGTGGGAGTCAAGCTGGTACGACGCATTTTCCGGGCGATGAAGTGGCCCATGGAACCGATGGAGTACGTGCAGAAGATGGTGCGGCTGCACCACCGCCCGATTCCGCTGTCGAAGGACGAAATCACCGACTCGGCGGTGCGCCGCCTGATGTTCGATGCCGGGCAGGACCTTGACGACCTGATGACGCTCTGCCGCGCCGACGTCACCAGTAAAAATCCGCGCAAGGTGCAGCGGATCATGAAGAATTTCAACAACGTCGAAGCGAAAATTGCCGAGGTTGGCGAAAAGGATCTGCTGGCGAAATGGCGTCCTCCCGTCAGCGGCACCGACATCATGGAGATGCTGAACCTGCCGCAGGGCAAGCTGGTGGGCATCATCAAGTCGCGCATGGAGAACGCCATCATCGACGGCGATATTCCCTACGACCGCCAGGCCGCGCTGGATTTTGTAAGTGCGGTGTACCGGGAAATGGTGGAGAAGAGGGAGGCTTGAAAACACGTACATCCGTCTCCTGACGACCTGGTTTTCCCTCCGCTCTTGCTTTACTTATATTTATTGACACACAACTTCCTGAACCAAACATCACCCTACCTTGATACCACGTTACTCGCCGAAAGACATTTCGGCAATCTGGAGCGATGAAGCCAAATTCGAACGCTGGCTGCAACTTGAAATCGCCGCCGTCGAGGCGCGCATGGAAGCCGGAATCGTCCCGTCCGACGCGCTTGCGACCATCAAAGAGAAAGCGAAGTTCAACGTCGAGGAGATTCTCACCATCGAGCGCGAGACCAAGCACGACGTCATCGCGTTCCTGACCAACGTCGCCGGATACGTCGGCCCCGACTCGCGTTACGTCCACGAGGGACTCACCTCTTCGGACGTGGTCGATACCTGCCTGGCCATGCAAATGCGCGACGCAGGCAAGATCATCATCGCAGATATCGAGTCACTGATCGTTGTTCTTGGCAAGAAAGCCGTCGAGCACAAATACACCCTGCAGATGGGCCGCACGCACGGCATCCACGCCGAGCCGACCACCTTTGGCTTGAAGCTCTTGCTCTGGCACGAGGAGATGAAGCGCAACCTCGAACGCATGAAGCGCGCGCTCGAAACCGTTTCGGTCGGCAAAATTTCCGGCGCAGTCGGCACCTACCAGCACCTGTCACCGGACATCGAGGCTGCCGTCTGCGAGAAGCTCGGCCTGAAACCATCATCGATCTCGACGCAGATTCTGCAGCGCGACCGACACGCCGAGTACGCCACGACACTCGCCATTATCGCCTCGTCGATCGAGAAGTTCTCGACCGAGCTGCGCCACCTGCAGCGCACCGAGGTTCGCGAAACCGAAGAGTTCTTCAGCAAGGGCCAGAAAGGCAGCTCTGCGATGCCGCACAAGCGCAATCCGATCACTTTCGAGCGGCTCACCGGCCTGGCCCGCGTGGTGCGCTCCAACTCCATCGCCGCGATGGAGAACGTCGCTCTGTGGCACGAGCGCGACATTTCGCACTCCTCGGTCGAGCGTGTCATCATGCCCGACTCGACCATCGCGCTGGTCTACATGCTGCGCACCTTCCGCGACTCGATCGAGACCTTGCTCGTCTATCCGGAACGCATGGAGCAGAACTTCGACACCTCCTACGGCCTTACCCTCTCGCAGACGCTGCTGCTCGCCCTCACCGGCAAAGGACTCACCCGCGAGGAGGCCTACCGCCTCGTACAGCGCAACGCCATGAAGAGCTGGCAGGAGAAAATTCAGCTCAAGGAACTGGTGCTTCAGGACAAGGAGCTGCTCGAACACATCACCGCCGAAGAGATCAACAAACTCTTCAGCCCGGAGACGATTCAGGGCAAGCTCAAAAACAGCGTGGATATTATTTTCAAGCGGAACGGACTCTGATCGCTGACTTCTGACTGAATGAAAAACGAAAGGCCGATTGGTATTCCCACAATACCGACCGGCCTTTTCTGATTCCGATTTTTGTATCAGCGCTCAGAACATTGAGAGCTGATCACTTTCCGACGAAGGTTCGGCCTTGCGAAATTTCCGGTAGCGATTGACCAGCGCGTTGGTCGAAGCGTCGTGACCTTCGATCGGCTCTTCGGACTCGAACTCCGGCAGAATCGCCTTGGCGAGCTGTTTGCCAAGCTCTACGCCCCACTGGTCGAAGGAGTTGATGTTCCAGACCACTCCCTGCACGAACACCTTATGCTCGTAAAGCGCGATCAGGCTGCCCAGCGTAAAGGGATCGAGCTGATCGAGCAGGATGGTATTGGTCGGCCGATTGCCCGGAAAGACCTTGTGCGGCAACAGCATCTTGAGATCGAGCCCCGACAAGCCGCTGGCCTCCAGCTCCTTGCGCGCCTCGGCCTCACTTTTGCCGCGCATGAGCACTTCGGACTGGGCGAAGCAGTTGGCAACCAGCATGTCGTGGTGCATGCCGATGGGGTTCTGGCTCCTGAGCGGCAGGATGAAATCGACCGGAATGAAATTCGGCCCCTGGTGCAGCAGCTGGAAAAAAGCATGCTGTGCGTTGGTGCCCGGCTCACCCCAGATCACCGGCCCGGTGGCGTATTCAGTTTCGACTCCCGCGCGATCAACCCGCTTGCCGTTGCTCTCCATGTCGAGCTGCTGCAGAAAAGCCGGGAATCGGTGCAGATACTGGTCGTAAGGAATGATCGCCTGCGTGTGCGCACCGAAAAAGTTGTTGTACCAGATGCCGAGCATAGCGAGAATCACCGGCATGTTCTCCTCCGGTGGCGCGCTCCGGAAGTGCTCGTCCATCGCGTTCGCGCCAGCAAGCAGTTCACCGAAACGGTCGAAGCCGAGATAGAGCGCAATGGACAGACCGATCGCCGACCAGAGGGAGTAACGCCCGCCGACCCAATCCCAGAAGCGGAACATGTTGGCCGAGTCGATACCAAACTCCTCGACCTTCTCCTGATTGGTGGAAACCGCCACAAAGTGCTTTGCGACGTGCGCGTGATCAGTAGCCTTGTCAAGAAACCATGCCCTGGCACTCATGGCGTTGGCGAGGGTCTCCTGCGTGGTGAACGTCTTGGATGCGATGATAAACAACGTCGTTTCCGGATTCAGCTCTCGAACGGTTTCGGCAAGATGAGAACCATCGACATTCGAGACGAAATGCACCTTCAGCTTGCCGTGAGCAAACGGTTTCAGCGCTTCGGTGACCATATAGGGGCCGAGATCCGAGCCGCCGATGCCAATGTTGACGACATCCGTCATGCGCTTGCCGGTGTAACCAAGCCACTCCCCTGAAATCACCTTCTCGCAGAACACCTTCATCTGCTCAAGCACATCGGCGACCTCAGAAGCCACATCCTCGCCATCGACGCTGATTTCGTAGCCCGGAGGGCGGCGCAGTGCGGTATGCAGCACGGCACGGTTTTCGGTGAAGTTGATGCGCTCACCGTCGAACATCTCGCGGCGCCTTGTTTCAATACCCGAACGCTTCACCAGATCCATGAGCAGCTCCATGGTGCGATCGGTGATCCTGTTCTTTGAGTAGTCGAGGTGAATACCGTTCAGCGAGAGCGAAAAACGTTCGGCTCGACCGGAATCGGCCATGAAAAGCTCAGTCATAGCGAGATTGCCGGTGTCCTGAAAATGGGATTCAAGGGCACTCCATTCGGCACTGCGGGACAGGTGCATAATGATCTGGGGGGATTTAATAATTATAGAGTCGATGAATCTCAGTAAGGAATATAACGCATGAGCACGACACATCCGTCCGGCAGCCGTTCGACGGTCAGGTTGGCAGCGTAATGGTTCATCAGCAATAAACCTCTTCCACAAGGTCTCGACCGGGCAGCCTCTGAGCGGGTCGCGGCGAGCTGAGGGGCAGGATCGAAACCTTTACCGAAATCGCGTATCTGAACCCCAAGAAATCTGGCACCACCTTTCCAGCCCGACTCGAACAGCATAACGACAGGCTGCTCCGGATCGCTTTGATTGCCGTGTAAAACCGCATTGACGAAGGCCTCATGTACGGTCAGCCACAGCACCGATGAAAACTGCTCACCATATCCCTCAATGCTGGACAGCGTCGCAACCCACCGCCTGAGCTGATCTGCAAAGCTGAGTTGAGATGGCAGAGAAAATCGGTAGTAGCTCATGGCAACATGAATTGATGCCCGAAAACACTTGTCAGATAAGGTAATGAGCACTGATGATGCAGGCAAACCACCCCTGAAAAACCTCGACTTTATTTTTTTAGTCCACCAACAATATCCAACTTATTTTTCTTACCGATTTGTAATTTTTCATTTAAAATTTATATTGCACCTGTGTGATGAGCTAATAATTCAACGCAAAAGAGCACACTCAGCTTTATTTTTTTCACAACCGTAACCTTTCAACAATCATGAAATCATTTCTGTCGAAATCCGGGGCAATTGCTGCCGGACTGCTTGTAGCAGCGGCAATCTTGAGCCCTCCGCTCCTGGCGGAAACGGCCGCAGCCGCGCCGACACCGGACGCTGTCAATGCCTTCGCCATCGACAACTTCTTCCTGTTTATTTGCGCCGTGCTGGTGCTGTTCATGCAGGCGGGATTTGCTTTGGTTGAAACAGGCCTGAACGCCGCCAAAAACACCGTGAACATCCTGTTCAAGAACCTGATGGATATGGCCATCGGCGCTATCCTCTTCTACTTCATCGGATACGGAATGATGTACCCCGGTGATGCCTTCAGCGGCGGCTTCTTTGGTTTCGGCAGCTGGGGAATCACTACTGACATGCCAGATATTGCAGCTGGCAGCCTCTATCCTGCGGTGGACTTCCTCTTCCAGGTCGCCTTTGCCGCAACAGCCGCAACGATCGTCTCGGGAGCGGTTGCCGGAAGGATGCAGTTCAGGTCTTATCTGATCTATTCAGCAGTCATTTCAGGACTTGTCTATCCCATTAGTGGCTTCTGGCAGTGGGGTGGCGGCTGGTTGAACGCCATGGGCTTCCACGATTTTGCAGGTTCGCTTGTGGTGCACGCTCTCGGCGGTTTTGCCGGTCTTGCCGGTGCCATCGTACTCGGCCCCCGTCTTGGCCGCTTCAACGAAGATGGTTCGCCGAACGCCATGCCTGGCCACAACCTCGCACTCAGCACCCTTGGTGTGTTCATTCTTCTTGTCGGCTGGTACGGCTTCAACCCCGGCAGCCAGCTTGCCATTGTCGGCGGTGACAACACGGCTGCCGTCATGAAGATTGCTGTCAACACCACCCTTGCCGCCTGCGCTGGCGCGGTTGTTGCCATGATCTTCGCCTGGGGCCTCTTCAAGAAGCCAGACCTTACCATGGCTCTGAACGGTATGCTTGCCGGTTTGGTCGCCATCACGGCAAACTGCGACGTGGTTTCCTATAATGCTTCGCTGATTATCGGTGCAGTCGGTGGTGTTCTTGTCGTGCTCGGCATCATGCTGCTCGACAAGCTCCGTATCGACGACCCGGTCGGCGCATGGCCGGTACATGGCCTGAACGGCATCTGGGGTGGTATCGCCGCCTGGATTTTCGGTGGCCAGCCTATGGTTGCCCAGATCACCGGTTCGCTCGTGATCCCGGCCTGGGGTTTCGGCACCATGCTGGTCCTGTTCCTCATCCTGAAAGCTATGGGTATCCTGCGCGTTCACAAGGATGAAGAAATGAAAGGCCTCGATATTTCAGAACATGAAGAAGAAGCTTATTATGGCTTCGATATCTACACAACCCAGTAACGCATTTAAACGGAGCCTAAGCAATGAAATACATTGTAGCAATGATCCAGCCCCACAAGCTGTCGGACGTGAAAAAAAGCCTTGCCGACGCCGGGGTTCGAAAAATGACCGTTACCAACGCTCTCGGATGCGGCGCTCAGGGTGGTTACACCGAGGTCTATCGCGGCGTCCCGAGTGAGGTCAATCTCCTGAAAAAGCTCAAGCTTGAGATCGGTATCAATGATGAATTTGTTGACACTACGGTAAAAGCAATCATAAAAGGAGCAAAAACAGGTGAGATTGGTGACGGAAAAATTTTTATATTCGACCTTCCGGAATGCATTCGGATCAGAACCGAAGAAAAAGGCAACAGCGCCATCGGTTAATCCAGCATTCTGACCTTTTCGGGAGCTTTCGTGTGGCGGGAGCTCCCGGTATGTACACACAAACCATAACACCACAGTAAACGTAAGGAGTTATTGTCAAATGAAAAAGACAGCAAAACTGATTGCACTCGCCGCAGTTCTGTTCGCAGGTTTCGGCTCAAGCAACGCAATGGCAGCTGAAGGTTTTGAGCTCGGCGCAGACATCGTCAGCAGCTATGTCTGGAGAGGTAGCGATCTCGGTGATTCCGCTGCGATCCAGCCCAGCCTTTCCTACACCTTCGAAAACGGTCTTTCCGTCGGCCTTTGGGGCTCCTATGCTCTCTCGGAAAACAGCGGAACCTGGCCTGATCCCAAGGACCGTTATAAAGAAGTTGATCTCACCATCAGCATGCCGGTTGGCCCTGTCACCCTTGCTGTAACCGACTACAACGGCGATCCTGAAGAAGGCAACACCTTCGACTTCGGTGAAAATGGCAACAACACCATCGAAATCAGCGCCAGCGGTACCTATGCAAATATCGACCTGATGGCCGCCGTGTTCGTCGCAGGCAACGACTATGACAACGCATGGTACTGCGAAGCTGGTTACCAGTTCTACGATAAGGATGGCTACACCGCCAAAGCTGTCGCAGGTCTCGGTAACGAAGGCTACTATGGTGATGGCGAAGGCAAGAAACTTGCTCTGGTCAACACCGGTATCGCTGTGTCGAAAGACCGCTACACCGCTTCGGCTATCTACAACCCGGATACCGAAAATTCTTACCTGGTCTTCATGGCCTCGTTCTAAGTGTGGAAACGTTCTTTGTTAGGTTAACAAAAAAGGAGCCATTAGGCTCCTTTTTTGTTTTGTGCTGAAAACGATTTTTCCTCCGCCACATTGTCCACTTTGCCTGTCAAACCAAAGCGGAACTCCGACCTTCCTCAGATCGCCTTTTCATAGATCACATACTCTTTGTAGGGTATGCCGCCAATGACCTTGGCGAGCTTGCTCATGGCTTCGTTGGACTTGAGCACCCAGCTCATCTCGCTGGCGAACAGGCCGTGTTTGCCGCCATATTCCGAAATACGCGCGTTCATGATGCTGTCGATACCCTTGTTGCGGTATTCAGGCAACACCCCCATCGTAATGGTACGGTATGTGGAGATATTGCGCTTGTACCAGAGATACTTGACCAGCCCCCACGGCGTGAAAGGATTGCCGTTCACATGCTTGAGCGCCTGATTGATGTCGGGCAGGGAAAGCGAGAAGCCGATGGTTTTGCCATCCTTGTCTTCCACGAAATAAATGAAATGGGGATCAGCCAGCGGTTTGAGGCTCTTGGCCATGAAATCGAACTCTTTGTCTGTCATAGGCACGAAGCCCCAGTTCTTCTCCCAGGCCTTGTTGTAAATCTCCCTGATCTTTTCGATCTCACTGTCGAAGCGCTTCATGTCGAGATCCCGGACGCTCAACCCCTCGCGCTTCAGTACGTGCTGCGCGATGCGGCTCAGGCGGGTGATATCGATCATCTTCTGGTCGATATACCAGGCAAGCAACTCCTGGCCAATCTTGTGGCCGCTGTTCAGGCAAAGTTCGTTGTAGTAGGGAGGATTGTAAAGCATCAGGAACACCGGCGGGCTGTCGTAGCCTTTGGTGAGCATACCGCACTGATCGTTCATCGACGGGCTCACCGGGCCCCGCATTGTATCGAGCCCTTTGCTCTTGAGCCACATGGCGGCCGCTTCGAAAAGGGCGTCAGCCACTTTCTGGTCGTCAATGCACTCGAAAAAGCCCCAGAAACCAACCTTATCCTGATGAATCTCGTTGTGACGGCGGTTCTGAATGGCAGCAATCGTTCCAACCATGATGCCCTCCTTCCATGCGGTGAACATGGCCAGGTCGGCATGTTCGTAGAGGGGGTACTTTTCAGTATCGAGAGTCTTCATGTAATCCGACACGACCGGCGGCACCCAGTTACGATTCAGCTCCGGATCTTTGCGATAGATTTTCCACGCAAACTTGATGAACTGCTTCCGCTCATGCCTGGTATTGACGCGCCTGATTTCGATGCTCATGTCGATCTGATCGGGTTAAGACGTTCACAGCGGAGAAAAGGCCGCCCCCGCTGAAAGGGCTGCCCCCGGCCAGCGTTGAAACGGCCGGGGGCTGAAAAATTGGGACGTTATTTAAACGCCTGCCCGGGCTCCACGCCAAGCGCCTTGAGAACTTTGGCAAGGGGACAGAAGCCGGTAAATGCTGCCTGGAAAAGGTTCAGACCCACAAATCCGGTGAACCAGAGCCAGCGAATATCATGGTATTGAGAAAGAAGAACACTGGCCAGAATAAAAAATCCGGCCACGGCATAGACAACTCTATCGATATTCATCGCTTAAAAACTTAATGATTAAATAAATGTTCGTTAAACCGTCGCGCTGATGCGCTTCATAAAATCAGCACCATCGCGAAGCATCTTGGCAGTCTCCTCCCAGGAGACGCACTCGTCGGTAATGGAGACGCCATACTGTAACTCTTCACGGTTGTCCGGAATCGGCTGGTTCCCGGAACAGATGTTGCTTTCGATCATAACACCTGCAATGCTCTTGTTGCCGTTCTCCTTCTGGGCAAGAATATCCTCCCAGACCTTGACCTGATTACCGAACTTCTTGCCGGAATTGGCATGGCTGCAATCGACAAGCAAGTAAGGTGAAAGCTTGGCTTTCTGAAGCTGCTTTTCAGCTCTGGTAACATTCTCGGCATCGTAATTAGGCCCTTTCGATCCGCCGCGCAGCACGAGATGACCAAAAGGATTTCCCTTGGTGGTAATAACACTGCTCCTGCCGTTCTGATCGATCCCCAGGAAACTGTGCTGGTGCATCGCCGAATGAATCGCGTCGATGGCCACCTGAAGCCGTCCATCGGTTGAATTCTTGAAACCAACCGGCATCGAAAGGCCGCTCGCCATCTGGCGGTGGGTCTGCGACTCGATCGTACGGGCACCGATAGCGGCCCAACTGATCAGGTCAGCCACGTACTGTGGCGTAATGGGGTCCAGAAACTCGGTTGCCGCCGGCAAACCCAGCTTGTTCAACTCGAGCAGCAGCTTGCGCGCATGGTAGAGCCCATGCTCGATATCATAGGTATCGTTCAGATGAGGATCGTTGATAAAGCCTTTCCATCCAACCGTTGTTCTCGGCTTTTCAAAATAGACACGCATCACGATGCAGAACTGCTCCTTGAGCTCTTCACGCAAGGAAAGAAGCCGGGTAGCATACTCCTTGGCTGCATCGATGTCATGGATGGAACAGGGCCCGACGATGACCAGCATCCTCGAGTCCTTGCCAGTAAGAATATCCTCTACTTCACGCCTTGCCTGAAAAACCGTATCGGCGATATGCTCGGTCACGGGCAACTTCTCCTTCAGTTCCCGAGGCGCAGAGAGCGTGATGATATTTGAAACTCGTAAATCCTGTAATTGCTGCATTCGTAGTACTCAGAAAAATCGTCAATTATACACAATATGTGAGGAAGATAATAAATCAACCAGAATAACGGGAGCCGTCGCGTGTAAATTCCCTTGCGGCTGCAACATACGTCCCTAAACAGGAAAACCTGCCACGCTGGCAGGTTCTCCTGTTCCTCCAATGGGGTATGAAAGAAAGGAGCTCTTACTCCTTGGTAAACTCGATATTGAGCCAGCCGCCCTCGAACGAAGCACCGGTAGACTCCATGCCGGCCAGGAAGATCGGAAGCGCCACAATCTTCTGATAGTCACCGATACGGATGGTCAGGTCATCGCCGAGCTTCATGATTTTCGGCTCAAGGCCCATGTTCTCCATGAACGGCAGCTTGACGCGAACCGTGTAGTGGCCTTCGGAGTTCTTGATGACGTTGATCGGGTTCTCCTTGAAGAAGACATCCAGCGGGTTGTCGTCTCCATAGACCTTCTCGCCAACCTTGCGGAGCATCTCCAGACCGACCACCTCGTTGTTGAACAGCGGTACTTCAGCAACCGGAATCGGTGCGAAGGCATCGTTGATCTGGTCGATATATTTCTGCTGGATGCCACGCCACTGCTGGAAGTACGGGTCGGGGCTCTTGTCGGGCATGACTCGGTTGATGGTGATTCTGTCGACCGTGATACCGTAGAGGTTCAGGTAGGTCAGCGCACGCATCGACTCCTTGATGACCATCTTCTCCGGGTTCATCACAAGGCGCATGGTGGTTTTGGTGCCATCGGCCAAAAGATCGATAATGCCCTCGGTCGAAGAGAACAGGTTGTCGACTTTCTCGTACACCTCTTCGGGAGCGACGAAATCGTCGAGCTTCTTGACCTTCTTGGAGAGCGGTCGAATCATCGGCTTGACCATGTACTTCTCGACGTTGCGGATGAACTTGATAAACCAGCCGAAGGTCTCGGGCAGCGAAAGCAGCCTGAGGGTCTCACCGGTCGGAGCGCAGTCAACCACCAGAAGATCGAAATCCTTCTGCTCCTCGTTGTAGCGCTTGATATACGAAAGTGAGAAGAGCTCCTCCATACCCGGAAGAACACCCATCTCTTCAGCATAAACGCCCTCGATACCACGCGAAGCCATGAGGTGGGCGAAATGCTCCCTGACTACATCCCAGTTCAGGTTAAGGTCACCGAAAACGCTGACCTCCTGACCCCAGAGGTTCTCCGTGATTTTAACGGGAGAGGGGCCAAGTTCTACATCGAGAGAGTCACCGAGGCTATGGGCCGGGTCGGTAGACATGATGAGGGTTTTGTAACCCATATCTGCTGCTCTCAGGGCTGTCGCTGCTGCAACTGAAGTTTTGCCGACGCCACCCTTGCCGGTGAAAATGATATTACGCATACGCTGTGTTAAGTACCCTTTGTTGGTGGTTAAAAAAACTGTCCTTATCCCGGAAAGAACCGGGCATCCGATGCGTGCAAAATTTGAAAAGCTAAGATAAGAAAAAACTTGCAATGACAAGAAGAACAAGTGCCACGGAATTAACTCCTTCGGCAATCAACTCCCTCACCAAAGCACTTCGGCACGCTCATTCACAACCGTACCGGAAAAGCCAGCCTTACTGGCGACCAGGAATGCTGCTACCCATCGCAGAACTGTGGCTGAAGGGGTAAAGTAAGCATCCAACTGTTTTATCGGAACCCACCCCGTCAGCTTGTTGCGAGGTTATTACAAACCGTGCCGCTGCTTCCTTCAAGGAATGCGTCATCCCCTGTCACCCGAAACAGACTTAAAGACCACGAGCTTCTGGCCCGGTTTCAGCGTAGAACTTTTCAGATTATTCCAGGAAATGAGCTGACTGACAGAACAGCCATATCTGCGGGCAATCTTTGAAAGTGAGCCTCCCTGCCTGACCACATGCACTTTGCGGCCACTGCGGCGGCTTTGACTGACAACCTCCTTCTGGCATTCGGTGCTGCGCGCCATCGCATACTGACGCTCCTTTTCAGCCACCAGTTCCGGACGGTAAGCGTAAATATCCCGTTCTTTATCCCGGAACATCTGTGCATGGCGCCTGTTCAGGCGAATCATGTTCGGTACTGATTCTGGCGAAGGAATCAGGCCGGCCGTGTACTGCGGATTCAGAAATGCCAAGTCCTCCATCGGCACACCGATGGTTTCGTGGAGCTGCTCGAAGGTAAGAGCAGTCCTGACCGGTACCCGTTCGGTCTCCGAATAGCGATAGCTGGGCTCTACCGACTTGATATTGTGGTCGCTGTAGAAGTTCATCACATAATTCACGGCAATGAAAGCCGGAACGTATCCCCGCGTTTCCTGCGGAAGGTACGGGAATATCTCCCAGAAATCGCGGGCTCCACCTGCCTTCCTGATTGCCTTCCTCACATTACCGGCACCGGCGTTGTATGCTGCAAGCACCAGAAACCAGTCGCCGAACATGTCGTAAAGATCGTTGAGATGTTCACACGCGGCAACCGTCGCCTTGGTGGGATCGTAGCGGTCTTCGATGAACGACGAGGTTTGCAGGCCATACATCCTGCCCGTGCCACTCATGAACTGCCACAGCCCCCGCGCTCCTGCACGGGAAACAGCGGTAGAATTCAGCGCAGACTCCACAATGGGCAGATACTTCATCTCCGGAGGAATATTGTACTCGCGGAGCTTCTCCTCGAACAACGGGAAATAGATGCTGGTCAGGCCAAGTACTTTTGAAACGGCCTTCCGCTTATCCACCGCATAGACGCGGATAAAGCCTTTGACGTGCTGATTATAGACCAGATTGAACCTGCTTTTTCTGGCAAGCCCGGCAATCCTGGAAACGTAAACAGAATCGGTGAACTGAGGGATGAACTCTTCGGGAAAAACATCACCACCCGAGGCAGTTCTTTCAGAATAAAAACGGTCGGGCTGCACATAGGTGGTGCGCACCAGGCTGTCGAGCATGGCATTCACCCGCGAAGCCCGCATCTCCGGAACGCTGTAATATTGCTCCCCAAACGCATCGGAGCGGAAGCATGCAATCTGCACGATGACGCAGAAAAGAAAAAACCCTGACTGCAGAAAGTTCTTCACAAGTTTGGCCGAGTTAAGCAGATGAATAAAATCAGAACGGAAGCAAGTCATGGCGCAAACAACCTAAAATTTAACATAACCAGACGGCCCGATTATTACAAGCGAGGGAAATTGCCAAAGCACTCGCAGCTCGTGCAGGAATCAATACCGAACCTTCCAGAGAAAAAGCCCGGCAGGATCGGCAGGAACCAGCGACGCGGGGCGCCCTCCATCGACAAGCATCCGGGAGAACTCCTCTTCGCTAAGCCGCCCCATCCCAACCTCGATCATCCCGGCGACAAGAAAGCGCACCATGCTGCGGAGAAAACGGTTCGCCTCGATGCGGAAAACGTGGAATCGCCCAGAGCGGTACCAGCGCGCCTCCGTGACCGTGCAAAGCGTTCCCTGCTGGTCAGGGGTCTCTTTCGAGAAGGCTGCGAAATCATGGGTTCCGACCAGCATCGCCGCCAGCCGGTTCATCAAAACCACATCCGGCTTGCCGTGCGAGCACCCGGCGAAGCGGGAGTCGATGGCCGAGGGACGTTCGAGCAGAACGTAGCGGTACTCCCGCGAGGTAGCGCTGAAGCGCGCGTGGAACGACTCCGGCACTTGCCGCATGGAGGTGATGCGAATCGTCGAAGGCAACAGCGAGTTGGCCGAGTGCATCATGCGTCCAAGTGGCATTTCCGAAGCGACCGCAAAGCTCGCTACCTGCCCGCGCGCGTGCACTCCCCTGTCGGTTCGGCCTGCGCCATCGATGCTCACCGGTTCCTGCGTGATGCGTCCGAGCACGCGCTCGATCTCGCCCTGCACGGTCACTACGTCACCCGGCTGCCGCTGCCACCCCGAGTAATCGGTGCCGTCGTACTCGATCTGCATCCTGATGGTTCTCATCGACCTTCCGCCCATTTCACTCTCTACCGTCAATCGTTCCGCTATTCTTTTCCCGATAATAATTATCTTTAGCCATAATTTTCGCCTCATCGATCCTGAAAAACCGGCTAACAGCTTGACAATACCATCCCTCGACCTGCTTCTCGCATCACTGGCAACAGCTGACCGCAGCAGCTATTCGCACCGATATGCCGTGCCGAACCTCTGGCACAACGGCACAACCGGCGTGTCAATGGTCGATCCGGTTGACTACTACGGCGACACGCTCAACGCCATCCGAAATGCGCCGCCTTGCGCCCTGAACACCGGGCCGGACGATGCCGACTGGAGCGCTTCGGCAACGGTGTACAACCTTTTCGTCAGGTACGATGCCGCGTTCGATCACAACCTGGACGGGCACATCGGCACGGATGCGCTGCCGGAGGGATTCCGCGAAACCGGCACGCTGCTCAAGGCAATCGCGATGCTGCCGTATATCCAGCGAATGGGCGTCAACACGCTCTACCTCCTGCCGCTGACCAGCATCGGGGCAGTCAACCGAAAGGGTTCGCTCGGCTCGCCGTATGCGATCAAAAACCAGTACAAGCTCGACGAAACCCTCGGTGAACCGGTGCTCGACCTGTCGCTTGAAACGCAGCTCAGAGCGCTCGTCGAAGCGTCACACCACCTCGGCATGAGGGTCGTCTTCGAGTTCGTTTTCCGCACGGCATCAATCGACAGCGACTGGATCGAAAAACATCCCGAGTGGTTCTACTGGATCAAATCCGGCGAGAGCCTGCCGCCCTACAGTGCTCCGGCATTCGAGGACGACAAGCTGACGCGCATCTACGAGCAGGTGGACAAGCACGACTTCCACGAGCTTCCTGAACCGGATGAGACGTACCGCAACCGCTTCGTCCCGGCTCCGGAGAAGCTCACACTCGGTGCGAACGGCTACACCGGCACGACCGATGACGGCGGTGAATGCGTCATCGCGAGCGCCTTCTCGGACTGGCCGCCGGACGACCGCCAGCCACCGTGGACCGACGTCACCTATTTGAAGTTGCACGATTCGCCGCGTTTTAACTACATTGCCTACAACACGATACGGATGTACGACGAGGCGCTCGAACAGCCCGAGTTCCGCGCCATGAAGCTCTGGCGGGAGATTACGGGCATCATTCCGCACTACCGCAAAGAGTTCGGCATCGACGGCGCGATGATCGATATGGGCCATGCCCTGCCGCCGGAACTGAAGGCATCCATCGTGGCTGAAGCTCGCAAAGGTGCGCCAGAGTTTGCCTTCTGGGATGAAAACTTCGACCCGTCGCCGAAGCTGAAGGAGGAGGGGTTCAACGCCGTCTTCGGCTCGTTGCCCTTCGTGATTCACGATGTGCTCTTCATCAAGGGGCTGCTCAACTTCCTGAACCGCAACGGCGTAGCGATCCCGTTTTTCGCCACGGGCGAGAACCACAACACGCCGAGAGTCTGCCATAACCTCGCGGGCAAAGAGGCCGGGCGCCGCCGCTCGCTCTTCCTCTTCACGCTTGGCGCAGTGCTTCCGGCCATGCCGTTCATCCACTCCGGCATGGAAATTTGCGAGTGGCATCCTGTTAACCTCGGCCTGAACTTCACCGACGACGACCGCCAGCGCTTCCCCGCCGAGACGCTGCCGCTCTTCGCGCCCGCTGCCTGCGACTGGGCGAAAACGAATGGCCTCGACCCGCTCTGCGACGACATCCGCAAGGTGCTCGACATCCGGCAGCAGTACTTCGATCTCATCCGCTGCGGCGACAAAGGCTCGATCACGCAGCCCTACATCTCCGATCTGCAGTTGTTGACCGTCATGCGCAAATCGGGTGGCAAAAACCTTGTCTTCGTCGGTAACAGCAACTTCGAAGAGCCGGTCACCGGCACAATGGAGTTCGGTCAGCAAGAGATGGAGTTCGAAGAGCTGATCACCGGGCGAACGCTGACGGTTTCCGATCACAAGCTCGTGATCGATTTCGCTCCCGGTCAGTGTGTGCTGTTCGAACTACCCGGCACGGATGAAGAGTAATTCCGAAAAAATTTTTCCAGTAAACCATTTAACTATCATCACATCATGTCACTTCTCGTCATTGGATCCCTCGCTTTCGACGACATCGAAACTCCTTTTGGCCGTTCTGACAACACCCTCGGCGGCTCTTCGACCTACATCGCGCTGTCGGCCAGTTACTTCACCGACGAACCGATCAAAATGGTCGGCGTCGTGGGTTCCGATTCCGGAAAAGAGCACTTCGACCTGCTCCACTCCAAGAACATCGACACCAAGGGCATCCAGGTCATCGAGGATGGCAAAACCTTCCGCTGGGCGGGCCGTTACCACTACGACATGAACACCCGTGACACGCTCGACACGCAGCTGAACGTCTTCGCCGAGTTCGACCCGCATGTCCCGACGCAGTACCGCGACGCGAAGTATGTGTGCCTCGGCAACATCGATCCCGAGTTGCAGCTCAAAGTGCTCGACCAGATCACCGACCCGGAGCTGGTCGTCTGCGACACCATGAACTTCTGGATCGAAGGCAAACCCGAGGAGCTGAAAAAAGTGCTCGCACGTGTGGACGTCTTCATCGTCAACGATAGCGAAGCCCGCCTGCTCTCCGGCGAACCGAATCTGGTCAAGACCGCCCGCATCATCCGCGAGATGGGTCCGAAAACCCTCATCATCAAAAAGGGCGAACACGGTGCCCTGCTCTTCACCGACAACGGTATTTTCGCAGCTCCGGCCTTCCCGCTCGAATCGATCTACGACCCGACCGGCGCTGGCGACACCTTCGCAGGCGGCTTCATCGGCCACCTGGCCCGCTGCGGCAACACCAGCGAAGCCGAGATGCGCAAAGCCGTGCTCTACGGCAGCGCGATGGCCAGCTTCTGCGTGGAGCAGTTCGGCCCATACCGCTACAACGATCTCAACCTGCTCGAAGTAGACGACCGCTACCAGAGCTTCCTAGAACTGTCGCGCATAGAGGCGTAACAAAGAACCGGCGCGCAACTTGCAGGGGCGGTTTGTGAACCGCCCTTGTGAGTAATCACGGTGGATTTGATGGGCAAAATAGACCCAATGGACAACATGGATAACCGCCCACCACATTCCTGAAAAGGCACCAAACCCAACACACGACCATGGCACAACTCACCCCACTGGACATCTCATTCATTGCGGGTTACCTGCTGTTAACCCTGCTGGTCGGCCTGTTCTTTTCAAGGCGGGCATCCGAAAACGTTGGCGAGTTCTTCCTTTCGGGACGCAAGCTACCGTGGTGGATCGCAGGTACCGGCATGGTTGCCACAACGTTCGCCGCCGACACACCGCTCGCCGTGGCGGGGTTTGTTGCCAAAAACGGCATCGCGGGGAACTGGGTGTGGTGGACGTTCGTGTCGGGTGGAATGCTTACGGTGTTCTTTTTCGCCCGGCTCTGGCGACGGGCAAACATTCTAACCGACCTCGAATTCATCGAGCTGCGCTACAGCGGCAAGGCTGCGAGCTTTCTGCGCGGCTTCAAGGCGATTTATTTCGGCCTCTTCATCAACGCGGTGATCATCGGGTGGGTGAACCTGGCCATGTTCAAAATCATCAAGATCATGATCCCCGGCCTAGACCCGCAGCTCACCATCGTGGGGCTCGTGATTTTCACGGCGATCTACTCCGGCATGTCTGGCCTGTGGGGCGTTTCAATCACCGATGCCGTGCAGTTCATCATCGCGATGGGTGGTTGCATCGTCCTCGCAGTGCTGGCGGTCAACTCGCCGCAGGTTACGGCGGCTGGCGGCCTGAAAGAGGCCCTGCCTGGCTGGATGTTCGACTTCTTCCCGTCGTTCTCTTCGACCGTCAACACATCGGCGACCGGAGCCTACGCCCTGCCCTTCACCGCCTTTGCTGCTATGGCGTTCGTGCAGTGGTGGTCGTCGTGGTATCCGGGCGCGGAGCCGGGCGGCGGCGGCTACATCGCCCAGCGCATGATGAGCGCCAAGGACGAAAAAAACTCGCTGCTGGCGACGCTCTGGTTCACTATTGCGCACTACTGCGTACGCCCGTGGCCATGGATCGTCGTCGGCCTGGCGAGCCTCGTGATGTTCCCTCACCTGCCCGCCGGTCAGAAGGAGGACGGCTTCGTGTATGTCATGAACGCCGTGCTGCCCGCCGGACTGAAGGGCCTGCTCATCGCAGCCTTCATGGCGGCCTACATGTCAACGCTCTCGACCCACCTGAACTGGGGCACGAGCTACCTCATCAACGACCTTTACAAGCGCTTCGTCAAGCCGGAGGCTGAACAGAACCACTACGTGCTGATGTCGCGGATCGTCACGGCGATCACGGCGATCTTCGCCCTTTACATCACGTTCTACGTGCTGGAGACCATCACCGGCGCCTGGGAGTTCATCATCCAGTGCGGCGCGGGCACAGGCTTCGTGCTGATCATGCGCTGGTTCTGGTGGCGGCTCAACGCCTGGTCGGAGATCACCTCGATGGTCGCGCCGATCGTTGCATACACCTGGATCAGCCAGTTCACCACGATCGTGTTCCCCGAGTCAATCTACATCATCGTGCTCTTCACGATTGCCGTAACCCTCGCCGTCACCTGGCTCACCAAACCAACTGACAGATCAACGTTGCACGCCTTCTACCGCACCACGAGGGTTGGCGGAGCGCTGTGGAAACCGGTGGCCGACGAACTTCCTGACGTACAAGGCGACACCGGCTTCCCGGCCCTTTTTGCCAACTGGTTTTTCGGCATCGTGCTGGTTTACGCCACACTGTTCGGAACCGGCAAACTGATCTTTGGCGAACCGCTGGCTGCCGCGCTCTACTACGCCGCCGGAGCATTGGCTGGCGTAATGATCTACCGCGACCTGTCGAAGAGAAACTGGAAAACCTTCGATTAACAATGACCTCGCGCCGCAAACTCATCCTCGCCTCGCAATCGCCGCGACGTCGGGAATTGCTCGCCATGACGGGAATTCCGTTCGAAACCGCCTCGGTCGAGATCGATGAAACCTTCGACCCGGCGCTGACAGTCGAGAAGAACGTGATGGCGATCTCGAAGCAGAAGGCCGAAGCCGTAATGTGGACGTTGCCGCAAGACGCTGGCGAAGCGATCGTACTCGGATCGGACACCACGGTAGTGCTCGATGGCGCCGCGCTCGGAAAACCCGGCGACGCCGACCACGCCTTTGAGATGCTCTCCGCGCTGCAAGGCCGCAGCCACGAGGTGCTCACCGGCTTCTGTATCCTGCACGATGGCAAGGCAATCACGGACTACGCCCGCACCATCGTCGAGATCGGCGCGATGACGCCCGGAGAGATCACCCGCTACATCGAAGTGATGAAACCGTTCGACAAAGCCGGATCGTACGGCATTCAGGACCCGCTGCTCGCCTGCTTCGTCACCGGCATCGACGGCTGCTACTACAACGTCGTCGGCCTGCCGGTCTCGAAAGTGTACGCCGCGCTCAAACCACTCTTCCCACTGGACGCGAATCGATGAGCCAGAAACCTGTCCTCGTCATCCTCGGCCCCACCGCCTCCGGCAAAACGGAGCTGGCCTTCCGCATCGCCCGTAAAACCGGCGGAGAAATCATCTCGGCCGACTCGCGCCAGATCTATCGCAGCATGGACATCGGCACCGCCAAGCCGCCGAAGTGGATGCTCAATGAAGTCAAACACCATTTCATCGACGAAAAGGAGATCGGCGAACCCTTCAGCGCGGGAGATTTCGCAGAACAGGCGGCAGAGAGAATCCGCGAACTACGTCAGCGCGGCATTACACCTATCGTGGCGGGCGGCTCGACGCTCTACCTCGAAGGCCTGCTCAAAGGCTTCGCCGAACTGCCGCAATCCAATCCGGAGATCAGAGCGCGGCTGAAGCATGAACTTGAGCTGCACGGCGCAGAAGCGCTCTACCGACGGCTCGAAGCGTTCGACCCGGAGCAGGCCAAAACCCTCGACCCCACCAAAACCCAGCGCCTCATCCGGAGCCTCGAAATCATCGAAATTTCGGGAACGACGGTCACCGCCCTGCAACGCAAAACCTCCGGCCCGCCGCCCGGCATCGAGTTCACCGTCATCGCCCTCGATCTGCCCCGCGAAGTGCTCTACGAGCGCATCAACCGACGCACAAGCGAAATGATGCACGCCGGACTCGAAGCCGAAACCCGCCATCTTTTCGACAAGTTTCGTGACGAATGGCGCAGCAAAAAACTCAACGCCCTTGCTACCGTTGGCTATCGCGAACTCTTCGAACACTTCGAAGGGCTGTACAATTTGGAGACCGCTGAAGCCCTTATCGCCCAGCACACCCGCAACTATGCCAAACGCCAGTTGACATTTTTCCGTAACCGACTCGATGTGGAATGGGTAAAAGGCCCGCTTGATGAAGCCGGGATTGAGGCGCTGGTTGAGTCGCTTTGCGAGAAAATTGCCTGATCTTTTACCACATTCACCTGCCTCTACGCAATAAAGCTCTGAACGCACCCACCTCCCCTCTCAACTCCCACCGATATTTTACGCTATCGCAAAAAATATGATTTGAATGAATGGAATTTTGTACGATAATAGGGATAGGGGTCGCTCCGCATCGATTGTATAACCATCCCTCACTGATTGTGGAGCGAAAAGGCTGTTCACATGCCTTAAAAAAATTAGTTACCGTTTTTCCGCTGGAGTTTTTTTATGAAACACTCCATATCGACTCGCAAGGAGTTGACCATCCTCAAGCTCGAAGAGCAGGTTTTTGATGTCCGGCATGCCGAATGGTTCAGGACAACAATCGATACGATGGTCAGTGATGAGGCAAGCAGAAACATCATCATCGATTTTTCACAAGTCAAGGCAATCGACTCGTCTGGCATAGGTTCCATCCTTCTTGCCCACCAGCGCGCCAACAGTTCAGAAGGGCTGGCTATTTTCGTCTCGCTCTGCCAGCAGATCAAGGATCTGCTCAAACTCGCCAACCTGGACAAACAGCTCTTCATCTTCTCATCGATCAACGAGGTCATGACCCTGATCGAACCGGCCCTGAAAGGTAAACGTGCCAGCAAGGCGCGCCGGCAGCAGCAAAATGATGATGACAACGACGGTGACGATGAGGTGAACGAAGAGATCGATATTCTGCCCGACGATGCATACGAAAGCGAATCGTTCGACGACATGGACGACGAAACAACCGACGACAGCAACGAGCGCGAAGAGGACGATGATGAAGCCGAAGTCAAGCCCCGCAAAGTGGCTAAAACGCCGAAAAAGCGCGGCCGCCCGAAGAAAAATTCTCAACCGGTGAAGGCGGTCAGAAAAAAATCCGAACATTTGGACTGACTGCCCATCTCGGCTTCCAGCTCAACACGCAGCACTATCCGCCAGCCCTCCATTTGACTTTTTTTAGCGTCTACACTATTTTTTGAACGGTGGTCAGTACCTTGCCGCCTTCTCTTGAAAAACGAACTGTTTTATCCAGAGAAAGGAGCGCCTTGCCATGCTTGACGACCTCTTTCGCGATCGGCTCAAAACACTTCTTGACACCGCAGGTGTAACCATCGACGGCCCCAATCCGTGGGATGTCCGCGTGCACGATCCCCGCATGTTCAGAAAAACCGTGCTTGAGGGCAACCTCGGCTTTGGCGAGTCCTATATGGATGGCTGGTGGGAGTGCGACGATCTCGACGAGCTGTTTTACCGGATTCTCTCCTCCGGCATCGACCAGCAGCTTGTCACGCTCACCAAAGCGGTCAAAACGCTCCAGAGCACGGTTCGAAACCTGCAAAAACCCGCACGAGCCTTCACAGTGGGCAAACGGCATTACGATGCGGGCAATGACCTTTTCCTGGCTATGCTCGATCCCCTGATGCTCTACAGTTGCGCCTGCTGGAACAAGACCAGCGAACTCGCTCAGGCGCAGCGCAACAAGCTGACGCTGGTATTCAACAAGCTCGGCCTCGAACCGGGCATGAAGCTGCTCGACATCGGTTGCGGCTGGGGCGGAACCGCGCGGTTTGCCGCAGAACAGTATGGAGCGAAAGTGGTCGGCATTACCGTTTCCGAAGAACAGGCAAGCTTCGCGAGGAAGTTCTGCGCAAACCTCGATGTCGAAATCAGGCTGATGGATTACCGCAAGCTCGAAGGCACGTTCGACCGCATCGTCTCCCTCGGCATGCTCGAACATGTGGGATATCGGAACTACCGCACCTTTTTCGAAACCGCCCGTCACTGCCTTCATCACGATGGGCGTCTCCTCGTGCAGAGCATTGGCAGCAATACCCCCTCAATGGCGAACGATCCCTGGATCGAAAAATATATCTTCCCGAACTCCCTTTTGCCCGCGGCCAGCCAGATCACCCGTGCGTATGAACGCTGCTTTATCCTCGAAGACTGGCACTCTTTCGGCCACGACTACTCACTGACGCTCAAGGCCTGGGAAGAGAATTTCAGACGCAACTGGCCGCGACTTGAAAAGAACTATGATAACCGGTTCTACCGCATGTGGCGCTACTACCTGTTAAGCTGTTCGGGCGCTTTCCGGGCGCGCGCCATCCAGCTATGGCAGATTCTGCTCAGCCCGAGCGGCATCAGGGGCAAGTGCCTGATTCCGCACGAGCCATCCGCATCAGGGTTCAGGGATAGAGAAAGCGACCGTGGTTCTTCTCGTTGAATTTGCGCACCTCTTTCTGCGCAGTATGGAGAATCTTGTCGATCGGCTTCTTCCTGACAAGCATATGTCGATAGCGATCGGTTCCGGCAAGCTTGTCGAAAAACTCCTTGTTCAGGTCGAGCTGGTCGGGATACAGCTTTTGCAAAACCAGCAGAATCGCCACTTGCATCCTGAAAGGATCGAAAATCGCACGATCGGTCACGGCAAGGCGGATACCGTAGCACGTCAGCCCAGCAAACTTGCTGCTCGACGGGATGAACGATGCCGGCTGAAGAGAAAGGCCCGGTAAATCGTATTGCTGCAGTTCCGATAACAGGACTTCGCTGTCGATAAACGGGGCACCGAAAAGTTTGAACGGAGCCTCGGTGCCGCGCCCCTCGCTCACTGCGGTAGCTTCGAGCATGACCGTAGCCGGGTAAAGCAGCAGCGTCTCGAAGTCACGGAGATTGGGCGATGGCGAACGGAAGCTGTACCCCTCAAGCGCGTCGGCGAACAAGTCGTGACGATAGCCACTCATGCGGACAACCTGCAACGAAAGCTCCGGGTAATCCCGCTGTTGCAGCCACGTAGCGATCTCCCCCACCGTCATACCGTGAATGAAGGGCAGCTCAGCCGCTCCGACAAACGACTCATAGTCCGGATCCAGCACGAAGCCGGAAACTGGCATAGGCGCAATGGGATTCGGCCGGTCAAGCACCATGAAGACGATCCCCGCGTCACGGCACGCCTCCATGGCGAGCTTCATGGTAGAGATGTAGGTAAAGCAGCGGACACCGGCGTCCTGAAGGTCGAACACCAGCACATCGATAGTTTTGAGAAGCTCAAGATCGGGGCGCTTCGTCTTGCCGTAGAGCGAATAGACCGCAATGCTGCCGCCAACTTCGTCATTACCGACTGCCTCCCCCGCCTGCCGCTCAAGCGTGAAGCCATGCTCCGGCGCCATGAGAAATTTCAGATCAACGCCATTGCTCAGCAACACCTGATAGCCCGGCTCCCCGGAGCGCGAAACCGACACGGCATTGGTAATCATGCCCACCCGTTTACCCTGAAGCTGCAAACATCTTTCGGAATCAAGCACGTCAATCCCATACCGGAACGGCTCGGCATAGGCTGTGGAAGCAGCAAGAACAAGCAGAAACAACAAAAAAGAGGTAATGCGGCCCATGAGGAAATAGCCCTGGAAATTTGCGGAGGATTGGTCTTGCTTCTTACAGAACTTATAGGTCGTATAAGTCCTATAAGAAAAAAGCTAAACGAAGGCAATATACTTTGCGAAAGCAGTAAAAAAACACGGAGGCTCTAAACAAAAAAAGGCCGCACAACATGGCGCGGCCTCTGAATGGTGGTGGGGACAGGACTTGAACCTGCAACCTTCGGGTTATGAGCCCGACGAGCTACCAATTGCTCCACCCCACGATGTAAAGTCTTTTTAATGTACAACTTCCATCGTAATTAACAAACAATTAACTGACAGAGTTCCCATTTATACCCTCGCCCTGCGGTTCCAGCAGAAACAGGCGACCATCGGCGCCCTCGACGGCGAGAATCATGCCCTGCGACAGCTCGCCCCGCATGGTGCGGTCGGCGAGATTGGCCACCAGCACAACGTTCTTGCCCACCATCTGTTCGGGCGTGAAGTGCTGCGCGATGCCCGAGAGCACCTGGCGCTGTTCCGAGCCGACCTGCAATTGCAGCTTGAGCAGCTTGTTGGCCTTCTTGACCGGCTCGCATGCGATCACTCTGGCAACGCGCAGATCGACTTTCTGGAAGTCGTCGAAGGTGATCTCCGGCTTGAAGGTCATCGGCGCAGGCTGTTCGGCGGCTTCGCGTCGCTCCGCTTCGGCAAGCAGGGCTTCGATCTTTTTCAGCTCGGGCTCGAGGTCTTTGTCTTCGATCTTCGAGAAGAGGATTTCCGACGAACCGAGCAGCTTGTGCCCTTTCTTCAACCCCGGTTCGAGCGCCTTGCGCCAAACCGGATTGCCGGGTTCGACCAGGTCGTCGATTCTGCCCTCGAAGCCGAGCATCTTCCAGATGCGATTGGCGGTTTCAGGCACGATCGGCCAGAAGAGCAGCGCGAGCGTGTGGCAAAGGTTCAGCGACACGGCCATCGTGCGGCCCGCGGCTTCCGGATCGACCTTGATGACTTTCCACGGCTCGCTCTCGGTGAGATAGCGGTTGGCGAAGCGGGCAATCTCCATCGCCTGTGCGGTTGCCTCGCGGAAATGGAAGCCCTCGTAGGCCGCTTCGAGCTTGCCGAAGCTCGCCAACCAGTCGATGCCGAGGCCGTCCCACGCTTCAAGATCGATGTCCGCAGGCACCTCGCCGCCGAAGCGCGAGTTAGTGAAGTCGATCGAGCGCTTGATGAAGTTGCCGAGCGTGTCGGCCAGCTCGCCGTTGGTGCGGTTCTGGAAGTCGCTCCAGCTGAAGTCGGTGTCCTTGTTCTCCGGGTAGTTCATCGCGATGCTGTAGCGCAGCGTGTCCGCCGGGAAGCGTTCGAGGAACTCGCCGAGATAGACCGCATAGTTGCGCGACTTGGAGAACTTGCGTCCCTCGAAGTTCATGAACTCGGAGGCCGGAACATTGTCGGCCAGCTCGTAGCGTCCCTCGCTGCGCCCCTCGTTCCAGGCCATCAAAATCGCCGGGAACATCAGCGTGTGGAACACGACGTTGTCCTTGCCGATGAAGTTGATGATGCGGGTCTCCGGATCCTGCCAGTAGCGCCGCCAGAGTTCGGAGTCGCCCTGCTTTTCGGCCCACTCTTTCGTGAATGAAATGTAGCCAAGCACGGCGTCGAACCAGACGTAGAGCACCTTGCCCTTCGCCTCTTCGGAGTCGAGCGGCAACGAGATGCCCCAGAAGAGGTCGCGGGTGATGGCGCGGTCGGCGAGGCCCTGGTTGAGCCACGTGCGAGAGTAGTTCACCACGTTGGAGCGCCAGTCGCCGGTGTGCCGTTCAACAAAGGCTTCGAGCTGCTTCTGGTAGCGCCCGAGCGGGAAGTACCAGTGCAGGGTTTCGCGCAACTCCGGCGTAGCATCGGAGAGCTTGCTCTTCGGATCGATCAGCTCGGTCGGACTGAGGTGCGTGCCGCACTGCTCACACTGGTCGCCGTTCGCGCCGGGAGTCTTGCAGACCGGGCATGTGCCGGTGATGTAGCGGTCGGAGAGGAAGCGCCCCGCCTTCGGATCGAAAAACTGCTTTTCGGTCTTCTTGACGAAAATCCCCTTTTTCTCGATTTCCGAGAAAAACTCACGAGCGGTCTCGTGATGCACCGGCCCGCTGGTGCGGCCGTAATAATCAAAGGAGATACCGCACCTGGCGAAGGCATCCGCATTCATTTTGTGGTAGCGATCAACCACGTCCTGCGGTGAAATGCCCTCCTTGTCGGCGGTAATGGTAATCGGCACGCCGTGCTCGTCCGAGCCGCCGATGTGGATCACGTCGTGGCCGCAGAGGCGTTTGTAGCGTACGTAAATGTCGGCGGGCAGATAAACCCCGGCGAGGTGGCCGAGGTGCACCGGGCCGTTGGCGTAAGGAAGAGCGGTCGTGACAAGCGTCCTTTGGAACGTATGGCTCATATCGAAAGGTCTTTCAGAAAATAGGTCTAGCTCCCGGCAAGGGGAAAAATGCGTTTAACTGTATCAGGAAATGTGGAGCGACAACGGCACTTACGGGCGCTGACCAGCCATTTTGTTGTACTGATCGAACGAGATGCGGCGCTTCTGGCCGCTGCTCTCGTAGCGGATCCAGATGCATTTCCGCTGTGGATCGACCCCCTCGACAACGGCATTGCCCTCCCGAACGGCAAAAGTAGTGCCGACTGCTGGCCAGCTATTGCTGCGGCATGAACCGTTCTTGCCTCCATTCCCTTTCGAAAACCCGAGGCAGCATTTGGGACGGTTGCACAAACCGATGGTGTTGAAAGAGAGGTTATCTCCGTTCGTCCCCTCAAACGTCTGAGGTTTTTCAGCAAACGGATTGGAGTGAATCTTCTGCATCCAGGTCGAGCAGCACAGCGAGCAGCCGCACGAGCCCTGGCTGTTGGTGCGACGGGCCTCTTCGCGTGTGGTGATCTGCACCATCTGGATTCGCGCCTTGAACTCGCCGGCAAGGTCACGTACCAGGCCGCGGAAATCGACGCGATGCGTAGCCGTGTAATAGACCGAAAGCTTCTGCTGATCGAGCCTGAGGTCGATATCGACCAGCTTCATGTCGAGCCGATGACGCTCGATCCGCTCGTGACAGGCTGCCCTGATCTCCGGCTCGCGTTTGCGAAGCTCGGTAAACGCAGCAACATCCTCCTCGCTGGCGTTGCGGATGACAGCCGGCAGCTCATCTATTTTTTCCATCAAACCCTTGAGCTCAAGCTTGCGCTGCGCAATCCGGCCCATCGAATAGACCATGCCGAAATCATAACCGCCATCAGCTTCCAGAATCACCGGCATGCCGATCGAAAGCTCACCACCTGTCTTGTTGACGTAAAATTCCCGGCGGCATCCTTTCAGCTCGACCTCGCAGACCTGAGCGGCACTCTCCGCCAGTTCCCCGGCATAGAGGTCAGTGGTCTGCTCATGTAGTAGCTTCGAAAGTTTCAGCCTGATCCTGGCATTATCGCCAAGCAGGCAACTGCATAAAACCGTACTCATACAACATTGTCCTGATCATCACTGCCGCTCCCCTGCTCGGTGAAACGACAGCACTATTTTTTAACCTCACTTCTCTGCCGAACCACTTCCGGAGAAGAGCTTACGAAACGCTTCGACACGCCGGTTGATCGATTCCGAACCGCGTATAACCATATCGAAGCCGTCGAGACGTCGCTCGATCACCGCTTGCTTCACCTTGTCGAGATGGGATTCGGTCGTCTGCTCCATGAAGGCGGTCAGGGCGTCAAGCCCCTGCCAATCCGCTCTTTTCAGCACTCTCGGCGACCCGAAAGACAGGAAAAGTTCAGGTTTCTGCTCCTCAAGATATTCAATACGGCTGACAACTGAAACAAGATAGAGTGATTCGCTCTTTTTCAGAACACGATCAGCAATGCCGGCCGTTCCCCTGAAAAAAACGAGCGGACGTTTATCGACATGCTCGATCTTTCCCTGCGGAAAAATCCAGAGCGCGTTCTGCTTTTCACTTGGTGACAGCAGGCACGTTGCAGCGTAATCAAGCGTGGCGATGGCGCTTCGCGCATTGGATCGGTCGATGGAAAAGGCCCCGAGCCGGGTGAAAAACTGGTGCTTGAGAAGCTGCGGATACTCGATGATGATGAAGAGGTTCTGCCGGAAATAGAGCTCCGTGCAGAGCTGCGACCAGAAGCCATCCCACCAGTAGGCGTGGTTACCGTAGAAAATGACCGGAATCGAAGGATCCATTTCCGGCAGACCGGTCGGCATCTGCACCCTCAGCGAGTGGAAATGCCGCCGGAACTGCCAGCGCGAATACCAGCCGAACCATCGAGTATATGCCCAGCTCCGGCGAACCTTCAGCATGGGCTGCGCTTAGCTGAACGCTTTTCTGATGCGGTTGACCGCCTCGGCCAGCTCTTCGATAGAGGCCGCATAGGACAGGCGCAGGTTCTCCGGCGCTCCGAACGCATCACCAGGCACGGTGGCCACGTAGTGCTCGGCGAGCAGATACTCCGCGACGTCGGTCGAGTCCTTCATCACATTGCCACCAAAGGTTTTGCCGAGCAGACCTTTGATGGACGGGAAGATGTAGAATGCGCCCTCCGGCAACGTGCATTCGATGCCGGGAATGGTGTTCAACTCGCGGAACATAAAATCGCGGCGCTTCTCGAACTCCGCACGGCGCTGTTCGACGATGGACTGGTCGCCATCGAGAGCAGCCACGGCGGCCTTCTGGGCGATGGAGTTCGCGTTCGAGGTGGTCTGCGACTGAATCTTGTCGCACGCCTTGATGATCCATTTCGGCGCAGCCAGGTAGCCGATACGCCAACCGGTCATCGAGTAGCTCTTGGAAGTGCCGTTGCTGACGATCACCCAGGGCTTCATCTCCGGAATCCGCGCAGGTGAGAAGGGTCGCACGCCACCATAGCAGATCATGTCGTACATCTCGTCGGAGATGATGAAAATCTCCTTGCCCTCGAGCACCTTCATCAACGCACGCACCTCGGCTTCGTTGTACACCGCGCCGGAGGGGTTCGATGGCGAGTTGAGCACGAGCACCTTCGTCTTCGGCGTGATGGCCGCGGCGAGTTGCTCCGGCGTCATTTTGTAGCCGGTCTCGATGGAGGTTTCGACGATCACCGGCGTCGCTCCGGCCAGGCGAGCCATCTCGGGGAAGCTCACCCAGTAGGGCGCGGGCACGATCACCTCGTCACCCTCGTCGCAGAGCGCAAGGAAGGTGTTGGCGAGCGTCTGCTTGCCACCGTTGCTGACGATGATTTCATCTTCGGCGTATTCCAGGCCGTTATCGCGCTGGAGTTTACGGATGATCGCTTTTTTCAGCTCCGGAATTCCGGCGTTTGCCGTATAGCGGGTGAAGCCGGAACGGATCGCCTCGATGCCCGCCTCGCAGACGTTATCCGGAGTCGGGAAGTCCGGTTCGCCCGCAGAAAGGCTCACGACATCCTTGCCTTCCGCCTTCATCTTTTTAGCCAGGCCGGTAATCCGCATCGTCTGCGATTCCTGCATGTTCTGCACTCTCTTGCTCAGGTATTGCTCATGGCTCTCTGCGCTCATGGTGGTGGTATTGGTTGTTAATTTGGTAATGCAAACTGTTATGACTGCCCCTCGCGCTCAGCCCGCTTTGCGTTCAGCTTGTCGAGCACGAAGGGGTGAACGAACTTGCTCACGTCGCCGCCAAGCATGGAGACTTCGCGGATGATGGTCGAGGCGACGTAGGTGTATTTGACGTTCGGCATGAGGAACACCGTCGTCACCTCCGGATAGAGGTGGCGGTTCAGAAGCGACATCTGGAACTCGTACTCGAAGTCCTTGACCTGCCGCACGCCGCGAACAATGGCGCTGGCTCCGGCCTGCCGCGCGTAATCGGCCAGAAGCCCCGCGTGCAGCACATCGACGCTCACATTCGAGAACTCGCGCACCACCTCGTGAACCATTTCAAGACGTTCATCGACAGAAAAAAGGGTCTGCTTCTGGCTGTTCTCGGCCAGTACCACTTCGACGTGATCGAAGATGTTCAGCGCCCGTTCGAGCACGTCGAGATGACCGTTGGTGAAGGGGTCGAAGGTTCCCGGATAGATGGCTTTTCTGGTCATGAAATCACGGTTCGGGTGTAAAAAAAGAGACTCGCGTCGTTCCGTAATCCTTGTGGAAAAGGTACCCGCGTGATTGAGAAAAATCGTGGCTTGCATGGTGCTCGATCAACAGCAGCCCATCGGCAGCAAGCAGACCGGTATCGAGAATCGAACGGATAAGCAGCTCGTAATCCTCCCAGCGGTAGGGCGGATCGCAGAACACCAGCTCGAATGGCCCCTCCTGCCGCTTGAGAAACGCCGAGACATCGGCCATGACGAACCGCGCTGAACTCTGTACGCCGATGTCGGCAGCCGTCTGCTTCATCGTATCGAGCGCCTTGCGATTCTGCTCCACAAAGCACACGCTCCGTGCGCCGCGGCTCAGCGCCTCGAAGCCGAGATTGCCGAATCCGGCAAACAGGTCCAGCACGTCGATGCCCTCAAAATCGATCCGCGCCGCAAGCGTATCAAAGAGCGACTTTTTGACCCTGCTGGTGCAGGGCCGGATGTCGCGCGAAGGCAGATGCCTGATCTTTCGCCCCCGGTATCTGCCCGCATGAATCTGCAAGTCCTATCGAAACAGCTTAAAAGTCACCGAAAATAGTCACGCCGAGAATCTCCAGCGCCTTTGCCTCGTCCTCTTTGGACGGAGGTTTGCCATGCCAGTTGGACTTGTCGGGCATCGTACCTTCAAAGAAGGGTACACCCTTGCCCATGACCGTTTTAGCCAGAACCACCACCGGTTTGGTGCGGCCTGTATCCTTGCGAAGATACTCAAGCGTATCGATGAAATGCTCGATGTCGTTGCCGTCGCAGGAGAGCACATCCCAGCCGAAGGCTCGCCATTTGTCGGCAAAAGGCTCGACCTCCATCACGTCCGAAACCTCACCGTCGATCTGCTGGTTGTTGTAATCGACAATGCCGATCAGGTTGCCGAGTTGATAATGGGCGGCGCTCATGGCGGCCTCCCAAATCTGCCCTTCCTGGCACTCGCCGTCGCCCATCAGACAGAAAACCTCTACCCTTTTTGCCATCCATGCGCAGGCCAAGCGCCGCACCGACAGCCGCCGACAAACCCTGACCAAGCGAACCGGATGCGATATTGATGCCCGGAAGCCCCGACTCGCAGGTCGGATGCCCCTGCAGGTAGGAGTTGATCTCGCGCAGATAATTCAGCTCATCGAGGGAGAAGTAACCCGAACGGGCCAGTACGCTGTACCAGACCGGAGCAATATGGCCGTTCGAGAGAAACAGCATATCCTGATCGGTTTCGCCCTTGAACTGATGCGGATGATGCTTCAGAATCTTGAAATACAGTGCCGTAAAAATATCGGCCATGCCAAGCGAACCACCGGTATGGCCCGAATTGGCTTTAGCCAGCATGCGAACCACATCACGGCGCACCTGACGGGCCATGTCCTTGAGTTCATCGATGGTTGAAAGCTGCAAGTGCTTGCCTTTTTTCTCCGCAGGATAAGGCTTCAGATGTTTTGCCATGATGGAAGCGATAAATAAATGATGGCTGAAAATGAAAAAATGGTGTCAGAAGGACGCCGGAAACCGCCCGTCAGAAAACCTTAAAGTTAAAAGCGGACGCCTAATTTACCAAGTTATGCCCCGTCAGCTTGCTGTTTTCTTTTTTTGAGATAGGCCACGACTTTCCAGATAATAAAACCTGTAAACAGGATGGTGAACGGCGCAGTGTAAAGCACCGCGTATTGACCGATCTTGTCCCAGTTGCTGCCGAGCAGATAGCCAGTGCTCAATAAAAGAATATTCCAGAGCAGCGAGCTGACAAAAGAGGCAGCGAGCACCAGCGGTATTTTCAGATGTAACATGCCGGCCACGATGCAGATAACCGCCCGCGACCCGAAAAGAAAGCGGTTCACCAAAACCGCCATGTAGCCGTGGCCCGAAAACTTCTGGCGCACGGCCTCCATTTCGGAGGGAGGAAACAGTTTGTGAATGCTTCGGGCAAATTTGTGACGCACCTCGCTTTCTCCAGCTGCGTAGAGCTTCAGCCCAAGAAAACGACTGAGCAGAAACACGGTCATGAAGCCGGCCACCGAACCAAACGTTGACCAGAACAAAGCAGCGGAAACGGTGATATGGCTGAAGGTGAGAAGGTATCCGGCAAGAGCCACGGGCACATCCCCCGGAATCGGGGGAATGACGTTCTCAAAATATGCCGATAGAAACAATACTGCATAGACCGAAGAAGGTTCGGCCTGTTGCAGGTAGGCAACAACTGATTCAAGCATTGAAGAGGTTTCCGGCATCGATGATTTACTGCTCCAGGACGCGCCTCTTTACCTCGGAGTATGCATCCTCAACGCCGCCAAGGTCGAGGCGGAAACGATCCTTGTCAAGCTTCTCGCCCGACTCGGCATCCCAGAAACGGCAGGTGTCGGGGCTGATCTCGTCCCCGAGCAGAATCTCGCCCTTGTGACGCCCGAATTCGAGCTTGAAATCCACGAGTCTGAGCTTCCGTTCAGCAAACCACGGCACGAGAAGGCTATTGATTTTCTCGGCCATATCCTTGAGCTGGGCAACCTCTTCGTAGGTTCCGAGGCCAAGCGCAACAGCGTGATCCTCGTTCATGAGCGGATCGTCCAAATCGTCATTCTTGAGGTAGAGCTCGACAATCGGCTTCTCAAGCACGGTACCTTCGGCAAACCCGTAACGCCTGACCAGCGAACCGGCAGCGACGTTGCGCGTAACCACCTCGATCAGAAGAATGTCGAGCTTCTTGCAAAGCATGTCGCGGTCGTTCAGCTTGCTGACGAAGTGTGTTGGAATGCCATTTTCACCAAGCATGGTGAACAGGCGGCTGGCGATGGCATTGTTGGTCACGCCTTTGTCGGCGATGGAACCCTTTTTCTTGTTGTTAAACGCGGTCGCGTCGTCCTTGAACTCCTGTATGATGAGGTCCGGGTCATCGGTCTGCCAGACTTTTTTAGCCTTGCCCTCGTGAAGCAGTGTAAGCTTGTTCATTGAAAGAATACTTCTAAAAGTTTTGTCGTCCTGGTGAATCCCGGTTCACTTGCCCCGGAATCGATAAAAATTTCATTCGCCCTGCTGGCCGTCAGTCGCCTGCTGCACGGCTCCGGTCAGCACAATATTGATCTGCTCTTCAGTCAGGCCACGCTCCTTCAGGAACCACATAAATCTGAAAACGCCAAGATCCGAGAGAATCGCCTTGGGGCGATCGGTCTCATCAAGCCCTCGCGATTTGCTATGCTCATCGGCAGTGCGAAGCCAGTCCTCGATGAATTCCGTTGGACGGCCATCGCGGGTAAAATAGTCGGTCACAATACGAGCGACATCAGCAAAGGAGGGCATGGGATTGCCGGCAAAAATCTGCTGCATCTCATCAGAAATCTTGCCGAGATAGACGACGGCTTCCATGTCGAGCGTCTCCTCGAGAATATCCCTGGCCTGCTCCTTAACATCGAACTTGTTGGTCATACTCCTGTAAACAGCCGGTTGTCCGGGTCAAGGTGATCAAAAATTCCTGATTAAGTTACGTATCGCACGCTAAAACGTAAAGAAAAAACTTCACCGCGCAAGACTTGCCCAAACCGATAGGCCCTTGCGATTGTTCTGACCAGAATTCAAAATCCAAGACTGGCCAGAACCCGACACCATCAGCATTTTAAGTCAAAGCAATAATGATTAGTCATGATGTGCTTCATGCATGCTGCCATCATGTGATGATTCCCGTTCACTGCCATTCAAGATGCGGAGCTTTTGTGCAGCCTCCTCATTCCCTTTGGCCGCAGCCGAACGATACCATCTCATGGCTTCATTAAGGTCTCGTTTAACCCCGAGACCATGGTGATACAAGTTGCCGATATTGAGTTCCGCTTCGCCATTGCCTTTGGCCGCCGAGATGCGATACCATTTCATCGCTTCAGCATAGTCCTGTTCGACCCCCTGAGCGCGCTCGTACAGAACCCCGATATTACTTTCACCAGCATAGTTGCCTTTGGCAGCCGATAACCTGAACCACTTCATCGCTTCAGCATAGTCGATCGGCACACCCCACCCATGCTGGTAGAGGTAACCGATCTGGTTTTGAGCGTTGTCGTTGCCTTTTGCAGCTGCACGCTGGTACCATTTCATCGCCTCAACGTAGTCCTGCTTTACCCCGATTCCCTTGTCATACATGTATCCAACGGCGTACTCCGCCTCGGCATTGCCGTGTTCGGCGGAACGCTTAAACCATTTCATCGCCTCGGCATAGTCACGCTCTACGCCCTGCCCATGGTAGTACCTGACTGCCATGAGATATTGTTGACCGGCATCTCCGCTCTCAGCATCGGCGTTCATTTGAACGGCGACTCCCTTTGATGCGTCGCCTGCCTGTAAACTCTCTCCACTCCCCGATACAGGAACAGCTATCATAAATACAGCAAGACTGCCAAGTATGAAACGCTTCATAAAACTGTTGATTTTTGGTTCGATAACACAGAGCCAGCACAAATAGATAAAGTTCATTAATAATTATACTTACAATAACAAACCTTATCCGTAATTCACAAGCAATCTGTGAGGAATGCTAATTAATCCTCAAAATAATCACCTCGCTCATTCAACTCTCGGACAAATAAAGAGCTTCATAAGGCAACAGATTTTACAGAGCACTCCCAAAGCCAGCCGCTATTATGTGGTGGAATGTCGAAAACCTGTTTGACACAAAGAACGACAAGCATGTCGATGACCGGGAGTTCATGGCGGAGGAAAAATGTCACAAAAGAGACAAAAGAGGTTTTTCGAGCAATTAAAAGCACAAGTATAAGAACTTTCTGGACACTATCGCGCCCGGTGAAACTGAAAACAGCCATCCGCTCACATCACACTCCACAGTAGGTTGCTAAACATGCTGGCATCCGTGAATCTTCTCCCCGATCTCCATAAGAGAAAACTCACCCAGTAATAAGATTTATTTACCTGCTGTAGCTTTTTGTGACCCCCCAAAAAAAACAGCCACCTCATTTTAACATGAGGTGGCTGTCTGACTGTCATTCTGGTGCGTACACCAGATAGGAACACTCCTTCGATTAGAAGTAGTAGTGAGCACCCAAGGTCACGAAAGTACCGTCGATATTGACGTCCACATCTCCTTCTTCAGTATCCACGTTGACCCGATGGAACTTGTAGCCAACTTCCCAGTTGAAGCAAACATCGGGGATCTCGGCAAATCTGAACTCGGTACCGATTAATGGGCTGATGGTATAAACGGTGATGTCGACATCATCAGGAATAGTGTCACCACCAATCGAACCGATTCCACCCTCGAGACCGACATAGAAGCGGCTGTTCTCTTTGACGATCGGCGCGTAAAGCATCTTCAGCTCGGCAAGGAACAGATCTGCATTTGTGTCAGAATAATCAAAATCAACACCAACTCTTCCATAGAAGAGATTCAGCTCACCACCGAGATTCTCATTAAACCAGTAACGTGAGCTAAGTCCCTGCAACACGTCACCAGCAAACACGCCTTCGTAACCCAAGCTGAACTGCTTGGTGTTACAGCCTTCGTCGGTTTTATCCGATGCAAATGACGTTCCGGATCCGCAGAGGAGTGCCAGAAGTACCGCTGAAAGAATTTTTTTCATGTCTTTCTCCTTTTTTTTTGGGTAAGATGATGACCTCACAGAACAAAACCTATGATTTTCAGAATGAGTAAAAAATTACGATTAACGCCAAAATAATACTAACCAGGATTCAAAATTTTTTGAATCCTGGTTAACCAACAGCCACACCACACGCACCACAATCGACTGTCTGGCAATAACTCATTGAACACATAAGTAAACTGGTACTCAATTACAACTGATTTTGCCAAAAATCTTTTAAGGCTCATGTGACTAAAACCTTATTGCGTTTCACTTAAAACGTAGGCACAATTACACAAAAAAACAAAATAAAAATCCAACCAACAGAAGCTCACACATGAACATACAGTTATAAACAGCAATTCTTTTGACAAAGGCGAAAATCTTTTTCAAACACACTGAAAAGAGATTTTCTAGCACAGAATTTGAAAAATATTTCCTTTTTGTCATACCGACAAAAAGGAGAAATAAAAGTATTTATACTGTAGTACATTAACAGACAATCTTACAATAAGAACACAGTTCTGTTAAAAATAACAGCAAAAAAAATACGCCAATCCAGGCCAAAAACAGTCTTCAACTGAGTATGCGATCAAGCCGGATATTTATACTACTGCTCCTGCTTCTCACCACTCCATGCTCCAATGGAATGAGCAAAGAGCCACGAAAGTCAGTCGTTATCATGTGGTGGAACGTCGAAAACCTGTTTGACACAAAGAATGACAAACAGGTCGATGACCGGGAGTTCACACCGGGCGGGTCTCGTCACTGGACGCCTAAAAAGCTGCTTCTGAAGCAGTTGCGAATCGCTCAGGTGTTTCGGGCGATTGAACAGCAACGTGAGTACGAACGCTATCCGGATATCGTGGCTTTTGCGGAGACAGAGAACCGGGGCGTATTCGAGGGAACGCTCCAAGCCATCGATCATGCCCAATACAAGATCGATTATCATGAAAGCCCCGATCCGAGAGGCATCGACATTGGACTGGCATGGAATCCGGCAACGCTGAAATTCACAGGCTCGAAACCTTGCCGCGTAACGCTTGATAACGGCCGAGGCACCCGATACGTCATCGTGGCCGGGTTCATGGCATCCGGCCATCCATTTTCCGTCGTGCTGAACCACTGGCCTTCGCGCTCGTTCGATGCCAAGTGGAGCGAGCCAAAGCGCATCGCTGCCGCAAAAGTTGCCCGCCACATTGTTGACAGCCTCACGACCCGTAACCCGATGGCCGAGATAATCGTAATGGGCGATTTCAACGATCATCCCAACGACCGCTCGATCAGAACGGTGCTCGGTTCTTCGTTTGACCGAAAGGAGGTCACAAGCTCAGCCAATCGATTGCTCTATAACTGCTGGAACGACACCAAATCCCCCGGCACTTACTATTACCGAAAACAGTGGGAACGGATCGATCAGATCCTGGTTTCCCCAGCGCTGCTCGATAACAGTAAGCTCTCTATCGACACAAAATCATTCAGAGTCTTCTCCATTCCCGAAATGTTCAGCCATCCCGGAAAAACGCTCTACTCGACCTATCAGCGAGGCAAGTTCAAAGGGGGTTACTCCGACCACCTGCCGTTGCTCCTGAAGATTGACGTCGTTCCGTAACTATTTCGGCTTTCCGCTTTGCTTTTTTGGTAACTCCACAGCAGCCAATCGGATACAAACTTTCGATGAAGTTGAATTGCCAGCCCCCTGACTTGTAGCCGCAATCAGAAAAAACCTCCTCATTCAGCGATCATTTCGTCCCCTGAACTGGAGATCACTCACTGTTTAGGCTTTGACGGGCAGACAATAAAGTGTACATTTTTAAGTCGCTATGATTACCATGATCAAGCAAATCCCCCCACCGAAGCCTCCATCGAGAGCTTCCCCATCACCTGCCGACGGCTTCCTGCAAGCCTGATGTTCTTGTTTTGCGCCTTTTCATTCCAGATAACAAGCAATTCTAACAGCAAAGAACATGGACCAACAATTTGTTTTGTATGCCATTCCTGTAAGTGGTGTTCTTGCCTTGTTGTACGCCTTCATGAAGGCCTCGTGGATCTCCCGCCAGGATGTAGGTACCGAGACAATGGCCACCATCGCCGGTCACATCGCGGACGGAGCACTGGCCTTTCTGAAGCGAGAGTACAAAGTGCTCATCATCTTCGTCATCTCCGTCGCCATTCTTCTCGGCTTCGCCAACAGCAACCGTCCTGAAACCTCCCCCATCATCGCCGTCAGCTTCATCGTAGGCGCGCTGTGCTCCGCTCTGGCCGGGTTCTTCGGCATGAGAGTGGCCACCAAAGCCAACGTTCGTACGACCAATGCGGCACGAACCGGCCTGGCTGATGCGCTCAACATCGCGTTCTCGGGTGGTCTGGTGATGGGACTCTCGGTGGTCGGTCTCGGCGTACTGGGCCTGTCCACTCTCTTTATTATCTATTCGAACATGTTTACCGACGTGGCCGAAGTGATCAACCTGATTTCGGGCTTCTCGCTGGGCGCTTCGTCCATCGCGTTGTTCGCCCGCGTTGGCGGTGGCATCTACACCAAGGCGGCTGACGTCGGCGCCGACCTGGCTGGCAAGGTGTATGAAGGCATTCCGGAGGATGACCCGCGCAACCCGGCAACCATCGCCGATAACGTAGGTGACAACGTCGGTGACGTCGCAGGCATGGGCGCTGACTTGTTCGAGAGCTACGTCGGTTCGATCATCGGCACCATGGTGCTCGGTGCGGCTTTCGTTCCGGCATTCAACTCCATGGGCGTCAGCCCGGTGGCGGCCGTCATGCTGCCGCTCATCATTGCGGCGGTCGGCATCATCGTTTCGATTGTTGGTTCATTCTTCGTGAAGGTCAAGGAAGGCGGCAACCCGCAGCATGGCCTCAACATGGGTGAGTTCGGTGCATCATTCATCATGGCTGGACTAAGCTACGTGATCATCGACTACTTCCTGCCCGCAAGCTGGACCGCCGAAGGCTTCACCTACACCTCGCTGAACGTCTTTTACGCAGTGCTCATCGGCCTTGCTTCCGGCGTGCTGATCGGCCTTATCACCGAGTACTACTGCTCGACCGACAACAAGCCTGTCATTGAAATCGCTCGCCAGAGCATCACCGGCGCGGCTACCAACATCATCGCCGGTCTCGGCACTGGCATGATGTCCACCGGCCTGCCGATTATCGTGCTCTCGATCGCCATCGTCGCCTCGTACCACTTCGCAGGCCTCTACGGTATCGCCATCGCGGCACTCGGTATGCTTTCGGTGACCGGCATTCAGCTCGCCGTTGACGCTTATGGCCCGATTTCTGACAACGCTGGTGGTATCGCCGAAATGGCCGCTCTGCCGCCGGAAGTGCGCGAACGCACCGACAAGCTCGACGCTGTCGGCAACACCACCGCCGCCATCGGCAAGGGCTTCGCCATCGGTAGCGCAGCGCTGACCGCACTGGCTCTTTTCGCTGCCTTCCGCCAGCAGGCGCACATCGAAACGCTCGATATCTCCAAGCCAATCATCATGGCTGGCCTGTTCATCGGCGCGATGCTGCCATTCGTGTTCAGCGCTCTGGCAATGGGCGCGGTTGGCCGTGCAGCTGGCGACATGATCCGCGAGGTCGGCCGTCAGTTCAATGAAATTCCCGGTCTGCGCGAAGGCACTGCCACGGCTGAGTTCTCGCACTGCGTCGATATTTCCACCAAAGCAGCCATCCGCGAAATGGTGCTGCCCGGTATGCTTGGCGTACTCGTACCGGTTGTAGTCGGCTTCACCTCGAAGGAGATGCTCGGCGGCCTGCTCGCCGGTGTAACCTCTTCGGGCGTGCTGATGGCTATCTTCCAGTCCAACGCCGGTGGCGCATGGGATAATGCCAAGAAACGCATCGAGGGCAAGATCGAGTTCGACGGCGTGGTCTATGGCAAGGGTTCCGACACGCACAAGGCGGCGGTCGTCGGCGACACGGTTGGCGATCCGCTGAAGGACACCAGCGGCCCGAGCCTCAACATTCTCATGAAACTCATCGCCGTTGTCGCACTGGTCATCGCTCCACTGCTTTGATTAATCGCGACGGTTTCGTACCATACGGCGGTCTTCCTCTACGGAAGGCCGCCGTTTTCTTTTGCATGACACTGCTCGATCGACAAGCACGCTACCATGAAACTCATCATCGGACTCGGTAATCCGGAACCCCGCTACGACGGCACCCGCCACAACGTCGGCTTCGAGGTCGTGGATCGGCTTGCATCGTCATTCCAGGCGCCGTTCAAGGCGGGCAAAGGTAAATACCACGAAGCCAAATGCAGCCACCGCGGAGAGTCGCTGCTGCTCGTCAGGCCGACGACCTACATGAACCACTCCGGCCAGGCAGTCATGGCGGCCATGCAGTTCTACAAAGTCAAGAGACAGGACATGCTCGTCATCTGCGACGACCTGAACCTCCCGGTCGGCACCATCCGCTTGCGCGCCAAAGGCTCGGACGGTGGACAGAACGGCCTGAAGCACATTATCCAGCAAATGGGCACCAACGAATTTTCCCGCTTGCGAATCGGCATCCGCAAGGGCGACATGCCCCCCGGCTCGTTTTCATCATTCGTGCTTGGGAAATTCGATGAGGAGGAGAGAAAAGTGATCGACCGCGTAGTCGAAACCAGCGCCGATGCCGTGCTCGACTTCGCACTCAACGGCATCGAACACGCGATGACCCAGTTCAACAAAACGGTTGCCTGAACACAGGAAGACCGACTCCCCTGCCATTCACCACAGGGCAGACGACAGCAGAATCAGACACACAACAGCTTAACAGACCGCCAGTTCCAGAGATGGAGTTGATGGCTCGGATTCAGGCGCAGACTTACAGCCATTCTTGCTGACACCTTTAAGAAATGCAATCGCACGGGCGTTGAATTCGGCAGGTTGATCCACGTTGCAGACATGGCCAGAGTTGCCGATAACCTCAAGCTTTGAGTTGGTGTGACGGCTCACGATAAAGCGCACTGCCGGCAAGAACATGTGATCTTCTTCACCCATGAGGTAGAGGGTCGGAATCGCCGTATCCTTTTCCTCGAAATATTTCAGAAGCGGGGTCAGCTCGTAGGTCAACCGGTACCAGCGCATGAACTCCTTCTGGGCAACCTTCTTGGCCTCGTTTACAAACAGAAGCCTCGATTGCTTGTGGCGCTCGCGCGGCATGATGATCCATGCGAAAAAGCGGTACAACCACATATAGGGAACGAAGCGCTTGAACATATTGCCCACGGCAACCAGCACCTTGGCGCGAACATTGAGCCGGATGATCGCCCCGCCCATCACCATGGAGCTGACCCGTTCAGGAGCCAGTTCGCTGATATTGCGGATCAGAATAGTGCCGAGCGAAATGCCAATGAAGTGCGCACACTCAATATTGAGATCATCGAGTACCTCGATCACATCACGGGTAACCACATCGAAATTGTAGTGCCGATCCTCCTTCGAGGAAGCCATCTGCTTGGAACGTCCATGCCCGCGAAGATCGACAAGAAGAACGTTGAAGTGCTTGACGAACTCCTTGATCTGCAAAAACCAGATCGAGGAACTTCCTCCCGCGCCATGCACGAACACTACCCAGGGGGCATCTTCGGCAATCAGATGTTTTTTGTAGTGAAGCATGCAATGTTACTGATAAGAGCCAAGGCAATGAAGGCAGGCAAAGCTTCAGGTCTGCTGTTCCGGCCGCCCATGAAGGCTGGTCAAATGCGTAAAGAAAAACAGTGCCTTATAAGAAAAACCCACGAACCGGAAAGCAACCTGAATATACAATTATTAACTATAAGAATCCGCTTCGTGTTTAAAAGTTCACCGCTACCCCCGGAAAAGCCGTACACACTCGAAAAGAGCCACCCCGGCAGCCACCGACACATTGAGCGAATGCTTTGTTCCGTACTGGGGAATTTCAAGCACGCCGTCGCACCGGGCAAGCAGCTCATCGCCGATCCCGTCAACTTCATTGCCCACAAGCAGCACGAGCGGATAATCATCGGGTTGGAGTGAAGAGTAGGAGCGGCTGTTCTCGGCGATTTCAAGCCCGAACACCTTGCATCCCTCGCCTTTCAGCACCGATAGCGCCTCCAGCGGGTCGGCGAAGTGACGCCACGGGACGGTGAGTTGCGCACCGAGAGCGGTTTTGTCGATCTCCTTGCGCGGCGGCGTGGCCGTGTAGCCGGTGATGACGATCTCGTCGATGCCCGCCGCATCGGCTGTCCTGAACATCGAGCCGACATTCCACATGCTCCGGATGTTGTGCAGCATCAGCGTCACCGGATGGCGCTCGGTAGCGCTGTAGGCCTCCGGCGTCAACCGCCCCATTTCGTCGCCGGAGAGTTGCCGGAACTCCCCCATTATCAGCAGCTCTTCAGCAGTTCCAGCAGGCGATCGTTCTCCTCGATGAGCCCGATGTTGCAGCGCAGGCAGTTCTGCATGAGCGGATAGCCCGAAACATTGCGCACCAAAACGCCCCCTTCCCGAAGTTTCGTAAACACCTCTTTGGCATTGCCAACCCTGATGATGAGGAAGTTGGTATCGCTCTCGAACACCTCGACACCGGCGATTCCGGCCAGCTCCTGCTCCATGCGCTGCCGCTCGGCGAGAATGTAGTGCACCGCATCAGTCACCAGCGAATAGTTCTCAAGCACATTGGCCAGGGTGATTTCAGCCAGGCGGCCCGACGCAAAGGGGATCTTCGGCTTGGTGATCTCCGCCATCAGCTCGGGATTCGTAATGGCGAAGCCGATGCGCATCCCGGCCAGCGCCAGCGCTTTGGACATGGTACGCAGCACGATCAGGTTTGGATAACGGTCGATCAGATCGACCACCGACTCCTGCTGCGAAAACTCGATGTACGCCTCGTCGGCAAGCACGATAGCGTCGCAAGTCGAAACGATCCGCTCGACCTCGTCGTGACTCATCGACTTGCCGGCCGGATTGTTTGGCGTCGAAAGCACGATGAAATCGACCTTCTCCCTCTCGGCTGCTGCGATAATGGCATCAACATCGAAGCTGAGATCCGGATTCAGCGGCACGCTCACAATCTCCCCCTGCAACAGCACGGCAAGCTTGTCGTAGAGCGAAAACGACGGCTCCGGAATCAACACCTTGCGGCCCGCGCCGACGCACGCCATGAAGATTGTATAGAGCATCTCGTTCGAGCCGTTGCTCATAATCACCGATTCGGCGGGCACCCCAAGGAACGAGGCGTAGGTCGCCATGCCGCGATACGGCAAAATGTCGGGATAGCGGTTCCAGGGCTCACGGCGGAACTCGTCGAGAATTTTGTCCTTGAGCCACATCGGCAGGTCGAACGGGCTTTCGTTCTGGTTGAGCTTGACTTCTGCGTCCTGACCTCCCTCGACTTTGTAGGCCTCGATCCGCTCCAGGGCTGGATTAAGCAAGGCTCTGAAATCTCTCTTCATAGTGCTGGAATTTCCGGTTTTCGACGTCTTATGGTAGAGGGTCGGAGTAACGGTCACCTCGCCGTAATAAGTTGTTTTGCCAGTCTTGGGATCATCAAACAAATACAAAGTTCCCCCATGCCAGCCAATAACCTCAGTAAGAAACGATTTTTTGCATTTTTCGGGAAAAAAAACTGGACAAGTCACTTTTTTTATCTACATTAAAACAGGACAAAATTTATCCAAGTTACAATCATAGAAAAGGAGCCATCATGATAGAGATCAAAAGAACCCCTCTGGATCTGATTGACGATATATACAGCATCGCCTACTGGATGACCGGCAGCGAAAAGGCCTCTTCCGATCTGGTGAGTTCCACGTACCTCAACACCGATTTCGATGTCGAAAAGACCGATGTACTGAAAACGTTCAGGAACTGCTACTTGGAAACCTACGGACAACACGCCGATCTGGACATTTACGAGAGCGACCACGCACCTGCAAGTCTGATGGATTCATTCAGGAAATGGACGGCAGACATCAAGCTCTCGGTGCTGCTTTCCGAAATCACCGGCCTGAAGCACGCGCAGATTTCTGAAGTCATCGGCAAACCGGTGGACACCATCAGGTTGTGGCTGTTCTGGGGACGGAAGTTCTTTACCCACGACCATCTTCTAAGGGCCTCTGCCTGAATCGTTTTGATGCCTCCATATATCCCAGCGCAAGACCGGTTTCTCCAGCGAACCGGTCTTTTGCTTTTACAGGCCAACAGGCGTATATTTTTTTGTGCACAACCATTTTGACCCTTTTTCATGATCATCATTACCGGCGGCGCCGGATTCATCGGCAGCGCCATGCTCTGGGAGCTGAACCGTCATGGTCTTAACGATGTACTGATCGTCGATGACCTTGGGCTTGCATCCGAAGGAAAATGGCTCAATCTCAGAGGCCTTCGCTACGCCGACTTCGTCCACAAAGACGACCTCCCCGTCCTCTTACAGCATAACCAGCTTCCAGACATCGAGGCGATCATCCACATGGGCGCCATCAGCTCCACAACAGAGCAGGATGCCGGCTTGCTCATGCGCAACAACTACGAGTATTCAAAGTTGCTGGCATCATGGTGCGCCGACAAAGGCGTGCGATTTATCTACGCATCGAGCGCCGCGACCTTCGGCGACGGCTCGGCGGGATACACCGATGGCACTGAACCGCTCGACCGACTGAGGCCGCTGAACATGTACGGCTACTCCAAGCATCTCTTCGACTGCTGGGCGCACCGCAACGGCATCCTCGACAAGGCGGCCGGCCTGAAATTCTATAATGTTTACGGCCCGAACGAGTACCACAAAGAGGATATGACCAGCGTGGTCTTCAAGGCCTTCAACCAGATTCGCGAACACGGGACGGTCAAGCTCTTCCGGTCGCATCATCCGGATTTTGCGGACGGAGAGCAGATGCGCGACTTCGTCTACGTGAAAGATTGCACCCGCATCATGCACTGGCTGCTGGAAACTCCTGCGGCGGCAGGACTGTTCAATGTGGGAACCGGTCAGGCGCGTAGTTTCAAAGACCTTGTAACGGCAACGTTCGACGCGCTGGAGCAACCGGTCAACATCGAGTTTATCGACATGCCCGAAACCATTCGGGAAAAATACCAGTACTACACCTGCGCCGATTGCGGCAATCTCAGGCAAGCCGGATTTACCGAGCCAATGACTTCGCTTGAAGATGGCGTGCGCGATTATGTCCGCAACCACCTGAACACCGCTTCACCGCATCTGGAAAACCGTCGGTCGACAGAATAAAACAAGGAAAACCTTGACTGAAAAAACAATCGAATTCGAAGGCATCGAGCCGGTCATTATTTTCGGGCCATACGACAGCTATCTGAAAAAAGTCCGTGAAGCCTTCCCGGACACGCGCATCAACGCCCGGGGTAATAAAATTACGATCAGCGGCGATGAACCCGAGGTAACGGCAATCGAAAAAATTTTCAGGGAGATGATCTTTCTTGCCGACCAGCACGGTGAAGTACTTGAGAACGATGTCAATGCGCTGGTCAGCCTTGCCCTCTCGCCGGTTTCGCACCCATCGATCAGCCACGCCGGTGATCAGGACGTCATCGTCGAAACAAAGGATTACGTCGTCAAGGCCAAAACCGGCGGACAACGCCGGATGGTAGCCGAAGCGAAAAAAAATGATGTAGTCTTCGCCATCGGCCCGGCGGGCACCGGCAAAACGTACACGGCGGTCGCGATTGCCGTAGCCGCATGGAAATCCAAAAGCATCAAACGCATCGTCCTGGCCCGTCCAGCCGTCGAAGCTGGTGAAAGTCTCGGCTTCCTGCCCGGTGACTTGGCACAGAAAATCGATCCCTACCTGCGTCCGCTTTATGACGCCCTGCAGGACATGCTGACTGCCGAAAAACTCAAATTCCTCACTGAGCGGCGAGTCATCGAAATCGTGCCGCTCGCCTACATGCGCGGCCGGACGCTGAACAACTCTTTCATCATTCTCGACGAAGCGCAGAATGCGTCGAGCAAGCAGATGAAAATGTGTCTCACCCGGCTTGGCGTCAACTCGAAAGCGATCATCACCGGCGACGTCACGCAGGTTGATTTGCCCAAAGAGATGGAGTCCGGCCTGATGAACGCGCAACACATCCTGAAAGGCATCAAAGGCATCAGCTTCGTCTTCCTCGACAAATCGGACGTCGTGCGTCATCGTTTGGTCAAGGATATCATCAACGCCTACGAACACCATGAAGAGGCACTCCAACCTGCCAGTTCGCCAAAGCCGAAACTTTGACCGCCCCAACTCTGTTTGTTAAAGTACAGAGGTGAACAATCAAGCGCCCGCGCCATCTCACGAAGAAGAAGCAGCGCTTACTGCACGCAAACAACTCTGCACCAGTGCGTCAAAGCCGTTTTTCAAATCCAAACCCCAACGATCATGGCACACCGTATTAACGATGAATGCACTTACTGCGCAGCATGTGAACCCGAATGCCCGGTCAACGCAATTTCACCCGGCGACAGCATTTATGTTATTGACGAAGATGTCTGCGTGGATTGTGTGGGCTATCATGACGAGCCGGCTTGCGTTGCCGTCTGTCCGGTTGACTGCATTGACAAAGTCTGAGCAGCAATCATGCATAGGTGTTGACTGGCGGTAATACACCGCGCCACACTCCGATGACAGGGGTCAGAATTTGACCTCGAAATTCTCACCTTCGGCTTGTTTTCGGGGGTGAAAAAAGTTTATATTCAAAGAATTGACCAAAACCTGTTCTTTCTGTTTTTTATAACTATCAAAGCACGTCATCAATATGGCACTGTATATCACTGAAGAATGCACCTACTGCGGTGCTTGCGAACCCGAATGCCCGGTTAACGCCATCTCCGCAGGCAGCGAAATCTACGTTATCGATGCAGCTTCCTGCACCGAGTGCGAAGGTTATGCTGATGCTCCGCTTTGCGTTGCAGTCTGCCCGGCAGAGTGCATCGTTCAGGGCTGATTCAACCTCCCTGTTATCGCTATAAAAAAAGAGGCCGCTTTCTGTGGCCTCTTTTTTTGTTGCTCAAAGCAAAGCGATTGGAAGTTATAACACTCACCGATTCTTACAGAAAACGTACCGGCGCCAAATAATCACGAACATTATGGGAGTCGCCGACAAAATCTCCACTGCTCACGATCCCTTCTCTTTCACTTCTCAGCACTCGTAATCAACCACGCGCCTCTCTCTTGACGCTCCTCCGATGAACGGTATAAGCGCTTGATGCTCCGGGTGCCGCTGGTAGGCTTCGAGCGCAACCTTATCGGTGAATTCCGACAAAAGCACCACATCGGCAGAGCTGTCGGTGCGGCTGAAATCAAGCCCGACTTCAATCGAAAGTAATCCGGGAATCTTTCCAGAAAGCGCTTCGAGCTTCTCCTTGATGAGGCGAGCGTTAACTTCCGGGCTGTTGCCATGCGCCTCCTCTCTGAGCCGCCACATCACGATGTGTTTGACCATAAAACAAATTGGTAGTGAGAAAAAATCAGATCATCAAGCGGGGTTAAAGCACGATGAGAAAAAGCTCAACGAAAATCAGTCAGATTATCCATTTGACACAAAAGCGGACTGACTGGAGAGCGAAAATTCTTGATCCCCGACGTTCTGAGTCTGCTGATTTCCAGCCTGATCTTCTGAATGCTTTTCAGGTTCTTTATTGGCCGCCTCCCGCTCGGCTTTCTGGCGTTCGACCTTGAGCCTTAAAGCCTCAAGCGCCTCGGCCCTTCGAGCGTACACCACCTCAGCCGGAACAGTGGCTGGCTTTTTCACAGAAGGCTTCTTGACGGAAACAACAGCAGTTTTTGAACTCTTTGTCGACGACTTTTTAGCTGCCTGACTCTTCTTGATTTCAGTGGCGCGGATCTCCTCAATTTGCGTTTTCTTCCCCCGCAACGTTCTCCTTGGAGTAGTCTCAAGGTTGAACCCCTGGTCAAACATCGATGAGGCAAGCTCCCAGCGGTCAGTTTTAGCATGAAGCATGATGACCAGCATATCCTTGCCCTCGCACACGGCCCTGGCAATGAGGCACGGGCCGGCTTTTGACGTATAGCCGGTCTTGATACCGACGCTGTAAGGATAGCGATCAAGAAGCTTGTTATGAGAACGCAGAGAGTAACGCTTGCCGGTATTCAGCTCATTGAATACAACTCTGTCAAGTTTGGCGATCTTGTTGAACTCCGAATACCTGATAGCATGCTCGGTCAACTTCATCAAATCCCGAGCTGTCGAATGGTTCCCGGCATACGAACCGCGATCGTAACCGGCAGGATTCGTAAACCTGGTATGCGTCATGCCAAGCGCACGGGCACGGGCATTCATTTTGGAGACGAATCCATTCAAGCTGCCGCCAAGATGAATAGCGATGGCAAAGGCCGCATCATTACTTGAATTGACCATCGCCGCCGCAACAAGATCACGCAATCTGATGCGGTCTCCAGGTTTGAAACCGGCTCTTGTGGGCTCAACCTTCGTTGCTTCAGGCGGGATGGTCACGACATCGTCAAGACGACCGCTCTCGATGGCGAGCATGCAGGTCATAATTTTGGTAAGACTGGCCGGAGAAATACGTTGGTCAATATTTTTTGCTTTCAGGAAATTAGAACTCCCCGTCTCTTTGACCAGAAAAGAGGTAACCGCGTCTTCCCCCTGAGGAACGACCTTTTGTTTGGCAACGGCATTTCCATGAAGCAATATCAGTGCACCAAACACCAGCATCACCGTGACAACGAAAACCGATGCACTCGATTGACTGAACGTTGTGCCTACTTCACCGATCACCACATGAGCCCCTCCTGCAAGGGAATGTCTGATCCTGCCTGACATAGTTAATTACCCTTGTTTTAAACTTCTACTGCCCACTGTCACAACTTCCGACAAGCAGAGAAAAACACACTTCACCTTTATATTAAAAAGTACAAAGAGAAGGCGGAATTTGTTGCTAAAAAGCTCTTTTTCTGCACAAGCCCACTACAATGACGACGTTTCACCGTAGTGTAGGCATTTTTTGACTGCATCCCGATACGTTTCGAGTTTCATCACTCTTCACCGATGCTCTTCTGAAACAGCACCACATCAAAATCGAGACCATTGCGTCGACCGATGCCAACCAGGCGACCCCGTTCGATAAACCCGCACCTACTGTGAAAATGCAGACTCTGCTTGTTTAACGATGAAAGCATCGAAATAATTGTAGTTACACCAAGTTTTGCAGCATCAGACTCAAGCGCCGCGAGAAGCTTGCGGCCGATCCCCTGGCCGGTAAAGTCCTGCTTGAGAAAGCACGTCATTTCAGTAGCTCGGTCGAAAGCCGGAATCGAGCTGTACGGTCGCAGCAAACCAAATCCAGCCATCACTCCATCTACGTCTCGCGCAACAAAGGCCGGATAGTCCGGCGCAAAGCACATCAGCTCCTCAAAACGATCGACGCTGACCGGCGTTTCAGTCCAGGTGGCCAGACTGTGCTCGACATAATCATTGAAGATGGCGGCCATCTCCTCAAGATCGTCCGCGCAAACCGGTAACAGCTCGACCTGCATCAGCGGAACCGTTCGGTGCGCTGCCCTGCCGAGAGCTTGCCACCATGATGGCCCAGCAGCACCACCGTGGGAAGCATAACAAGCAGCATGGCCACATAGGCCCAGGCAAGCGGACCGCCCTGCTGCATCACATCGGGAACGGCAAAACGAATCGCCGTGGCAAGAATACCGGCAACCAGCAGCAGAATCGAAAGCCTGATTTTTTTCTGAAACACCGGAGCTTTGGCACCCTTGTATTTGGTTTTCCAATCGCGAATGCCTGAATAAAACGAAAAAGGAATGGCAAGAAGCGAAACGAGGAGCAGATGAATCACCGTATGCTCGAAGAAGGGACTGCCGTCGAAAAGGGTAAGCAACAGGTAGAGCACGGCAACAGGAATCAAACCGTTACTGAAATGAGCCGCTATGGGATGCAGCATGAAGCTCTGTTTCATCTCTTTGATAAACTTGACAAAAGACATAGGCTTGGGGCTTGACATAGGTTCTAAAAGTGCTGGTCTTAACGTGAAAACATGGGAAATTAAACTCCCAATCCTCTCCGAACAAGTATAATAGCACAGAAACCGTTTCCCATTATTTCCCGCATGAAGTTTTATTCCTTGGTTTTACATGTTATTTTTGAGGCTTTGAGTTTCGACCAACCCAACGCCTATCGGGTGAGCAACAATTCTCCGGACAACATCCCTTTCGATAAAACGCAGGAACGCGCGTCCTCCGAAGTGAGCCGGCGCAAGCCCTTCGTTCAGGGGCGCCGCTCATTCGAACCGGTTTCAAGCCTCAGCCTGTTCGTGCGGTTCCTGAAGCCAGTCACCTGGATTCCGGTCGTCTGGAGCTTCATCTGTGGCGCGGTGGCGAGCGGCGCCTTCGGCTGGCAACAGCTCGGAGAAACAAAGTTTTGGCTCGCCGTGCTCTTGACCGGCCCGCTCGCTACCGGCACCTGCCAGATGCTCAACGACTACTTCGACCGCGACCTCGACGAAATCAACGAACCCAACCGTCCGATTCCCGGCGGCGCGATTTCGCTCAAAAGCGCCACGATGCTCATCGCGCTCTGGTCAGTGCTCTCGGTCGTCGTCGGCTGGCTGGTGCATCCGCTCATCGCGCTTTACGTCGTCGTCGGCATCATCAACGCGCACCTGTATAGCGCTAATCCGATCAAGCTGAAAAAGCGGCTCTGGGCGGGCAACATCATTGTCGCGGTGTCGTACCTCATCATTCCGTGGGTGGCGGGCGAAATCGCCTACCGGCCCGACTTTTCGCTGCACGCCATCACGCCGTCGCTCATCGTGGCCACGCTCTACACCATCGCAAGCACCGGCACCATGACCATCAACGACTTCAAATCCATCGAAGGCGACCGGCAGGTCGGCATCCACACCCTTCCGGCGGTCTTCGGCGAACGAAAAGCAGCGCTGATCGCAGCGATCATGATCGACCTCGGCCAGCTCATGGCAGCGGGCTACATGTTTTTGATCGGCGAACCGGTGTACGGATGGGTGACGGCAGCGCTCGTCGTGCCGCAGTTTTTCCTTCAATTCAGCCTCGTGCGCTCGCCGAGAACTATGGACGTGCGCTACAACGCCATCGCCCAGAACTTCCTCGTCGCAGGCATGATGGTTTGCGCCTTCGCCATCAAAGCGATCAATCCATGACCTACAGCGACCGCATACGGCTTGACACGCAGGGTTTTTCCGACATCGTCGATGTGACTCGTGAAGTCAATCGCATCATCGCCGACTCGGGCCTGAAGAGCGGCATCGTCACAGTATCGGCTGTTGGATCGACCGCTTCCGTAACGACGATAGAGTTCGAACCGGCGCTTGTCGAGGATTTCCGCGAGAAGCTCCAGCAGCTCTTTCCGAGCACCGAGCGCAGCCGCCACTCGGAGACCTGGGGCGACGACAACGGCTTCTCGCACATGCGTGCCTCGTTCATGGGTCCAGCCGTCACGCTGCCGGTCAGCGGCGGCGAACCGGTGCTCGGCACCTGGCAGCAGATCGTCTTCATCGACCACGACAACCGGCCGCGCAGCCGCGAAATTTTCGTGCAGCTTGTCGGCGAACCCTGAAAAGCAAGGAGTGAAGAGCATGAAGACCACGCTTTTCGACATCCAGCCGGCTGTTTCGATCATCCTGCCCACGTTTAATCGTGCGCCACACCTCTCGTCGGCCATCGACAGCATCCTTGAGCAGAGTTTCACCGACTGGGAACTGATCGTCATCGACGACGGCAGTTCAGACGAAACTTTCGACGTGGTTGACGGCTACCTCCGTCAACACGCCAACATCCGCTACCTGAAGCACCGCAACCGCAAAGTCGCACTGTCCCGCAACGCGGGCATTCAGGCCTCGTTCGGGCGCTACATCACCTTTCTCGACAGCGACGACCTGTACCTGCCCGGGCACCTTGAATCGCGCTTCTCGATGCTCGAATCGATGCCGGAGACCGATCTGCTTTCGGGCGGCTTTGTGTGCGAAGGCGATCCCTGGGTTTGCGATCGACACGACGTCGAAAAGTTGGTACACGTCAACGACTGCATCCTCGCCGCGACCATGTTCGGGCGGCGCGAACTGTTCATCGAGATCGGAGGCTTCCGGGCGCTCGACTATGCCGAAGATCCGGATTTGTGGGATCGCGCCGCCCAACGCCATCGCGTTCTGAAGATCGACGAACCTGCGACCTACCTCTACCGGCGCTCGCCGGACAGCATCACCGGAACCTACAAACCAGCCAAATCATGATCCGTTCCGTCACCGTCTATTGCAGCTCCAGCAACCTCGCGCCCGAACCCTACTTCAGCCAGGCCGAAGCGCTTGGCCGCGGACTTGCCGAGCGGAAGATCGATGTGGTCTTCGGTGGCGGAAACGTCGGGCTGATGGGCCACACCGCTGACGCAGCTCTGAAGGCTGGCGGCACGGTGAAAGGCATCATCCCGCGCTTCCTCGAAGAGCGCGAGGTGGCTCACTCCGGACTGACCGAGCTGCACGTGGTCGAAACCATGCACCAGCGCAAAATGCTGCTCACCGACTGGGCGGACGCCTTCGTGATTTTACCGGGCGGACTCGGCACGCTCGACGAGCTGATGGAAATCCTCACCTGGAAGCACCTCGGCCAGCACCACAAACCGATCATCCTGCTCAACACGGAAGGCTTCTGGGATCAGCTTTTACAATTCTTCGAACGAATCGCTGCCGACCGGATGGTCAAGCCCGGTTACGAAAACTACTACGAAGTCTGCAACTCTGCCAGCGACGTGCTCGCGCTGATCGACCGGCAAAACACCAACGCCTGAAAAAATTCAAAGCGAAAAAAAGAAAGGCCGGAACGTCAAATCCCGGCCTTTTCTGTTTCAAATTTTCCGCGCACTAACACTACACCGGCGGAACGTTGTCGATGTAACCGCCACCGGGCATCGGCATCAGGTTCAGATCGCAGCACGGACTTTGACGGTTCAGCCAGGTGATGAACTCGCTGTCGATCCAGTCGCTGAAGCCCCCCTGGAATCCACCGCCATTCGGATAGAGATCGATGAACTTCCCGAGCATCTCGGTGGTGAACGCCGTTTCTGCGCCCATCGGTTTGTACACATCGACGCCGGGGCAGCGCTTGCACTGGCTCGGCAGGTCAGCCACGCTGCACAGCGGACTCTTGTCAGTCAGATAACCGCAATGGCTGCCGCGCTCCACCTGCGAGGCTACGACCCAGGAACCATCGCCAGTGAGCTGGCTGAACTCGCTCTCGACGCCGGGAGTGTCCGACCAGGCGGGCGGTTGGGACATGTCGAGGCTCGCGCAATCGCACTGGCCGACAATCATCGTCATCGGCATCTGGCGGGAGGCGAGCGCCGCGCGGTATTCGCTCATGCCGGGCATGAAGATCGGCACATGCTGGTCAACCGGCGAGAGCATGAGCAACCCGACCGGATTGGCACGATCCTCCTCAGGCCAGTCGGCCATTGGCCTGCTGAACGCGGGCAGAAGCTCCCGGTTGTAGATCACCGGGTTGAAGGGGCGACACTGCTTGCGCCCGATCTGCCGAAGCGTGTCAAACCCGCACGCCGCAGCCTGCGCGTGAGCGCCGCCAACCGAATGCCCAGCGAAAATGACGTTGTTGGAAACCATGAACTGCGCGTCGCGGGCGAGCTTGGCATCAAAGCTCTTGCTGTTGTGCCCCTTGGCCTCAGCCAGCCAGAAGAACTCGGTCAAGCCGTACCGAATAAGGTATGATGCAGCGGCATAGGTCTCCTGCCCCACCCTCGGATTGCCGCCGATATCGGTCCACGGCATCCAGTCAACCTGCGCATGACTGGCGCTGACAAACGCCATCGCCCAGTTCTTTTCGACGATCGCCTCGCTATAGTTATAGTAAGCGGACGGATTGATGCCAAAGAGCGGATTGTCGTTGAGCAGCATACCGGCAATCTTTTTGGGATACCAAAGCAGATCGTTGCCAATCAGAAAGCCGTGATTGAACATCACCAAGCCGTTGGCCTTGCGGTTCGCCGGATAAAAGACTTCGATCACCATCTCGATAAACTCGGGCACGAAGGGGTCGTACTGCAACCAGAGATGGATACGGTCGAAACAGTAATCGTCAATGCGGATGGGCTTCATAACGATAGGGGTAAGAGAGTTTAGAACTATCGCGAACAGAAAACCGGGGCAGGGGAAAAGCGTGCCATAAGCACAATATACTACGGCATTTTCACAAAAATAAAGATTTCAAATTGATATTCGAGCCGAGAGACTCAACGAAAAGTCTTCTCCCTTCAAATAATGCAGTATGAACTCAAATTGCCACCCGAATGGATCGTTTCAGCCAGGACAGGCGTTACCCGAATAGACATGTAAAAATAGCGAACAGCTGCAACAGCATACATCATGGCAACTTCACTGATTTTCATCTACAGCACCGACAGCGGAGGGGTCAGCACTCTGCTCGATACCGGGCACAAAACGCTCAGCCCGTCAACTTACAAGTGCAGCCTCTGCGAGTTGACGCAGGACACGCTCGGCGAAAAAGAACGCTGGCGGGAGTTCCGCAAAAGCATCGGCCTGCCGATGGAGTTCTTTCACCATGACGAATTCGAAAAAAAGTATGATCTCAGATTCGACTATCCGGTCATCCTTCGTAAAAACGAAAAGATCGAGGTTCTGCTGAGCAAAGAGCGGATCGACGCGGTCAAAAACCTCGATGATCTCATTGAAACCGTCAGAGAGGAGATCGCCAAAACCTCCTGATTACGGAATGAGCACCGCCGCGCCTTTGGCTCTGCCGTGACGCAGGTCGAGCAACGCGCGATTGGCCTCTTCGAGCGGATAGCACCGCACCTCGGGCTTCAGCCCCATCCGGGCTGCGATATCGAGAAATGCCGACACATCGGCTCGCGTAATGTTGGCCACGCTTTTGATCTCCTTTTCCATCCAGAGGTGGCGTTCGTAGGAAATGCCTGCGAGCAGATCGTTATCACGCGACTCCTTGCGGATAGCGTTAATGACGAGCCGTCCGCCGGGCCGCAGCCGTTCGAGTGCCGAGAGCACCGGCAACCAGGCGGGCGTCGTGTCGATAATGGAATCGCACGGTTCCGGCGGATCGGCGGTGATTTCCCCAACCCAGTCCGCGCCGAGCGAGAGGGCGAACTCACGATCCTTTTCGCTACGAGCGAAGACAAAAACCGGAGATTTGGGAAAGAGGTAACGAGAAAGTTTGAGCACCTGATGGCCCGAAGCGCCAAAGCCGGTCAGGCCGAGAATCTGGCCATCGCGGAGATTTGCGAGCATCAGCGAGCGATAGCCAATCGCACCACCACACAAAAGCGGCGCTGCTTCGGCATCGGTAAACACGTCGGGAACGGGATAGGTAAAATCCGCGAGCACAGTCATATACTCGGCATAGCCACCGTCAGCATCGCGCCCGGTCGCACGGAACTCCGGGCAGAGGTTTTCGTTGCCTGAAAGGCAGAGCGAACAGTGGCCGCACGAGGAGAAAATCCAAGCCACGCCGCGGCGGCTGCCGATCTCGATGCCTGCGACGCCATCGCCGCAAGCGACGACGCGCCCTACAACTTGGTGTCCGAGGATGACCGGAAAGCGTGGCGGTGACGTCCGCCCCTCGATCTCATCGAGCTCCGTATGACAAACGCCACACGCGCCCACCCGAAGCAGCAGTTCGCCCCGTTGCGGCTCGGGCACTGGCACCTCACGAAACACCAACGGCTCCGCTTCCACATGCAGATCGGTAATCCGCTCAAGCAACATCGCACGCATCATCCCCCTTTTCCTTCAATCTCCCAAAAGAGAGACACAAAAGCAAAGGTGAACACTACGGACGAAATGGGCTTGGTGGACGGGATAGACGAAGTGAAAAGAGAGCGGATAAAAAAGGACGACCAACCGGTCGCCCTCATTATCAATTATCAACTGTCAACTATCAACTGCTCAGTGGCAGCCATGCCCTTCGCAGGCTTTTTGCGGGCCGACTTTCTGCAACAAGCCGTTGCTGAAGCGGTCAATGGCCTCGGCGAGGGTTGGGGCCTTCGCAGCCATGTAGATGTCGATTCCGAGGCTTTGCAGCCTTGCCGCCGCGCGTGCTCCGATGCCATTAACAATGACGGCCCCCGCACCTACAGTTGCGAACGCATCGGCAGGTGTGCACTGGCCGTGGTCGTGGTGCATGTTCGCATTCTCGATAATCTCGACTGCTCCGGTTCCGGTCTCCACAATCCCGTAAAACGGGGCGCTGCCGAAATGTTCGCACACTTTTGAGCCGAGCCCGTTGTTCTCGTCAAGCGGAATGATGATTTTCATGCTTCACCTCCTGCTTCACGATTGCGACGCATCCGGCCCTGACCGTTGCCCTTGCCTTGACCCTTGCCCTGTCCACGCCCTTCTCCGTGACCTTCATGTTGCTGCAAACCGGTACGGAATCCGCGGCAACGTCCGCCGCCCCGGCGACCACCACCGAATCCGCCACCGGGCGACAGGCGATGGATATTCTCGTTTGAGCATGATGGGCATGCCTCTGGCCGTCCGGTTCCGAACGGCACCGACCAGCTATGGCCGCACGCGGCGCAACCGAACTTTCTCTCTTCATTTGAAACCATGATGTTTCCTCCTTTTACGTTTAACCGTCTGCCCAGCACGAGCATCTGCCCGAGTTTCTGCCTGGCTGAAGCCAGAATGTTGCCGAAGGTCTGGCGCGACACCTGCATCCGACGGGCAGCTTCCTCCTGATACAACCCCTCCACATCGGCCAACCGGATTGCCTCGAACTCGTCGAAGGTCATCTCCAGCGGCTCTGCATCGGAGTGCTCGGCAGCAAACGGCCCGAACGCCCGGTGCTCCGGATCTTCGGTGATAGCTCTGCATTTCATTGGTCTGGGCATCGTCAGTTGAATTTTATTATTAGCATATGCCAATAAAATATCACAAAAAAAGCGGGATGTCAAGCGCATCCCGCAAAAAGCTGATTGTTGGTGTCACAGGGCAGTTAAAATCTTTTCTGATAGATATGGCAGTAAGGACGATGCCCCGTCTTTTCGTAATAGTCCTGATGGTACAGCTCGGCGGGCCAGAACTCTCCAGCTTTTTCAACCGTGGTCACCACGTCGTAACCGCGGCTCTTGAGCTGATCGATCAGCGCCTCGGCGATCTTTTTCTGCTGTTCGTTCTGATAGAACACCGCCGAACGGTACTGCGTGCCGATGTCGGGCCCCTGCCGATTTTCCTGCGTCGGATCATGAATCTCGAAGAAGAGCTTGGCCAGCGTTTCGTAACTGACGACTGAAGGATCGAACTCCACTTCTATGGACTCGGCATGACCCGTTCGTCCGGTGCACACCTCTTCGTAGGTTGGGTGATCGGTGTGGCCACCGCTGTACCCGACGGTTGTCGAAATCACGCCTGGCGTCTTCTTGAAATGGTACTCGACGCCCCAGAAACACCCTCCGGCAAAAATCGCCTTCTCGGTGGTCGGTGCTGGCTTGTCGGCAGGATCGAACGACAGGGAGATGGAGTTGACGCAGTAGCGGGCGTTTTTCGAGGTAAAGCCTTCGTTGAAAAAGACATGGCCAAGATGCCCGCCACAGTTGGCGCAGAGAATTTCGGTTCTTCGGCCATCGCGATCGGTCTCCTGACGGACTGCGCCCGGAATGGCGTCATCGAAACTCGGCCAGCCGGTTCCCGACTCGAATTTGGCATCCGAACGGAAAAGATCCGCCCCGCACTGACGGCACTGATAGACGCCTTTTTCCTTGTTGAGATAATATTCCCCGCTGAACGGTCGCTCGGTTCCCTTGTCGATGATGACGTATTTCTCCTCTGGCGTGAGCTTATTCCAGGTCATTGATGCCTCCTTGTGCGTGTTCATTGCCGTGCTGGGCAAGGCGCGACCTTCCGGAGAATTCCCGCAAGCGGCCAGCAGCACGGTCAGAAGTATGAAAAAAATTCTGTTCACGATGTATTCCTCCTTGCGAACGGGCAGTCCGTCGCGAGTTTGTTCTTTTAACCGCTGGCTCCGCCAGAATGTTTCCGAGGCATGAACGCTCAACCTTGCGCTGTGCGTTGTACGAGTAACGACAATCACCAAACCCTCCGGCGATGGAACAGCAACCCAATAGGCTCATCAACGAAAAAAGCCCCTACCTTCTCCAGCACGCATGGAACCCCGTTGACTGGCATCCGTGGGGCGAAGAGGCGTTCCGGAAAGCGCAACAGCAAGAGTTGCCGATCTTTCTCTCCTCGGGCTACTCGACCTGCCACTGGTGCCACGTGATGGAGCGGGAGTCGTTCGAAGACCCGGAAATCGCCGGGTTCCTCAACGCTCACTTTGTGCCGGTGAAGCTCGACCGCGAGGAGCATCCCGACATCGACCGGTTTTACATGCTCTTCGTGCAGGCAACCACGAGTAACGCCGGCTGGCCGATGTCGGTGTGGATGACACCGGATCGCAAGCCCTTTTTTGGTGGAAGCTACTTTCCGCCCGCCGAACGTTGGGGAATGCCGTCGTTCCGCTCAGTGCTCGAAACCCTGGCGCGGATGTGGGAGCACGACCGCCCGAAACTGCTCGCCTCGGCGGGTTCGATCATGGATCAGCTTTTCGACATCGCCAAACCCCAGTCAGGACCGGGAGATGTTAGCGACGCTCATGCCGCACGCTGCTTCGAGGCGCTGGCGCAACGCTTCGACGCCGAGTGGGGCGGCTTTGGCAATGCACCGAAGTTCCCGCAGCCATCGATTCTCGGCTTCCTTTTCAGCCATGCCGCCCGCACCGGCAACCAGACCGCGGCTGACATGGCGCTCGTGACGCTCAGGAAGATGGCCGCCGGAGGCCTCCACGACCAGCTCGGTGTGACCGGACGAGGCGGCGGCGGTTTTGCCCGCTACTCCACCGACCGCTTCTGGCACGTGCCTCACTTCGAGAAGATGCTTTACGACAATGCTCAGCTCGCCGCCTCGTACCTCGAAGCGTATCAACTGACCGGAGAGGCACTCTTTGCTGACACCGCCCGCGACATCTTCAACTACGTGCTCTGCGATATGACTTCGCCTGAGGGCGGATTCTGGTCGGCCGAAGATGCCGACAGCCTTGATCCGAACGGCAGCGGAGAAAAGCGTGAGGGCACATTCTATGTGTGGACGGAAGAAGAGATCGGCAATCTGCTCGACCCGGACGAGGCCGTGCTCTTCATGGAGGCTTACGGCGTCCGACCGGAAGGCAACGCACCGGTCGATCCGCACGGAGAATTCATCGGCAGGAATATCCTGAAGCGCACCGCTTCGGATGAAGAGCTGACAAATCGTTTCGGGCTTTCGATGGACGAGGCCTCTCGACGATTGAAAGAAGCGCGATCGAAGCTGTTTGAGTCACGGCTGACGCGACCGCGACCGGGGTTGGATGACAAAATCCTCGTCGCATGGAACGGCATGATGATCTCCGCGCTCGCCAAAGGCGCGCTGGTGCTGCGGGACAAGAAGCTCCTCGAAGCCGCCGAACGTGCTGCCCTTTTCATTCTAGGTACGCTCTACGATTCGGCGACCGGCAAGCTGCTCCGGCGCTACCGTGACGGCGAAGCGGCCATCGACGGCAAGGCGAGTGACTACGCCTGCATGATTCAGGCGCTGATTGACCTCTACCAGGCATCGCTCGACCCCGAATATCTCTCCACGGCTATCGCACTGGCCGAAACGCAGATCGAACGCTTTTTCGACCAGAAGCAGGGCGTTTTTTACAGCACTGCGTTCGACGACGAGAGCGCGCCTCTGCGCATGATTGAAGACAACGACACCGCCGAGCCTTCGCCAAACTCGGTGAGCGCCTTCAACTATCTCCGGCTCGCCGCCATGACCGGGCGCGACGAGCTGCGCGAGATTGCCCTGCGCACCATCAACTTTTTCAGCAGCACGCTCGACGCCAACCCCGTCGCCCTGCCGCTGATGCTTGCGGCCAGAGCGATGGCCGACACCGCACCGGCACAGCTCATCGTTTCCGGCAAGCGCAGCGATCCGGCGATACAGCGGTTTGTCGAAGCGGCCAGCCGCCACTTCCAACCGGAATTGACGATTCTTCATGCCAATGAGAATGTGGAGTGGCTGCCCTCCGAGGCTGTCGCTATCGCAAAAGATCACCACGGTCAGCCTGCCGCCTGGCTTTGCGCGAAGGGGCAGTGCTACCCGGCGGTCACTGAGCCAGAAGAACTCGATACGCTGCTGAAAAGTCTCGGATAAAGAAAAAAGCCCCTCCCAAAACCGAACTTGGGAGGGGCTTAAAGGTAAGAGTAATACCCCGCAGAAAGCTGCAAAGGCATCAAATAAACCGGTGATCACATGAAGGGCGAATCCTCCTCCTTCGGTTCTTGCGATTGATTGAGGCCACCGGCAAGCATTTCGCCGACCTTCTTCGCGGCTGTTCCTGCAGCAAAGAGGCCTGCCCCCACAACGGCCAGCCCCACAAGACCCGGTAAAATCGGCAAACCGGCAGGAGACAACAACGCGCCAGCTCCGGCGACACCGGCCGCAGTCGTCAGCACACTCCCTTTAATAGGCTCTTGTTCCATAAGTCAATTGGTTAGGTTGATGTCAGATAAAAACTCTGTCTCTCGGGGCTTACCTTATTCCACCCCGAATGATGGAAAAACATGGACAGGCAAGACGAAAAATTGTTCAAACCGTTGCAAAAATCGCCACTAAAGTCTACATTACCTCTCCATTTTTGAGGACAATTAGCTCAGTTGGTTAGAGCGTTCGCTTCACACGCGAGAGGTCGTAGGTTCGAATCCTACATTGTCCACCACATCTCTCCATCATTCCCAATTTCCCTCTACAGTGCCCAGCTCGCGTTCGCTCTTGAATGTAAGCGATCACCTTTCGGATCTTATTTTAAATATAACGAAAAAACCCACCTTCGAAGGGAAATAGCTCTCTACACAATCGTTCTGATACCAGATGGAAGACTGTACGCATCTGCGCTTCAGGCTGCCCGAAACAAAAGAGTCGGCAAAAATGATTTGAACCAGATAGTTTCGGATTGTAATAAAACAATGAAATAAACAGCCAAACAACAGCAACGAAGCGTTAGACAACACGATTACGCCTTGCGCAAGTTGCTAAAGCTAAAAACAAGTCGTAAAAATCCGATCAACGCTGCATCGAAATTTTGGAAGAACCTTGCAAACCGAAAAAAGAGTGTATAGCCGACAAACACTCTGGCTGCCGGTAAATCAGAAGGGATAGGAAGCAAAGGCCTCGTCAGAAACCAAGGGCTGAAAAAGGAGCAAAGGATAGAGGGCTTTAATCCTCCTGCTCCCATTTCTGGTCATCCTGAGGCTGGATGCGCTCGCGGCGCAGCGTATCTCCGGCGCCTTTGACGTCGTTGATGACTCCGTTGACTACATGAAGCGTGGCGGTTCCGACGAGCAGTCCGGCAAGGCCGTGCGCAACGATCGGCATACCGATTGGCGAGAACACAAATGCCGCGCCAACGGCACTGGCAGTTTCTTTCAACATGTCCGTTCAGTTAAGTTTCGTTGATCTGAATATCGTATGCATGTTTTCGCGTAAGTAAGATATTACACAAAAAACAGCAACGAATGCAACTTCTGGACAGTTACTTTTGCTCAACACGGGTTTTCAACGCCCGATTCATCGCAGTGTAGCCTTGACGGAACAGACCGGAGAGGACTACAAAAATAGGTGTGGAGAGCAATCCGTCAAAGGTTTCGCAATGCACGAATCGTGTGCTGCTGCCGGAGTCGAGCGGGTGCAGCTCGAACCAGTGATGCCCGATGAACAGCCCGGCGAGGAAAACCGCGCGCCAGCCAAGAATTTCGTTTTGACGGAATCGATCGAGCTGAGCCTTGAACCGGATCGGCGGCAGCCATGCAAACCTGATGGTAATGAGAAGGGTTTGGTCTGGCCCTCCCTCTCCGTCAACGCTCCGGATGCATGGATTCCACTCGCAGTAACGATCGAGCCCAGTCAGCACCGCCCAAACCTGCTCTGGCGGCGCATCCACAATGACCTCTGTCCTGATGCTGTTCATCGCTGACCGAGCACTTCACCCTCTTCCTGCCAGCCGCCTCCCACGGCACGGTACAGATCGGCGATAGCTGCCAGATGACTTCGCTGGACATCGGCCAGTTCAAGCTCTGACTGGAGCAGCGAGCTTTCGGCGGTGATCACTTCGAGGTAAGTCGCCATGCCGCTGTTGAAGAGCAAGCAGGAATTGCTGGCGGCCTTGCGCAGCGCGGCCACGCGGGCTTCGGCGATGTTCTCCTGCTCACCGGTTTTATCCACCTGTTCAAGCGCGTTGGAGACCTCCCCTACGGCCACAAACAGCGTTTTACGGAACGCCAGCTCAGCCTGGTCGCGCTTGATTTTCGACTGTTCGTACTGCGCCTTGAGCTGTCCGTGGCGAAACACAGGCTGCGTAAGACCGCCCAGAAGCGACTCGAAGAGTGAACCGGGCGTCGAGAACCACTTGCTCGACTCGATGGCGTTCAGCCCGCCCTCCGCCGTGACCGTCAGCGAAGGGTACATCATCGCCTTATTCACTCCGGTCATGGCGTGCGCCTCCATCAGCGAGGCTTCGGCGGCGCGCACATCAGGACGATTGCGGAGCAGCGCCAGCGGCACGCCAGCGCCGAGCGAATCGGGCAGCACGACTGCCTTCGCACCTTGGCTCCGTTTGATGGGCGTGCCGGGCATCCTGCCTGCCAGAATCGACAGCGCATTCTCCTGCGCGTTTCTCGACGCCTCGAGCTTCGGCAATGCGAGTTTAGCCGTCAGCAGTTGCGCCTCCTGCTGATCGACGGCAAGGCTGGTGACGTTACCCGCATCGTATTGCAGGCGCATCATGGCCAGCGTGGTATCGGCAAGCGCAATGTTGCGGCGGGCGATGTCGATCTGCTCGTCAAGCATGGTGAGGTTCCAGTAGCCCTGTGCAACCGATGAAACGAGCGTTGTGCGCACAGCTCTTGCCGCGTCGGTGCTCCGAAGATACTCGGCGAGGGCGGCCTTTTTCGAGTTCTGCAACTTCGCCCAGATGTCTGCATCCCACGACACGCTCAGCGCCGCCGTGTAGCTTCGGCTCGTACGCTCCTGACCTTTCGAAGCGCCATAGCTGTTGCGCGAATCTTTTGAATAGCTGTATGTAGCGCCCAGATCGGCCTCGGGCAGGAACCAGAGCTTTGCCACATCGAGCGACTTGCGTGCGTAGTCGATATTCTTCATCGCGATGCGCAGATCGTGGTTGTTCTCGACCGCGCTATCGATCAGTTCGAGCAACGCCGGATCGGCAAAGAATTCACGGTACGGCACCCTGGCCAGCTCTTTGCCGGGAGTTTTCTGTCCGGGATACGTCTCGGGAAGCGCCACATCGGGACGCCTGTACTCCTTGATCGGACTACAGGCCGAGAGGCCAAATCCGGCAAAGGAGATCAACAACAACAGCGGCAGCGCGCGTTTCATAACTTGATTGTACTGGTTCTTCATTCGTGCGCCCCCTCGTTTTTCAGATGCTCGGCAAGCAGGTCGCCCGCCTCGACGATCGGAGCTGCCGGGCCGGTGAAGCGCTCCTGCAAGCCCTGGAACGCCACGAAGAGCACCGGCACCACGAGAATGCCGAGCACCATGCCGATGAACATGCCACCGATGGCCGACGCGCCGATCGAGTGGTTCCCCAACGCGGCCGGGCCGGTCACGAAAAGCAGAGGCAAAAGACCGGCGACAAAAGCCAGCGAGGTCATCAGAATCGGGCGAAGCCTTGCCCTGGCTCCCGCCATCGCCGCATCAACCAGCGGCATACCGGCCAAACGCCGCTGGAGCGCAAACTCGACGATGAGGATCGCATTTTTAGCGAGCAGGCCGATCAGCATGATAATGGCCACCTGCACGTAAATATTGTTCTCGATCCCCGCCAGCTTGATGCCGATAAACACGCCAAGCAGACCGGTCGGAATGGAAAACATAACAGCCAGCGGCAAAAGATAGCTTTCGTACAAGGCCGAGAGCAGGAAATAGACAAACACCACCGAGAGCAGGAAGATGAAAAACAATCCACCCGACGATTCGATCTCCTCGCGACTCTGCCCTTTCCAGTCATAGGTGAAGCCTGTCGGCAGATTGGTGCGCGAGACCTCCTCGACGGCCTGAATCGCCTGACCGGTGCTGTAACCGGGGGCAGGCATGGCGTTGATCGAAATGGCGTTGAACAGGTTGAAGTGATCAACCGCATCCGGGCCATAGACGCGCTTGAGGGTAATGATCGCGCTGACCGGTACCATCTCGCCGCTGGCGTTCTTGACGAAGATACCGTTGAGCGAATCAGGCGTGCGGCGGTCGTTCGGCTCGGCCTGCAGAACGACGCGGAAGTACTTGCCGAAGCGGTTGAAATCGGAGGCCTGCTGGCTGCCGTAATAGGCCTGAAGCACGGTCATCAGCTCCTTGACGCTCACGCCAAGATCGGCCGCGCGGACGTTATCGACCACCAGCTCGTACTGCGGATAGGTAGCCTTGAAAGTGGTGAACGCCACGGCGATTTCAGGCCGCTGCATCAGGGCGCCGATGAACCCCTGCGCCACCCCCTCGAACTTGTGCAGATCACCGCCGCTGCGATCCTGCAACACCATTTCGAGACCGCTCACCGTACCGAAGCCGGGCACGGTTGGCATCGAGAGCGCGAAGAAGTTGCCCTCCTTGATCGGCGCGAGCTTCTGGTTGACCTGCCCGAGAATCGCTTTGATGTCTCGAACCTTGCCGCGCTCTTTCAGATCGTGAAGCTGAATAAACATGAGGCCCGCCGAAGGTGAGGAGCTGCGGGTAAGGATGTTGATGCCGGTCACCGAAATCACCTTCTTGATCGCAGGCATGGTGCGCAGAACCTTGTCCGCCCGATCCATCACCTCCTGCGTACGGGCCATCGACGCGCCGGGCGGCGTGGAGACCGAGACGATCACGAAGCCGTTGTCTTCGTCGGGAATAAAGCCGGTCGGCGTGGTTTGGAACATCCAGAACGCCACGGCAGTCACCACGGCAAGCGCCCCGAACGCCACCATCCGGTGACGCATGAAATAGTCGAGGATGCCGCTGTAGCGCTGGCGAACCGCGTCAAATCCGGCATTGAACCCCTTGACAAAGCGCCCGGCGAAACCTCCGAAACGCGAGTGCTTCTCTTCGGAGTGCAGATCAGTCAGGAAAATCGCGCAGAGCGCCGGGCTGAGGGTCAGCGCGTTGACCGCTGAAATCAGGATCGCGATGGCGAGCGTGAAGGCGAACTGGCGGTAGAAGACGCCGGTCGAACCTTCGAGAAATCCAACCGGCAGAAACACCGACGCCATGACGAGCGTGATGGTCACGATGGCCGTGGTGATTTCGCGCATCGCCGAAACGGTGGCGACTTTGGCCGGGTAGCCTTTCTCCTCGATCTTGGCGTGCACCGCCTCGACCACCACGATGGCGTCATCAACCACGATACCGATGGCCAGCACCAGGCCGAAAAGCGTCAGTACGTTGATCGAGAAACCGAACAGGTTCATAAAAAAGAAGGTGCCGATGATCGCCACCGGCACGGCGATGGCCGGAATCAGGGTCGAGCGGAAATCCTGCAAAAAGAGGAACACCACGAGGAATACCAACAGGAACGCCTCGATAAGGGTGTGCTGCACCTGCTCGATCGACTCATCCACAACTTTTTTGGAGCTGAACGGAATAGCATACTCGACGCCCGTAGGAAAGCTTCGTGACGCCTTTTCCAGCACCTCGCGAAGCTGGGTCTCGACCTCGTTGGCGTTGGAGCCGGGCGCCTGATAGACCGCCATGACCGCGCTCGGCTGGCCGTTTGCCTTGGCGTTAACCGTGTAGCTGTACGCGGCGAACTCGACGCGCGCAATGTCCTTCAGGCGCAGCAGCGAACCGTCCGGATTGGCTCGGATGACGATGTTTTCGTAATCCTCCGGGCGCTCGAATTTGCCGCGATACTTCATCACATACTGCATCGGCGCGTCGCTCATCTGGCCGAATTCACCCGGCGCAGCTTCGAGGTTCTGGCTCTGGATCGCCGCCGACACCTCCTGCGGCGACAGGCCATACGCGGCCATCTGCGCCGGACGCAGCCAGACGCGCATCGCGTAATCCATCTTGCCGTACACCGCCACCTGACCGACACCCGGCACGCGGGCCAGCGCATCGACGATATTGATCTTGGCGTAGTTCTGCAAAAAAGTCGCATCGAACGCCTTGACGCTGCTCGACAGATTGATGAGCATGATCTGGCTGTTCTGCCGCTTGATGGTCGAAACGCCGATCTGGTTCACCTCGGCGGGCAAGCGGCTGGTAGCCTGCGCTACGCGGTTCTGCACGTTCACCGCCGCCTGGTCGGGGTCGGTGCCCTGCTTGAAGAAAACGTTGATGGAAAGTGACCCGTCGTTCGAGGAGGTCGAGGTCATGTAGGTCATGTTCTCGACGCCGTTGATCGCCTCTTCGAGCGGCGGAGCCACCGTGCGTCCGACGGTTTCGGCGTTCGCGCCGGGATAGCTCGCCGTCACCGAAACGCTCGGCGGAGCGATGTCGGGAAAGCGCGTGATCGAGAGCTGGTTCATGCTGACCAGGCCAAGAATCACGAGAATGACCGAAATGACAGTCGCCAGTACAGGGCGGGAGATGAAGCGTTCAAACATAAGCCCTGGGGATTAATGACCGTTTTGATTTGATGGAGCCGGTGCCGTAGCGCCCGCCGAATCCCCGGACAGCGGCTTGATGACCATGCCATCCTGCAAACGGTCGATACCGGCCGTAACAATCGTGTCGCCCGGCTTGATGCCGTCACTGACGATGTAGTTCTGGCCGCTCGCACCCTCAACGGTAATAACCTTTTTCATCACCTTGTTGCCCTCGGTCAGAACGCAGACCATCACTTTGTCCTGAAGCTCAACCGTGGCCGCCTGCGGCACGAGCATCACGTTGTGATAGCCGGCCATGAGGCTCACCGTCCCGGAGTTGCCGCTGCGCAGCAGCCCCTCCCTGTTCGGGAACGACACCCGAAGGCCGATCGAGCCGGTCGAGGAATCGAACCCGCCGCTGATCGATTCGAGCTTGCCCTCATGCTGATAGACCGTACCATCCGACAGGGTCAGCCTGACCGGAGGCACGGCATTGATTTTCTCCTGAAGCGTCGCACCGGCGTAGCGTTGTTTGAAATCTGCAAATGCAGATTCGCTCATGCTGAACACCGCGTACATGCGGTTCACGTCCGAGAGCATGGTCAAGGCCTGCGTCTGGTTTTTGGTCACAAGATTACCCTGACGGAACGGAATCCGCCCGACGTAACCGGCCACCGGAGCCTTGATCTCGGTATAACCGAGGTTGATCGCCGCGGTCTTGGCCGTTGCCGCCGCCTGATCGGCTTGCGCTTTTGCAGCCTGGAACTGCGCCCTGGCCGTCGTAAGTTGCACCGGCGAAACCACTTTGTTCTCCACCAGCGGAATCAGCTTGTCGACATTGACCTTCGCCACCCGCGCCTGCGCCTCTGCAGCATGTTGCGCAGCCAGCGCCGTCTTGTACTGCTCGCGATAGACCGCGTCGTCGATTTTGAACAGCGCCTGTCCCTTTTTAACCAGCTCACCCTCTTTGACCAGAATCGCCTGCAGCGTTCCATCCACCTGCGGCCGGATCTCCGCATCAGCCAAACCTTCCAGCCGGACGGAATAGGTGCTCGCAACCGACGCTGACGAGGGCTCGACCTTCATCACCGGTAGCTCCGGCATCATCTGCTGCGGCTTCTCCTGCTTGCTGCCGCATCCTGAAAGAAAAAGCGATGAGACAAGCAATCCAGCGGAAGCGAGCCTGAAAAGATGGGATCTGAATGTGGGAATCGTGCTCATGGTCAGGGCGAGACAAAAATGACAGATAAACGCAAATGCTGGAATGTAAAGAAAGAAAAATACAAAACCCGGTTTAACAATAGTGAAAACACAACAGCGGAAAAGATGTTACAGTCTATTATCACAAATAACGTAAAATCAACGAAAAGACCGAAACCTACCAATAAATTCCGGACATCACCAAACTCAGCCTGAAAATTTTCGGATACACCTGGCTCATAGGTTCACTTTGTGACGTCAGTTATCCACGATTCCTGCGCTCAAAATCGAGCAGCCACCGCTTCAGCTCCACCCCGCTTGAATAGCCTCCAAGCCGTCCCCCAACACCAACGACCCGGTGGCACGGCACGATGATCGGCAACGGATTCCGCCCGCACGCCGACCCGACCGCTCGTGCCGCACCCGGTGAGCCAATCGCCGCAGCCAGCTCACCATACGGCGCTGTCTGCCCATACGGAATGGCGAGCATCGCCTCCCGCACCCGGCGCTCGAAATCGGTTCGAGCATCAGCCAAAGGCAACGAAAATGCTTTCAGGCGCCCTGCAAACCACGCGTCGAGCTGCCCGAACGCCTCGTCGATCAACGGTGAACCTGGAGCACTGACAGCCGTTGACGGCTCAACGTGCATAAATAATAGATCAGTAACCCGTCCACCGTGCGCCCTGATTCCGATCAAACCCACCGGCATACGTCGACAGGAAAACGAACTGTAATTTGTCAGTATTGACTCTTGCTGCATTTGTGGTGTCCGTTAATTGACGTTGCATAAATCCTTTTCATCGGCCAGACATATTCGGCCTCAAAGCATAAACATACCTCCCGAGACCGGAATGTAGCAGCCGGTCACGAAGCGGCTGTGGTCGGAGGCTACCGCAAGCACCGCCCCGGCGACATCTTCCGGAAGGGCGACTCGCTTGAGCGGTGTCATATCGGCCATCATCGCCTTTTGATCGTCGGGTAGCCAGGCCGTAGCGTCAGTCAGAGTGAGGCCGGGAGCGATCACGTTGACACGGATGCCGAAGGCGCCGACCTCTTCAGCGAGCGAGCGCACGAAAGCGTCAAGGCCCGATTTGGCCGTGCTGTGAACGATGAATCCAGGCGAGGAGTGACGCGACAGCGTGCTCGAAATAGCGATGATGCTGCCCGATTTCTGCTCGATCATACCCGGCAGAACCGCCTGAGAGCAGAAAAAGATCGATTTCAGCTCGCCGGTGAGCTTGGCCTCGAATTCATCCCAGGCGAACTGCGTAAACGGCTTGACCGGAAAACCGATCGATGCGTTGCTGACCAGCAGATCAACCGGCCCGAGGTGTTGCTCCACCTCCGCAACCATCGCCTGCACCTGCGCCTCATCGCGCACATCGGCGCGGACGGCGAGCGCCTTGCCGCCAGCCTGCGTAATTTCATCGACGACAGCATGAGCCGCGCCTTCACTCTGGAAATAGTTGACCGCCACCGCTGCCCCCTCGGCAGCCAGAAGCTTGGCCGTAGCCCGCCCGATACCCCGGCTCGCACCCGTAACCAATGCGACTCTGCCTTTCATACTCGTGAGTTTTTAGGATTTCGTTGAATCACAGGAATGCTTATCAAACATAACAATATTTGAAATCAGCTATTTCCTTTTAAGTGACGCATTCAAAATGAAGCTGACATTTTGTTTCGATGGCAGAACAAATCCTGACCACATTCGTTCCAAGAGCGGAAAATGCCGCAAAAACCGGTATTTTTGTACAAAACAACCACCAGTCGCGTCGCTCGCTGAAAAATCCCCAAGCTTTTGCAATGGCATGACAAGCACCGAATCGATCGCGAAGTCCGAAAAAAGCGAAATCTTCGAGTGGAGGACTGTTCGATTTTGAAAAGGAGGGCTGAATGATCGCCGGTCGCGAATAACGCTGACCATAATGTTCATTCGTTCTGTGATCCGGATGTACTTTCCCGGATTTCTATTTGGATAATCCGGATATTCTCTTAGATTTAGAGCCATAACATCGTGGGGTGGAGCAATTGGTAGCTCGTCGGGCTCATAACCCGAAGGTTGCAGGTTCAAGTCCTGTCCCCACCACCAAGAAGCCGCCTGCAGTACGAGGCGGCTTTTTTTGTTGTACAGGCTTACGATCAGCGCGCCGGAAGCACACCGCTTTGACGTCAAATGAGCGGTGAGATTCGTACGCTTGAAGAAGCTGGGGACACTCCTTTTCTTCGAAACGATTCTTGCCTCTTTTCTGTTTTATTGACAGATTTACAAGGCAAAACCAACCAATATTTTATAGCACAACCATGTTTTATTTCGATCCGGCATATTTTCTGTTCGCCCTTCCGCCGCTGTTGCTCGGCCTCTGGGCGCAGTTCAAAGTCAAATCAGCGTTTAAAAAATATTCGCAGGTGGCGACCCAGAGTGGCATGACGGGAGCGCAGGCGGCCTTGAAGATTCTCCAGCGTGGCGGTCTCGGCAGCGTCAACGTCGAGATGACTCGGGGAATGCTCTCCGACCACTACGATCCTCGCCACAAAGTGCTGCGCCTCAGCGAAGAGGTCTACAGCCTCCCGAGCATTGCATCGGTGGGCGTTGCCGCGCACGAGGCAGGGCACGCCTTGCAGGACAAGAAGGACTACTTCCCGCTTGCCATCCGTTCAGCGATGGTACCGGTGGTTTCACTCGGCAGTTGGCTTGGGCCGATCCTCTTCATGATCGGCTTTTTCCTCTCCGGCACGCTGGGCAGTTCGCTGGCTTGGGCGGGCATCATTCTGTTTGGCGGCACGGCGCTTTTCGCGCTGGTAACGCTGCCGGTGGAGTTTGATGCAAGCCGCCGAGCCAAGGAGTTGCTGGTTTCCCAGGGCATCGTCTCACAGCGTGAAATGGAAGGCGTAAACGCCGTGCTTGATGCTGCTGCGCTTACCTACGTTGCTGCCGCCGCGCAGGCGATCATGCAGTTGCTTTATTATGTGATGGTCATGAACCGGCGAGATTAATCGCAAGAGACAAGAGAGAATACAAAAAGGGGCGGCCAACCGGTCGCCCCTCTGTTTTTCCTGCTATTTTGGCGAACGACACCTTTCGCGTCGCATGCGCACACCGCTACCCGATCACCTTTAAGACTTCCTGACGCATCTGCTGGTAAGGGATAGCACCGGCGGTACGCCATTGAATCTGACCACCGACAAAGAGCATAAGGGCCGGAATACCCTGAACCTGGAAGCGGGCGGCAGCATCTGGCTGCTGATCGACGTTGACCTTGACCACGGTTATCCGGCCTTTAAACTCTTTGGCAAGCTGCTGAACGGCTGGAGCCACTATCTTGCAAGGGCCACACCAATCCGCCCAGAAATCGACAAAAACAGGTAGTGCACTTGTTCTGATAAGATCGTCAAGTGATTTAGCCATAATGATTGAACAACATTATCGTTTGCAACTTATAGAAAACAGCCCTTGTCAGTGACAGGACTCTTGCATAAAAAAACAGCTCTCCCCCTTTGACCGTTTCGATTATCGTACCGAAGCGTTGCATATGACCAAGCCCTCAGGATTGAGGCTGCTGAAACTTATAGCCAACCGACAAGGTTGATCTGAAAAATTACGGTTCACCGTCCTGTTTTTTGAACGGCTCTGTGTCGAAAAACGGGCATCTCCATTACCAATTGCCGATGAATGACATCCTCGAAAAACCGAGAAAAATATACGTCACACGCACGATTGAGTTCAATGCCGCCCACCGGTTGTTTAATCCCGAACTTTCCGAAGAGGAAAACCGAAGCCTGTACGGGAAGTGCAGTGGCAAGTATGGGCATGGCCACAATTATCTGCTTGAAATCACCCTTTCAGGCCCGATCAATCGGAAAACCGGTTATCTTTTCGACCTGAAAAAGCTGAAAACGATTCTTGAAGAGGAAATCGTCACACGGTTCGATCATCGGCACATGAACTTCGAGGTCAAGGAGCTTCAGAACCACGTCCCGACAACGGAAATTCTGGCTGTTGTCGTGTGGGACATCCTCGAAACGCGACTGGAAACCATTACCAAACAGGAGGTTAGCCTCCATGAAGTCAAAATACATGAAACAGGAAAAAACAGTGTCACCTATCGTGGAGAATAACCGATCTGCAGAATCACGCCTTTCGCAATGCGATCTCGATGAGTGCTTTGATGAAGCTTGCGACCATCAGGAAGAGGAACGCCTCAGCTTGATGGGCAATGCCGTATACAGCCTTCTGCAAGGTATTGGAGAGGATCCGGAGCGTGAAGGGCTGCTTATGACCCCGGAGCGGGTAGCCAAATCTCTGCGATTTCTGACCAAAGGCTACGAGCAGGATCCGGAAGAGTTGCTGATGAAGGCGCTCTTTACCGAGTCGTATGATGAAATGGTGCTGGTCAAAGATATTGACCTCTACTCGATGTGCGAGCACCACATGCTCCCCTTCTTCGGCAAGGCGCACGTGGCCTACATTCCCGACGGCAAAATCGTAGGACTGTCCAAGATTCCGAGAGTAGTTGAGGTGTTCGCCCGGCGGCTTCAGGTGCAGGAGCGCCTGACACAGCAGATTCGGGATGCAATCCAGAACGTGCTCAACCCACGCGGCGTGGCAGTGGTGATCGAAGCGACTCACATGTGCATGGTGATGCGTGGCGTCGAAAAGCAGAACTCGGTGACCACGACCTCGGCCATGTCGGGCGACTTCATGACAAGCCAGTCCACGCGGAGCGAGTTCCTGCGCCTGATCGGCAGCCACTAACGTCGCGCCGGACAATCACCGCAGCACATAACAATGAAGAACCCCGCTTCTCTGATGAACTTTCGAGAAGCGGGGTTCTTCATTGTTCCAGCCACTCTTCCAGAACTTCGCGTCCCATCGCTACCGCTCGATCCAAGTGGCCACGCATCGGCTCACTGAGACCGTTGCCAAGCCCCAGATCATGCGGCGGCGCGCCGATAAGCACAATTTCTGACGGCACCTGGTCGTGCAGTTTTGCAACGCTCAGCAACTCGCTCAGCCCCATCTGATGTGACGACATCTTGCGATGGATAAATGCCGGCAGCTCGTCGTTCCGGTAGCAGTAGACCTTTGGCTCGAACTCGACAGGAATGATCGAATCAAACACCATCAGCGCATCGCACGACTCGAAATAGTCGAGCAGATAGAGCCCCTGTGTGCCGCCATCCACAAACTGAACCGATTGAGGCCATTCACCGAACGCCTCCAGGGCCCGAACAGCCTCGACGCCAAACCCCTCATCACCAAACAGAATATTGCCGAGACCAACTACGTTGATTGTTTTCACAGGGGAAAAACTAAAAGATTATGGGAGTTATGGAAAAAGCATTCGAACTTCGACTTACTGAACAGCCAAAGGGCGGACACACAGGCCCGCCCCAGTTATCAATGCTTCATTTTCGATCATCAATTACAACGCAGCTTCATCCTCAACCTTGTGCTTGTAACCGGTTATGATCGAAGAGGTTACGCTGCTGCGATCGACGATGTCGTGGCGGAACACCGCGTACAGGTGCACCAGAATGTAGAACGGGAAAATCCAAGCCATCAGGTGGTGAGCAAATCGCAAGTTGTAGCTTCCGCCAAAGAGTGGAAGCATCCAGCCAAACAGCGTTTCGCTCAGGCCGCCGGGGTTGTTCTCTCCGTACATGGCAAGTCCCGAGGTGATCATAAACACTGAACCGCAGAAGATAAACAGAAAGTGGGTCAGCGCAGCCACCGGGTTATGGCCGACGTAGTCCGGCTCACCCTTGCGAAGGAAAAGATAGGCAGCCATCTGCTCCTTGAAAGGCTTGCCCCACCACGAGGGTTTCCAGGGCTGAAAACCGCCGAAACGGGCATACTGGTCGTTCCGGGCCATCAGGGCGTAGTACATCCGGAACAGGAAGTTGGCGATGAACACGAAGGCCACCGCAAAGTGCACGCCCCGCCAGGTCGCCATGCCGTGGTGAAACACCGCCTCCCCGGACGGTGCGGCCAGCACGGGGTACGCAATATACAGACCAGTGCCAAGCAGTACCGCGATGCTGAAAGCGTTGACCCAGTGGTAGAGCCTGACCGGCAGGCGCCACACATAGATTTCCTCGATAATCCGTCCCATGATAACCTCCGTATTAAACGATCCTTACCTTCGTAATCTCGTTACCATTCATGTCAAACACGTGCGACGCACAGGCAAGACAAGGATCGAACGAGTGCACCGTGCGAAGGATCTCAAGCGGCTGCGAGGGATCGTGCATCGGCGTGCCCTTCAAGGCAGCTTCGTACGCGCCTGAGTTGCCACGGCCATCCCTCGGTGAAGCGTTCCAGGTCGATGGCACCACGATCTGGTAATCGCCGATCTTGCCATTTTCGATCCTGATCCAGTGACCGAGCGAGCCGCGCGGCGCTTCGGTGTATCCGAACCCTTTGCACTCCTTCGGCCAGGTCGACGGCTCCCAGCGTTCGCTGTTGAAGGTCTGGTAATCACCGGTTTTAACGTTGGCAACCAGCTCGTCGTAGAAGTGGCGCATGAAGCCGGCTGTCTGCTTGCACTCGATGCCGCGCGCGGCTGTTCGTCCGAGGGTCGAATAGAGTGCTTCGGGGCCGACTTCGAGCTTCGAAAGCACCATGCCAACCGTATCCTTGATCATCGGATCGCCCTTCGCGTAGGCTACCAGCACGCGGGCCAGCGGGCCGACCTCGACCGGCTGGTCTTTCCAGCGCGGCGTCTTGAGCCAGCTGTACTTCTTGTCCGTATCGAGATACTCGAACGGTGGCTTCGGACCGGTGTATTTAGGGTTGGTCTCCCCTTCCCACGGGTGTAAACCCTGATCGCTGCCATTGCTGTAGGTGTACCAGCTGTGGGCGATCTCCTCCTTGATCTGCGACATATCACGTGGATCGACGTCGAGCACCGTCGTAAGATCCTTGCCCATGATGACGCCGCGCGGCCACAAGAGCTTTTCGTAATCGTCGAGCGTGGTCTCCGGGAAATCCCCATAGCTCATGAAATTACCGAGACCGCCACCGTAGAGCCAGCCTTTATAGTACCCGGCGATGGCGATAAGATCAGGAATGTAAACCTGGTCGATGAACTGCTGCGTTCGGTCGATGATCGACTTGACCATCGAAAGCCGTTCGATGTTAATGGCCGTGTCGCTGTTCGGGTCGATGGCGCAGGCCATGCCGCCCACCACGTAGTTCGGATGCGGGTTCTTGCCACCGAAGATGGTCTGAATCTTGACGATCTCTTTCTGGAATTCGAGCGCTTCGAGGTAGTGCGCTACGGCAATCAGATTCACCTCCGGGGGCAGCTTGTAGGCCGGATGGCCCCAGTAACCATTCGAGAAAATGCCGAGCTGACCGCTTTCGACAAAAGCCACGAGGCGCTTCTGCAAATCCTTGAAGTAGCCGACCGAGGACTTCGGCCAAGCCGAAATGCTCTGCGCGATCGCAGATGCCTGGCCGGGATCGGCCTTCAATGCGCTGACCACATCGACCCAGTCGAGGGCGTGCAGATGGTAGAAGTGCACCAGATGGTCCTGCGTCTGCTGCGTGGCGTTCATCAGGTTCCTGATGATGCGTGCGTTTTTCGGAATCTCGATACCGAGCGCATCCTCAACGCAGCGCACCGACGCAAGCGCATGCACCGTCGTGCAGACGCCGCAGATGCGTTCGGCGAAAGCCCAGGCGTCACGAGGATCGCGCCCCTTCAGGATCACCTCGATGCCGCGCCACATGGTGCCGGTGCTGTACGCATCCTCGATGACGTTGGCATCGTTCATCTTCGCCTCTATTCTCAGATGCCCCTCGATACGGGGAATCGGATCAACAACAATTTTCTTCGACATGCCTGCTACTCCTTGGGTTATTGTTCAGATTCCTTTCCCTCGCCACCGCGATGCTTGACCGCCGTCACTGCCGCATGAGCGGCCGCACCGGCTGCGGCGGCACCGAGCGCCACCATACCGATCTTGTCGGCCGTCGAATCGGTACCGAACAGCTCAACATCGGCAAGCCTCGTGTAGAATGGCCCCTTGTCCCAGAAATTCGGCTCGGAACAGCCGATGCAGGGATGGCCTGAACCGATGGGGAAACTGGTCCCTTCATTCCACTGAATCTTGGAACAGGAGTTGTAAGTGGTCGGCCCTTTGCAGCCCATCTTGTAGAGACACCACCCTTTGCGGGTCGATTCATCGTCGAACGACTCCACGAACATGCCGGCATCGAAGAACGAGCGACGATAACACTTATCGTGTATCCGGGTGTTGTAGAACGCTTTCGGACGTCCCATGCGATCGAGCTCGGGAAGCTCACCAAAAGTATGCACGTGGGTAATGACACCAGTCATCACCTCGGCGATGGGCGGGCAACCGGGCACCTTGACGATCGGCTTGTCCTTGATGATCTTGTCGATCGGTTGCGCTCCGGTCGGATTGGGCTTGGCGTTCTGCACGCAGCCGAACGAGGCACATGCACCCCAGGCGATCACCGCTGCTGCATCGGCAGCCGTCTCCTTGAGCACGTTCTGGAACGAGTCACCACCAATGATGCAGTACATGCCGTCATCCTTTGTCGGCACATTGCCCTCGACGGCGAGAATGTACTGCCCTTTGTAGTCCTTCATGATCTGCTTGCGAACAGCTTCGAGCTGATGGCCGGCAGCAGCACTCAGGGTGTCATCATAATCAAGGGAGATCATGTTCATGATGACGTCAGCAACGATGGGATGGGAAGAGCGAATGAAGGATTCAGTACAACAGGTGCATTCAAGACCGTGAAGCCAGATGACAGGAGTGCGGGGTTTGGTCTCCATGGCGTGGACGACCTTGGGGAGCATCGAAGGCGCAAGGCCAAGAGCGACGGACGTTAAACTGCAAAATTTCAGGAAATCCCTTCGGGAGAGGCCTCGTGACTGAAACACCTCCTCGAATGTCTGCTTTTGTTGCATAGAACCCTCCGTGGATATTGAAAGAGATTCACGGTATACGGGGAAAAGGGGCTGTCACGATGCTTTTCCTCAACTACCGGGGTGGCATCACAAAATCATTATAGAACAAATATACGTAACAATTGTTATTAACAAAATCCTTCACCTATCCGAAATTTATTAATCAACCGGGATGAATCAAATAAAAAACCCGGACCATCTTGTAAAATAGACCGGGTTTTTAAGACTTATCAAAGAGGGTATGGCAAAATCGTTCAGTTCAGAATCGCACCGAAAAGAACTGAAGAGTAGTGTGCGTAGTTCGCAATCGGCTGGAAGAAGAGACCGAAATAGAGCGTCAGGATCATAAGCGCTGCCGTCACAAGCTTGGCGCCCATGCCGGTTTCGACCACATTCTCCTCAGGATTCTCAGACTCCCGAAGGTACATGTTGAGCGGGATCAGCATGTAGTAGAAGAGCGAAATGACACTGGTCAGAATACCGATCAGAGCCAGCCACATAAAGACACTTCCTTTGGAAAGCAGTGCCGAGAAAATCATCAGCTTGCCGATGAAACCGAAGGTCGGAGGCAGACCGACCAGAGAAATCAGAAACACGGTGAGCGCTGCTCCAGCCAGCGGCATCTTTTTGCCAAGGCCTTTGTAATCGTCGAGATTTTCGCTTCCGGTGCGATTGGCGATCAGAATCACAACATAGAATGCACCGTAGTTCATCAGGAGATAGGAGGCCAGATAAACCAGAGTCGCCTGGACGCCCAACTCATTCATCGTAATGATGCCAAGCAGCAGATAACCGGCATGAGCGATCGAAGAGTAAGCAAGCAGACGCTTGACATTCTTCTGCCAGATAGCGACAACATTACCATAAATCATCGAGGCCGCTGAGATGACCATCAAAATCATGAGCCAGTCGATATGCAGAAAATCTTCATATCCGGTCATTCCATGAGGGATCGCCACGTAGAAGAAGCGCATGAGCATGGCAAAACCCGCAGCTTTCGAAGCAACGGACAGATATGCGGTCACCGGAGTCGGAGCACCTTCATAAACATCGGGACTCCAGAAGTGGAACGGTACAGCGCCCATCTTGTAACCCAGGCCGGCAATGATGAGCAACGACGCCAGAATCATAACCAGAGGATCGTAACCATGAGCGATCAGCATCATGTTGATCCGGATAAGATTGGTTTCGGCGGTCATGCCATAGATCAGCGAGAAACCATACAGCAGCATTCCCGATGAGACAGCGCCATAGACAAGGTACTTGAGCGCAGCTTCAGAAGAGCGCTTCTCGCGCTTGTAGTAACCGGTAAGCGCATAGGCCGAAAGACTGACCAGCTCCATAGCGAGGAAGAGCATCAGCAGCTCATTTGAAGAGGCCATCATCATCATACCGACAACCATGGCCACGGTCAGCGCATAGTACTCACCCATGCCGGACTCGTGTTTTTTCATCGTGTCGTCCACCATGGTGGTGAGCACGGCCAGAATACCCGAGGCGATGAAGAAGTACTTGAAGAAAATTCCGAACCTGTCAAGCGTGTACAAACCAAAGAAGAACTGAGTGTCCGGCATGGCTTGCTGCTGAAAGACAAAGTACAGGCCGCCGAGCAGACCGGCAATGGTAACCGGCCCGAGCAGCCGGCTGTTCTTCCTGCCAGTGAGCAGATCAAGAGCGATCAACACCAGAAACAGGGCCGACAAGTAGATTTCAGGGAGAAAATATCCAGCACCGCTCTTGAGCGTCGAGATGATGCTTTGTATTTCAGCGCCTGATGGCATTTCGAACATAGTGCTCAAACGTTTAGTCTTTTTACTTGGATTACCGGATCAATGCATCGCCGTCATGGCAACCGGGCCGAGAACTTCGACAAGCTTGTTGATGCTGCTGGTCAAAAGCCCCATCACCGGCATCGGATAAATACCGAGCGCGATAACGATAATGGTCAGCGGAACAAGCATGGTAAGTTCGCGAGCGTCGAGATCGAGCTTGCCTTTCCAGTCGTGGAAGTGGATGTGCTCATGACCTTCTGCATCCGTTTCAAGTTCATACAGTGCATCCGGCTTGCGCTTGCCGAGGAACATCCTCTGCAGCGACCAGAGCAGGTAAGCAGCACCGAAAACGATACCGAGTACGGAAACCATAGCGATCGGGCGGGTGATCGGCTCGGTGAACGCACCGACGAACACGAGCGCCTCAGAGATGAAGCCACTGAGGCCAGGAAGGCCAAGCGAAGCGAACCATGCGACGGTCACGAAACCGGCATAGACCGGCATATAGGTAGCCAGACCACCGAACTTGTCGATCTGACGAGAGTGTGCGCGATCGTAAATGACACCGACCAGAAGGAAGAGCATGGCGGTGATGGTACCGTGGTTGAACATCTGGTAGAGCGCACCGATCATACCTTCGGTATTGGCAGCGGCCAGACCGAGCAGCACATAACCCATGTGGCTGATCGACGAGTAAGCAACCATCTTCTTCAGATCCTGCTGGGCCAGAGCGCAGAATGCGCCGTAGATGATGTTGATCGCGCCGAACACACCGATCACATAAAGACCTGCATGGAAAACCTCAGGGAACAGCGGGAAGTTGATCCTCATCATACCATAAGTACCGAGCTTCAGAAGCACACCGGCCAGAATAACCGAGATCGGAGTCGGAGCCTCAACGTGAGCATCAGGGAGCCAGGTGTGGAACGGGAACATCGGAACCTTGATGGCAAAACCGATGAACAGAACGATAAAGGCGATATATCTCCAGGTCGTGCTTTCAGGGCCGAGGATAGCACCGGGGATGTAGTTCTCCTGGCTGGCCATGGCAACGAGGCTGAAGGTGTTGTGACCGGTCACCGGATCGATAACGCTGAAGTACAAGCCGATCATAACCAGAAGCATGAACACCGAACCGAACAGCGTGTAGAGGAAAAACTTGATGGCAGCATACTCTCTTCTCGGACCGCCCCAGATACCGATGAGGAAGTACATCGGAAGAAGCATCAGCTCCCAGAACACGTAGAACAGGAAGAAGTCAAGCGCCACGAAGCAGCCCATCATGGCCGTGCTGAGCAGGTTATAGAGAATAAAGTAACCCTTCACCTGTTTCTGGATCGTCCAGCTCGACAGCACGCCAATGATCGAAATCAGCGCGGTCAGGATGACCATCGTAATCGAAAGACCGTCAACGCCGAGGAAGTACTCGATGTTCAGCGGGCCGAACGAGCCGAGGTTGAGAGAGATCCACGGCAGGCGCTCGATCATCTGGAAGGAACCTTCCGGCGACCCTCCGGGAGCGGCGATAATACCCGCCATCGTGGGGTCGTATTGACGCCAGATAAGGAAGGCGAGCACTCCCTGCGCCAGCGCAGCCAGGAGCGACACGATCCTGATGATCTGCTTCTGCGACGCGGGCACAGCCAAAATGATAAGTCCGGCAATGATCGGCAGAAATACAATTAAGCTCAGCATGTTCAGTACCTGTTATGTTCGGAGATAAATTAAATCGTTCGGTTATTTCATGAATTGTGTAATGAACCAGGCAAACGAGCCCAGAACTGCCACAACCACCATGACCAGATAGGTCTGCACCTTGCCTGTCTGAACCTTCCGGAAGACGGCGCCGGTGGTCTGAACGGTGAAGGCCGTGAAATTGACCAGTCCGTCCACGACATACTTGTCGAAACTGCCGTTGGCGAATGCAACCTTTCTGAAGACAGTCGCAACGCCATTGACGATACCATCGATGATGTTGGCATCGAACCAGGCAAAAATCCTGGCGATAAGCATCGAACCCTTGATAACAGTCGCGTCGTAAATCTCGTCCCAGTACCACTTGTTGAACGAGTACAGATAGAGCGGACGAATGGCCTGCGCAGTCTTGTCGGGATCGATGATTCTGAAAACATAGAAAATCAGCGCCATACCGATACCGATGACCACCATAATCGACGACAGCTTGATAGCCGTGTAGTGGTTCTCGTGCGTCATGTGCGCGATTTCGGCCTGACGAGGGTCATCGTACACCGGGCCGTGGTGAGCCTCCTCACCATGAGCGGATTCGGCAACATGACCATGCTCTGCTGCTGCCTCGACATGCTGCGTGTCGGTGTGGGCTTCAGCCAGAAGCATACCTGCCTGCGTTGTGTGAAGCGCGGCACCTTCGTGAGGCACCGCTTCACCGGAGCTGACCACCGTTGCCGGAGTCTGCACCAGGTGCATGAACCAACCCTTTCCGCCATCAAACGGATCAGGCGAAAAGACGGCAAAAACCGAAAGCGTAGCCAGCACCACCAGCGGGAGCCTCATGTTCCAGGCAACCTCGTGAACCGGATGATGATCGTCGTGACCGCCATGTGCTGCGTCATGAATGTGATCGACATCGCCATCGGAGTGATCGTCCATGCTGTGAGCCGATTTCGGCTTGAGGTGGGTACGGCTCTCACCGAAGAAAACCAGCCAGATCTGACGGCCCATGTAGAAGGCGGTCAGAACAGCAGCACCGAAACCGAGCACCGGAATCAGGTAGAAAATTCCGCCGCCTTCGACTGCTGCAAAGCCGAGCGAACCGGCAAGAATAGCGTCTTTCGAAAGGAAGCCACTGGTAAGCGGCAGACCGGCAAGCGCCAGCGTAGCGATCATGAACGTAGCAAAGGTCCACGGCATCTTCTTGTACAGGCCACCCATCCAGCGCATATCCTGCTCGTGGTGCATAGCGTGAATGATCGCACCGGAACCGAGGAAGAGGCAAGCCTTGAAGAAAGCGTGTGTCAGAAGGTGGAACAGCGCGGCAGAGTAAGCACCGACGCCGAGGCCGAGCACCATGTAACCGAGCTGCGAAACAGTCGAGTAGGCCAGAACGCGCTTGATGTCGTGCTGGGTAATAGCAATGGTCGCGGCCATGAAAGCGGTGAAGGCACCAATGAAAGCGATCACGTGCAGCGCGTCCGGAGTCAGGATCACGAAGATACGTGCCACGAAATAGACACCGGCCGCAACCATCGTCGCCGCATGGATAAGCGCCGAAACAGGAGTCGGGCCTTCCATAGCGTCCGGCAGCCAGACGTGCAGCGGGAACTGGGCCGATTTACCGACGCAACCCATGAAGAGCAGCACACCGGCAGCAGTCAGCCAGGCCTGTGACATGTGGAAGTCGCCGTTCTTTATATGCGCGAAAATCTCCTGGTAACCGAAAGTGTGGAACTGCGAATAAAGAATAAGGATACCGAGCCACATGCCGATATCACCGACACGGTTGGTCAGGAAGGCCTTCTTCTGTGCATCAGCCGCACTGTCTTTGTGGAAGTAGAAACCGATGAGGAGATAGGAAGACAGACCGACAAGCTCCCAGAAAATATAGATAGAGAAAAGGTTGTCGGAGAGCACGATGCCGAACATCGAGAAGGTGAAGATACCGAGATAGGCAAAGAAACGGCCATAATAGGTTTCGCCGTGCATGTAACCGGTCGAGTACAGATGCACCAGGAAGCTGATGAGGTTGACCATCGCCAGCATGATCGCGGTGAGGTTATCGATCACGATTCCCATCTTGATCTGCAGCGGACCGACTCCGGGCACATTGCCGAAATCAAGCCAGGTGAAATCCCAAGCAACCCTGAACGCAGGATCGTAGTGCTGAACGATCACGGTCCAGAAAATATAGAGGGAAATCGCCAAAGACGTTCCCAACAGACCGAGTCCAACAAAATCGCCATTGCGCGGCAGCCTGCGGTTGAAGAATATCAGCACCACAAACGAGAGCAGCGGCAGGAGCAGAACAGCGATCGATAACTGGATTAAACTGTGCATCATGTTTCGGTTTACAGAGAATTTGCAGCTTTAAGAGTTATGGCGTGACAGGTCACTCCTTCATGGTGTCCACGCTTGAGACATCGACCGTCTTGAAGGTCTTGAAAATATTGATCACAATAGCCAGGGCAACGGCAGCTTCAGCAGCGGCCAGCACGATCACGAAAAGGCTGAACATCACCCCCTCCATGCCTCCGTTGTACTTCGAGAAGGTCAGGAAGTTGATATTGGCCGCATTGAGAATCAACTCGACACCCATCAGAATGACGATGGCGTTCTTGCGGGTCATCACGGCAAACATGCCGAGACTGAAAAGCAATACGGAAATCGTCAGGAAGTGATTGACGCCAATCGACAGAAACTGTTCCATGTATTCTTGAACTCCCCTTATTGTTCTTTGTTTTGAGCCTTGTCGTAGCGAGCCAGGTACGCCGCGCCAAGCAGGGCGACCAGCAGCACGATAGAGACCATTTCAAACGGCAGCATGTAGCGGGACATGGTTTCCATGCCGATGCTCTCGACAACACTGCCCTGAAGCTGCACCAGTCCGGGCATCCAGCCGCCTCCAGTGTAGAAAGTGAACAGCATACCGGCAATCATGAGAAACAGCAGAATCACCCCCGGCACCATGTTCATGACATCCGCTTTCAGCTCGGTTGACATGATGGTGTTGGTGAACATGACACCGAACAGCAGCAGCACCAGAATACCGCCGACATAGACGACCACCTGCGTCACGGCGATGAAGTCCGCGCTCAGAAAAACATACAGGGCAGCCACGCCGAAAAAGGTGAACAGCAATGAGAAGGCCGAGTAGATGACGTTTTTCGAAAACACGACAAACGCCGCCGACACAACGGTCACAGCCGCGAAGATGTAGAAGATGATTGGAATGGTCAGTTCATTCATGATTTATCAGCACTTGTTGGTATTCGGCGCCGTTCTCGCCGTTGCATTCATCTACAGTTAATCGTATGACAGTCTTCAGGCCTGCGGAGGCGCCGGTTTCGGTTTCGGTGCCGGCTTTGCTCCCGGAGCACCACCTGCAGCAGCTTTTTCCTTGGCTGCCTGGGCCTGCTGCTCGGCAAGTTTTTTCGTCTTCGCTTCGGCCTCGATCTTCGAGAGGTTGCCGAAGTGATACATCATGTTCTTTACGTTGAATTCCGAAAAATCAGCCACTGGAGTGTGATACAGGCACTCGGTCGGGCAGACGCTGACACAGATGCCGCAGGTCATGCACTTGGCGACATCAATGTCGAAAACCGGAACCCACATTCTCTTCTGCTGACCACCGGAGGTCTTGCCACAGGCCTCAAGATCATCGCTGGTCGCCTTGATGGTCTCGATGGTGATGCACTGCACCGGGCAAGCGCGGTCGCACTGACGGCAACCGATGCAGTCATCGATATTGCAATACAGGCGATAGCGGCCATGCGGCGGAGTCGGAATCGCCTCCTTCGGATACTGCAAGGTGCACAGACCATCGACCTGGCGGAAGTAGTCGGCATCGTCGATACCCGCATCTCCCTTGCGTTTGACCGCATTGAAGAAGTGCTTGAGGGTAATGCCCATGCCGGTCGCGATGGTGGTCGCACTGGTCTTTATATTGCTGAAGTACTCGCTCATAGTTTGTTGTTCGTCTTGCTTGCCTGTCTATGCTCTCACGATTAATGGTTGATCACCCAGATTGCGGTCAGCACAAATGCAATCAGGGAGAAAGGCGTCAGCACCTTCCAGCAGAGATACATGAGCTGGTCAACCCTGAGCCTGGGAAGCGTCCAGCGAAGCCACATCTGCACGAAGATGAAGAAGAAGCCCTTCATGATGATCCAGAAAGCGCCCCACACCGGCCCGCTGGTCATGGTATTGAGTTCCAGACCACCGATGTTCGGAAGCGGAGAGGTCCAGCCGCCGAGGAACGCGATGGAGATAATCGCCGACACCATGAACATGCGGCCATACTCGGCAAGGAAGATCACGGCGAACTTCATGCCGCTGTACTCGGTGAAATAACCGGCCACAAGCTCGGATTCAGCTTCAGGAATATCGAACGGGGCTCGGTTGGTCTCGGCAAGCGAGGAAATGAAATAGATAAGGAACGGCAGCCAGGCGATCGGGTTGGTGAACAGGAACCAGTGCATGAAGCCACCGGGGCCTGCCTGCATCATGGTGATCTGCTGCATGCTCAGCGTGCCGGCCAGCATGGCGGCGCACAGGAGCGCGATGGATGCGGGAATTTCGTAGCTCACGATCTGGGCGACGCTTCGAACCGCGCCGTAGAGCGCCCACTTGTTATTGGAACCCCAACCGGCGGCGAGGATACCAACAACCTCGATGGCAACGATACCGACAGCGTAGAAGAGACCCACGTTCAGGTCGGCACCGATAAAGGCCGGGCCGAACGGAAGTACCGCAAAGGCAAGAAAAGAACCAACGAAAAGGATACCGGGGCCGATCACGAAGAGGAACTTGTCGGCCAGCTTCGGCACGATATCCTCTTTCTGGAGAAGCTTCAGAATGTCGGCCAGCGTCTGCAACAGACCCCAGATACCGACCTCCATCGGGCCAAGCCTGTCCTGCATGAACGCAGAAATCTTGCGCTCGCCGTACACGCCATAGGTCAGCGCGTAGAGCGCAATGAACACGAGCGGAATGGCCGCAATGATGACCAGACCGAGCGGGAACCAGCCGATGGACAATCCTGAAAGGGCGTCGGACCAGGTATTCAGAGATGGTGATGAACTCATATCAATAGGCGAACCTGCTTGAAATAAACTATTGTCTTGTTAAAACGGTCAGCGGTCAACTTCTCCCAGCACGATATCGATACTGCCGATGATGGCCACCAGATCGGGAAGCAACTGCCCCTTCGAAAGATCCTTCATGGCCGCCAGGTTGACAAAGCACGACGAGCGGGCCTTGCAACGAACAGGCTTGGTCGACTTTCCATCGCTTACGATGTAGTAGCCAAGCTCCCCTCTCGGGTTCTCGGCACGGCCATAGACTTCACCAGCTTTCGGTCGGATTTTCTTGGGGATAAGCGCCCGCGGGTCGAAACCCTGCTCTTCAGGCATTTTGTCGAGGCACTGCTCGATAATTTTGAGGCTCTCCTCCATTTCGAGCGCACGAACCAGGTGGCGAGACAGGCAGTCACCGACGTCGGAGAACTTGCCGTCCGGCACCGGCACCTCGAAATCGAGTTCCGGATAAACCGAATAGGGGTCGTTGCGGCGCAAGTCCCACTTGACACCGGAGCCGCGGAGCATCGGGCCGCTCCAGGCGAAGTTGATTGCCACGTCGGCAGGCATGATGCCAATGCCCTTGGTACGCTTGACGAAAATTTCGTTCTCGGTCAGAAGCTTGTACAGTTCGACCGCTTTCGGCCTGAAGTAGGTCACGAACTCGGCAACGCGCTTTTTGAAATCGGCCGGAACATCATAAGCCAAACCACCGATCCAGATATAGTTATAAAGCATACGCGCACCGGAGATCCATTCGAGCAGATTCATGATATGCTCGCGATCGCGGAAGCAGAAAAGGAACGGAGTAAACGCGCCAAGGTCGATAGCGTAGGTGCCGATAGCGACAAGGTGTGAGGCGATCCGGTTCAGCTCGGAGGTGATGACCCTGATGAACTCAACGCGGCGGGGAATTTCGATGTCGAGCAGTTTCTCGACGGTAAGGCAGTAGGCCAGCTCGCTGTTCATGCCGGCGAGGTAGTCCATCCTGTCGGTGTAGGGAACAATGCCGGGATAGTCAACGTTTTCGCAATGCTTCTCGAAACAGCGATGGAGATAACCGAGATAGGGCTCGGCCTCGACAATCACCTCACCGTCAGTGATGCATTCGAGACGGAGCACGCCGTGAGTCGAAGGGTGCTGCGGACCCATGCTGAGCACCATATGCTCAGTATCGAGATCCTTTTCGATAGTGATGCGCTTGTCGTCCTGACGGGTGACCCTTATGGAGTTCGATTCAACTTTACCTAATTCCTGCATGCTCGGAAGCTTGTTTACGTTTTGTGCTCTCGTCTGTTAGCGTCGTGATTGGAGTCAGTACGGAACCTTGATGCCGTGATAGGTTTCCTGAACCTTGTAGTCCTTGCGAAGCGGATAACCGGTCCAGTCTTCAGGACAGAGAATCCGTCGCAGATCGGGATGATCTTCAAAGACCATGCCGTACATATCGTAGGCTTCACGCTCATGCCAGTTGGCCGTATGCCACACGCATGAGACCGAAGGAATGGAGCCACCGTCACGCTGGCACTTGACCTTGACGGCAAGCTTGTGGGTGTACTTACCGATGCACTCGAGATTGCAGACGATACCGAGCTTCTCCTCTTCGGGATAATCCATGCCCGAAAGGCAGGCAAGGTAGTTGAATTGCAGAAGAGAATTATCGCGCATGTAGAGTGCGATGTCTACCCATCTGCTGGCATCGAGCACCTCGAAAAAGGGCATGGTGGGGTTGGCATCGAACTCCGACACCGCATCACCGAACCGCTCTTTGATAATATCATAGGCCGCCTTGCTTTCAAGAACCGCCGGCGACATTTGGTTTGCTGCTTCTTCCATTCCCTTGTCTTGGATAATATTGGTTAGGCTATCGCCGCTTTGCGAGTCTGGTCGAGTACCTGCTGGGCGTCGACACTCTTTTCGGCAAGCTTTTTCAGGGCCTCTTCACGCGAAATACCGAGCCCCTCCATACGAATCAACTCCTGAATCTTCATCAGCCCGCCGATCAGCGCCTCGGGACGCGGAGGGCAACCGGGCACATACACATCGACAGGAATGACGCGATCAACACCTTTGAGCACGTGATAACCGTGATCCCAATAAGGACCGCCGCAGTTCGAGCAGCTTCCCATAGAAAGCACATAGCGAGGCTCAGGCATCTGTTCGTAGAGCGTCACCACCCTTTCGGCCATCTTCATGGTGACCGTGCCGGCCACAATCATAAGGTCGGACTGGCGAGGCGACGAACGCGGGAAAATCCCGAAGCGCTCGAGATCGTAGTTCGAAGCGTTGGTTGCCATCATCTCGATAGCGCAGCATGCAAGACCGAAACCCATAGGCCACAGAGAAGAGAGGCGGGCCCAGTTCATCACATTGTCAACCGATGTTACCAGAACATTCCGGTTCGATACCTTGGCATCAAGCAAACCCATAGCGTGTAATCGATGATGATTGAAAGATTATCCGTTCGAACGACCAGACGAGTGCCGTTTCGGCAGCTCCGGCATTTTCGGGATATTCGGAGTCGGACGCACCCAGTCCAGGTCACCCTTCACCCATGCATAAACAAGTCCCAGCACAAGAATGCCGGCAAAAATCAGCACCTCGACAAGCGCAAACATACCGAGCTGCTTAAAAACCGTTGCCCAGGGATAGAGGAACACCACCTCGACATCGAAGATGATAAAGATAAGGGCGACAACGTAAAAGCGGATATTGAATTTGACCCAGGCACTACCCACAGCCGGCTCACCGCACTCATAGGTTGAAAGCTTTTCCTCGTTGGGCCTGCTCGGGCGGAGCATTCTCGCCGTCAGGTAACCACCCACCACAAACACGATACCGAGGACGAGGAACACGAAAACGGTACCAAAATTGCTTAACGTCTGATCCATGTTCAGCTGTTTGACATTAAAAGGAAAGGGAGTTTCTGGCTCCCTTTTCTATGCGGGGCTTGAAAAGCCTCTGAATCAAGTGCCGCAAATATAAGAAAAAAACCATTGAAGCCGATACAAAAAGCTGCTTTTTTTGACACAAAAAAGCAGACACCAAAAACACTTCACCCACACATTTTAAGTAGAAGCAATTAACAGTCTTAATATTTTAGCGATCAGCCATTTTCACCAAAAAACTTTAAACCGAGAATTCTGAACAATCGGACAAGCATCACCATAGCCAGCACGGAAAGCATCGCTATGATGAGCACAACCAACTGCCATACCGGTAAAACACGCTCAAGCACCGGTCCAAGCACAGCAGCAAGCACCATCCAGATAATGGGCGTCCAGGCCACGGCAAACATTACCGGCAGGCCGTTTTTCATGAACCGCTTTTTTTTCTCCTCGTCTGGAAAAAACTTCATCGTTCCTGATCGTTTTTCATTGTTCTTCTTTTCAAGCCAGCCTGTCAGGGCAGCAGCTCAGCAATCTGGGCAGCCACATCGGGCTCCATCTCCTTGAGCAGCTCATACTCGCTACGCAACCCCTTGATGTCGCCTCGAGACAGATAATACATGGCCAGCTTGCAGTGCACCTCGCTGTTCCGTGGCTCAAGTTCAAGCGCCTTGTCGAGCGCCTCGAACGCTTTTTCATTCTCCCCGAGATCCATATAGACATCGGCAAGCACGCCCCAGGCATCGACAAAGTTCGGATCCAGCTCGAGCGCTTTGTGTAGCACCTTGATCGCTGCTTCCTCTTTTCCCATCGAAAGCAGCACGTAACCGAGATGGCGATACGCAGGAAGGAACTCCCTGTCGAGCACGACGGTAAAGACAAGATCAGTGCCCGCCTGGCGGTAAAGACCGGTCGAGAGCAGCGCCACGGCGCGGGCATAGCGAATCCGCGCATCCCTTGAGGCTGGTCCCGCAAGCACATTAAGCAACTCAATCGCCTGATGGTACTTTCCTGCCTCGATATGTTCAAGCGCCTCCCGATACTGCCCCTCACGGGCGGTGGCATGATCGTCTGTCAACGGAGCGATGGGCTCTTTATCGTTCATGGTATTCATTCCTGGGTTTCATCTGCACCAAACGCCCGAAGCTGGAGTTCGAGCACTCCGAGTTCACCAGCGATTTTGGAGGCCAGCCACCTGGCGAATGCCGGAGAATCGTTGATGCACGAAATATAGTGTTTATGGGCAACGCTTGAATGGTCAAGCAACTTTTTGGACTCGTAATCGGTCTCGCTGTTGTCGGCGAAATAGCCGAACGGAAACATCGCAACCGATTCGAATCCCTCCTGCTCGAACTCGGCGATGGCGCGTTCCACCGTCTCGGGCGTCCACTCGCCTCCCCGACTGTGGTTCAGGCAACCGATCTTGATCTCGTCGAACGAATTGCGCGGATCGGCCATAATTTTATCGCGCATGATCCGGTAAAACTCGAAGGTCTCATCCAAGCCGGTAAACACCGATGGACGCTCTCCTCTGCGATTGCGTACGATCGTACCGTGAATCACCAGCACCAGTCCCTTCCGACCAGGCTTTTCGATAGAGCCAAGCGACTCGAAAAGATGATCGAGATAGAGGCGGTGCAGCTCCTCATCTTTCCAGAGGCCGCGAACAACTCTGAGCAATCCGAGATGCCCCTCGCCCAAAAGATCGCCAGCCATCTGGCAGGCCGGACCGCAGGAAAACGCCGACTCGACCGGAATCATCGGCACAACCAGAATCCCGTCAGACCTGCCTTGCGCCTTTTCGATCACCTCTTCCAGAAATGGCGGAACGAAATAATAGGCATCAGTCACCTCGACCGCACTCTCGCCAGCAAGCTCCGGATGACGCCGAAACTCATCAGCCACGCCCTTCGTCTGTTTACGGTTGATTTCAACCAGCCGTGAACGGTAGCGGTTCAGCTTCCAGTCGAGATAGTGCTTGGCTGAACGGTAATCGGCAAGCATGTAGATCAGCAGCTTCGGCAACTGCACGATCTGCCGGGTCACCACCTCAACAATCTTGCGGGAACTCGGCCAGAGAGCGCGCACCGAGAGCTTTTCAACCTCTCCATACGTCACCAGCACCACCGTGTAGCGCCGTTTTCTCACAGGGTAAGCCACCATTTGAATTCAAGGTACATCATCAGAAACCCGATGATGCCGCCCACCAGCGTCTGCATGAAATTGTGCGCTCTGAGGTGAATGCGCGACCACATCAGCAGCGGCATAAAGACAAGGAGTCCAAGAAACTGCGGGCCGAAAAACAGCACCAGAAGCGCAATCGACGATGTAAGAGAAAAAAGATGAATGCTGATCTTCCACTGAAGGGTAACCAGCAGAATGACGACGGTATTAACCGCATTGAAAAACAGAATCCCCGAAAGAAAACGCGGGGAATCGAGCTGCTTCATCAACTCGTAGCCGATCAGGTTCAGGCCGACAAGCACAAACAGCGGCAGAAAGCGCTGCTCCCTGAAGCTGATGTTGTAATCCGAAACCTTGCCGATTTTCTTCAAGCCGTAGATCAGAAACATCGGCGCGATAGTTGCAGCCAGAAAAAGCACGGTAAGCCACTCGTAGTGGCGAGGCTCCTCACGATAACCGATCAGCACAACAAACAGATAAACTGCCGGCGCCACGACGACAGGACTGATAACCCATGAAACCAGAGAGGCGAACCGGCGTATATCGAACTGCATCAGAGAATCTGTAAGTGAAAAAAAGAGGTCTGATCGACCAATTTCAGGAGTTCGAGAAGATAACGCTTTCCAACACAAACCGAAAGCAACAGATCACGCCAACACTTCGCTCATGGCTTATGATTCAGAGAGTATTCAGCGCCTGTCGCCTCGATCGGTGCGCATTCAATGCTTGTAAGAAATCCGCTTTCAAATCGCGATCAGGAAAATTCGAGAAGATTATGTATTATCACGGGAAACCACGTATATTGGCGTTCTTTAACGCGAGAGTGGTGAAATTGGTATACACGCTAGTCTTAGGAACTAGTGCCGTGAGGCGTAAGGGTTCGAGTCCCTTCTCTCGCACCATACGTTCTTTGACATCATGAAAAACCGTCGTAAGCGGTTTGAGTGTAATCCCGACAAATTTCGGGAAGTGCTGCAATCAAATTACGAAGCAGGTTTTTCATGATGGACTCATGCCAAAGTGGCGGAATTGGTAGACGCGCTGGACTCAAAATCCAGTGGGCGCAAGCTCGTGTGGGTTCGAGTCCCACCTTTGGTACGCAGTGATTGTTCAAGCCCCCTCTAAAATGTGTCATGATCCCGGCAACCCGTAAGACCGGATCACAAGATCAGCAGAGATTTCCCATGCAACGAATGTACTCCCCCTGGCGCGAAGTGTATATGGACTCGTTCAAGGATGAAAAACACCCGAAGCCGGAGAAAGGCAAGTCCGTCTTCGCCGATATTCCGCCGGAGCAGGATGAAGAGCGCTACGTGCTCACTCGTGGTGAGTACTGCTTCGCCATTCTGAATCTCTACCCGTACAACTGCGGGCACCTGATGGTCATTCCTTACCGCCAGACTCCGGAATTCAGCGATCTTGACGACAAGACGATGCTTGAAATCATGCAAATCTCCGACCTCTGCATGAGAGCGCTCAAAATCACCCACAAGCCGCAGGGATTCAACTTCGGCGCCAACCTCGGCAAGGTTGCGGGCGGCAGCGTCGATACGCACATCCACTTCCACATCGTGCCCCGCTGGGAGGGCGACACCAACTTCATGCCGGTGCTCGGTGAAACCAAGGTGCTCTCCAACGACCTGCGCAGAACCTACGTCCAGCTCAAAGAGGCCATCGACAAGCTCAAAAGCGAGCAGAAAGCTTCGTAACCCGAGCACATGGAATCGGCCCCCTGCCCCCTCTCCGGAAACCGGGAGTTCACCCCGCTGATGCAGGTTCCCGACCGATTCAACCTTTCCGGCAAACCGTGGCATCTTGTGCGCTCGAAGAAATCAGGCCTCGTCATGCTCGATCCCCGGCCCGATGCGAACGAAATGGCCGCACACTACCCCGCTGAATCCTACGACCCGTTCCTGAACCAAACCAACTCCCGTTCATTGCGCGACCGCGCCTATCTTGCGCTCAGCGATCTGCTGCTGGCCGGAAAAGCGAGACTGGTGATGAAAGAACTCGACAAGCCTGCCAGATCGGCAAAGGTGCTCGAAGTCGGCTGCTCGTCGGGCCGATTGCTGCTTCGGCTTCAGAAGGATTTCGGCATTCCGACGGAAAATCTCTGGGGAATCGAACCCGACCCCAACGCCGCCTCGGCAGCCCGAACCGCCGGACTCGCGCACGTCACGAAAACGGAATTACCGGACACCAGCATTGACTGCCGTTTCGACCGCATCGTCTTCTGGCACGCGCTCGAACACCTGCACCGGATTGGTGAAAATCTGGACAAAGCTCGAGAGCTTCTCGATGCGAGAGGCCAGCTTATCATCGCCTTGCCCAACCTCGACAGCGATGACGCACGCCGTTACGGACGAAACTGGATCGCCCTCGACGCCCCACGCCACCTCTACCACTTCACCCCTGAAACGTTGGAAGCGCTTCTCAAAAAACACGGATTTTCAGTGATCGAAATCGGCAAATGGCTGCCAGATACCGTTTACAACGTCTGGTACAGCGAAAAGCTGGATCGCGAAGTCAACGGGCAACCGTTCGGCATCGGCGGCCTCGCACGAGCCGCGCTTCGGACAACAGGCTCGCTTTTCGCAGGTATCGATCCGAAACGAGCATCGAGCATCGTCGTCCGCGCGGTCAGGCTGAAGGGATAACCGCCTGCGCGGGATTATGGTTGATAGATTATGAATCTTTCGTAGGGGGGATCCTGTGCCTTCCCTGCTCACACTAACACGCGAAAAGGGTAGCCGCAAGGGCTACTCCTACGAGAAGCGCAAGGGGATTGATGATGTTCTTGGTTGTTTTGTAGGAGCAGCCCTTGCGGCTGCCCTCCTCCCCACGATCAACCGTCCTCACATCTCCTGCCCTGGAGGATTGATACGGCCGAGAGACTTCTCCAATTCAGTCGCTGCGATCAGATAATCATACACCGCTTGCAGGTAGTTGGTCTTGGCGGTCTGCAATTGCAGTTCGGCGTCGGTCAGTTCCAGTCGTGAGCCGATACCTTCACGCAAGCGGAGACGCGTAATGCGGTAGCTGCGCTCGGCGACAGCGATGGTTTTCGACTGCACGTCGATGCGCTTGCGAGCCTCGATAAGGTTCGAGAGGCGAACCTCAACGTCGGCCCTGACCTGCGCTTTCAGGTCTTCGTACCGGGTTCTCTGCTGCAAGCGATTGATCTTGGCCTGCTCGATCCGCGAGCTGGTTGCGAAACCTGAAAAAATAGGGACGCTGAGTTGCAAGCCCACAGAGGATGAAACCGGCCAGCGGGTCGAATCAAGCGCGGTGTCGTCATCAAACTGAGTCTGCGCCTGGAGCTGACCAAACGCGCTAAGCACCGGCAAACCCTCGGAGCGTGCGGCGGTTACCTTTTCATTCTCCGCTTCGACCTGAAGCCCCAGGCTTCTGACGTCGGGACGATTATCGAGCGCCTCTCGATACGCAGCAGCAACTCCCTGCGGAACAGGAATTTCAGTAAAAGCCAAAGAGTCGGAAAGCGCGAGCGGAGTATCCTGCTCGATCCCCATGACAACCTTCAGTTTCGTGGCTGCGATGGACTCTCCGTGACGCGCACGAATCAGATCCGGCTTGAGGTTCTCGACTGAAAGCCAGGCCTTGAGCGTATCGATGTCGGCCGCAACTCCCTGCCGGAACAGGGCATCAGTATCGCGCTGCGCCTGCTCCCAACGGGCAATACTCTGCTCGACAAGCTTACGGTTTTCAGCTGCAATCAGCACGTCATAATAGGCCCGGCGGATCGAAGTCACCACCTCGGCGTTAGTGTTGCGATACGACTCGTCGCTGATCTCGCGCACCAGCCCGGAAGCCTTGATGCCCGCGAAAGCCGAGAGCTTGAAGATATTCTGGTTGAGATTGAGCGACGCAACCGATGAGTTGTCTGAACTGATCTCGATCGCCTGCGTGCCTCCAGTGCCACCGAAAATGGTTGACGGCAAAAAGATCACTGATGGCTTCAGCGTGCGGGTGTAAGTCAAACTCGACGAAAGATGCGGCAGAACCTCGGCCCACGACTCCCGAACCTTCTGCCCAGCCATCCGCTTGTCCAGGCGCGCAATCTCAAGCTGCCGGTTATGCTGCAACCCGATCCGGACGGCATCGTCAAGACTGATAACAAGCGGCGCTGCTTTGGGCTGCTCCGATCCGACGGGCATTTCAGCTTCAGTTTCAGGCTTGGTTTCGGCGAAGGCCGGCCACGCCAGGCAAAGCGTAAGAAAAAGAGGAATGAAAAATCTGAGCAGGCTCATGGCGGGGTATGAATTATAGTTGTGCTTCAAATATACCACCAGCGTCTATGCAATGCAATCACTCCCCGTACCGATCCTTCCACAACCCCTCCAGCCGTTCGCGGATGAACTTTTCGCGGCCTTCGCCGGTGGGGCGGTAGTAGGCTTTTGGCTCCATCTGTTCGGGGAAGTAGTGCTCATCGACGAAGTGGCCGGGGAAGCTATGCGGGTAGCGGTAGCCTTTGCCGTAGCCGATCTCTTTCATCAGGTCGGTCGGGGCGTTGCGAAGGTAGAGCGGCGGCACGGCGTTGGCGGCGCCCTTTTTGACCTCCGACAGCGCCTCGTTGATGCCCTGGTAGCTCGCGTTCGATTTCGGGCACGAGGCCAGGTAGGTCGCGCCCTGGGCGAGGTTGATCCGCGCTTCGGGCAGGCCGATCAGTTCGACGGCATGGAACACCGAAACGGCGAGCGTGAGCGCGTAGGGGTCCGCGTTGCCGATGTCCTCGCTGGCGAAAATCACCATGCGGCGGGCGATGAACTTCGGGTCTTCGCCGCCGTCGATCATTTTGGCCATCCAGAAGAGCGCCGCATCAGGGTCGGAGCCGCGCATCGATTTGATGAAGGCCGACACCGTGTCGTAATGCGCCTCACCGCCTTTGTCGTAGGCCGGAGCGCGGTGCTGGAGCGCCTGTTCGAGCAGCTTGCGGTCGATCACCATCGGCGCGGTCCCGAGCGGCGCGAGCGACAGGGCGGCTTCGAGCGCGTTGAGCGCCTTTCGCGCGTCGCCCGCCGCGTAGGCCAACAGGAACTCCATGTCGCGCACCTCGACTCCGGCGGCGGCGAGCTGCGGATCGCTCCCGATGGCCCGCTCGACAACGCGCTGCACCTCGGCTTCGCTCAGCGGATTGAGAATGTAAACCTGCATCCGGGAGAGCAGCGCGCGGTTCACCTCGAACGACGGATTCTCGGTAGTCGCGCCGATCAGCACGATGAGGCCCTGCTCGATGGCGTGAAGCAGCGTATCCTGCTGCGCCTTGTTGAAGCGGTGGATTTCGTCGATGAAGAGCAGCATCTGCCGCCCGTCGATGGAGCGGCTTTTCTGCGCGACTTCCAGCACGCGGCGCACATCCTTGACGCCCGCGTCGGTCGCCGAGAGCTGCTCGAAGCGGTAGTTCAGCGACCCGGCGCAGATTTCGGCAAGCGTGGTCTTGCCGGAGCCGGGCGGCCCCCAAAAGATCATCGAGGGAATCCGCCCCTGTTCGAGGTAGCTCCTGACCGGCCCGCCGGGGCCAACGAGATGCTCCTGGCCAAACAGCTCGTCGATCGAGCGCGGACGCACCCGCTCGGCCAGCGGCTGGAACGCACTCCCTTTGCCGGACGAGCGGCCCGGATCGGAGTAGCCGAACAGGTCGGATTGCGCGTGTTCGTCCGGCATCATGCAAACCCCTGGCCGCTGAGCCACGATTCGGTGATACGGCTCGACTCCTGCGACGGCGGCGCAGCGGCGGAGTGCTGCCGAGCGACGTACTTGCCGAGAATGTCGAATTCGAGGTTCACCTCACTCCCGGCAGCGAGACCGGTGATGGTGGTGTTGGCGAAGGTGTAGGGGATGATCGCCACGGTGAACTCGCCCGGCTCGACCGACGCTACGGTGAGGCTCACGCCGTCGATGGCGATGGAACCGGCGGAGACGATCCAGGCGTCGAAGCGCGAGTCGAACGCCACCGAAATCATCCGGCTGCCGCCCACCTCTTCGATGCGCGAAACCCGCCCGACGCCATCGACGTGGCCAAGAACGAAGTGTCCGCCGAGCCGATCCATTGGCCGCACGGCACGTTCGAGATTGACCTTCGCACCCGGACGGAACGAGCCGAGCGTCGTCTTCTTGAGCGTTTCAGCCACCGTATCGACCTCGAACCACCCCGGCCCCGTCGCCACAACCGTCTGGCAAGCGCCGCCGATGCTCACGCTCTCATCGATGCAGAGGTCGCCGAACTCCGCCTGCGAAGTGTAACGAACCTTCAACCGCATCCCGCTTCCCTGCCGCGCGGCGCTCTCGACCGTGCCAATATCCTTTACGATTCCGGTAAACATCCTTGTACGATTCTTGGTGATAACAAATGAAAAAATCCGGCGTAACCGGATGAATATAGTAACAAAAAAAAGGATGAGTCGGCAGCCATGCCGCAATCACGCGGGCATGGCTTGCACGAAAAATCAGAAGGAATCAGGCGAGCGCCGCAAGCGCTTTATCGTAATCAGGCTCCTGCACGATCTCGGGCACCTGTTCGGTGTAAAGCACCTTGCCTGCGGCGTCGGCGACGATCACCGCGCGTGAAAGCAGGCCTTTCAGCGGGCCGTCGGTGATGGTCAGGCCGTAATCGCCACCGAACTCGGGCGAACGGAATACTGAAAGCGACACCACATTTTCAAGTCCCTCAGTGGTGCAGAAACGGCCCTGCGCGAACGGCAGATCGGCGGAGATGCAAAGTACAACCGTATCACCGCGCTCACCGGCTTCCTTGTTGAAACGCCTCACCGATGCAGCGCAAACAGCCGTATCGAGGCTCGGAAAAATGTTCAGCACAACCTTTTTGCCTGCAAAATCGGCCTGGGTTACTTCAGACAGATCGCTTTTCACAAGAGTGAATGCAGGAAGCTGACTGCCGACTGCCGGAAGCTCACCGGCAGTATTGATGGAATTACCTTTCAGGGTAATTGTTGCCATAATGGAGATGGTTTAAATGATTATATGAAAACATTCAAAAGCACTTGCTTGACTAACCAGTTACAGGAAAGTTCCGTTCCCGCCAAGTCACAGAAGCAACAAAGTCCGCACAAATAAGATGGAGACAAAGGGACAAAGAACGATTTCCGAGTGAGAGCACAAAACCAAGAAGACCAACAAAATCGGCCGTTATCAACGGTCAACGACTCCCCGGTAACACCTGATAAAACCCGTTTCGCTCGACAACCTCGACGCTGCACTCGAACAGCTCCGAAACTGGCCCGGAGGTGAGCAATTGTTGTTTGCCTCCATCAGCTACAACCCGACCGTCTCGCATGAACACCACCCGGCTGATTTCCGGCGGGATCTCGTGCAGGTGATGAGTCACGAGGATAAGCTGAGTACCATGACGCATCAGCCGCCTGACCGTGTCGAGGTAGTGGAAAGTCGCTGGAATATCGAGGCCGCTGGTCGGTTCGTCGAGCAAAAGTGCTTCGGGCTCGTGCACGAGTGCTCGACCCAGAAGAAAGCGCCGCTGCTGCCCGGTCGACATCCTGCCGTATGGCCTTTCGGCCAGCGCTTCAATGCCAAGCTCCCCCATCAACGTTTCGGCGTGCTCCAGCTCATCGGCGCTGAACATCTGATGCGGCCACACGTCGATGCTCGAATAGTAACCCGAAAGAATCACATCCCGCCCTCGCGCACAAGCACCGTACTCCTGCTGGAGGTCATTGGACACAATCCCCAGCCGCGAACGCAACTCCTCCACATTCCACCGGTTGCGCCCATACACCAGCATCCGGCTCTTTTCAGAATGCACCGGATAAATCTCCCGGGAAATCAGTTTCATCAGCGTCGTCTTCCCAGACCCGTTCGGCCCCAGAATAGCCGTATTCTCTCCTTTGCGGATGGTCAGGTTAAACCCATCGAATACCCTGGTGCCGCCCCGATAGGCGCTGATATTGCTGAACTCAAAAATATGCTCCACAACCACCCTGCCTCTCTGTTATCCTTTACGTTTAAACGACAAGTGCCGTCTAAAACTATACTTCCTTTCTGAATATTCCATTCCCCCACTTCTCTCCTCAGGATACCAGCCACTTCACCAACGCTTGATCACACAACACACTTATTACACCACAAAAACGCCGCTGCAATGTCTTCACAAAAAACGCTTTTAGGTTTTGTAAGGGCACTGATAAATTTCGGGTAGATCTCCATTGAAATAATCCTCTAAAATCTTTACATTCGTACCCATCATTGACACTCCCCGTGGAAATAATAAGGTTAGCCATTGCGATAATCTTGCTTTGGCCATTCCTGAACATGCTCAGTCTGTAAACGATTGGCAAGAAGCCCTAATGAACTTCTGAGATTCACAAGTAAACCTTTCCGGCCAATCCTGACACACCACGGCAACCCGATCAGGCTACGAACAAGTCTGAAGAGGCAAAGCGATACGAATAGACAAGACGTAGAAGGCAGCACAAAAAACGGCAGCTTCAACTGATACAACTTCACCTCGCGGATCGCGCAAGAAACTGAAGGGCATTAACGTCAAACTGATAACTTGATCCCGGAAGCATTTACGTAACTCCTGTGTTCCCTGGAATGCGATTATATAGGCTACACAAACCGTTAGCAAATAATAGTCGCATCTCATATATTTTGAGCATAAAGGTACGTCACAAAGATGACGTATTTTGAACTTCAAAATCCAAAAAGCTGCCTGAGGGATCTTTTCTCGACAACGTTGTCATTCTAAAAACATTCTTTAGCCCCTTGGCACAATACAACTACGTTAGTAAACCATGACAGCAAATATAGCACAACTCGCCATCCAGCATATCGAAAAGGATAAGTTCCTTGATGCAATCCAGTGCTTGCAGAATGCGATTCTGGAAATTGAAGTAAGCGGTTCAGACAGGCGAAAAATCAGAAGTCTGACCTCCATTATGGACAAAATCAGCGAAGCCGCCATGTTCGGCAGCGACTGGGAGGAAGGACGCAAAGCGAAAAAAGCGGCCATTGTCAAATTACAGAAAGTCATCGCAGCCTGATAGCCTGTAAAAAGATCGGATTGTTCTTTACTGCAAACATTTGTTGCCCTACCCGTTTGCTCCCAGCGCTCGATTGTTGAGCAGAGGATAGCCAATACACCATAAGTCCGACTCACGCCTGAAAAACCTCAAAGAAAAAGCCCCGCTGAAGACGGGGCTTTTTGATCGTTATCATCACGAAATCGCTTACACACCCTCTTCCTCTCCGGTAGGTTCGAGGTCGGCAGTAGCTACCGTACCAATCTTGTTGGTGAGGTTAAGGTGCAGGTAGAGCGGCTTCTCCTCGCGCAGAATGCTTACCACATGATCGAAGCGGCTCAAGGGATAGTGAATCGACGGCTCAGGATAGCTTGCATTCGCCGGTATCGCCGCGTCATCCTTAAAGAAAACGATACGCCCGACATACTTTTTGTCTTTATAGACATAGATCAGCGCCTCATAGGGATGACCGCTGTAATACCAGATTTTGTAGCTGTCGAAATCCGCTTTAATAGTCGCCATACAGTTTTACTCCTTTCGATAAGGTTGTTTGAACGTGAAACTGAAGAACAACAGCGCGTGTAGACCATTGCTGTACGCCCAAAAACAAAGTAATCATTGCGAATATTTTTTATTCCGGCGAAACGAAAAATCAATGACACAAACAACAAGTCGCGCGCCGCGAAAAGCCTTAGGGCAAACTCGCGTAATTGCTTTTCATTTCACCATTATTTTGAATACCATTATTGAACGCAGTACTGCGCCGAAAAGCAACCTGCCCGGCATCAACTCCGGCTTTCTGTCGCCGGACAATACTATCCTCCTATGTCATCTATCGAACAAACGCTCGCCTGGACTGAAACCCCTCTGCCCGAATCCCTCAAAACGCTTGATGCTGAAGCACAGGAAGCACTCGCGGGTTATGTTAAAGACGTGGTGAACAATAAAACCGACGGCTTTGACGAACTCTATCACGCCATTGGCTCGATCGTGCGATTCATTCCGCACTTCATCGTCATACCGCTCATGGTCGAACACATCCGCCCGCAGATTTCAGCCGGCGTTTGCCGGACTATGGGCGTCGACCAGGCTGTAGGTTACGCCAACGACCTCCCGCTCGAATACTTCAGCGAAGTTTCACGTCATATCGATGACGAACTTATGGCCCGCATTTTCGAAAAGATGAAGCGCAACCAGGCCGAAAAAGTGATTCTGTTCGAACTGCTGCACCATCGCTCTCACATGCTTGGCATCGCCGAACACCTCGATGGCCGCCTGCTCCAATTCGTAGCCAAAAACCTCGAACTGAACGGCTTCTCTGAAAGTGATCCGGATATTTCCACCCACAAAGTGCTGCTGGAAAAAATCCGCGACCTGCGCTGAACAGATCGGTAGCAAAAGGCAAAGCTTGACCCATGCAAGCACTGTTCTCAGCCCGCTGAAAAAGATTTTTTTACGCAAGTGAAAGAAATCGCCAGACGGCAACGTCATATGGTTGAGAACGAGAAGGCGCAACATGCAGCGCGCTTCTCCACGAGTATACAGCACATGCTCTTGCAGTCAAGTGTATAAACCAAAGCTACCGACCATGAAAAAATCACTCTTTCTTGCAACCACTGGCATCGCAGGCGTCCTGCTTTTCGCGCCACAGAGCGATGCCAAGGCCGAATTGAACGTCCATATCAGCATGGGTAACAGAAGTCCGGTTCTTGTCGTCAGCAACTATCCCGACTTCATCTATCTCGATGATTACGGCTTTTACGTTTCGTATGGCTGGGACTACGATCTCATCCGTTTCGGCGACTTCTATTTCGTCTTCCGCGACGGCAACTGGTACCGCGCCTCCTACTACCGCGGCCCGTGGAGGCTGGTGAGATATTACGACCTGCCCTGGCAAATCAGAAGGCATAAATGGAACGACATCTGGCACCGCCGCGACTACGAGTACCGCCGCCACGACCGCTCCTATTGGGACAGGCATTTCAGGGAACAGAGAATCCGGGACAACCGCGACCTGCGTGACAGAAGGCCGGATGAGAGACCGAACTTCAGGCCTGACGGTCGAAAGGATTTCAAACCCGAGGGCAGGCTGGACACCAAACCCGACTTCAGGCAGGATTTCAGAAAGGATCGCCGTTCAGATGACAAAAAAGACGGGAAACCGGACTTCAAATCTGATGGACGATTCAACAGCAATCCTGATTACAGAAACAACGACAACAAACGGGATTTCAAACCGAGATTTCAGTCCGATCAGGAACAGAAGCGCTCATTCGATCGGGGCGACAAAAACGATGACGGTGAACGCAAAGACCGGGATAATGACAGGAACAGAGACCGGGATCGAGACTACAGGTAAGATCCAGCATCAAGCAAACAAAAAGGGAGCCACGCACGGCTCCCTTTTTGTTTGCCATCAGCCCCCATTTACGCCTCGTGGTGGTGCGGTGCGAGAATGATGGCAATCAGTGCGAACACGCTGAACACGAAACCCGCTGCGAACCACGCGAACACCGGAGAACCGCGATACCCTTTATTGAACGAAACAATCGCGCACGCAATCGAGCAGACGATACTGACAACAAGCACGAACATCCAGCTTGCCGGATCCATCAAAGCCATAGCAAAAAATGATTTTACGGGTTGACGAAACGATGTCACAAATCTATGGAAAAACCGGGAAATTGGCTACATCGCCAGCGACGACAAAACCGAATACAAAAAAGCCGCACCAAAGTTTACTTGCAGCGCTTTCGCCGAACAAACACAACAGCATATCGGCAAACTCAAACTCATCCGCAAAAACGCTCCAGCCCTCGAACGCGGCCTTGTCCTCTTCTCCGGATGGAAGACCCGATTGCCTGAACTGATAACGTAAAACTTTCCCCCCCCTTTGTAAAGAGGCTCCAACAAAACTCAACAATCGACAATCCCCCTAAATCTTTTTGAGCATCAAGATGTCAATTCATACAGCGACAGCTTGAGATGCCAGGCATCAGCATCACCGATCAACCCCATAACCAATCCCCCGATACAGGTTAGTTCCTAAAAATGCCCCTTTATTCAACAAAAAAACAACGGCAATCTCTACGTCATAAACGACGTAATAACTCGTAAATATTTAGAAAAATCGTCAAACAGCAGTATTTTACTCGTCATCCGAGTTTACCATCACGGCAATCTTACCTCTAATGAACAAGGGCTCCAAAATCGCAAATCCGATTCAAAACAATGAATCGGATATTGACAGCCTCAAAAAAGAACATGCTGAACTGAAAAAGGAGCTTCAGCGACTATCTCTGGTTATCGAAGGCACAAAAGCCGGCTACTGGGACTGGAACATTCAAACCGGACTTGTATCTATTAACAAAGCATGGGCTGAAATGATCGGCTATACTCAAAAAGAGCTTGGGCCGATCACGCTTGCAAAATGGAAAAGTCTCTGCCATCCTGATGATCTGAAAAAGGCCAACATACTGCTTGAAGATAATTTACGAGGCAAGTTAGATGACTACGAGGCAGAGATCCGGATGCAACACAAAAATGGCCACTGGGTCTGGATCCTCACTCGCGGCAAGGTATTCGAACATGACCGGGAAGGGAATGCAATCCGAATGGCTGGATCGCACCAAGACATTACGGAGCGCAAACATGCCGAAGAGAAGCTTCGGCAGGAAATAAATCTCTTTCTGGAAGGCCCGATCACGGTTTTTCGCTGGTTAAATACTGAAGGCTACCCAGCCGAATATGTCTCTCCGAATGTAACCACGCTGACGGGATACGCTCCCGAAGATTTTACATCGGAAGTCATCGGATATGATGATATCATCCACCCGGATGATCTTGACAGGGTTCTGAATGAGATGACCGCTTTTTTCACCAATCCCGAAAGCACCTCATTCGAGCAGGAGTACCGCATCATTCGCAAAGATGGCGGCATCACCTGGATGTACGATTTCACCACAATCGTCAGGGATGAAAACGGCTGCATCACCAGGTTTGAAGGCTATGTGCTCGATAACACCCTGAGAAAACAATCCGAACTCGCCCAAGCCTACAACCGGCGACTGGATCGCCTGATTTCAACCATTGCCAACCAGTTCATCAGCGCTTCTTCAGAGCAGATCGACAGCATGATCAACAAAGCACTGGAGACAATCGGCGCGTTCGTAGGGGCTGACCGAAGCTATATTTTCCAGCTCTATGACAACATGCGCTTCATGGACAACACCCACGAATGGTGCGCCAAAGGCGTCAAACCGAAGATCGATATATTTCAGCAGCTTCCTTCCTCCGAATTCCGTTGGATCACAAAAAAAATCACCAATAACGAGGTGATCATCATACCGAGGGTATCTGAACTCCCGGACGCTGCTGCTGCAGAACGGAAGATTTTCGAACAGCAAAATATTAAGTCACTCATTCTCATCCCACTCATATCGGGCAATGATCCGTTTGGCTTCATCGGCTTTGACGCCGTAAGGGTGGAGCGTCAATGGCCCTCCGATTCCGCATCGATCCTTGCACTGGCTGGAGGCATCATCGCCAATGCTTTACAGCGTCAAAGGGTAAAAAAACTGCTTCAGTGCGAGCTGGATCTGGCCCTGAAACTGAGTATGTCACAGTCATTTGAAGAAACCATACAGCATTGCCTCAATACTGCGATGGAGATTTCAGGCATGGATAGCGGCGCGGTCTATCTGCTCAATGAGAACAAAAAAGCCCTGAACCTTTTCCACAGTCAGGGACTGTCAGATGAGCTCATCAAGACACTTGCTGTATTCAAGAAGAACTCTCCGGAATACCAGCTCATGAAGTCCGGAAAAGCCCTGTACAACGATCAGACGCCTGAAATCAGCGAACAAACGACTCAATGTTTGCTACAGGAGGGCGTGAATGCCTACGCCATTTTGCCCGTATTCAACAAAAAACGTCCTATCGCCCTATTCACTATCAGCTCACACAAGCTCGATGAAGTCCCGGTGTTTGCCCGCAAAGCCCTTGAAACGGTTGCTTCGCATATAGGGCCAACCATTATGCAGGCAAGACACGAAGAGCGCATCAGCGCGGTCAGCCGTAATCTTGAAACCCTGTTCGAATCGATCGACGACATGCTGTTCATTTTTGCCGAGAATGGAACCATTGTGCATGCCAATATGGCAACAGTAGCAGCACTCGGTTATTCACTCGATGAGCTGCGGCAAATGAACGTGCTCGAAATCCATCCGTCAGGGCAGCGAACACATGCTCAAAAAATTGTCGATGCGATACTTTCCGACACAGAAAAGCTCTGTACTGTTCCCCTTCTCAAGAAATCGGGCGAGACCATCCCCGTGGAAACGAAAATCACTCCTGGCACTTGGGACGGCGAACCGGTCGTATTCGGGATCGCCCGGAATATTTCAGATCGCCTGAAAAGCCAAGCGGCGATTATCGAAAGTGAAAAAAAATTCCGCGAGCTCACCGAATTCCTGCCTTTTCCGCTCTTCGAAACCAACCTGAAGGGCATCGTGAATTATATCAATAATTCGGGAATGAAGTTTTTCGATATTTCTCCCGAAGAGCTTCAAAAGGGTGTGCCCGCCTTGAGTTTTTGCTGTCCAGAAAATCTCGAACTGGCCTTTGAAAAGCAACAGAAAATATTTGATCCAGACTATACCGCCCAAGGTAACGAGGAGACCATAGTCATGAAAGACGGACGCCGGTTACCGTTACTGCTATACAACACCCCCATCAGAAAAGGGCGGAAAGTTGCCGGAATACGCACCACAGTGATCGATCTCACCGAAATGAAGCGGGCTGAAGCTGCCTTGCGCGAAAGCGCGCTTCAGAAACGGATCAGCGAAGAGTTCAGATCCATCATCGGCAATATTCCCGGTATCGTCTATCACCTATCGACCGATAATGCCATCAACTTCCTTTCAGATGCCAAACAAGCATGGACGAAACATCTTGTTCTGGACAATAACCTGGGCTCACTCGATCACGCACTGACACTGGTTCATCCTGAAGACCGGCAACCTCTTGCTGATTTCTTCAACCAACTCCACCAAGCCCAGACATCGAAGACAAATGTATTCAGGATAATCCTGCCTGACAACGAAGTCAAATGGCTCGAAAACAGATGCACTTCGGTCTTTTCGGACGGCGGAAGCTTTTCAGGGATTGACGGCATTCTGTTTGACATAACCGACAAGGTGAACGCACAGGCAGAAAAAAAGCTGCTCGAAGAAAACCTGATAAAAACCCAACGCCTTGAAACCATCGGCACACTTGCCGGCGGCATCGCGCACGATTTCAACAACATTCTCACACCGATCCTCGGCTATGCGGAAATGGGCTCCATTCTGATGCAGGAGAACAACTTGCCGCATGATTTCTATACGCAGATCATGCAGGCAGCAGAACGAGCAAAGAACCTTGTGTCACAGATTCTGATGTTCAGCCGCGCTGAAAAGGCCGAACCTGCAATCATAAAAGTGCAGCAGATCGTCGAAGAGGCAATGCAACTTTTGCGTCCATCAATCCCATCAACGATCTCCATCGAGACCCGTTTCAGCAAATGCGGTAACGTGCTGGTCGATCCAACGCAGCTTCACCAGGTAATCATGAATCTCTGCACTAACGCCTTCCAGGCAATGGAGGATTCGGGTGGTGAAATGTCCATAGACCTTCGGGAGATTATTGCTGATAACGAGTTTCACAAAAAGCATCCGAATCTGAAAGACAGTCACTATGCTCAGCTTACGGTTACCGATAACGGTCACGGTATGGAAGCAAGCACAATAGAAAGGATCTTCGAGCCTTTCTATTCAACCAGAGGATTCAACAAGGGCACAGGACTCGGTCTTTCAGTGGTGCATGGTATTGTAACCAGCTTTAAAGGAGACATAACGGTCGAGAGCTTACCTGGTAATGGCAGCACATTCAGAATTTATCTTCCCGTGATCGCAGAGGAACTGCATGCTCAGCAGAGTAACGACCTGTCTGCAGAAAACAACTCGGGAATACGGGTACTTGTTGTCGATGATGAACACGCTGCCACCAAGGTAATGCGTGTCATGATGAACCACCTCGGGATAGCTGTTACGGTAAAAAATTCCCCCCTTGAAGCGATTGAAGAGTTCCGTAATGACCCGAAAGCTTATGATTTGGTGATTACCGACCTGACCATGCCAGAAATGACAGGCACCGCACTGGCTCGAAATCTGCACAAGCTCAATTCACAGCTTCCGATACTTCTGATGACCGGTTACGGCAAAAACATAGAAGATTCGATATCGCTCAATCGTTACGGAATCCGTAAAGTGATCAAAAAACCAGTCAGGCTTACCGTGCTTGCCCAGATCATACGAGAAGTACTGAAAGGCAAATCTCCTCAGTAAACTTATAGCGCCAAACATGAACGCTTAAATCACCATACAAATAGCACATTATGAGTACTTCAGATAACGGAAAGGTTCTTCTCATAACCGGGGCTTCGACCGGCATCGGGCGTTCGACGGCGATTCAGGCCGTGGAGGCGGGCTGGCGGGTCGTGGTGGCAGCGCGGTCGGCGGAAAAGCTGACGGCGCTTGTCGATGAACTCGGCGCCGAGCGGGCAATAGCCGTGCCGTGCGACGTGGCGGAATGGGAACAGCAGGAGGCGATGGTGCAGAAAACCATCGAGCGCTTCGGCAGACTCGACGCGGTTTTCGCCAATGCGGGATTTTCAAATGGATCGTCTTTCATCGAGGGCGAGCACAGACCCAACGAGTGGCGCGACATGGTGATGACCAACGTTTTCGGCGCGGCAGCCACGGCGCGCCTCACGCTGCCGGAGCTGGTCAAAACCGGGGGACATTTCCTCGTGACGGGTTCGGTTCTGGGCCGGGTTACCTCGATGCGAAACCTCTACGGAGCCACCAAATGGGCGGTAACCGGCATGGCGCAGGCGATCCGCAACGAAGTGGCAAGCAAGGGCGTGCGGGTCACGTTGGTCGAGCCGGGCATTGTGGATACGCCGTTCTGGGATGGCTTGCAGAAACCGGTCGCTCCGGAACTGCTTCCGGACGACGTGGCGCGAGGCGTGATGTACGCTCTCAGCCAGCCTCCGCATGTGGATGTAAGTGAAATCATTATCAGGCCGACCGGACAGGCTCACTGAAAAAATCGATCAGACACAGGAAAGCCGGGATAAAGGTAATCCCGGCTTTCCTGCTTTCAGCGGTTATTTTGTCTGTGAACGGCTCAGCTTCTCTTCCAGTGCCTGTCGCCACGTTGATCTTTCATATGCATAAACCGGTCAAGCTGCTTGTCGTCAAGCACTGACGCCACATTATGGAGATGGCGGCTTTGCATTTCAGCCAACTGTTCATGCACCTGTCCGATTCTACGGGTAAGTTTGTCGATTTTCATCCTGTTGGGATGTTTCCTGACCGATTCAAGAGCAAGCTCACGTCTCATATTCATGAGATCCTGAACAACAGGACGGCTGCGGGTGAAAAAGTTCTGTCGCAACTCGACCATTTTCCGTTCCTGACGATCGCTCAGATTCAGCGCCTGTTTGATCGAAGCCCTCTTCTGTGCTCTTGCATCCGGCCTCATACCGTAACCGGGAGCGTCAGCCGACCGGGAAACGCTTGGAGGCGGGCACGGAGCCTGCCTGTCGTTGTTTGCTGCTGATGCGGTACCTGCCGCACCGATAAATCCGGCAAGAAGTGCTGTCGTAATAATCGTCTTTTTCATCGTATAGCTCTCGTTTGTTTATCGTATCGGGTGCCAGTATTATCAATGCGGCAACCGCTCACCCAATACGACGACCGCCAGCGGAAATTCCTGCGTTCAGCTGAATATTTTTTTCTGAATGAGGAAATGAGCAACTAACGCACGGCTGCAGACAGGCCGAGAAAAAGCAAAAGTGGCAAGAAGAGGAAACGCTCCGTTTGAGGTCAGCAAACAGAACGAGGCAAAAAATTAGCCCCCCTTGGCGGGAGGCTCAGATCGACTGACGATGGTATTCGAGAGACCACAGGTTTTTCGATGGGTTGAGTAGTGTGATTTTCACCCCATACCCCTCTTTTATGAAGCTGATAATGTCGCGGTTGTCACGAAATGAGGAGAAATTCTCCTCATTGCCAAACTTGTCGGCATAGTAGCTATACACCTCGTCACGGTCTCCGAGAGACTCGAACCTTACGATGACGACATGATCGACACTTGAGATGTTCTCCAGACGTTTCTCACGATAAAGGTCGAGCCAGCCAGGCATATCTCTGGACGAGGGCTGTGGATCAACGGGTGCCATCTGATGGTGATCTCCCGGGACATCCCGTGGCGCAAGGTTCTGGTCGTCGGAGCGCCCCGAACAGCCCTGCAAGCCACAGCACAACGCCACGCCAACGAACGCCCTACCGGCACTGTGCAGCAATGCCGTTCTTTGGTCGTGCTGATGCAGAAGATGAATCACACTGTTCAGAGTCATAGAGAAAATGCACGTTATATTTTTTACATGATCGGCGGGAACATACACTATTTTTAATAAACGCAGAAGAGCCGTTCATCGTTTTCTGCAAGCCCCTTTAAAACGCCGCCGTAACGGTTTTTTGCCGTTCATTGCTTATTTTGCTTTTACTTCCCGTTCAACCCTCGCAACAACACCTCTTTGTGATCATAATGCCCTCTGGCAATGGCGGCTCAAGACAGGTACATCACGCTTAGCGGTCACCGTCACCGGTATCTCGATACAGGGGGCAATGCTCCCGTAATGCTGCTTCTGCACGGGATTTCAGCATCGTTCGATTTTTACGATCCGGTCATACCGCAGCTTGCCGGCTCATTCAGGGTTCTCGGTCTCGACCTGCTTGGATTCGGCGGCTCCGACAAACCGCAGAGCATCGTCTACTCGCTTCAGCTCTATGCCGATCTGATCCACGAGTTCCTTGAAAAAACCGGCGCAATCGCGCGGTGGCCGGTGTACGGTACCGGTCACTCGATGGGGGGAAAGTACTTGCTCGCGACCGCCCTGATTCATCCCGGAACGTTCGACAAAATGGTGTTGAGCAATACTGACGGCTTCGTCACCCTGCCGTCATGGTCGAGAGCCATCAGCCTACCCGGCGTGCGTCACCTGCTCAAACCGCTGGTAACGACCGAAAAGATGTCCCGCAAAATGTTCGATGCCGCCCTGTACAACCGGCAGGCAATCGACCGAGGGCTCTACCGGAAGCTGCTCGGAATTGCACGTGACCACGGAGCCTTCGACACGACCATGAAGCTGAACCGGAACATGCCGCTGCTCGACATGCAGCGCACTGGCCTGCGTTCGAGGCTTGGCGAGTTGACGCAGCCTGTACTGATCATCTGGGGCGACCATGACCAGTATATTTCACCGAAAATCGCCCCTGTGGTCAAGCAAGAGCTGCCCACATCAAAGCTGATCGTCTTCAGGGATTGCGGCCACTGCCCTATGCTTGAATACCCGGAAAAGTTCAGCTCGGCGGTCAAAAATTTTATTTTTGAGGAAACACCAGCGCATTAAGACTTATGCTTATCACCTTCGAAGGAATCGACGGCGCAGGAAAATCGACCCAGGTCGTCAAGCTGAAACGCCATCTCCAGGAACGCGGCCGTGAGGTGCTCACCCTGCGCGAGCCGGGCGGGACACCCGTTGCCGAGCAGATTCGGGAGCTGCTGCTCGAAAGCCATAACGATATCACCTCGATCGCAGAGTTGCTGCTCTTTTCGGCAAGCCGGGCAGAGCTGATGGAGAAGATCATCGTGCCCGCACTGGAGGACGGCTGCGACGTCATTCTGGATCGTTTTTTCGATTCGACCACCGCTTACCAGGGCTACGGCCGCGGGCTGAACCTCGACATGCTCGCAGAAATCAACCGGATCGCCTCGCACGGCATTCGCCCCGACATCACCTTTTACCTCGACCTCACGCCTGAAGACGCGCTGTTGAGGAAGTTCTCCGAAAAATCGCTGCCGCTGGCGTTCGAGTCCGAAGAGCTGGACCGCATGGAGAATTCGGGGCTTGAATTTTACCAGCGTGTCCGGGCCGGTTATCACGCCATTCTGGAAGCTGAACCGCAGCGAATTATCATGATCGACGCACTTCTGACGCCACAGGAAATCCACCGGAAAATCCTCTCGGCACTTCAAGCTCTCGAGGTTCCAGAAGACGGTAAACGCTAAGACGGAACCGGAAAAACGTGGGAGCTGTTAGGCATTGGCAGCGACACAAAAAACAAGATTTACTGAATCGTGAAACTCTTTTTTCGTAAATTTACGTTTCACATCGTTATTCTATTCCTTCAGCCGGGCTCGTATGCACACTACGATTGTTAATGAGAGAAGTCTCCGCACCTGCAACTTTCCCATTACGTTGCAGGATATCAGAACGCTCAAGGAACTCTACCGGCTCAAATCCGAAACCCGAGATCTGAGAGAGCCGATCGTTCGGAACATCATGAAGCAGAGGGTCGTAGGCAAAGGCTGCATCGAGTCCCTGAAAAATGCGCTGTACTCCCTCGAAACCATCTATATCGACGATTACACCGGCCAGCGTCTCTTGCGTCTGGACGGCATGAAGCAGATCGAGGTCGATCTGACCTACGAAATTCGCGAATTGCAGAAGGATATTTACTACCTCGAATACGGTGAAGACCGTTTCATCGAATACCTCGCCAAGTTCATTCCCGGCTTCACCGATTACGTCACCGACGGCGTGGAGATGCTTCGTGGTAAAAGCTTCAGCGCGTTCATCACCGACCGCGACGGCACCACCAACAACTATTGCGGGCGCTACCGCTCATCGATCCAGCCGATTTACAATTCGGTCTTTCTTTCCCGGTTCGCCAAAAACTGCTGCAAGTATCCGCTGATCATCACCTCGGCGCCGCTCAAGGATTTCGGCATCCTGAATGTTTCGATCAACCCTGAGCACATCTTTGTGTATGCGGGTTCGAAAGGGCGTGAGTTCATCGACATCGACGGGCAGTTCCACTCCTACCCCATCGCGCCCGGCAAGCAGGAGCTGATCCGTTTGCTCAACGAGCGGATGCAACTGATTCTGCGCGACCCTTCGTTCGAGAAATTCAACTTCATCGGTTCAGCCCTGCAGATAAAGTTCGGCCAGACCACCATCGCCCGTCAGGACATCACCCGCTCGATCAATGAAGCCGAGTCGACAGCGTTTCTCGAAAAGGTCAAAGGCATCGTGCGAAATATTGATCCGGAAGGCAAGAACTTCAGAATCGAGGACACCGGCCTCGACATCGAAATCATCCTCACCATCGACGACGATCCCGCGACGAACCAGATCAGGGATTTCGACAAGGGCGACGGTCTGGAATTCATCTGCGGCAAACTCGGCATTGAACGCGCAAGCGGCTCGGTACTGGTCTGCGGCGACACCTCCTCTGACCTTCCGATGCTGAAAAAGGCGATGGAGATGTACGACGATGTCTGGACAATTTTCGTCACCCGCGATGAAAAACTTATGCAACGGGTCAAGGATATCTGCCCCAAAAGCTACATGGTACCTTATCCCGATATTTTGTTAACGATTCTTGGGCTACTTTCACTCTGAGCACTCAACGAAAAGTAAAGCCCTTCTTTTAACCGACAACCCAAAGAATGAGTATGAATTTCAAAGGAGTCATTTTCGATCTCGACGGTGTCATCACCGGCACGGCCAAAATCCACAGCCTCGCCTGGGAGGCCATGTTCAATTCATTTCTGAAGAATTATGCCGAGGTCAACAATGAGCCCTACGTCCCTTTCGACCCTCATCAGGACTATCTGAAATATGTGGACGGTAAACCGCGTATGGAGGGTGTTAAAAGCTTTTTAGCCTCCAGGGACATTGAAATTCCTTACGGCGAGCTCGACGATATTCCGGAACAGGAGACCGTCTGCGGACTCGGCAACCGGAAGAACAGCCTCTTTACCGAAATTCTCGTCAAGGAAGGGCCCGAGGTATTTCAGAGCTCGGTCGAGTTCATCAAAAACCTCAAGGCTCGCGGCGTGCGCATCGGCATCGCCTCGTCGAGCCGCAACTGCAAACTCATTCTCCAGCTCGCGCATCTGGAAGAGCTTTTTGAGACGCGCGTTGACGGCGAAGTTTCCATCGAGCTGAAACTCAAAGGCAAGCCCAATCCGGACATTTTCACGACTGCCGCAGCCAACCTTGGCCTCGAACCAAACGATTGCGTGGTTGTGGAAGACGCCATTTCAGGCGTGCAGGCGGGTTCGAAAGGCAATTTCGGGCTGGTGCTCGGCATCGCCCGCGAAATCGAGGGTATCAAACTCAAGGAAGAGGGCGCGGACATCGTGGTGCGCGATCTGAGCGAAATCACCATCGAGGATATTGAACAGTGGTTCGACGAAGGGCTTGAAAAAGAGGGCTGGGATCTTCGCTACGACTCCTGGAAGCCAAAGGACGAACGCCTCCGCGAATCGCTGACGGCCATCGGCAACGGTTACATGGGCGTGCGCGGAGCTTTCGAGAGCGGCATGGCCTCGAAGCACCACTACCCCGGCACCTACCTGGCCGGCGTATTCAACAAGCTTCCGTCACAGGTTCACGGCCAGACCATCTGGAACAATGACATGGTCAACGCTCCGAACTGGCTGCCCATCGAGTTCCGAATCGGAAGCGGCGAGTTCATCAATCCGCTGGAGCAGAAAATCCTGAGCTATCGCCAGAACCTCGACATGCGCCACGCCCTGATGGAGCGTGAGATGGTTGTGCAGGATACACTCGGCAACATCACCCGCATCAGAAGCCGCCGCTTCTGCAGCATGGACAATCCGCATGTCGCGGCGCTTCGCTACATCATCGAGCCGATCAACTACTCGGCTGAACTTGAAATCCGATCGACCATCGACGGTCTGGTCAAGAACGAAGGCGTCCAGCGCTACAGCAGCCTCTCGAACGACCACCTCGACCACGTCGATCACGGAACAGTAGGTGAGAACGGCGGCATCTACCTGCACGTACGCACCAACCACACTGGCACTGACATCGTCACCCACGCCCGCACGTCCATCCGCTGCGGCTTCCACGGTGAACCGATGAGCGGCGGCAGCGTCACCAGCACCCCACGGCGCATCAGCGAGAACTTCCGCCTGAAGGTTTCGTCAGACAAGCGCTGCATCATCGAAAAGGTGGTCTCGATCCACACCTCGCGCGACGAGGGGCAGCACGATCCGGTGAAGGCCGGCGCCGAAACGCTCGCATCGGCAGGCACCTTCGACGAGCTGTTCCAGAGCCATTGCGCTGCATGGGGCGCCATCTGGAACAAAGCCGACATGAAAATCGACGGCGACCGCTTCAGCCAGAAGGTGCTCCGGCTGCACATCTACCACCTCATGTCGACCGCCTCGCCGCACAACGTCAACATCGACGCCAGCATTGCCGCACGCGGCCTCAGCGGCGAAGGGTATCGCGGCCACTACTTCTGGGATGAAATTTATATCATGCCGTTCTACATCGAGCACGCGCCCGAGGTGGCACGCGCCCTGCTGATGTACCGCTACCACAGCCTCGACGCAGCGCGCGATTACGCTCGCGACAACGGCTACCACGGCGCGATGTACCCTTGGCAGACCGCCGATGACGGACGCGAGGAGACGCCGACCATTCACTACAATCCGAAGAGCGGCGCCTGGGATCCCGACCTGAGCTGCCGCCAGCGCCACGTTTCGATTGCGGTGTTCTACAACGCCTGGCACTACGTGCACGACACCGGCGACATGGAGTTCCTGAACAACTATGGCGCCGAGATGATGTTCGAGATCGCCCGTTTCTGGGCCAGCATCGCCACCTTCTCGCCCGAAACCGGTCGCTACCACATCGAAGGCGTCATGGGCCCTGACGAGTTCCACGAAGAGCTGCCCGGCACCGGCAAGCACGGCCTGAAAGACAACTCGTACACCAACATCATGACCGCCTGGCTGCTTGAAAAAGCGCTCGAGTTCAGCCAGAAACTCGATCCCGAGGTGATGGACAAGCTCATGGAGAAGATCGGCATCGGCCACGACGAGTTCATGCAGTGGCGCGAGATCATGAGCAAGATGAACGTGCTCATCGACAAGAACGGTATCCTCGAACAGTTCGACGGCTACATGGGGCTCAAGGAGCTCGACTGGGAGCACTACAAGCTCAAATATGGCAACATCCACCGGATGGACAGGATTCTGAAAGCCGAGAACGATTCGCCCGACCACTACAAAGTGGCCAAGCAGGCAGACGTCCTGATGACCTTCTACACGCTCAACCCGATGGAAGTCTGTTCGCTCCTCGAAAAGCTCGGCTACCACATTCCAAATCCCATAAGGTTCGTGCGCGACAACTACGCCTACTACGAACCGAGAACCAGCCACGGATCGACTCTGAGCAAGGTGGTGCACTCGATCATCTCGAGCTACCTCGAAGGTGGCCACGAAACCGCGTGGAACTGGTTCGTCGAAGCGCTCAAGAGCGACATTCAGGACACGCAGGGCGGCACTACCCAGGAAGGCATCCATTGCGGTGTGATGGCCGGAACCATCGACACGGTCACCCGCTACTTCGCCGGCATCGCCTTCTACAACGACATGCTCAACATCAGCCCGAACTTCCCGGTGCACTGGAAAGGCATCGAAACCAGCCTCTGCTTCCAACAGAGCTGGTACAAAATCGCGCTCACGCCAACCAGCATCACGGTCACCCTGACCGAATCCGAGGCGGAGGAAAAACCGGCTCTGATCGGCGGCCACTCTGTGACGCTCAAAAAAGGCGAAGCAACGACCGTACACATCAGCTAAACCGCACATCCCGGAGGAGGAGCCCCAACCCTCCTCCGGATTTTGTATTTCACGCGGCACGCCCTATATTTAAGTTCGCCTATTCAGGGCTCATCACTCACAGACCCCCAATAACGATATGCGGCTCTCGAACTTTCGATATACCCTCCCCAAAACACGAATCGCCGACCACCCCGAATCGCCCCGCGACGCCTGCAAGCTGATGGTGCTGAACCGGCGCAAAAAGGACATCGAGCACAAGGTTTTCACCGACATTGTCTCGTACTTCAAAAAAGGCGACCTGCTGGTGGTCAACAACAGCCGGGTTTTTCCGGCCAAAATCTTCGGCCAGAAAGAGAAAACCGACGCCAAGATCGAGGTCTTTCTGCTCCGCGAGCTGAACAAAGAGGCCGGGCTCTGGGACGTGCTGGTTGATCCTGCGCGCAAGGTTCGCGTCGGCAATAAAATCTATTTCGAGGACGACGTTGTGGCCGAAGTAGTAGACAACACCACCTCGAGAGGCCGGACGATCCGCTTCCTCAACCCCGATATCGACGTCTTCAAGATGGTTGAAAAAATCGGCCAGGTACCGCTGCCACCCTACTTCACCAGAAAGCCAAAGGATTCGGACCGGACCGACTACCAGACCGTCTACGCCAGCCAGACCGGTGCCGTGGTCGCCCCGATGGGCGGGCTGCACTTCACCATGCCGCTACTGGAACAGATCCAGAAAGTGGGCGTAAAGATTCTGCCCATCACCCTGCACCCGAGCCTGAGCACCTTCAACGCCATCGAGGTTGAAGATGTATCGAAGCACAAGATGGACTCCGAGTACTTCAACATCCCCTACCAGACGGCCATGGAGATCAACGAAACCAAGGTCAACAAGTCCGGACGGGTGTTCGTCGTCGGCACCACGACCTGCCGCGCACTGGAAGCCAATGCCACCGTGGAGGGCAAGATCAAATTCGGCCAGGGATGGACCGACAAGTTCATCTATCCGCCCTACAACTTCAAGGTCACCGACGCGCTCATCACCAACTTCCAGCAGCCCGAAACGACCCTGATGATGGTGGTCAGCGCTTTCGCCGAGCACCGCCTGCTCATGGACGCCTACAAAACCGCACTCAAGAACAACTACCGGTTCCTGGCCTACGGGGACTCAATGCTCATCGTCTGAAGACCATGAAAACCGTTGCAATCATCGCCGCCAGCGGAGTCGGCAAACGCATGAAGCTCGATGGCGGCATGAGCAAGCAGATGATCGAAATCGGAGGCCATACGGTCATCTGGCACACCATGAAAGCCTTTCAGGATGCCGAATCGGTCGACGCGGTCTATATCGCCACCAAATCCGACAGCATCGAACCGTTTAAGCAGCTCGCCCGCGAGAACGGCTTCACGAAGATCCACTCGATCATCGAAGGCGGAAAAGAACGCCAGGACTCGATCAGAAATTGCATGGATCTGATCGAAGAGGAGATCGAATCATCTGGCGTCATGCCCGACGCGATCCTGGTACACGACGGCGCACGCCCCTTCATCCAACCGGAAGAGATCGACGAGATCGCAAGGATTTCGGCAGAGCACGGCGCATGCGTGCCCGCTACAAAGCCCAAGGACACCATCAAATACATCGGACGCACCCCCGAGGTGTTCGGCGAAACCCTTGACCGCAGCCGCCTGCTGCAGGTGCAGACCCCGCAGGGATTCACACCAGCGAAACTCATCGAAGCACACCGGAAAGCCGCCAGCGACGGCGTGTATGCCACCGATGACGCGGCGCTTGTCGAGCGCTACTTCCCCGAGCAGGAGATTCATGTCTACGAGATGGGCTACCACAACATCAAGATCACTACGCCCGAAGACGTCCCTGTCGGTGAGGCGATTCTGGCCGGACTCAAAGCCAGAAAAAGCGAAAATTAATTGCTGGCCGACGCTTGTTTTTTGAAAAGCGCCATCGTATATTATCAGCCCCTAAGGTGAGATAGCTCAGTTGGTTAGAGCACAGGATTCATAACCCTGAGGTCGAGGGTTCAACTCCCTCTCTCACCACCAAACACAGAGCACCCGCCTGATCTCGACCGTCAGGCGAGTACTGTTGAAAAGCGGGTGTAACTCAGTTGGTAGAGTGTTTGCTTCCCAAGCAAAATGTCGCGAGTTCGAATCTCGTCACCCGCTCTCCGGCATTCCCGGAAATCTCCGATTCGCCTGTCCCTCTCCAGCCCAACCCGTTCGCGCCATGACACAGGATTCAATCTTCACGGTTCCGGTCACGCCCGAAGAGATCAATGCAACGCAGATCATCGAAGGCCAGATGGCCCACCATCTCAGCATTGAAATTACGGCTGTCGGGCCCGACTTCATGACGGCGACTATGCCTGTCGATCACCGTACCATCCAGCGCATCGGCATTCTGCACGGCGGAGCTTCGTTAGCGCTTGCCGAAACAGTCGGCAGCATCGCCGCTTCGTATTGCGTGGATCGTGACAAATACTTTATCGTCGGTCAGGAGATCAACGCCAACCACCTTCGCGCCGTGCGCCAAGGCGAAAGCGCCGTGCATGCCACCGCCACCCCGCTGCATCTCGGACGCACCTCACAGGTCTGGGACATCAAGCTGCGCGACGACCAGGGCCGACTGGTCTGCATCAGCCGCTTTACCGTCGCTGTCCTTGAAAAACGCTCCTGATCGCCCCTGTTTTTCAGGGCGTTAAAGACTTTTTTAGGGAAATTTTCATACCTTGTGAATTCATTCTGTAAGGCACCTTGAAAAAGCAACAAATGTCATGAATGCTCCCTCTCCAGAGGCTTTCCGGATAGGGACGACAGACGTCAATTTTTCACGCTGCCCTGAAATCATTACCACTTATTGAGTATAGGCATGCTGGCAGAAGATCTTCAGACCGCCGAATCGACCGTTTCCCGTTCCGACAGTGCGGGCCCGTCCCTCGAACAACTCGCCGCCGCACAGAAGACCCGGAAAAAATGGCTGCTCATCCAGCCCAAGAGCCAGACCAGCATGATGGTCGATTCCGGTACGGTCAGCATGCCCCTGAACCTCATCATGGTTGCCACGCTGGCCAGCAAGTATTTCGACATCACCTTCCTCGATGAGCGAACCGGCGACACGATTCCGCAGGACTTCTCGGGCTTCGACGTTGTGGCGATCACCTCGCGCACGCTCAACGCCACGAACGCCTACCGCATCGGCGACCGCGCGAAAGCGCAGGGCAAAATCGTGCTGCTCGGCGGCGTTCACCCCACAATGCTGCACGACGAAGCCGCATCGCATTGCACCAGCGTCATTTACGGCGAGATCGAATCGGTCTGGGACGAACTTGCCCGCGATATTTTTCAGGGTACAATGAAGAGCTTCTACAAATCCAGCGATTTGCGTCCGATGACCAACATGACGCCTCCGGATTTCAGCTTTGCCCTGAATTCTCCACACGCAAAAAAATACAGCCAGCTTATCCCGATTCTGGCCACCAAAGGCTGCCCGGTTGGATGCAGCTTCTGCACCACGCCGACGGTGTATGGCAAAAGCTACCGCTACCGCGAAATCGATCTGGTGCTTGACGAAATGCGCGCCCATCAGGAGCGGCTTGGCAAAGAGAAGGTGCGCTTCTCCTTCATGGACGACAACATCAGTTTCAGGCCGAAATACTTCATGGAGCTGCTCGAAGGAATGGCCAAGCTCGGCGTGCGCTGGAATGCCAACATCTCGATGAACTTCCTGCACAAACCAGAGGTGGCCGAAGTAGCCGGGCGTTCGGGCTGCGACCTCATGAGCATCGGCTTCGAATCGCTCAATCCCGACATTCTCAAAACCATGAACAAGGGTTCGAACCGCCTGCAAAACTATGAAACGGCGGTGAACAACCTGCACAAGAACAAGATCGCCATCCAGGGCTACTTCATGTTCGGCTTCGACGATGACAACGAAAAGAGCTTCCAGGCGACCTACGACTTCATCATGCAGAACCGCATCGAGTTCCCGGTCTTCTCGCTCGTCACGCCCTTCCCCGGCACCCCCTATTTCGAGGAGATGAAAGACAGGGTACGCCACCTCGATTGGGACAAGTACGACACCTACCACTACATGTTCGAGCCGAAAAAGCTCGGCGGCGAAAAGCTGCTCGAAAATTTCATCAAACTTCAGCGCGAAGTCTACAAAGGCAGCGCCATCATGAAGCGCATGCAGGGCAAACCCGTCAACTGGGTCTGGTTCGTCAACTTCCTCATGAACCGCTTCACCCGCAAACTCACGCCGGAGATCTATCTCTGAAGTCCTGAACTCACCAGTTGACGGAATCAGCAAAAACTGAAAATCCCACAAGACAGCACGTCGTGTGGGATTTTTTCTGTTCCCCTGTTTTCATCGATAGGAGCATCAATCAATCAGCGAATGAAAACAATGGAACCTCGGCTATCGAGAGCATAGCCAAGGTTCCATTCCTTTATTTTTTCAACAATTAACGCAATCTGATTTCATCACGGTCGTACCGACGATCACGGCGATCGTCTCTGCGATCCCGGTCCCAGCGACGGTCATCCCGTCGGTCTCTCCAGTCTCGCTCGCGACGGTCCCTGAAGCGATTCGGATGGACCCGCCGGTAATGAACATCCCTGAACCTTCGGATATCATGCCAGCGATACCTTCTGATTTTGTAGGGAAGCCGGTAGCGGTCGATAAGCACCCAACGCCCATGGCGATAATGGCGTGAACGATACCAGTACCCGTTACGGTACAGATAGTAGTATCCTCCGTACATGATAATATCGTACGGACCTCCATATGAGATGGAGTAACCAAGATCCGGCACATAAAAAAAGTCCGGATTGTAACCGACCACAAAGCCGGGGCCTCCTACATTGACGTGCAAGTCAACGTCAGCAAGAGCTTGACCTGAAGGATTGAAAAACAGCAATCCGGATGCCAGCGTTGCCAGCAATACATGTTTTTTCATGACATCTCCAGTTTGAGCTTTTTTATGTACGAACAAAAAAGCCTGAAGTTGGAAGTTGGAAAAGCGAAGTAGCGGATACGTGCTCCTACACCGTGATTTCCGATAGGCATGATACTTTGTTTTTCAAACCATGGCATTTCCGCGTTTAGTTCCATCCATATAATTTTTTCGCCGCCGGTCGAGAAAGCATCATCCTCTTAATCCGGTCTGGCTCGCCAACGCGCTCCCGAGCTGCAAGTCTTATTTTTGGATAACCCGCGCCTCTGGTCAGAAAACCTTGACCACATTCAGGAAGAATGGTAAGTTGCTCATCAAACTATTGTTAGCAGATCGATCAACTTTTTGATAACCCATGTCAGACAGCATCCTCTTCGCCTTTTCACTCACCCTGCTGGCTGGGCTTGCCACCGGCATCGGCAGCATCATCGGCTTCCTGTCGAAAGATGTCAACCCCAAAATGCTGACCGTTTCCCTCGGTTTTTCCGCAGGAGTGATGCTCTATGTTTCGATGATCGAGATCTTTGTCAAGGCAAAAGATGCCCTGTCGGTCGAGCTGGGAGATAAAGCGGGATATATCTGGACGGTGATCGCTTTCTTTGTGGGAATTTTCGTGATCGCGCTGATCGATAAACTCGTCCCGGCCTATGAAAACCCGCACGAGATGAATACCGAGAAAATCATCGAAGAATCTTCGGCGAAAGACAAAGCCAAACTGCTGAGAATGGGGCTCTTCTCCGCACTGGCCATTGGGATTCATAACTTTCCTGAAGGCCTCGCGACCTTCATGAGCGGCCTCTCAAACCCGACGCTCGGCATCAGCATTGCAGTGGCCATTGCCATTCACAATATTCCTGAAGGTCTCGCGGTTTCAGCCCCGATTTACTTCGCGACCAAAAGCCGAAAGAAAGCTTTTGTGCTCTCATTCCTCTCCGGACTTGCAGAGCCGATCGGAGCTATCGCAGGCTTTTTCCTGTTGCGTACCCTCTTCACCGAACTCACCTTCGGCCTTGTCTTCGCCAGCGTCGCCGGAATTATGGTTTATATCTCCCTCGACGAACTTCTCCCCACCGCCGAAGAGTACGGCGAACACCACCTGGCCATCGGCGGCCTGGTCGGCGGAATGCTGGTCATGGCGGTGAGCCTGTTGCTGTTTTTGTAAACAGGATCTTATTTGGAATCAGGAAATGTTTTCAAAAGAGAAAACTCCCGCAAAACCTTGCGTCTTGCGGGAGTTTTCATTTTTAACCAACTGTGCCGATCAGCCAGCCGTCACGCCTCTTCTTCCGGCAGCTCCACCTTGATGTGCAACTCTTTGAGCTGCTGGGCGGTAACTTCCGAAGGGGCGGCCATCATAAGGTCCTGTGCGGACTGGTTCATCGGGAAGGCGATCACTTCGCGGATGTTCTGCTCGTCGCGCAGGATCATCACCAAACGGTCGAGGCCGGGCGCGATGCCTCCGTGCGGCGGAGCACCATGCTTGAAGGCTTCGATCATGTGGCCGAAACGGGCGTCAACCTCATCATGCGGATAACCTGCGATCTCGAACGCTTTGTACATGATGTCAGGGCGGTGGTTCCTGATCGCGCCGCTGGAGAGCTCGATGCCGTTGCAGACGATGTCGTACTGGTAAGCAAGAATGTCCAGCGGCGAGTGCTGTTCGAGCGCCTCCATCTCACCCTGCGGCATGGAGAAGGGGTTGTGCGAGAAGTCGATCTTCTTGTCTTCCTCGTTGTACTCGAACATCGGGAAATCAACAATCCAGCAGAACGACAGCTCGTCCCTGTCGAGCGGGAAGACATCGGCGAAGTAGTTGCGCATACCACCCATGATCTTGCAGGTCTGCTCCCATTTGCCTGCGCCAAAAAACACCACGTCGCCGGTTTCGATGCCGAGCTGCTCCTTCAACGCGGCCATCTCCTCCTCCTTGAGGAACTTGACGACCGGCCCTTTTGGTGCTTCTTCCTTGAACTGGATGTAGGCCAGACCTGCCGAACCAAGCTCGCGGGCGCGCTTTTCAGCCTTGTCGTAGAACAGGCGCGACTCGTTGCCCATCCCTTTCAGCACCATCGCCTTGACGCAGCACCCCTCTTTGGTGTTCGAAGCAAACACCTTGAAGCCGGAGTTGACGAACAGTTCGGTGACATCCTGAATCTCGATCGGAATGCGCAGATCGGGTTTGTCGGAACCGTAGCGGTTCATCACATCCTTGTAGCTGATGCGCGGGAACGGATACTGCGCAATGCGCTTGGTGGTCATCGTCTCGACCAGATGCTTGAACATGCCTTCGAGAATCACGAACAGGTCGTCCTGCTCGACGAAAGACATCTCGATATCGACCTGATAGAACTCACCGGGGCTGCGGTCGGCGCGGGCATCCTCGTCGCGGAAGCACGGGGCGATCTGGAAGTAGCGCGGAAAGCCTGAGACCATCAGAAGCTGCTTGAACTGCTGCGGAGCCTGCGGCAAAGCGTAGAACTTGCCGGGATGCAGACGGCTCGGCACGAGGAAGTCGCGCGCGCCTTCGGGCGAGCTGGAGGTGAGAATCGGCGTCTGGATTTCGATGAAATCCAGATCGGTGAGATATTTGCGAACAGCGGCGGTGAGCTGGCTGCGGAAGATGATGTTTTCATGCAGCCTTTCGCGGCGCAGGTCGAGGAAACGGTATTTCAAGCGCAGCTCCTCGGAGGTCGGCATGTAATCGGCCACCGGGAAGGGCAGCGGATGTGCGGCGCTTTCGATCTTGATTGCGGAGACAACTACCTCGATCGCGCCGGAAGCGAGGCGCGGATTGACGGTTTCGTCGGAGCGAAGCACCACCGAACCTTCAGCGGAGATGACGGATTCGGAGTGGAGACCTTCGGCAATCCTGAAGAGTTCGCCGCTTTCCGGCTGAATCACGAGCTGGCAGATACCGGTGTGGTCGCGCAAATCGATGAAAATCAGACCGCCGTGGTCGCGGATGCGGTGCACCCAACCGCCGAGTTTCACCCCAGCCCCTTCCGAATCGCGGTTCAAAAGACCGCAGTAGTGAGTTCTGAATCTATTCTGTAAACCTGCCGCCGCTGTTGGCTCCTTACTCATAAAACTATCGCTGATCAAACGTTGTGAAAAACCTGAATGCACCTCCCTGCCGGTAAAAAGCGAGCAAAAAACGCTGCAATCCGCTAAAAGAGATGACCCTGAATATCATGAATTTTGAACGAATTGTAAAGCCCCCCATTCAGTAAACCAGCTCCCCGCCGAACTCCTTGATCAGATACCTGACCACCTCGTTGGATTCGGACAGCTCCTGGAACATGGTGAACACGCTTTTCTCCCGGGTGCAGGCGTCACGGGCAGCATCGTAACGAACCGAGACTTTCAGCGGCAGCTTGTAAAAGTCGGCCATTTCGCGCGCGAGCAGATCGGCATCATGCTGCAACTCTTCGTAGGAGAATTTCCGGCAGCAGCCAAGTTCGACCAGCCCATCAGGGCTGCACGCCATCAGATCAGAGGCGTGGAGGTGGGAAACCATCACCTGCAACCCTTTGGCCGAGAGATGTTCCAGAAAACGTCCCCACTCCATGCGCAACTGTTCGAGTACGGCCACCGGCGCCCCTCCAGTCGGTGCGGATGCGGCTCCTCCCGCAACAGCCCGGGCCTTGGCCGGAATGCGTTGGTCGGCGTTGCTGCCAAACTTCGAGAAAGCCTGTTTCCAGGAGCCGAGATCGATCTTTCCTGCCGGTTTGGAGGCCGGAGCTTCGGATGAAAAAGCCCTTGATGACGGCGGCGGAGATGGCGGCGCCGGAGGGGGTGGTGGCGGTACCGAAGGCATGTTGGCGGAAGCGGCAGGCGGCGGCACGGCCACTGGTCGTTGTGATTTTCTGGCTGGTTTCGGAGAAGGTTGGGCAGCTTGCGGAACTTGAGGTGAACCTACAGGCTCAGAATCGGCTTTTTTTTTTCATCCGCCGTTGTGGTTCCCTGCCCCAAAGCGATGAGCTTGAGCAGCGCGAGTTCGAAGCGGAACTGATGTTCGGCATAGAATTTCAGCTCACGCTGCGTCTGCATGAGCAGATCGGTCATAGCCATGATCACCTCGGGCGTCAGCTTCAGCGCGTCGCGCTCGTAACGCTCCTTGACCGGTTCGGGCCGTTCGATCAGGCGGCTGGAGCGCAGATTGTGAATGACAAGGAAGTTGCGGAAATGCTCGATCAGCTTTTCGAGAAAATCCTGCTCGTCGTAACCGTTGCGGTTGACCATGCCGGCCACGTCGAGCATGGCGGCAGCGTCTCCGGAAACGATGGCGTCAGTCACCATGAAAAAGTGCTCGTCGTCGATGTAGCTCAGCAGGTCGGAGACCTTATCGTAGCGGATCGCCCGCTCCCCTTCACTGTCGATGGCAAAGGCTATTACCTGGTCGAGAATGCTCTGGGCGTCGCGCATCGAGCCCTGCGCCTTGCGCGCGATGAGCTGCAATGCATCATCATCCGCGCTAATTCCCTCGGCATCGCAGATGAACTGAAGCTGGCGCTGAATCTCCGAAATCGGGATACGCTTGAAGTTGAAGCGCTGGCATCGCGAGGCGATCGTGGCCGGAATCTTGTGCAGCTCGGTGGTCGCGAAAATGAAGATCGCATGCGGCGGCGGCTCTTCGAGCGTCTTGAGAAAAGCGTTGAACGCCGCCGTCGAGAGCATGTGCACCTCGTCGATGATGTAGACGCGATAGCGTCCTTTCTGCGGGCCGTAGCGCACGTTCTCGCGAAGCAGGCGGATGTCGTCCACGCTGTTGTTCGAAGCCGCATCAAACTCGGAAATATTCAGGCTCGCTCCCGCGTCGAAGTCGCGGCAGCTCTCGCACTCACCGCACGGCTCGGTGACCTCTTTGAGGTACTTCGGGTCCTCGATCATGCGCTGGCAGTTCACCGCTTTGGCGAACACGCGCGCCGCCGTGGTCTTGCCCACGCCGCGAAGGCCGGAAAAGATGTAGCCGTGGCCGACCCGCCCCATTCTGAGGGAGTTCTGGATCGTGCCGGTGATATGCTCCTGCGCGGTTATATCGGCAAATCGTGAAGGTCTGTATTTTCGTGCTATGACCTGATAGCTCATGGATCTCGTTGCGTTGAATCGTTAACCAGTTCGATCAGTGGTGTCTGCATCGTGTTTTGTAGCGCTGCGCGGATGCCTGAACGCATCTGCTCAAATATCTCGCCATCAGCAACCTCTTCCCTGCCCGGCTCGCTGCTGAAAAGCTCCCGTGGCATCTGCGAATAGAGCTCGTAAAGCGTCATGGAGTGCAGATCGACATTGACGGCAAGGCCGCCGTCAGCTGTCTGGTGCACAAAATGGTTCCGCTCCAGAAACTCGACAATAAGGCCCAATTTACTACGGTCGGCGATAATTTCCGACGTCAGGAGCTTTTTCCCGGTCAGAAAGCTGCCCGATATCTGCGCTTGCCAGACCGCGCTCAACACGGCGAGCACCTCTGGAACCCCCTGCAGCGGGTCGAACTCCTGCTGCTCGTCAGGCTCTTCAGGGTTGAAATAGCCGAGTGAAAAAACAAACTCCGCACCGGTCAGCACCACCACCCACTCCAGATAGATCCAGAAAAAGAGCATCGGCACCACCGACAAGGCGCCGTAGATTGCCTCGAAGGTGGCAAAATTCGCCACATAGAAAGCAAACCAGCGCTTGGCAAGCTCGAACAGCAGCGCAGCCAGCACGCCACCGGCAAGCGCGTGCCTGAAACGCACCTTCCGGTTCGGCACCACCATGTAGAGCAAAAACAGGGCGATGGCGGTATTAATCAATGGAAGATAGGACAGAACCGTCACCTTCTGTTGCAGAAGCTCACCACCGGCAAACACCGAATACCAGACGTACGAACTGGCCACAACGCTGGTACCGATCAGCAGCGGGCCAAGCGTCAGCACCGTCCAGTAAAGGGTAAAGCCCTGCATCACCTTGCGCGGAGCCTGCACCTCCCAGATGCCGTTCAGCGTATGGTCAATGGTTGAAATCAGGAACAGGGCGATCACAATCAGAAAGATGCCTCCCACGGTAGAGAGTGAAGAGGTTTTATCGATGAACTCCCACAGATAGGTTTTCATCAACGCGCCCTGCGCAGGGGCAAAGTTCTGAAACAGAAAGTCGCCGATGTTCTGCTTGAGCGAACCAAAAACCGGGAAAACCCGGAGGATGGACAAGCTCACCGCCATAAGCGGCACCAGCGAAAGCAGGGTCTGAAACGCCAGCGAACCGGCACTCATGAGGATGTTGTCGTGAACAAAATGGCGCGCCATGAACGACAGGTACATACCCGGCACCCGCAGCCGTTCATGCTGCAGCAGCGACGAAACCGGTGAATTCTTCTTCGTGTCCGACATACGAGCCTGTTACGGTTTCAAAAGCCTGCGCCTTGCACTGTTTTGGAGGCACAAGCGTCATTTCAAAGTAGAGAACGGCAGCAAACAAAAAAAAAGCCCCCCGGTTTGAGGCCGGAGGGCGAAAACATGAGTGCTTGAAAGCAAATGCTCAGGCGATCTGGATATAGACCGATGCCTTCACATTGCAGATCGGGCAGTGCTCCGGAGGCGTGCCAAGTTCGATGTGGCCGCATACCGGGCAGAGCCAGATTTCGGTTTCAGCCAAATCCTGTCCGGCCTTGACCGCTTCGAGCGCCTTGCGATAGAGCGCGGCGTGCACCTTTTCAGCCTCCACGGCGAAACCAAACATGCGCTTGGCCTTGTGCCCTTCGGCTACGGCCTGCTCGTACATCGGCGGATACATTTCGTTGTGCTCGTAGGTCTCGCCGCCGATGGCTGTTTCAAGGTTATCAGCGGTCGAACCGATGGCATCATCGGCAGCCAGGTGCCCCTGCGCGTGGATACGCTCGGCCTGTGCGGTGGTTCTGAACAGTTTGGCGATGTTTTTGAAGCCATCTTTCTCGGCCTTTTCGGCGAAGGTGATGTACTTCATGAAAGCCTGGCTTTCACCGGCAAATGCGTTCTTCAGGTTTTCGTGTGTCGTCGGCATAAGTTGAGTGATGAATTATGAGTGATAAATGATGCGTTAAAAATTATTTCCGCAGGAAGACGCCGAGGTCTTCAAGAAGCGCCTGAAGATCCTCTTCGTGCTCGACCTCGTCCTGGAGAATCTGCACGGCCAGGTTGTAGGTGACCGGATCTTTCATGCCGATCTCCTGGATGATGCTGTTGTAGGTGGTGATGGCGCACTGTTCGCCGGAGATGTTCTGTTCGAGAATCATCTTGACAAACTTGTCGGTCGGTTCGTCATAGCCGCAGTTGGTCTCGACAAACCACTGCTTCGGGCTGGTCAACGGCGTACCGCCAAGCTGAATAATGCGCGTGCTCACCATTTCAGCATGGCGAAGCTCATCGGCGGCGTGCTGCAAAAGCTCGGCGATGACTGCATCCTTCATCGGCCCTTCCACAATCTTGGAGCCGATCCAGTACTGATAGTAAGCAAGCCACTCATCGGCAAAGGCCTTGTTCAGCAGCTCAAGTACACGATCAATGGAATCGCCTACGATTTCACGTCCTCTGGTTCCCATAACGGTATCCTTTTTTATTAAGATGTTTTATACGATTTTCTCACAGAAGCCCGACCCACATCTACGCAGCGTTGGCTTCAGTTAACTCATTCTTTATACTCTTATTTTCTTGAATGAGTTCCAAACCTTATATGAGAATTCACAAAAAGGAGATGCCCGGAGCAGGCCTGCCGGAGAGGTTGCAGGCAGAATGCAAAAAAGGATGAAGAATCCCTATATTGCCCGGGAAACCGCTTTTCACTCCTGCGCCAACCGGATGCGGGATCGCGCCTAAAAACGATTTTTCATGGAATTCACCCACATCGACGACAACGGCATGGTCAGCATGGTTGACGTGTCGGGCAAGCCGCCAACGCGCCGACAAGCCAGCGCCTCCGGCTGGATCGTCATGAACCCCGAGACCATCGCGCTGCTCCGTGAACGCGAGCTGCCGAAGGGCAACGTGCTGGCCGCGGCCAAGATCGCGGGCATCCAGGCCGCCAAGCAGACCGCGCACCTGATTCCGCTCTGCCACCAGCTCAACCTCTCGTGGGTCGATATCGAATTCGAAATCGACGCGGATCGCATCGGCATCAAGGCGAGCGTCATCACGCGCGAGGCGACGGGCGTAGAGATGGAAGCGCTGACCGCGGTGTCGGTTGCAGCGCTGACGATTTACGACATGTGCAAAGCGGTAGATAAAACGATGGAGATCACCGGCGTGCGGCTTGACCGCAAAACCGGCGGTAAGCAGTCGCTCGCGACGGAGCATCGCCCGAAGTGCGCCGTGCTGGTGCTGTCAGACTCGATTGCGGCAGGCATGGCAACTGACCGTTCAGGACGAATTCTGAGGGAAGGACTTGAAAACGCCGGATGCCCAGTCGAGGAACTGACGATCATTCCGGACGAAGCAGCAGAATTGCTTGCAACAGTCAACGGATGGATCGAAAATGGCGTGGAGCTGATCGTCACCTCCGGCGGGACCGGCCTCGGGCCGCGCGACGTGACCATCGACACGCTCACGCCGAAGTTCACCCGCCGCCTGCCCGGCGTCGAGCAGGAGTTGCTCCGGTGGGGGCAAGGCAAAACGCGCACCGCAATGCTCTCGCGCCTTGCCGCCGGGCTGATCGGCGACACGCTGGTCGTCTGCCTGCCGGGCAGCGCGGGCGCGGCCAGCGACGCGCTCGAAGTGCTGCTGCCCGCGATATTCCACGCCTTTCCGATGCTCCGGGGGGAGGGCCACGCATGATTACCGTTCAGGAAGCTCACCAAATTATCGCCGCGACGGTGCAACGACTGGGCGCAACCGTCTCCGTTCCGCTGCACCAGCTCCGTGGCCGCGTACTGGCCGAGGAGGTTCGCGCAGGCTTCCCGATGCCGCGCTTCACCAACGCCGCGATGGACGGCTTTGCCGTGCGATTCGATGAGATTGCCGGAACATCCGACAGCGCACCCGTCACGCTCCCGGTCTCGCAGGAGCTGGCCGCCGGAGCGCTCGCCGTTGCGCCGCTCGAAGCTGGAAGCTGCGCGCGCATCATGACCGGCGCGCCTGTACCCGACGGAGCCGACACCGTAGTGCCGTTCGAGCAGACCAGCGGGTTCGAGAGAGAAACCGTGGAGTTCTACAAAGCTCCGAAAAAAGGCGCGAACATCCGGCACACGGGCGAAGAGGTTAAGATCGGCGAGCTGCTCATGGCCGCAGGAACCCGCCTCACACCAGCGGAGACCGGCCTGCTCGGCACCTTTGGACACGGCTCTGCGCTCGTGAGGCCACAACCGAAAATCTCGATCATCACGGTCGGCAACGAGCTGCGCCTACCCGGAGAAAAGGCTGAGCCACTCGCGATCTACAACAGCAATCTGGCGATGCTGGCCGCCTGCCTTGAAGCCGCAGGAGCGCAGATCGTCGAAATGCACCAGTTGAGAGATGATCGTAAAGCGATTCGCGAGGCGCTCACTTCGGCGATTGACGAGTCGGACATGGTCATCACCGCAGGCGGTATTTCGACCGGCCAGTACGACTTCATGCACGAAACACTCGGCGAACTTGGCGTAGAGCAGAAGTTCTGGAAGGTGGCACAGAAGCCCGGCAAGCCTTTCTACTTCGGATCGACCGCTGCGGGCACACTCTGCTTTGCGTTGCCGGGAAACCCGATTTCCGCGCTGGTCTGCCTGCTCGAATACGCCCTGCCCGCCCTCGCGCTGATGCAGGGTGCGACTCCGGCCCCGAAATTCACCGCGCTGCTCGACGAGCCCTTCCCCGCCGACCGCAAGCGCTACCGCTTTCTGTTCGGCACAACGAAAATCGACGACGGCGTGCTCCGCTGCCGCGTTTCGCAGCAAACCGACTCCCACATGCTCACCGCGCTCAGTGAAGCTGATTGCCTGATCGAAGCCGAAACATCACCCGAACCGATCCCCGCTGGCTCAGTAGTCACCTGCGCGTGGCTGCCGTGGGCGAACGCTTTTTGATTCGAGACGACACGATGTTCCATCCCTTTGAAATAGCCGTTGGCGGCCTCTCCGGCTCGGGCAAAACCACCCTCGTTGAAAAGCTGATCCGGCGTTTTTCGGAAAATGGATTCGAGGTTGCCGCATTCAAGCACGGTTGCCACCGTTTCGAGATCGACCGTGAAGGCAAGGACTCCGACCGTTTCACGAAAGCCAGAGCCGTACCAGTGCTGATCGCCGACCGCGAAAAAGAGGCGCTCATTTCGCGAGGAACGGATCGGCTGGACATTGCCGGATCGACGCTCTCGGCAGACCTGCTTTTCATCGAAGGCCTGAAAGAGCTGCCGATTCCGAAACTGCTGATGGTGGATCGAGACCGCGCCGTGCTGCCGATGCTTGAAAACGGTGCAATCCCGCAAGTCCTCGCGCTGGTACATGATGGAAATGCGGACGGACTCGAACGCTTCGGCCTGCCGCTCTTCCATCGAAATGAGTTGACGGAGATCGGAACTTTCGTCGAAGGATTGCTCCGCAAAAGCGCCGAAGCCGTGCCACTCCATGGCCTCGTGCTCGCGGGCGGTCAAAGCTCGCGCATGGGTCGCGACAAGGCGACGCTCAGCTACCACGGCCAGAACCAGCTTGAACGCACTGCGGCGCTGCTTGGCGGCGTCTGCGATGAAGTGTTCATCTCTTGCCAGGCCGAGCAGATCGAATGCTTTACGACGAGCGCGAACATTCCGGCTATCGCGGACAGCTATCTCGACATAGGCCCGCTCGGTGGCCTGCTCTCTGCGCAGCGCCAGCGTCCGCACGCCGCCTGGCTCGTGGCGGCGTGCGACTTTCCGCTGCTCGACGAAGCGGCGATTGCCGAACTCACGGAAGCGCGGAATCCGTTCCGATTCGCCACAGCGTTCGCTGCGGGCGACCGTGACCGGCCCGAGCCGCTGCTCACGATCTACGAACCGAAATCGCGCCGTCGGCTGCTCGAAGCGCACGCCGCGGGCAACGACTCGCTGCGCTCGTTTCTCCGCAGCAATCGGGTGGAACTCGTCGAACCGCGCGACCCATCGGCACTCTTCAACGCCAACGATCCCGATGCTTTCGACAAAGCCCGGCGAATGATGGAAAACGGAGGCCTGCGATGACGCCGGATTCCGAACAGAACCGCGCCGCGTTAACCGACCGGTTCGGGCGCACGATCGACTACGTGCGCATCGCCGTCACCAGCGCCTGCAACCTGCGCTGCACCTACTGCCTTAAAAACGAGGAAGATGCTGACCGGAAAATCGACCAGCTCGACGCGGACCAAACAGTAGCGGTCATCGAAGTTCTCGCACAGATGGGCATCCGGAAAGTACGCTTCACGGGCGGCGAGCCGCTGCTTCACCCGGACATCGTCGAACTGGTTCGGCGCGCCAAAGCGACTCCCGGCATCGACACGGTCAAGTTCACCACCAACGGCATTCTGCTCGACCGGTATCTGGACGAGCTGATTGCGGCAGGGCTCGACGGTATCAACCTCAGCCTCGACACACTCGACGCACAAAAGTACCGCGACATCACCCGCCGCGACCGCTTCGCCAGCGTCCGCGCAGCGCTCGACCGGCTGCTCGACATTCCCGATATGAGCGTCAAAATCAACACGCTCATGCTCCGTGGCATCAACAACGACGAAATTCCGGACTTTGTCGAACTCACCCGCAGCCACAAGCTCAACGTCAGGTTCATGGAGCTGCAACCGTTTGATGACCAGCAGATATGGCGCACCGGCAAGTTCATGGGAGCCGAGATGATCCGGGAACAGCTTTTCCAGCACTACCCACAGCTTGAGGCGGTCACCGGGCGCGACACCGAACACTACAGCTTCAGATTATCCAACTATCAGGGCTCGATCGCCATCATCCCGGCCTTCTCCCGCAATTTCTGCGGCAGCTGCTCACGCCTCAGAATCACCGCGGACGGCCGAATCATCAGTTGCCTCTATCATCAGGAAAGCATCGATCTGAAACCCGCCATGAACGACGGATTCAATCGCGAACAGATCAGAAAACAGATACTCGAAGCGGTAGGGAAAAAACCGAAGGATGGATTGCACAGCGGCCGAAACAACGCCGCATCAAGTATGTCCCGAATTGGGGGGTAAATGAAAAAAAGTGTAGGGGCCGGCCTCGCTCCTACCCTTGCGGGAAACGCTATAAAACACTCACTGAATTTCCAGGCACGACCTCTCCGCCAGCCAGCACTTTGCAGAAGATGCCCTCGCGCGGCATGATGCAGTCACCGGTCGCCTGCTGGATGACGCACCCGCCGTTGTGGCACTCCTTGCCGATCTGGGTCACTTCAAGCAGCACCGCTTCGCCAACCTGCAACCGGTCGCCGACCTGAAGCCCGGGAAGATCGATGCCGCGGGTCACGAGATTTTCACCGAACATACCGAATTCGAGTTCAGGCAACACCTGGCGAACCTGCTCGATGCTCTCTGCAGCAAGAAGCGAAATCTGCCGGTGCCACTCACCCGCATGAGCATCGCCCTCGATTCCCCACGACTCACGGAGCCGGGCTGATGAAACCGGCAGCTTGACCGTCCCCTTTTCAACACTCATGCAGATGGCTTCAAGCATACCCATACGTTGTACTTTTTAGTGATCGCGACAAATTATTCGAGCCAAAGATACGCATTCAAACTGGTTGCTCACGCCCCATCTCAGAGATATCTGAGCTTGATGGTCATTTCCAGATTCTTCCGGTCAAGCATAAAAGAGGCGTCCTTGAATGAAGGCGGGCCAAAGCTTGACTTCGGATTGTTCGAGGTTCCGACCCCCTCCTTGGGCATCCCGAGAAAGTTGGCATCGAGCTTGCCGTTACCATTCTCGTCATGACGGACAGCCAAGGCGTACGTTCCCCAGGGCACATCGCCGAAAACCACCACAGGCTCCGCTGACGCCGGAATGCTCAGGGTTCTGACCGCTTTATCGAATTTACCGGGAAACCCTTTTTTGGCACTGAACAGCGCAACTGAAAGAGAGCCGTCACTATTGCGCAAACCGGCAATTCTGACAGTAATCGCGCCAGCGCCTGACGGAATTGCAAGCGATGCTGGCTCATCAGCACTCACATTCTGAGTACTGGCTGGCAGATACATAGATAGCAGAAAAACGGCCAGAAAGAATAGTCGTAACGTTTTCATGATCGAACAATGCGGTATGGTTTTGAAAAGCTCCTATGAGCATAAGAGTATGTGGAAGACTTACAAGGCGAGTAGTTGACAGGAATGCTGATACCACAGACAGAGCAACTATCGACACTTGCAGCACGTCCCGACATTGACCGCCTCCCGACAAGCCAGAGGTCAATTGCAAACATAGGAAATGCGAAAAAAGCCAAAAACATCAACCGGAGGCCTGAACAACTGAAACTCTGTCATCAAACCTTGAAGAACCAATATAATCGTATTAACATCATCCTGGCTGACTTCGGAAAACTGCGCTTTCCGAGTGTAAATCATCACATTGGGCTCCTTCGTACAAAGCCCCAAGCAGCCTGATGTGGCCCCCCTCACCTCACCTCACCTTTCCACCCCTCAACATGAGCGACGTACGGCGATTCGTTTTGAACTGCCATGATAACGTATCTCCGTCATTGCTCGGCTGCCCCAAAAACCACGCTTCGAACCACAGGAACATCTCACTAATCAATGAGAAAAATTCGGCGGGCATGAGTTGAGTGAGTGATGGTATATTTACTGGATGGATCGATCGAACACCTCAACCCCACGGCGCTGTGAAGAGTTTCAGGAACCGAAAGCCCTCACAAACCGGGTGATAACCTCAACAGGAGCAGATGAACAGAAAAACAGCAGAACCTGTCGTCGACAAGGTCTTTGAGAAACAAGCGTTCGGCGATCTTGAAAAGCTGGGCGAGGTATTCGAAAATTGTCGATTTGTGCAGTGCAACCTGGCACAAGCCGATCTTTCAGGCTTCATGTTCAGGGAATGCTCTTTTGAGCAGTGCGACATGGGGCTTGCAAAACTCATCGACACAGGGTTTCAGGAGGTGAAATTCATCGACTGCAAACTGCTCGGCGTGCAGTTCAGCGACTGTCGGAAACTGCTGCTTGAGATAAACTTCAAGCGATGCATCCTCAAACTTTCAGTTTTCACCAACCTCGATCTGAAAAACACCGTGTTTGACGACTGCGACATGCAGGAAGCCGATTTCACCGAGGCAAACCTGACGGGATCACGTTTCGACAACTGCGACCTCCGGCTGGCGATTTTTTTCCACACCAATCTCGAAAAAGCCGATTTGCGCACGGCCGTTAACTTCTCCATCCCGCCTGAATCGAACCGTCTCAGAAAAGCGAAATTCTCACTCCATGGGCTGCCCGGCCTGCTTGAGCACTACGGTATTGACGTGGAGTAACCCAACCAATATCGCAATAGCGGTTTGACGTAAAAGGGAATCATGACCTTAACCAAATTGATTACCCAACATGTTGACAAGGTGTTTTCCCGTTCTATATATTTGATAATACCTGTTATTTTCTTTTTATAAACGCCTGATACCATATAATCGATACCACAGGAATTAGGTGTAGAACCATCGACACGATCTGTTTTCAAGATCATGCCATTCAATCGTAACAGAATAGCCCTCTTGGTGCTGCTCCTGCTGACGCTTGCCTCCGGGCAGGCGAAAGGCGCCCACGTACTATTTAAAGGGGATTCCGGCCAATTTGAGCAAGGCGGTGAAAGCGCTTCTGAAGTTGCACACCATTTTAATAATGAACCTTACCTGAACCGAACCGAGTTAGCGATAATCACAGAAATCAACCTGTTGAGAAGCGACCCTGCAGGCTATGCCCGCCAATACCTTGCCCCTCTAAGAAAATACTACAACGGAAACCTGCTCCAGCTCCCCGGAAAACTTCCCATCAGAACACGCGAAGGAGTTGATGCGCTCGAAGAATGCATCAACGAACTGGAAAATACCAGACCGATGCGTCCCTTGCTGCCGAGCAAAGGCCTTACACTGGCCGCTCGTGATCTGGTGCAAGATCAGGGCTTAACCCGAACAACCGGGCATACAGGCAACGACGGCTCTTCGATGTCAGACCGGATCGAACGCTACGGACAATGGGATGGATGTATAGCGGAGAATCTCGCTTACGGATTCGATGATGCCCGCCAAGTCATCGTGGGGCTGCTCATCGATGACGGCGTTCTGTCACGCGGACACAGAAAAAACATGCTGAACGGCACATTCAGTTATGTCGGTGTAAAAATCGGCCCACATCGCCGCTTTAATACCATGTGCGTTATGGAGTTCGCAGCGCAGTACTCTCTCTCAGAAGTTCAACCGCATCATTATGAGTCCCCGCATTCAAGATTGTCGAAAAACGTGAGGTCATACTTTGAACCTGAACATCGATAGCTATCAAGCAGATCTCGTCCCCTAAGCCGCTAACGTCAAAAACATCCCGATCGTCAGCATGTACGATAGATGACATAACCAACGGTTTTACAACAATATCCGGAGGCCCCTGATCATGTCAGCAATCAACGTCGCGTTCTGGAACGTTCAGAACCTGTTTGACACCACAGCATCAACCATCGCAACCGATCTCGACTTCACGCCCGAAGAGGGATGGACGGAAGAGGTGTTTAACATCAAGGTTGACAATATCGCGAACATCATCAAACAGATGCATGGCGGCGCAGGCCCAGACCTGCTGGGCTTGTGCGAGGTCGAAAATAAAGAGGTGGTGAATTACCTGCTGGAAAAGATCGGTCGTAATGACTATCGTCTGGCCCATGTCGAGGCGCCCGACATCCGAGGCATCGACTGCTCGCTCATCTACTCGGCAAAGGTCTTCAACGACCCGCCAGTGGAAGATATGAAGGGCCATCTGGTGAACTTCCGCTTTCCGACGCGCGACATCTTTCAGGTTCGACTGACGCTCAAGGCAACTGGGGCAGAACTAAATGTCTTCGTGAACCATTGGCCCTCTCGCCGTCAGGGGCAGTACCAATCGGAGCCGCACCGCATCACCGTAGCAGAGCGTTGTGGCCAGCTCGTGAACGATGTGCTGAAACTCAGCCGGCAGGAGTACGCCGAGGTTCACGATGCTGCCGGTGAGCTTGAAAAGCTGAACGCACGCTGGAACCGCAATGTACTGCTGATGGGCGATTTCAACGATGACCCGTTCTGCCGCAGCATCACCGACTATCTGCTGGCGTCAAAAGATCTCGACAAGGTCGAAGAAGTAGTAAAAGCCTCGTCGAACCACGAGATTCCTGCCATCAGCACCTACATAAAACGCCAGCCAGCGCTGTTCAACCTCTCGTGGCCGCTGCTCGCCCAACCGGATACGGGGACAATCTTTTTCAGCAGCGACTCGGCAAATACGATGAACCTGTTCGACCAGTTCATGGTGTCACGCGGGCTCTGTTACGGCGAGTCAGGCCTGAAGACGAGGCCGGAGTCGATGCGGATATTCACCACGCCGGAAATGGCTCCAGGCAACAAGCAAAGACCCAAGGCATTCGATAAAAAGACAAAAAAGGGATTCAGCGACCACTTTCCGATCGAGATGACCATCGATATTCTGTAAAAGCTGAAAAACAATGGTCTGAAGTGGCGAACCACTGATTTCTGATGACACACAAAGGGCGGACACGCAGGTCCGCCCTTACATTTTCTCGATTGTCACAACTCACCCACTCACAAGCACGAGTGATGGGTGCCTGTCTGCTTGTGTTTTTCCGGAAACACGAGGCGTTGGTTCATATCGAGTGACGGTTCAGGCACTTCAGTGCGGCCCACGATGTGCGCAGGCACGCCGGCGACCGTGTAGTGCGGCGGCACATCGTCGAGCACCACGCTGCCGGCACCGATTTTAGCGCCTTCACCGATTTTGATGTTGCCGAGAATCTTGGCGCCAGCACCAATCATCACCGACTTTCCGACCTTGGGATGGCGGTCGCCGCCCTCCTTGCCGGTGCCGCCGAGCGTCACTTCGTGCAGAATCGACACGTTATCTTCAACAACGGCGGTCTCGCCGATGACGAGGCTGGTGGCGTGGTCGAGCAAAATGCCTTTGCCGATCTTTGCCGCCGGGTGAATATCGACAGCGAACACCTCCGACATGCGATTCTGCAGGAAATAGGCCAGCGATTTGCGGCCGTTCTGCCACAGCCAGTGCGCCAACCGGTAAGACTGGAGCGCCTGATAGCCTTTGAGAAAAAGCATGATCTCGAAATAGTTCACCGCTGCCGGGTCGCGCTCCTGCGTGGCCACCATGTCACAGGCAGCGCACCGGACAGACTCCGGATTCTGACGGTAAAAATCCTCGAAAATCCCCTCCAGTACCGGCGGAGGAAAGTGCTTCGAGCCGAGCTTCACGGAAAGCAACATCGCCAGCGCTGGAGCAAACTCGTCGTACCGCAGAATGTGCTGTTCAAGAAACAGCCGTATCTCCGGCTCACGCTCGCACTCAAGACGCGCCTCTTCCCGGATCAACGACCAGATATCCTGTACACTCATAATCACCTTCCCTATGGCTTGTGGCAGCGAGCCGAAACTGCCCGCCGTATGATGCTATAAAGTCCTGCCGGTCTCTTAAAGGTTTCCTGTCGATGTATGCGACAAACTCCGCCTCCTGCAAACACCTGATAAAACCAGCTGGCCAAATGTACGCAAAACGCTGCAAACCATCCACCTGCCCCTTGCCACACCACGCATCAGGTCGTCTGAACGAACGGAAAATGCTCCATGTTTTCTGAAAAATTTTACGTACACTTGCCTACAGCTCCATGAATACGACACCGCGCGACACCATGCTTATCTCAAGGAAAATCGAGATCGACTACGGCCACACCCTTCCCAACAGCTTCACCTTCTGCAACCAGCTGCACGGCCACCGCGGCGTGATTGTTGCAAGCGTCGAAGGCCCGGTCATCAATCGCGACGGCGATGCCGAACAGGGCATGGTGATGGATTTCAAGTTCCTGCGCGAAATCATGGACAAGCAGATTCATGACGTGCTCGATCACGGTTTTGCGGTCTGGAAAGAGGATAAGGAAGACCTCGAATTCATCCTCAAGCGCAACACCCGCGTGCTGGTCACCGACGAGCCCCCCACCGCCGAATACCTCGCCAAATGGGCCTTCAACCAGATCAGCGACAAGCTCCCCGAAGGCGTGACACTCAAAAACCTCCGCTGGTACGAAACACCAAACAATTGGGCAGACTTCACCGGCGAGTGACCCCCGATATCGTCTCGAATCGGAACACCGATTGTCTGGCCAACCAATGTCCTACCTTTTAGCAAAAACCTTGCTAACCTGCTGATTTAGAATCATTTCTGAGAGGTCGCAAAAGATTCACAAATCTCCTTTGCACCTTAATAAGCTGACCAGCCATCGGTGTTGAGCCTTTAACAAAGGGTAAAAAAACATTACTTTTTACGTGTTTCCCTTTATCTATTCACCGAAAGAAAAGGAGAGAGCCGTGGATAACCAGCACCAGAATTCGGCGAGCCCTCAAAAACGGCAATATATCGTCGTTGTGCATGGCATGGGCGAGCAGAAAACCAATGTCACGGCCCCTCCGGTTGTAGAGCGTTTCGGTGAAGCTCGCCACAGAGAACCCGTCTCTCCAGATTCAAAAAAACAGTGGTTTCAACGCAGCTCATCCTCCGAAACCCCGACCTATAATTTTATCATACCGGCCAATCTCTCGGAACAAACCGTTCGCAATGACGGAATCGGTCACGGCTGGGCAGAATTCGAGGGGATTTCCGTATCGCAGGATTCCAACCCGCAGGAATTCAACGGAGCGATTTCCACTGACCCCAACGGCAAGAACTTCAGATTCGTCGATATAGCCTGGCAATTCATTCTCAGGAGCGATATTGAAACCTTCGGTTCCTCAACCGAAGAGTGGGCCTCGGCCCTGCTCGAAAAGCTTGAGCTTCGGAAGAAGAATGGCAAGCCGATGGCTTCCTGGGCGCTGCCAATGCTCAAGTCCATCGTCAATACGGCCATCCCCGTTAAAGAGATGCTGGCATTCAAATATGCCGCCTTGACGAAACTGGTTTTTGACGGCTTCCTGGGCGACGTGCATCTTTATGGCGATTACGGCAGAACCCGAGGACGCGCGGTCAGGCATTTCCATGTCGTGCTGGATGAAATCATGATCAGGGATTTTCTGCAATGGTACTGGCAAATCTATTACCAGAGCAAAGAGCAGAACGCTAAAAAACCGGCATACGAACCACCGGAATTCACCATCATCGCGCACAGTCTCGGCAGCATCATGAGTTTCGACTCGCTGGTCTACGCGCACATCAGGGACGACATCCGGCGAAACGACTACACCAGCGAAGAGTGGCCCGAGAGCCTGCCGTTTCCAGGCTACGATTTCATTCATGACATCGAAAAAAAGAACTGGAACTACCTGCACGGCAAACTCCAGAGCATATGGAAAGCCGAGCAAGGCAACCCGGCTATTCTCGACGTTATCAGGCACATCATTCCAAATGCAGACGAGCTGTTTAACGCCGATACCGCGCATGCAAACGGTGACCAACAAGAGCACAAGAGCATTGCCGCACCTGAAATCCCCTACGTATCATGGAAAAATCATGTAACCAATTTCATCACCATCGGCTCTCCTATCGATAAATTTCTTGCACTCTGGCCTGATAATTATCTGCACCTCTACGACACTGGAACAGTCACCACGTCCGCCCCGGAAAAGATGTATCATTACAACTTCTGCGACGAACAGGATCCGGTTGGCCATCATCTGGAAGAGGCGATGAAAACTCCGGTGTATCAAACGCTGTTCAACACCGACCCGATAGGCAATCACGATGTCGTTTTCAGGCGTTACGGCATTCCCGGCGTTGCGCACAACCTGTACTGGACGGATCAGGAGCTTTTCTTCGGCATCATTGACAAAATTATCGACACCAAAACCGCCAACACCAGCGACGACTTTGTCTGGAAGGAGATTCACGAAAAAACAAGAGCGTTCAAATCAGCGAAACGGTGGGCCTATTACCTGATTCCGTTAATCACCACACTGGCAACAACGGCGCTGGTCAGTTATGGCATCCTGAACGACTCGCTCTTATGGCGCTGGCTGTCCATCATTGCCGCTGTTCTGCTCTGGGTGCAGCCGAACCTGCTGACGGCATACAAGGATGAAACCGCCGACAGCCGCAAAATGGCCCCGTCATGGCTCGAAGATAAATGGAATAAAATCCGGCCGGTCAGGGGTATTTTCAGCCGTCTGGTCAGCGCGGCGATTGAGTGGAGAAGAATCCTGATCGTCGAAAGCCTCGGCTCAAATACCGTACCAGTTGATAATCAACCCTATGATGTCAGCGAACGCATAGCTTTCCAGAGCCAGGAGATGACCGACAAGCCCTTGAAGTATTTTGCTTTACTGGTCACCGTCGCAACCTTATCCCTCGCCGGAAGCCTTGCGCTGGGTTATACGCTTTATTATCCGGTTGAGGCTGACGCATTATTACACATCAACGTATTCACTCATCTATCCACTATTTCGGGACCATGGTTGAACGCAGGAAAAATCGCATTCTTCTTCACGCTAAGCTATAGCCTTGTGCGCTTTTACGTTGCGGGTTCATTCCTTGGAGCCTGGAAAAGATGCAGACCGGAATAGCGCCTATCAGCTTAGGCTCACGGCTATTTCATCGACATCATGAGCAATGACCAGCGGAATACCAAAAAGCTCAACGCCGCTGGATGAGGTTTTAAGCTGGTGCATGAAGGCGACCAGAAAATGGTGGTAGGTATGTGGCGCGGTTTTAATCGATTCCGGAGTTCGCCCCTCTTTCCGGGCGGTGTGCAATTGGGTGAGCACCTGACGCCTTATCGATTCAATTGATTCTTGGAGCATGGCCCCCCTCCGTGATTTCAACGGTTTGCATATCGAAGACTTTCCGTTCCAGTCGTATCAGAATCCTGACGAAACCATCAGTCGGCAAGTGCAAGTTCACTTTGTGCCCACACCTCTTTGAGGTCGACTTCCGGGTTCAGCAGACGCACAAACCGACCGGAGCTTTTTCTGCCGAGGATTTCGCACAAAACATTCTCTTCAGGGTGATCGATCGCCAGCACCGTTCCAGGCGTCAGGCCGTTTCTGGGATAGAAATCGACCAGCCACTCCTGCGTCTCTTTTTCGATGCATTCGAGGAATTTGATAAATACGGGGCGTTTGTGATTGTACATGCTGATCTTGCCCTGGAAAAACTCACCGTATCTCAATGCCTTGAGTTTCATGTTGATTATGATCGGTTTGAAAGAGGGGATAGTTTGAGCGCTATGTTCGAGCATCCGGTACGAACATAGCATTTCGTCGCGTTTCGTTTCTGCAAACAGTTCAGCGAAAAAATGACGATGCTTTAAAAGAAAAAGAGAGGATTGGATAGAAAAGAAATGAAGCTAACGGGAGCGTTTCGGAAGAAAGATCGAAAACGGCGAGTCACGGAACAGCTCGCTGTCGGTAACAGTTCTCATGCGCTGGATCAGCTGGCGCTGCTGAAGTGTTTCCGGCAATCGGCGCAGTGTAGCGGCAGCTGCCCGTACCACTTGGGAGGCTCGTTTTATCCCCTCTTTTCCGCCGGTGAGATAGAAGAGCATCGACACCACTTCGAGCGCCAGGCGCAACGGAAGCGACAGCATGAGCGGCGTTGCGCTCCGGTTGCGGAGCAACATAAGCATGGCGTTCCGGTGGTTGTAATAGACCTTCAGCGGCGAACCTTCGGCAAGCGATGCGCCACCTTCGTGCCAAACGACAGCCTGCGGTACGGAGCGCACCGTGTAGCCCTGCAACTTCATGCGCCAGCAGAGATCGATCTCCTCCATGTGCATGAAAAAACCGGCCTCGAATCCACCAAGCTTTTCGAACACATCGCAACGAGCAAACAGCGCTACGCCCGAAGCCCAGAAAATTTCGCGGGACTGGTCATACTGCCCGTGATCTTCCTCCCGCTCACGGAAATTCCGACCAAGGCAGTAAGGGTAGCCCAGCCGATCGATCAGCCCGCCAGCCGCACCGGCATAGTCAAACACCCGCCTACCCTTCCGTCGCTCCGGCAGCGAAAGAATCTTCGGTTGCAGCGCGCCGATCATCGGATCGCGCTCGGCGGTTTCGACCAGATGGCCGAGCGCATCGGACTCGACGACAGCATCGTCGTTCAGAAAAAGCACGTACGGCGAATCAGCGTGCTTCAGCCCCTCATTGCAGCCGCCGGCATACCCAGCGTTAGCGACCAAGCGAAGCACGGTGACGTCGGGATAATCGGTTTCAAGTCCGGAAAGGTCGGACTTCTTGCCACCGTTATCAACAACAATGATGGAGAAGTCCTGAAAAGTGCTTGTCTGGAGAGCGTCGAGGCAGGATTCGAGCATCAGCCAGTTTTTCAGATGCGGAATGATGACCGTCACCATCGGGGACTGTGTGCTCGGCGTGCTCATGATCAGGTAAGGTTGGGCTTGATGGAGCCCCACTTGCCGGGGCTCCATCATCGGAGTCAGCGCAGTGATTGCCAGAACTCGGCAGCCATGGCAGCGGTCTCCTCGGGCGTTTTCGCCGAAGCCACCTGCTGCAACAGCGCCGAACCGACCACCGCACCGTCGGCCAGCTCCCACATTTTGCGCACGCGCTCGCGATCCTTGATGCCAAAACCGACCACGAACTTTTTCTTGGCATGTTTGCGCACACGTTTCAGGTACTCGGCGATCTGCTCGTCCATACCGGCAGTGTCGAGCTTGCCCGTACCGGTGGTGGCATTGACCGCCAGACAGTACGAAAAATCTGTGGACATGCAGTCGATCAGCTCGATCCGGTCGGGTGGCGTTACCGGTGAAATGAGGTAAACCACCGTCAGACCGAAGCTCCGAGCACGTTCGAGGAAATCCTCCGACTCCTCGGGCGGCAGGTCGGGAATCAGCAGGCCATCGACACCAGCCTCGACCGCATCGGCCATGAAACAATCGCCACCGTAGGCGATGAGCGGATTGCTGTACCCCATGAGCAGAATCGGCGTGGTGATCTTCTTACACCCTTCGCCAGCGCGCGCCTGCTTGACCAGATCGAGGATGCTCCGCACGGTCACGCCGTGGCTGATTGCCTTGTGCGCCGCATCCTGAATCACCGGCCCGTCACCGATCGGATCGGAATACGGCATACCGAGTTCGATGATGTCCGCCCCGTTTTCCTGCAGCGCTTCGAGCACCGGCAGGGTCGCGCCCGGCACGGGAAATTCAGGCATATAGTAGGCCAGCAGAAGCTTCTTGTCCTGCTTCATCAGCCGGGTAATACGATTCTCTTTCATAGATGAAATAATGAGGGCACAAGATTTGGGATAACAAAAATATCGAGCACCATTGAGAACATGGTAATCATGTGCACCAGCACGCTACCCCACACGTTTTTCGATTTGAGCACAATATAACCGCCGAGGATGCCAATCGGAAAAGCCATCATCGCCATCAGCCCGCGTTCGTACATGCCGACCGGCGCGACGGCGTAATGATTCAGCACATAACACATCGCTGTCACGAACACGCTCAGGTGAGGATTGAAACCTTTCTCGACCATCGATGAAAGCATCAGCCCGCGCCACAGAAACTCCTCGGCCAGCACCAGAATCGGGAAGAGGAAAAGGAAGTTCATGTTAACCAGAATGCCGAGCATGTCCACCATCGGCGGGGCGCCCTTCGAGTAGTAGATCACCGTGTTGACGATGTCCATTACGAAAAGGATTCCGCCCGCGATGCCACCCCACTTGAGCGACTTCTTCAGATCGCCGCCCGCCAGATACATCCCGGCCCACTCCCCCTTGCTCACGCCGCGCCAGACGACCACGCCGATGCCGCCGATGACGTAGAGCGCCAGCGCGGGCCACTCTTTGAGCGGGGTGAAATGACCGACCAGGCCGGTGATCCAGATCAGGGCCGTCAGCCCGAAGGCGAGCTTGAAGCGCACGTTCAGCGATGCGGATTCGGAGGGATTGGAATAAGCCTTTTCCATGAAACTTCAGAATTTCTTTGTTATTGCAGATAATCGGGCCGGACTTCGTACTCGACCGGATCGGCGATACCGACCGATGCGAACGCCCGCAGCCGCCGGGCGCAACTGTCGCACACGCCGCACGCCTTGCCCTCGCTTTTGTAGCACGACCAGCTAAAGTGAAACGGCGCGTCGAGCTCCATACCTCGTTTGACGATCTCGGCCTTGCTCATGTCGATCAGCGGCGTGACGATTTCAATGCTGGTTTCGGGCCGCGTACCGTGCTCGATCACCTGGTTGAAGGCGTCGTAAAAGACTTTGCGGCAATCAGGATAGCCGGACGAATCCTCCTCGACCGCGCCGATGTAGATGCGATTCGCGCCAATCACCTCCGACCAGCTCACGGCCATTGAGAGGAAATTGGCATTGCGGAAGGGCACGTAACTGGTGGGAATATCGGTGCCGGCAAGATCAGCCGGGCCAACCGGAATGGCTGCGTCGGTCAGCGAAGAGCCGCCGATTGCGCCGAGAAATCCGGCATCGATCTCAAGGCGCTTTTCGATGCCATAATGGTCACAGATCTGACGGAAGCACTCCAGCTCTTTCTGCCACGTACGCTGCCCGTAATTGACATGCATCGCCGCAAGCTCAAACCCGTGATGATGTGCCAGAGCGGTCGCCACGAGGCTGTCCATCCCACCGCTGACCAGAAGCACTGCTTTCATAAATTCAGGTCGTAATGACGAATAAATAATTGGTTGTAATTTTAAGCAATCTGAGACATAAATAAAAAAGATGTAATGAGAAGCCTACTGACACACCCCTGAAGTGTGCTGTACCATCACTCATATCACTTTACTTCAACTTCCGATCGTTTCTTTAACAGCTCAAGGAAAATTCAATTTTCGACCATACGTTTTTCAAAAAAAACCAATATCTATGCAATAATACTCTCAATCTTCATTTTTTCATGTTATTTTTGAACTTAAATGTTTTGAAAAATAACACTCGCCATGCCCAAGGATAAGCTCAACTGTAATGCTGAAAAAAGCACCCAACAAGCAGAAACGAGTGACAGCTCTTCGACCGTGACTCCACAAAGCGAAACATTTTTTTTAAAGGCATTCGAAAACCATTCTGCCGTGATGCTGCTGATCGATGCTGAATCCGGGCACATCATCGATGCTAACCAAGCAGCTACAGAGTTTTACGGATGGCCCATCGAACAGCTCAAGTCAAAAAACATCAATGAAATCGATGCGCCTTCATGGACGCGAAACAAGTCATGGTTGCTGGAGTTGGCGACACAGGAACGCGGCCGTTTTGCATCTATGCACCGCTGCGCTAACGGCATGCTTCAGTATGTGGAGGTAAGTTTCGGCACAACGAAGCTACAAGCTAAAACCGTGCTCCACTTCATCATGCAGGAAAACGGCGAACGTCAATACTTTGAGGCACTGACAAAATTCCGGCACCAACTGCTTGAACTGGCTGAACACGCTTCGACCGAAGAGCTGCTTAACTTTACGATCAATGAGGCAGAACGTCTGACAGGCAGCACACTTGGCTTTTTCAATTTCATTTCGGAAGACCATAAGATTTTTCGGCACGCCTGTTCGACTCTTGCAAAAACAGATAACTGCGGGCATGCCAAGCCCCCCATTGAAATCGATCCCGAATTATTGGCAGATGTGATCTCACAAAAAAAAGTTGTGATCAACAACGATCATGCTTCGATCAAGCATTGTAACAGCAATATCGCCAGCCATCAAGAAGCAAAACGCGAGCTGATCGTGCCAATCATTCGCAACGACAAGCTCATGGCAACACTTGAGCTCGCCAACAAACCGACCGATTACGATGAAAAAGACAGCACACTGGTAAGCATGCTTACTGGAGTAGCCTGGGACATCATCGCAAGAAAACATGCCGAAGAGTCAGAACAAAAAATGCTGAAAGCCATTCAGCATACACAGAATATGGATTCGATCGGCCGGCTTGCCGGAGGCATTGCCCATGACATCAACAATGGGCTTGCCGTTATCCTAGGGCACACTGAAATAGTTCTTGAACAGGTATCTCCGAAGGGCACGATCACCGAAAACCTTCAGCATATTAAAAATTCAACAGTAAAAGCGGCTAACCTGATACAGCAATTGCTGGCATTTGCACGCAAACAAACGATCCACCCCAAAATTCTGGAACTCGATGCGACGCTTCTCACCAAGCTACCCTACCTGAGGAAGCTAATCGGGGAGCAACTGAATCTGGAGTGGCACCCCGACAGTCATGACGCAAAGATTCTGATTGATCCCTTACAGCTCGATCAGATAATGATAAGCCTGTGCGAAAACGCACGCGACGCCATTACCGACACTGGTACCGTCAGGATAGAAACAGCCACCGTCAGGGTTAAACCCTCCGATTGCTATTCCGATCATCCTTGCCAGACACCTGGATTATTTGCCATGATTTCAGTAATCGACACAGGCTGCGGAATGGACGAAAAAGTAATGTCCCAAATTTTCGACCCTTTTTTCACCACCAAAGACGTCGGAAAAGGCTCTGGATTGGGACTATCAACCGTTTATGGTATTGTAAAGCAGAACAAGGGCTATCTTAACTGCCAAAGCAATCCAGGCAATGGAAGCCGCTTTACAATTTATCTGCCCGTTGTCGAAAACAAAATCGAGCCAGACAAAAAGATAACCCCGAAAGATGTCGCTAGTCCTGATGATAAGCAAACGATACTCGTAGTCGATGATAATGGGACCATTCTTTACATTGTTAAAACAGTGCTTGAGAAAAACAACTACCGTGTTCTTTCTACAACTTCAGCACAAGAGGCAATCAACATCGTAACAAACTCAGAGACAAGAGTCGATCTGCTGCTAACTGATGTAGTCATGCCAGAGATGAGCGGACAAGAACTTTCAAAAAAACTTATCTCCATATTACCTCACCTGAAAACGATTTTCATGTCGGGCTTCTCAAAGGATCTGACAAACCTTAATGAGCTTGCTGAAAACGAGCGTTTCATCAGCAAACCGTTTAAGATGCGAGAATTCACCGCCACGATAAAAGCGATGCTGAGCTGAGCCCCCCAACAACCACAATACGCAACAAAAAAAGGCCCGCTTTCGCAGGCCTTTTTTTGTTGCTATGAGCAATCGGGGGATCAGTACATACCGCCCATGCCACCCATGCCGCCCGGAGGCATTGCCGGCATGTCAGCTTTGTCTTCCGGAAGATCGGTGATGGCAGCCTCAGTGGTGAGGAGGATGCTGGCAACCGAAGCGGCGTTCTCGAGCGCGCTACGGGTCACCTTGGTCGGATCGACCACACCGGCGTCCACCAGGTTTTCGTACTCTTCGGTACGGGCGTTGAAGCCGTAATCGCCTTCACCGCTGCGGACTTTCTCAAGCACCACAGCGCCATCGGTCGTGCCGGTATTGGCAACGATCTGGCGGAGCGGCTCTTCGAGTGCGCGACGAATGATGTCGATACCGGTCTTCTGGTCGTCGTTGTCAGCAGTTGCGCGCTCCAGGCCTTTGATGGCACGGATCAGAGCGACGCCGCCACCTGCGACGATACCTTCCTGAACCGCTGCACGGGTTGCGTGCAGAGCATCTTCGACGCGAGCTTTCTTCTCTTTCATCTCGACTTCGGTCGATGCGCCGATGTTCAGCACGGCAACACCGCCGGAGAGCTTGGCCAGGCGTTCCTGGAGCTTCTCGGTGTCGTAATCGGAGGTCGATTTCTCGATCTGGCCTTTGATCTCGTTGATGCGGGCCGTGATCTCTTCCTGCTTGCCTTTGCCTTCGACGATGGTGGTATTGTCCTTGTCGATGTTGACGCGGGAAGCCTGACCGAGATAGGCCATGGTAGCATTCTCAAGTTTGTAGCCCTTCTCTTCGGAGATAACGGTACCACCGGTGAGGATGGCGATATCTTCGAGCATGGCCTTGCGGCGGTCACCGAAGCCCGGAGCCTTGACGGCAGCGACTTTCAGAGTGCCACGGAGCTTGTTGACCACGATGGTGGCCAGCGCCTCGCCCTCGATGTCCTCGGCGATAATGAGCAACGGACGACCGGACTGGGCAGATTTTTCGAGAATCGGAAGCAGCTCTTTCATGTTGCTGATCTTCTTGTCGTAGATCAGGATGAGAGCCTCTTCGAGCTCGGCTTCCATGGTCTCGGGATTGGTCACAAAGTAGGGAGAGAGGTAGCCGCGATCAAACTGCATACCTTCGACAACCTTCAGCTCGGTGTCCATGCCCTTGGCCTCTTCGACAGTGATGACGCCGTCCTTACCGACTTTGTCCATCGCCTCGGCGATCAGCTCACCGATTTCAGGATCGTTGTTGGCCGAAATGGTGCCGACCTGGGCGATCTCTTTCTTGCCGGAGATGTTGCGGCTGATGCTGCGAAGCTCAGCGACAACCTCCTTCACGGCGCGGTCGATGCCACGCTTCAGGTCGATCGGACGTGCGCCAGCGGCGACGTTCTTCAGACCCTCACGGTAGATGGCCTGGGCAAGCACGGTAGCGGTGGTGGTACCGTCACCAGCAACGTCGCTGGTCTTGGAAGCCACTTCGCGAACCATCTGTGCGCCCATGTTCTCGAATGCATCTTCGAGCTCGATCTCCTTGGCGACGGTCACACCGTCTTTGGTGGAGGTGGGAGCACCGAATTTTTTGTCGATCAACACGTTGCGACCGGCTGGGCCAAGCGTGACTTTCACGGCGTTGGCGAGTTTATCGACGCCGACCTTGAGTTTGGCGCGTGCGTCGGAATCAAAGAGAATATCTTTAGCAGCCATTGTAAAGCGTTCCTCCTTTAGGATTTAGTAAATACTGTACGGTGAATTGATCAGCCAAGAATCGCAAAAATGTCAGACTCACGCATGATGAGGTAATCCTCAGCTTCGACCTGAACTTCGGTGCCGGAGTATTTGCCATACAGGACTTTGTCTCCGACTTTGACCTGCATCTGGACAAGCTGGCCGTTGTCTGCCACTTTGCCTTCGCCAACGGCGACAACCTCGCCATACTGAGGCTTTTCCTTACCGGTATCGGGGATGTAGAGACCACCCTTGGTTTTTTCCTCAGCCGGTGCGGGCTTAACAATAACTCGATCAGCTAATGGTTTCAAGTTCATTGTCTTCTTTCTCGTTTGAGTTTATATTGAATCGTCTGTACTTCTTTTCAAGTCAGATTTTCCCCGAACTTCTGGTTCGGGCCACTGTTTAGCACTCACCTAACGAGAGTGCTAAAAGCTGAATCCATTATAAAAAAAGATTTTCAGACCGCAAATACTTTTTCATCACGAAATACAGCAAAAGCCTGCAAATCGAACCCATTAGTTATGACTCCGGACGACCGCAACAAACAAGATTCTGAAATGCTCGGCACCATCGGCAAAGTCGCGCTTGAAAAGCTGGACAGCCTCTCTTCGAAAATCAGGGATGACGTCGCGACCGAGGCCGACAAGGCCAATCATGAAATCCTCTCTGAAATTGTAGCACTCGCCTCAAATCGCCTGTCGGTAGAGAAAAACGAATCGATTGTCGAAGATGGCGGCGAGGCGTGGACGGAACGCACCTCCGAGACGCACTACCCCCATATCCGCCTGCACGGCGGCGCACTTGAGGACGATCCACTGAAGATGAATTTGTGAGGATTCAAACGTTCAGAAACAGCGAGGGCAGAAACGGTTCTCTTGCCCTTGCTGTTTCTCAGGTTTTTCGTTGACCTGCTGCTACACGTACCCCTTCAAATGCCTGCCCGTCAGGGAAGCTTCGCAATCACGAATCTCTTCGGGTGTACCGACGGCGACCACCTCGCCACCACGCACACCTGCGCCGGGGCCGAGGTCGATGATCCAATCAGCCTGTTTGATGATGTCGGGATTGTGCTCGATGATGACCAGTGTGTTGCCGCGCGCCATCAGCTCCTCGAAGCAGCGCACCAGCTTGTCGATGTCGTCGAAGTGGAGGCCGGTGGTAGGCTCGTCAAAGATGAAGAGCGTGTTGCTCACGTCGGAGCGTGAGATAAAGTGCGCGAGCTTCAGTCGCTGCGCCTCGCCGCCGGAAAGCGTGCTGGATGACTGGCCGAGGCGGATGTATTCAAGCCCCACATCCTGCAACACTTTGAGCTTCTTCTGAATCGACTTTTCCGACCTGAAAAAGGTGATCGCCTCCTCGACGGTCAGATCAAGCACCTCGTCGATCGACAGACCGTTGTACTTCACCTCCAGCGTCGAGGATTTATAGCGTTTGCCCTCGCACTCTTCGCACACCGCCTCGATGTCGGCCAGAAACTGCATCTCGATCTTGACCGTACCTTCGCCCGCGCAGGTTTCGCAGCGCCCGCCGGGGATGTTGAACGAGAAGTAGCCAGGCTTCCAGCCGCGTGACTTGCTCTCGCGGGTCGAGGCGAAGAGCTGACGGATGTCGTCGAAAATCTTGAGGTAGGTGGCCGGATTGCTGCGGCTCGATTTGCCGATGGGCGACTGATCGACATGCTCGACCTTCTCGATCAGCTCGACGCCCTTGATGGCCCGGTGCGTGCCAACCTTCTCGCGCGAACCCTCTTTTTCACGGATGATACCGAGCTTGAGGATGTCGTTCACGAGCGTCGATTTGCCCGAGCCGCTCACGCCGGTGATGCAGGTCATGACGCCGAGCGGGAATCGAACGTCAATGTTGCGCAGGTTGTTCTGCATCGCGCCGGTGATTTCAATGCAGCGCGAAAAGTCCGGCGTGCGCCGCTCGGCAGGCACAGCGATCTTTTTGCGATCACTGAGATAATCGGCAGTCAGCGATCCCGTCGCCCCTGCCATCGCCGACGGCGGGCCGTGGAACACCACCTCGCCCCCGAGCCGTCCGGCGCGCGGGCCGAGGTCGATCACCTCGTCGGCAGCCTCGATGATTTCGCGGTCGTGCTCGACCACCACCACCGTGTTGCCGAGGTCGCGCAGCCGCTTGAGCAGCGCCACGAGCCGCGCCGAGTCGCTCTGGTGCAGGCCGATGCTCGGCTCGTCGAGAATGTAGATTGCGCCCACCAGCGGTGAGCCGAGCGAGGTCGAAAGGTTGATGCGCTGGAACTCGCCGCCGGAGAGGGTGTGCGTCAGCCGGTCGAGCGTGAGGTAGTCAAGCCCGACATCCATCAGGTAGCCGAGCCGCTTGTTGATCTCGCGCAGCACCGAGTCGGCCACCGAGCGGTCGAAAGGCGAAATGTCGAGCCCCTGGAAAAACTCCTGCGCATCGGCGATGGTCATACGCACGACTTCGCCGATGTTCCTGCCGGAGACCCGTACCTGCAAGGCGTCGGGATTGAGCCGCGCTCCCTCGCACTCCGGACAGGTGGCGTAGCCCCGGTAGCGACTCAGGAACACCCGGTAATGCACCTTGTAGCCTGCATCCTTTTCGATCTCCTCGAAAAATGGGCGCACGCCCTTGAAACTCCGCTCCGGAATGCCCTTCCAGACCATCTCGCGATGCACGCGGCTGAGCTTTTCGTACGGCACATCGACAGGAATGCCCACTTCGGGCGCAATGTTCAGCAACTGCTTGCGATACCACGAATACTTCTCGGAGTTCCAGCACGAAATCGCGCCCTCCTTCAGGCTCAGCGATTTGTCGGGAATGACCGCATCCTCATCGATGCCCGCGATCCGACCGAACCCTTGACATGCCGTGCACGCCCCGATGGGCGAGTTGAACGCGAAGAGCTGCGGCGACGGCTCCTGATAAACCACGCCGTTCAGCTCCAGCCGGTCGCTGAAGCGGTACTCCTTGCCTCCGGCGACGCGAATGATGGCGTGGCCATCCGACTCGGCAAAGCAGGTCTCGGCAGCCTGTGCGACACGGCTGTAAACTTTCTCATCCTTTTTGGCGGCAAACCGGTCAACCAGCACCAGCAGATTCGACAGTTCATCGCGCTTGAGCTTTTCCACCCCGGCGCGAACCTTCTCATCCGAAATATCGAGTACGGTCTCATCCTTGAGCAGCCTGAAAAAGCCCTTCTTCAAAAGATTCTTCAGCTCCTCAGCCACGGTACGATCGTGATGCTTGAGGTCGTGATGGCTGGGAAAAGGATAGCCCACATAAAAGCGCGTACGATCCTCGAAGAACCGCGCCTGCAAACTCACATCCTCAGGCGTGTGCTTCAGCACCAGCTCGCCGGTGTCGCGCGAATAGATCTTGCCGATTCGCGCATAAAGCAGTCGCAGGTAGTCGTAGATTTCAGAGACGGTGCCGACCGTCGAACGGGGATTCTTCGGAATCGCCTTCTGCTCGATGGCGATAGCTGGCGCGATTCCCTCGACGCTCTCGATCTCAGGCTTGGGCATCCGTTCGAGAAACTGCCGCACGTAGGCCGAAAGCGACTCGACGTAGCGCCGATGGCCTTCGGCATAGAGCGTATCGAACGCCAGGCTCGACTTGCCAGAACCGCTCAAGCCGGTCAGAACGACAAACCGGTTGCGGGGAATACGAACGGTGACATGCTTGAGGTTATGCGTCGAAACGCCGCGAAGCACGATGTCGGGAAGCCTTGTTTCAGCTCCATTCTCCGTGCTTGCGATGGATGTATTTGATTCGGTACGGTTCTGAGTGGATGACATGCAATGAGTGCTCTGACTGACAAAATTCCAGACGTTTCAACGAGGAAAGCCGCGTGACGACAGAACAATAAACAAAACAATCTCCGTTCCCGGAACAGATATGCCTTGCATCAACCCGAAACAGGGGCATGATAATTATGAAGAAGCGACGCAACAGTCGTTTCTGCGAGCAGTTGCTGGATTCTTTTCTGAAGGTTGAACATGTAGGCTTTGTGAGAACAGGTGGATTCAATTTCACAGTCGCAGTTCTCCTGGGAGCAGCGCATGAGGTGTGGTTCGCCTTCGATGGCCACGCCGATGTCTGCCACGGTAATCTGTTCGGCAGGTCTGGCAAGCGTGTAGCCGCCTTTGACGCCCTGCACCGAGCGGGTGATGCCTGCCTTGTTGAGACTCTGCATCGCCTTGGCGAGAAACACTTGGGAAAAACCGATTTCGGAAGCCAGCTCCTTGACCGTCACGGGTCGTTCGGGGCCTTTCATAGCAAGGTAGGAAACGGCGTGCAGGCCGTACTCGAATTTTCTGGATACTTGCAGCATAAGCGAAATAGGATGTTTTGTAAAACAGGATAAACCAACACCTGTTTCAGGAAATTCCCCGATCCGCTTTTAATTCTTGCCGGAACCGCTATATCTTGCCTTCAAAAGTCTTCAATGGGCTCCCTGCCCCAATTCGGCACAACAATGGCATCGAAAGACCGCTGGTTCATCTGGCAATTCTCGGACAAAGACGAAGCAAAAATCCGCTATCGGGAGTACGGCCCGGCTGACTCACCCCACACGCCATTGCTGTTCGTTCACGGTTATGGCGGCATGATCGAGCACTGGAACGACAACATTCCGGCGTTTTCGGACAGGTACAGAATCTACGCGATGGACCTGATCGGTTTCGGCCAGTCCACCAAGCCCAACGTACGGTACTGCCTGGAACTGTTCGCTGCCCAGATCAAGGCGTTCATGCACCTGAAAAAGCTCGACAAAATCATTCTGGTGGGTCACTCGATGGGCGGGGCGGGCAGCGTCATCTATGCGCATCTGAATCCGGAAAGGGTTCGCGGGCTGATTCTGGCCAACCCCTCCGGCCTGTATGGAGACAGCATGGACGGCATGGCCAAAGCTTTCTTCGGACTGGTCGGCTCACCGCTGATCGGCGAAATGCTTTTCGCGGCGTTCGCAAACCCGGTCGGCGTCAGCCAGAGCCTCACCCCGACCTACTACAACCAGAAAAAGGTCGATCTGAACCTGATCAACCAGTTTTCACGCCCACTTCCGGATCGAGGCGCAATGTTTTCGTACCTGTCGCCGTCGAAACGACCGCACGACTTCATGCTCGAGGGCATCAAGCCCTGCAACTACAAGGGCGATGCCTGGCTGATGTGGGGCGCGGAAGATACCGCGCTGCCACCGCACAAAATCATTCCGGAATTCCAGGAGTTGCTTCCGCAGGCAGGCGCCTACATCATTCCGAAAGCGGGTCACTGCATCCACCACGACGCGCACGAAACCTTCAACGCACGCCTCGCCCACATTCTCGGGCGTCTGGAGTGAGCTATGCTACAAGCCTGATGTGGTATTGCCGCTGGTGGCCTGCACCTTGAGGTACTTGAGCTGGGCAGGCTTCATGGCTATCTGCAAGAGGTAGCCCTCATACTCCCCTGAAGGCACCCACTGCGCGCTGAACTGAAAATCGTGCAGATCGCGCCAGACCATCAGGGCCGGGTAGACGAACTTGCCGTTACCGAGATCGAAGCCGGTATTGAGGCCCACCTGCCAGTTTCGGGAAAGCGATACTTTTGTGGCCGTATTAAGCAAAGCGGTGGTACTCGGGTCGAGGGGATCGGTTTTATCGCTCACAAGATAAAGCGACATGCGCAGCGACCACGGCAGCGACGACTTGAAATCAACAAGCTGGTCGTCCGTGAACCGCTCCCTGAAAATGGCACGCTGGATCGGTGACTCACTCTGTTTCACCAGCGACTCCCCCTCCTGATTGCCATCGACGGCCTTGTACTCCGAACGCAGGTGACCGCTGAAACTCACGCTCATGTTGAGGAATCCATTGACGAAACGCAACAGCCCCTTGCCATCGTCCATGGCCAGCTTATCCACCCGCTCACCCGTCACAGGATCGAAGCTGTAGAAATCGTAGGTAGCCCCCGCGCTGAAAAGCAGGGCTGGCGAAAAGGCGTTGCTGGAAGCCGTCACGACCAGCGGTGAAAGCGGCATTTCATCAGCCGCAAAATTGTAGCCGGACGAAGCCGTCAGTGACAGGAGCTGCGCCGTCCGATAGCTTCCGTCGTTGTTGCGGAACTTGCCGTGAATGAGGTTCTGGAGATTGAGGCCCACATACGTCTGCTCTTCCGGCACCTCGGAGTAGAGCGACTGAGCGAACCGGTTGTAGCTCACCATCGACTGCGCAACCGGATCGTAATAGGAGCGGTAATAGTCGTACTCATCGCCCCGATAATTCGGGTTATACGTGAACGTGAGCGTCGGGATAAAGGTATGTCGCAACGCCTTCAGGCCCACCAGCTTTTCCAGCGGCGGAGTGTTGAGCACGCCATACAGACGGGTCTGGGCATCGACAGAGAAGACCGTGGTCGAATACTCGTCCGGCTCGTTGACGGTAACAAGCGACTGACTGCCACTGTCATACTGCAACGTACTGTTGACCCGGTAATGGGTAAAGGTCAGCGATGGCGTCAGGTTCAGATATTTGAACAGCGTGGAGTGAATCGTAAAGGGCAACTGAACCCTCGTGCCACTCAGGTCATCTTGCGCCGTCATGACCTTGTGCTGCCCCTGAACGGTCACCCCCTGAGTGAACATCGCGCGATAGCCGGGAGCGAACTCCTGCTGGTAGTTCACCTCCAGCCCGGCATTGCCGATATAGAGGTCGTTCGTACCGTTCGCATCATCGACAAACTCCCCGCTGAAAGACAGGCTCGGCTGAATGGAAAAACGGGAACGCCAATCGGACAGCGGCGCCGAAAGCCTCGTTCGGAAGGGATAGATCCGCTCCTGATAAAGCGAAGCCGAAGCCTTCTGGGTCAAATCGGAATCGGTCAGATCATCGACCCGCTGGTATCCCAGAATGAGAGAGCGGTTCCCTTCATCCCAGCTCTTTGAGAACGAAGCGTAGGAGGTTGCCTGCCGGGTAACGATCGACTCGGAATCGATCGAATTGATATCGTAGTAGCGATTGCCGTCCAGATAGTGCAGGTTGACATCGAGCCTGGCTGTCGGGTCGAATACCTGATGGTGCTTGATACGCAGATTGCGCTTGATGTAACGGGCATAGTCCGGATCACCGGGATCATTGCGCACGATTCGCGCGTACTCACCTTCGATCCTGCCGCTGAACAATTCACCTTTTTTGTACCGGAAACGCTCGCCGAGCCGCCAGCTTCCATTAAACGACACATCGCTATCTACGCGGAGATCGAGGTAATCGTTGATTGCCCAGAAGTAACCGAGATTCGACAGGTAAATACCTTGCCCGGAACTGCGCCCGATCCTCGGGAACAGGAAGCCCGAGGCGCGTTTGTTGGAAATCGGCACCGACATGTAGGGCAGCGGAATGATCGGAATCACCGGCAGCCGTTTGTTGAAAATTTCCGGATGGATGTACATGATGAACGGCCGGGAGATGAGCCTGTCGCCCGGAATGATCGTCATGTGCTTCCCCCAGAACCAGTAGTGCGGCTCTTCGAGGTCGCAGGTAGTGTACGTTCCATCCTCGATATGCAGTTCGCCGGAGGGCATCCGTTCGATTTGCTTGCCGGAAAAAATGCCGAGTTCCTCGTTCGACGTCACCGCCGATGCCGAACCGTAGCGGGTTTTGTAGTTGTACGACATCGTCTCGGCGTTGAACGAGCCATCCTTGTCGGTAAACTTCGGAAGTTCACGAGGCTGGCCGGACGCAGCACTCGACGCGCTGGTGTACGCGGTGCTCTTCGATTGCTCGACCGTAATGGTGGGACCTTCGATGCGAATGTCCTTGTACTCGACTTTCGCCTTGCCAAACAGCTCGATGGTGCGCTGGTCGAAGTTATACGACAGCGAGTCACGCGCCGTATAGACCACCGTCGAGTCGATATCTCCCGGCTTCCGCTCTGGCTCGTCCGCACGCAGTGGCGTAAGCCCGTCAGCCGCCTGGACGGCCAATAACAGCATCAGAAGTTTCAGTGATCTGGCAAGTTTCACGGGCGAATCTTCCTGGATTTACGAGCAGGGATTAAAACTCATCGAACAGAAACGGAATATAGGAAACCTTTGGCCTTTATCAGAGGCCCGAAACCGGACTGAACATCTTGCCGTATGGATATATGAGGCAAAGCTTTCTATATTAAGGGCACGTTTCAGAACATCAAACTATTCAGGCATCGTCATCCGCGGCAACGCCGCATTCAGAGAACGATTCTCAAAAAACTTCGCTACGCTCTATGACGCAGAAGGTCACCTACAACGCACCCGACGAATTCGGCCATTTCGGCACGTTCGGGGGCAAATTCATTCCCGAAACGCTGGTCAAAAACGCCGCCGATCTCGAAGAGGAGTACCTCAAGGCGAAAGATGATCCGGAGTTCCGCCAGACATTCGACAACCTGCTTCGCCATTACGTTGGCCGCCCGACCCCACTCTACCACGCCGCGCGGCTCAGCGAAAGGCAGGGCGGCGCCCAGATCTGGCTGAAGCGCGAAGACCTCTGCCACACCGGCGCGCACAAAATCAACAACGCACTCGGACAGGTGCTGCTCGCCAAACGCATGGGCAAAAAGCGCATCATCGCTGAAACCGGCGCGGGCCAGCACGGCGTGGCGACGGCCACCGTCTGCGCGCTCTTTGGTCTCGACTGCATCGTCTATATGGGTGAAGAGGACATCCGCCGCCAGGCTCCGAACGTCGCGCGGATGAAGTTGCTCGGCACGGAGGTTCGCCCGGTCACTGCGGGGAGCAGAACGCTCAAGGACGCCACCAGCGAAGCGATCCGCGACTGGATGAACAATCCCGAAGATACCTTCTACATCGTCGGTTCGGTTATCGGAATGCACCCGTATCCGATGATGGTGCGCGACTTCCAGTCGGTCATCGGCCGCGAAACCCGTCGGCAGGTTGTTGAACAAGCAGGACGTCTGCCTGATGTAATTGTGGCCTGCGTTGGCGGCGGTAGCAATGCCATCGGCATGTTCTACGAGTTCCTGCCGGATGCCAAAGAGGTCGAACTGATCGGCGTGGAAGCCGCCGGAGAGGGACTCGAAGGCAGGCACGCCGCTTCGCTCTCCAAGGGCGAAATCGGCGTGTTGCACGGCGCAATGATGAAGCTCTTGCAGGACGAGCACGGCCAGGTGCAGGAGGCGCACTCGATCTCCGCCGGTCTGGACTACCCAGGCGTCGGCCCGGAGCATTGCTACCTGCAGAGGCTTGGGCTGGTCAGCTACACCTCAACAACGGACAAAGAAGCTCTTGCAGCACTCGACGCACTGGCCAAAACCGAAGGAATCATCTGCGCCCTCGAATCGGCCCACGCCGTGCACTACGCCATGAAACGAGCCGCCGAAATGCCGAAAGAGTCGATCATCGTGGTGAATCTCTCCGGAAGGGGTGACAAGGATATGGGCACCATCATGGATGAGCTGAAGCTGTAAAACTGAATCACGGCAATTCATGCTTGTAGGGGCAGCCCTTGCGGCTGCCCGGAATCAGCCGACAACAGAAGAGCGAGAATCTTGCAAGACAAAAAATCTTCACAATCCTGTTGCGCGAAATTGGACTTTTTCCTACATTAAGCACACTTAACCAGACGCGGGAATAGCTCAGCTGGTAGAGCACAACCTTGCCAAGGTTGGGGTCGCGAGTTCGAGTCTCGTTTCCCGCTCCAAAGAGATAAAAAGCCTTCGAACACCGGAGGCTTTTTTACTTCTATCCCCCTCGACTTCAATACCACGCTCAGCCCCGCCTGGCAACCGTCACAGAACGCAACTAAACAGCCATTCGCAAATCACTTGCCACCCCCCAATGGACGCTGGCAAAAAATTCACCTACCTGTTGCACACAAAAAGAATTTTCCCTATAATTAGGCCTCTCAAGCGGGAATAGCTCAGCTGGTAGAGCACAACCTTGCCAAGGTTGGGGTCGCGAGTTCGAGTCTCGTTTCCCGCTCCAAAGAGAAAAAGCCTCCGAACACCGGAGGCTTTTTTTGGTTTTAATCAGAAACACGCCGCTGCAGGCATTACCGCTCAAAAACAACATTCGGCGATAGCAAGGACAATTTTACGATACTCGACGCCCCAATTATTCCTATCCAACCCCGGCAAACGAACGGGATATTTATGCAGCAAGCATTGCCTTTCGGTTCAAGTAATTTCTTAACAACTTTGCATAGAGCGCCTTCCACCCAGACTGCCTGCTCCGTAAAAACCAGCTATCCCTAAGATCCCAATGCTCGTTACAAATGGTATCCGGGCCGATCTGGTTCTCTATGCTGGCCCTGCTCATGCCTGCTGCCGGATAGACAGTGATTTCACCTGCATACACCTGCGATTGGCTGATCATGAAGTCAAAGCGCGCATAATCAACCCCAACGCTCAGAATTTCCGCAAAGCGAATGGCCTCTCTTGATGTTAGCGGCAATTCGAAGTTATGATCAAGCCCTTTTATAGCTCCGCGAGGTAATTCCGGGGTATATACCCGGTTACCATCCAGATCGAAATACCCTATCCGTTGATCGGGTCTTTTCGTATTGGTAGTGACTGAAAGCAAAATCGGCTTACCATTCGCGCACCTTATTCCCATATCGACAAAATGATCATCAGGCGAATTGGGAAGAAGCTTCTCAGCAAAAATCTTCCGTTCAACTCCGTAATACCCCCATTCATGCTCGCGCCGACCATACTCTTTCCCAAGCCACTGCGAAGCCATACCTTTCAACTCCTCCTGATCACCCTGAGCACCTGACGGAAAATAGTTATATCCTGAACCATGGTTTGCCTTTATCACCATGTTTTCTGAAAGCGGCATCTTCTCAATATCATCGACACTGCCTGTTTGCCATAGCGTCAACGGAATTTTCAACGATGGGCACTTGCTCTCGGTATATGCTTTTGACGCAAGCTTGTCACAAAAAACTCTGAATTCCGGATTTTTATCGAACATCTTTCTCCACAACATTTTTTCGTGGTAGCGCTCAGGTATTGCAACATTCGGATGATAACCGACCACTCTTCTGAAGCGCCGATAATAGCGCGAGTAACGAATACGCAGGTACGTGTTAATCACCAGCGAAAAGAGCTTTAATGCCAGTATATCCATTTCTTTACTTTTTGACATTCCGAATTCTTCAGCTTCAGCAGAAAGACAAAGAGAGTAAAACCAATGTAGTACGGAAGCAGAAAATCAGATAAAAAAATAGCTATTCTCATCGGATAAAAACAGTTATACATCAATCCCAACAGCGGAACAACAAGAGTGAACACGACCTGCAAACCATAGATATCTCAGAGCCAAAAAGAGCATGCTTGACATAATCAGCCTTTTCGTCCAAGCGCATGCTTTCACGTGTGGAATTCCAGAAAATGTCTATCCGCCCGTCCTGCGAAACCGATAGAGATTTCCTTTGATTAATCTGCCCTGGTTTCCTATATTCACAGTCCCTGATTTATCACACGGAGAGGTGCGAGAGTGGTTGAATCGGGCGGTCTCGAAAACCGTTGTGCGCGCAAGTGTACCGTGGGTTCGAATCCCACCCTCTCCGCAAAACAGATGACCCCGTTTAAGGCGAACCAATCGTCAGCCTCAAACGGGGTTCTTCGTATCCAGCAGGGCAATCGCCCCCTTCACCGCCATAGCAAGCCCCCCTCAAATCGAGAGAACCAGTTCTGCAAAGCTGTCAAACTGCTTCGGTACAGTAAAATTATCATAGCGGCCCGCTGTAAAGCATCCATTTTTTTCCAATGCGAAATCCATCGCGCTATTGGCTTCAGAGTAGTGGTATGAATCCAGGATGGCGCCCGTACCGATCGAGAGAACCTGCAACTCATTGATCCTGATCGTCGGATTCATCTTGAACGCTTCAACACAGGCGCACATCGCCGGGTTATTGGCGAACACGCCCCCATCGATCAACGACTAGACCGACTTGTCGCCAGTTTGAATATTGACTGGCTCGAAATAGACCGGTGCTGCCGAAATCGAACGAGCAACATCGCGAACGCAGAAATCTTTGCAGCTGCGCTTGCCTGCCGTATCTACCGAGTTGACTGCCTGGAGCTTTTTCTCGAGTGCCACCAAATCTGTCCCGGTATGATCTCCCGAATGCTCCTACCATCTACTCAACAGAATTCTCATGATTCACTCGCTTTGCTGAATGATTCAGGGGGACTTCGTGTTTTTAGCGACTGTACAAGTCAATCGATCAACAACGCACAAAGCCACTTGTAACCAAGCGCCCTGACAGGATAGAAAACAGAGAAATCAACTTCACGCCCCTGAAGCACTGCCCCCTGTCTTCCGGCCAGATGCATTGCTCTGAACCGAAACTCCGGCATTGCTCTTCCCGCCGATATTTTGTAATATCTCTGCCCATAAACGAAACCGTACTGTCAAAACGCGAGCCTCACCAAACATTCAATCCAAGCAGTTACATTATGGCCAAGGCAAACAGGAACAATGTCAAAAATATCGCCCCGTCAGAAGCGCTCTCCATGATCAGAAAAGGGGCTTTGCTGGTCGATGTCCGGGAAAACCGTGAAATTGACCGAAAGGCGTTCGATGTGGAAGAGTTCATGTCGGTGCCGATGAGCAAGTTCCAGAGCCAGCTTCATGAAATCCCAACTGGACGCAAGGTCATTATTGCCTGCCACAGCGGTAGCCGAAGCGGGATGGCCTCGAAAATGCTGGCAAACCAGGGTCATAAAAAAGTGCACAATATGCAGAGCGGCCTCATCCGCTGGGAACGCGAAGGGCTGCCGGTAAAGAAAAAGCCCTCACAGAGCCCATTCGCATGGATTACGAAGATGTTTCGCCGGAAATCATAACTGACGAAGTAAGCATTTTCTATGACCCGCCTCTGCGCCCCTCTTTTGCCGTGGCCGAGCTTGACGTGAGCAATTCTTTTTTTGAGGTCATTGTCTATAGACACTTCAACACTCAGATTAAAACGCGGCTGAAGCTCACCAGCTTGTTTTGTCATCACACTCCCCACCTGCTTCAGTTAGGTGAGAATCCGAATTTTAACCGCCACATAACGCACGGCTCCGCTTGATCTCACAGGACCTTACCCTACCTTGAAACCAGAAAACAGACTCCCCTCCGGCGACAATCGTCCCGCTGAAAAATCCCTTTGAACGGTTGAATTGAAGCTCATCGGGAAAAATTTTTCTTCGTTTTTTGCGATTTCCCCCACGCAGCTATCATAAACATTTCCAGACTGTGGCAATTCGCGCCCTAAAGCGTATCACTTCTTATATCAAAGAACTTATATCAAAGAACTTACGGCTCATTACCCCTGCACAAGCCTCCTATACAACCATATACCCCAGTATACACTGAGACATCAAAAAAAGTAACAGAATTTATAATATATATATACAAATACCCGTTAAAATATTCTTATGTATTGTGTTACAAGTATATGTCACAGTGATTCCCGTTTTGTAAACATCATAAAATCACTTATACTATATTTGCTTAAAATGTATAAGAAGCCTATCAGCGAAGGGCCCCGTATTACGACAAGAGCATGTATATCAATTGAAAATACCGACCTTCGTAAGCTGATTGCGCTTCTTGTATTGCGGCAAAACCATTAAAGCAAACGGCAATGATCCAGCATCTTCTTAGAGCACTTATCCTGCTTGTGATGGTGTCAGCAAGCCAAGCCTTTCCAGGACTGCTTTATGCCAAATCGGCAAGCGAGATCTTTGCGCAAGCATCCCAAAGCATCGTCGTTGTCTACAATTACGATAACAAAGGTATCAAGCAACAACTTGGCAGTGGCGTTGTCATGCCTGACGGCAAGGTCGCAACCAATTTTCATGTTGTCAACAGGGCAAATAAAATCACGGTTCTCTTTAACGGAAAAGAGTTCGAAGCCAAAGCAACCCACTCCGATCCAAAGCGTGATATATGCCTGCTGGACGTCGAGGGGCTGAACGCACCAGGTGCCGTTATAGGCAATGCCAGCCAGCTCAAGGTGGGAGAAAAGGTCTATGCAATAGGAGCACCGGAAGGCTTTGAAAAAACACTTTCCGACGGAATTGTTTCAGGATTCAGGACTGTCGATGGCGGAAACTATATTCAGACGACAACTCCGATATCTCCCGGTTCAAGCGGTGGAGGTTTGTTCGATGAAGAAGGTCGTTTGGTAGGACTCCCCACGTTTTACATGGTCAGCGGCAAAAGCCTCAATTTCGCCGTTCCGGTCGAATGGGTGCTTGAAGCCTCCAAGCCACAACTAAGCCATGCGAAAAAGACGAGGCAATGCTCCGAGTGGCTTAACAAAGCTGCCGCTTATGAAAAAAACAAGGATTGGTCAGGCATGATCAGGCATTGTACCCTGTGGACCAAGACCCAGCCAAAAAACTGTGATGCCTGGTACTGCTTAGGTATTGCCTACAACCGCATTCAAAATGCACAAAACGCCATCAGTGCGTTTCAAAATGCGGTGCAGATCAAACCGGATAACTCTAAAGCATGGAATGACCTTGGTTTTGCTTATGTCGTTGCAGGGATGAAACTCGAAGCCATCGAGGCCTATAAAAAATCGATCCTCACGAACCAGAACAATGCTGCAGCATGGCAAAACATAGGGATACTGTACCTAAAAAAAGGCGACCTTGATATGGCTACAGAATCTTTCCAGCAGGCAGTACAAATCAAGCCTGATTATCTCTCAGCATGGGTCAACCTCGGAATATCGCTGCAAGCAAACGGAAGTCCGAAAGAAGCCATCCAAGCCTTCACAAAAGCCATCAGTATTAATGGCAACAACTCTGTTATATGGAATAACCTTGGCTTAGCCTACAGGGATAACGGCAATGTCGACCAATCGATCGATGCCTTCAGGCATGCACTGCAAATCAATCCAAATTATGATACCGCACGAAACAACCTGGCCGAAACCTATCGTCTGACAGGACGTGTGGATGAAAGCATCAATACCTACATTCAGTCGACAGAAATAAATCTGAACGATTCAACAGCATGGCAAGCCCTCGGGGATGCATATACGAAGAACCATCAAAGCGACAAAGCTTTAGAGGCCTTCAAACAGGCATTGCGATGCGACCCGAACAATGTTAAAGCACTGGTCGGTTTAGGCAGACATTACGCAACCAAAAAAAATCGTGTCGTAGCTATGGACGTATACCGTCGGCTGAAAAATATCGACTCTGGAGTGGCAAAGGATTATCTCAAGAATTACCTCCTCTGAAAACTACCAACTCAAACAGCTTTTTTCACGAAGCAAAATCATCGCCCCTCAAGGTCGCGCAAGCAACAAAAAAAGAGGGTGTTCCGGATTTACCTCCCGGAACACCCTCTTCCCACAACACAGGCATCACACCACCCTGTTAACGAATCGAAATGTCGACAACCCAGCTAAGCATTGCAGAATCGGTTATCGCCACCTTCATCGGGAAGGCATTTGATGGCGGATTGATCGCGGTGAAGGATTTACTACCTCTGTTGTAGGTGATCCATGCCGGAAGAGGATTATTGTTTTCCAGCTTCACGGTTTCATTACCATCACCTTTCAACAGCAGCCCTTTCACCTCTTTTGGAAGTTCAAACGTAATAGCTGAACTACTGCGAAGCATTGCTTCAGGGATAAGAACATCGATCAAGCCTGTCGTACCTGCCTCAGCATTCCTGACCAGTTTGACAACCACCTGAGCAGTAGCCTCTTCGACGGTTCCAGAGGTCATCTCGGATGAAGCGACCTCACCTTCACTGCCCATAGCTACCGTCCTGGTCTCGCCAGACACACCACTCTGCTCAAGCAGCGTGCCACCACCAGTCTCTTCAGCTGAGCCGTCAGCGATAAGCTCGGCAGCACTACCAGTAGTCAGTTCCGCGAAGCTGCCGAAATCCATACCAGTTGTGTTAACCAGAGGATTAGAGCCTTTACCGCCGATGACATCTTCCGGCAGGATAACGGGACCCGGAGGAATCAGTTCAACAACATCAGCCGGATTAAGGCTCTGCTCAATCGTAAGGGTACCTGGATTATACGTGATGGAATAATTGTAATATCCCGGTTCTTCCTCCTCAATAGCTGGAATTATCTGATAGGTCCCAGCATTGATGGCACCTTGGCTATTGCCCGTGTAAACGAGCGTACCAAGAATACTGATGTCTTCCCCATTGACGAAACCAAAGTACGTGACACCGTTGCCGCCTGTGTATGCCACCGCATCATAGGTCTTGGAGTCGTCATTGGCCGTGATCGTCAATGGGGCCTGCGTGATCGTCAGTGAGCCGTTCACGAAATCGATGTCGTAGTTCGACAGCCCACTGCCCGTGGCCGACGTCAGATTGTCGTTGTACGTGCCGGCATTTGTGCCCGTGCCCAGCGTCGTCACTCCTGTCACCGCATCACTTCCATACAGTGTACCAGAGGTAACGCTGTAGGTGTTGGTGTACTGGGTTCCGTCGTACTGGTGACTCGTCGTGCCGCCCGTGATTGTCAATGGGGCCTGCGTGATCGTCAGTGAGCCGTTCACGAAATCGATGTCGTAGTTCGACAGGCCGCTGCCCGTTGCCGACGTCAGATTGTCGTTGTACGTGCCGGCATTCGTGCCTGTGCCCAGCGTCGTCACTCCTGTCACCGCATCACTTCCATACAGTGTACCAGAGGTAACGCTGTAGGTGTTGGTGTACTGGGTTCCGTCGTACTGGTGACTCGTCGTGCCGCCCGTGATCGTCAATGGGGCCTGCGTGATCGTCAGTGAGCCGTTCACGAAATCGATGTCGTAGTTCGACAGGCCACTGCCCGTTGCCGACGTCAGATTGTCGTTGTACGTGCCGGCATTCGTGCCTGTGCCCAGCGTCGTTACACCGGTCACCGCATCACTTCCATACAGTGTACCAGAGGTAACGCTGTAGGTGTTGGTGTACTGGGTTCCGTCGTACTGGTGACTCGTCGTGCCGCCCGTGATCGTCAATGGGGCCTGCGTGATCGTCAGTGAGCCGTTCACGAAATCGATGTCGTAGTTCGACAGGCCGCTGCCCGTTGCCGACGTCAGATTGTCGTTGTACGTGCCGGCATTCGTGCCTGTGCCCAGCGTCGTTACACCGGTCACCGCATCACTTCCATACAGTGTACCAGAGGTAACGCTGTAGGTGTTGGTGTACTGGGTTCCGTCGTACTGGTGACTCGTCGTGCCGCCCGTGATCGTCAATGGGGCCTGCGTGATCGTCAGTGAGCCGTTCACGAAATCGATGTCGTAGTTCGACAGGCCGCTGCCCGTTGCCGACGTCAGATTGTCGTTGTACGTGCCGGCATTCGTGCCCGTGCCCAGCGTCGTCACTCCTGTCACCGCATCACTTCCATACAGTGTACCAGAGGTAACGCTGTAGGTGTTGGTGTACTGGGTTCCGTCGTACTGGTGACTCGTCGTGCCGCCCGTGATCGTCAATGGGGCCTGCGTGATCGTCAGTGAGCCGTTCACGAAATCGATGTCGTAGTTCGACAGGCCACTGCCCGTTGCCGACGTCAGATTGTCGTTGTACGTGCCGGCATTCGTGCCTGTGCCCAGCGTCGTTACACCGGTCACCGCATCACTTCCATACAGTGTACCAGAGGTAACGCTGTAGGTGTTGGTGTACTGGGTTCCGTCGTACTGGTGACTCGTCGTGCCGCCCGTGATCGTCAATGGGGCCTGCGTGATCGTACCTGTACCTGCGCCCTGCACATCGTATCCAGAAATAGACCAGTTGTCGACAACGATCGGCGTTACTTCGTTATCAATGACGTCAAAGTTCAAATTGTGCGAACCTGCATTAACGCCATCAAAAGTGACATCGCTCGTAACTAAATCACTGTAATCAAGGCTATCAAATGAGTCGCCGTCGTCAACACTTGAAACAACACTTACAAGCTGAGGATTATTTGCCGTGTTCGTGCCGTCATAAGTCTTCGAATCAGTCAGTGTGACCGTCAGAGTTGGCTCTGTGCGATAGAAGAAGTTGTACGTGCCATTCGTTGGAATCGACACATCACCATACTCAACACCATAGGCTTTGTATTTGAGAGCCGATTTATCAGGTCCCGACATCTGAGCAAACAGATTAGCGGTATCCGGTGTACCAGAAAAGACTGTAATGGTACTTCCAGATGACATCGCAATCGTGGCATTGGTGATAGAGACATCCCCACCCGTCGATGCCAAGGTGACATTGCCGTCACCAACGATGCCTCCAGCAGCCACCTCGTCAAGGTCATAACTGTTGGAACGGTAGAACAGCAGGTTTGCGTCGTCGGTCACCTGGCCAGTACCCAAGGTACCGGTCGTTCCGTTGTTGCCGACCTGAAGCGTGCCAGCATTAATCGTAGTCGTACCGCTATAGGTGTTATCACCAGTTAGTATCAGCGTGCCTGCTCCGTCCTTGGTCACGTCTCCTGTTCCCGAAATCACTCCGGCATAGCTGGAAGTATCAGAACGGTTAAACACCAGATGAGAGTTATCGAGCACATTGCCAGTACCCAGCGTACCACTCGTCATACCCGAGCCAACCCGCAGCGTTCCATCACTAATGGTGGTCGTACCGCTATAGGTGTTATTACCTATCAGCACCAGCGTACCTGTACCGTCCTTGGTCAGCGAGCCAGTGCCACTGATCGTCCCAGCTATATAGCTGGCAGTGCCGGTATTGTTCACCGTCAGGTCATAACTCCCAAGATTGACCAAGGAGCTCATCGCAACATCCCGGGCTGTCAGCACCGAGTTACTGTTAAGAGCTACATTGCCGACATACGTCTGGTCTTCGGTGGTCGTAATGTTCCCTGTGATATAGGTCGGGCCCGTAATGTCAAGGTTGGTCAGTACCGGTGCTGAAAGCACGTCGACCACGTTGTAACTAGGGCCAATCCATGTTCCAGAAATTTCAGCCCCACTCGCGTTCCCCTCAGTAAAGGTGATTCTTGATACCTCGACTTCAGAATTGAACACAAGGTATCCTTGCCCGGTACCCATAATTTCATAGTACGAAGAGTCAATCGGCAACCCATCTGCACCATAAACTACAACGGGCTCGGTACCGGCACGAGCATTATTTCCATTAAAGTTGAGGTGAATATTATCACCAACCCTAAAGGTGGCATTGCCTGGCAAAAACTCACCGGTAATTGGTACGTTTGTACCCCCATTTTTATCAGAAGTAACAGTTGCCGTTGTAAAGTCAAGAGTGAAAACCGTATTGTTCAGGCTTGCACCAGAATAAGTGAAATAGTAGTCGTTCGGTGACGAACCGATTGTTCCATCCCAGTAACTACCACTGAACCCACCTGTAGCCCCGTTGTTGAACGTGACCTGCGCTGCGGTAATTGTCAGATCATGATCACCACCGACATTGCCGTTGAACGTAACATCACCGAGCGTAGTGATCGTTGCGTCGGCAAGCAGAAGCGTATTCTGGTCTGTAGCAGTACCAAAGTTGAGGTTTAAGTCTGCGGTACTGGCGTTAATGGAGAAACTCGTTCCGTCCCCTGTCAATACAATGGTAGGAGCGTTAAGGGTCAATGTGCTTGCGGAACCTGAATAAGTCAGATCAGCAAGAAAATTGATGTCGTTGGTTGCCACAAGGTCAACCGTCGAGAGATTCAGCTGGTAAGCAAGCCAGCCGTTAGTAATCTTTGAATATTCTCCGGAGGGTGCTACCCCATCATTGGCACCATCAATAATAGCAATGCTATGGGGATCCAGTAAAAGAGTGCCAACTGTTCCTGCAGGAGCCAGCAAGGAAGCATGACCAGTAATGTCAAGAGAACCAAGGGAACTCACCTCGGCAAATCCACCGTTTCCGCCGTTCGGGCCACCCTCAGCCGATATGGTACCCGCAAAGGTAGTCGCCTCGTCGGAAGAGAGAACGACGGTACCGCCGTCACCATTATCAGTCGCGTCAGCAGCAATCAAGGCGCCACTCTGCACATTCACCTCGTCACCGGTAACGACAACCGATCCGCCGTTGCCTGCGGCAGACGAAACGTCCAGCGTACCTGAGAGGTTGACCTGCCCGCCATCGGCATCGAGAATGATCCGACCACCATCGGCCTTAATGCCTGTGGCCTGAACGATGCCCGTCTGGTTGACCACCGACTTCGTCAGCGCATCGGCTGCCTTGGCAGTCATCACCACGTAGCCGTCGCCAGCCTGAATGAGGCTGTTATTCTCAACAAGAGCATCAATCGTTCCCTTGTCCACAGTATAGCTGATCATACCGTCACCCAGAAACTGAACCGTAACCTGGTCACCGGCCATCATGGCCACGCTTCCTGACGGGGCGCTGATCGTTCCGTTGTTGGTAACCTTCGGCGCTATCATCGCGACGACGCCACCATTGGCTGTTATCGCTCCTTCGTTGACTACTGAACCGGCCGAACCTGCGTTCGTAAACTGGTAGTTTCCCGTAAGGAAATCGCTGTCACTGATATCAAGCGAAGAAGCCACCAAACCACCGACATTCACGGTCGCGGTTTTGCCAAACATGACGCCAGCACGGTTTACAAGCATCAAATTGCCATTCGCCGAAAGCGTACCCAGAATCTCGCTGGGGTTTTGGTCGGAAATCCTGTTGAGCGCAACCGAAGTAGAATTCGGCTGAACAAAATTCACGGAAGCGTCCTCACCGATGTTGAAGGTGCTCCAGTTGGCAATGAGCTGCTGGGTCGCCTGATCGACCGTCATCTGGGTGCCGCTGGTGGTGATGCTCGCGCTACCTGCCGCGACCTGACCACCAGTAGGCAATGCTCCCGGATCGAGGGCCATTGCTGGCGATGCCATTGCCATAAATGCTGCGAGGCTCATAATAGCCCCTACGGTGAACATGTAGGCGCCTTTTGCCGAACTTTTCTCCGACACGACGATCCATTTATCTTTCACCGCTGACCAGACAATGCGAAATATCTTGTTCATGGTAGTATTATTCTATGTCTTGACAAGCCTTATGAACTCCAAAACCTCTACGTTACCTCTGTTTTCAAGATCGAGAGGCTCTACAGAACTGCCACCTTGCCCGACCTGTTTGATCGCCCAACATCCTACGGGTGATTCAGAAAAAAAGCACTGCTTGAAGCCAGAAACGATCACGATCATCTTTGCCGTCGGAATTGTTTCCGTAAATGTCCCTGCCGGGATTCTTGCCGATCGCATGCGCCCAGCTACCCCGAAGGCTGAACCTCGAAGAGTAATCGTAATTGACTCCAAGACCGGCGCCCTGCAACCAGTAGGTGTTCTTTCCCGTTGCTGTATCGACATTCGTCCCTTTCAGATCATGATGTAACTGGACCTGACCCGCATCGTAGAAACCGAAAAGCTGAACACTTCCACGAAGCGATTCTACCGGTATAGCATAACGCAAATCCACATTGATCATCTGGCCTTGGTCACCCAAGCCTTCGCCAAGCGGATAAGCCCTTACGCCGTAGGGGCCGCCCAATGAAAATTGCTCGCTCGTATCGAGGTTCTGTGGCGCAAGCTGACCCGTCCACGAAATGCTTGCAGTCGTCTGGGGGGCGAGATGGTGAAGATGATACAGGGCGAAATTGAATCTCGAAAACTGGCCCGTCTCAGCCAGGTTGGTGCCCAGCAGGTCAACAGGGCGGTTCAAATCGCCCAATGTCACCATGGCACGGAACGAAGTGTACGAGTTTCCCAAGATGGAATCCCAACGCTCTCCTTTCAGGCCAAAGGACACGTCATTCGTATAGCGTTCACGGTAGGTCTGACCATTGTACCACTGATCTTTCAACTCCCGGTATGCGTAACCCGCCGAAGCAACCATAATTGACTTCCGGGTCCTTATAATCGGATAGTCAAGGCCAAGATTGATTTCATAACTGCCGCCATCAAATCCGTAAACCGACAACTCCTTACCCAATTCATAGTGCATTGCCTTGAACCCCACGTTACCCCTGAGACCATCGTAGAGAATCGGGAAAGAGTAATTGATTGCGCCCTGCCTCAGATCACCGGAATAGGTACCTGTGAAATCGAGCTTGTCTCCGCATCCACTCAGATCATTCAACGTCACCTGAGCATTAGTACGCCACTCACCTGTATAGCGGTTTCCAAAGTTGTCTTCCGACACGTTTCCTGAAACCAGGGGGCCTTCAACCACGGTGAGATCTATCTGACTCGTTCCGGAATAAAATCCTGAAGAGAGCGAAGCTTTGGCGCTGATGACACCAGGAATATCGTTCATCAACACGACAGCCTTCTCAAACTCTTTCTGATTCATGGCCTTACCTTTGGCCACAGAATCACCGATCATATTCTCAAGAAAGCATTGCTTGAGCCTTGGTGCTTGTTCCAAATTGTAGCGGACGGTGCCATCGCTCTTGCCCTGCTCAACCCGGATAATGATTATCCCCTGGGTAATATCCTGCTTCGGAAGGTAGGCCCACGACAGGAACCAACCCCTCTCCTTGAGAACTGACGTAATCTTGTTTGTCAGCCTTTGGAGGTCGCCAAAAGAAAGCTCCTGTCCTACGGATGACGCCACAATATTGTTGAGCTCTTTCTCAGTAATCACCCCTTCGTAGCCTTGGAATGAGAACCCCTTGACACGGACACGCACTCCGTCATCTGGTTGCATTCCCTCTTCGAATGGCTCCACCTCAGGCTTCTTCAACTGATCGGAGGGGAGCATGCGCTGCGGTTCCTGTTCGCGCAGGAGACTACCCGCATCAGGGGTCGGTGCGAATGGTGCAGCTTGCAGAGTGCCTGCGGTAAGCACTAACCCCGCAAAACCAAATCCTATTATCTTTGTTCTCATCAGTGATACCTCGGTTTAGAGCGACGATCAAAAAATAAATAGTCATTTATAAACTTCTCATATAGAAGTTATGAATATGATGAACAAAAAACAAAGCAAATAGTATACTTTTTATACAAACACCCTTTATCAAACAAAGACAAACCTATACACACATCTAAATAACGAACAGGAACCGAGGCAACGCACCAACGGCGTTACTGCCTCTAAAGTCCCAAAAAATCAAGCGCCAACTCCACTCGCCCACACCCTCCCCCCGGATTGAACCGCAATCTCCCTCTTGCATCCGCTGGATTTGCCGGAAAGAACCTGCCGTACTACATTGATTTTCAAGTCGCTGCATCATCTACCCATCACCCCAAGGATGACCTATGAACAACAAACTGCTCATCGTCCAGAACATCAGCCATGAAGGCCCCGGAATCCTTGCCGATTTGCTGAAAGAGCATGGAATCGACTTCAAGCTCTGCGATCTTTCGAAGGGCGAAACCGCACCCGATCCGGCGGGCTTTGCTGGCATGGTGGTACTCGGCGGGCCGCAGAGCGCCAATGACGCGACACCGCAGATCATCAGCGAACTGGCGCTGATCAAGAAGGCGCTTGACTCTGGCGTACCGTACCTCGGCATCTGCCTCGGCTTGCAGCTCCTTGTGAAAGCTCGCGGCGGCAACGTGGTGAAGTGCCCCCGGCAGGAGATCGGGTTCCGCGAACCTGACGGCGAACCGTTCATGGTGGAGCTAACGGACGACGACAAGCGCGACGCGCTTTTCCATGGGATGCCGGAGCGGTTGCGGGTGTTTCAGCTTCACGGTGAAACGGTAGAGTTGGCGGACGGTATGACGCTGCTCGCCACGGGGCGCGGCTGCACGAATCAGGTGGTGCGGGTCGGAAGCAACGCATGGGGGCTGCAATGCCACTTCGAGATGACGCCCGAGATGTTCGAGAGCTGGATCGGCATCGACGCCGACCTGAAGGCGATGAATCGCAATGAGCTGCTCGCGGAGTTCGATGCCATCAGCGAGGAATACGCCGAAACCGGGCGTTCGATCCTGCTGAACTTCCTCGCCGTAACCGGCCTCGTCAAAGCGTGAAAGTGCTGACGCGATGAGCTTACTAATGCGGCCATAACACCAATCGACGTCAAAGAAAGAAATTGGGCTAAAGCCCTTATTTTATATTGTTTTATCCGCATACCCCGTCCCGAAAGCTTTCGGGACGGGGCAATTGTTTAAGAGTTTTAATGGCCAAAGCAATAACAATCGACGAGCGTCGCGTGCGACACCTGAACCAGATCGAAGACCAGCACGGCACGGTCATCTACTGGATGTCGCGCGACCAGCGCGTGCGCCACAACTGGGCGCTGCTCTTCGCCAGCCAAAAGGCCAACCAGCTCGGCCAGCCGCTCGAAGTGGTGTTCACCCTCGCGCCCGGCTTTCTCGGCGCGCCGATGCGCCACTACGACTTCATGTTCCGCGGACTTCGTGAGGTGGAAACGAGACTGCGTGAGCTGGGCGTGCTGTTCACTGCGCTCTACGGCGAGCCGGGCAAAACGCTGCCGGAGTATGCCGCCAGCCGGAACGCAGGAGCGCTCGTCGCGGACTTCTCGCCGCTGAAGCTGGTGCGCGACTGGAAGCAGGAAGTCGCGCCAGGCCTCTCGTGCACGTTTTACGAAGTCGATGCGCACAACATCGTGCCGTGCTGGCTCGCCTCGCCAAAGCAGGAGTACGCCGCGCGCACGATCCGCCCGAAACTCAACACCCTGCGCGAGGAGTTTCTGACAGACTTCCCCGAACCGGAACTCCAGCATCAACCCGACAAGCTTCCGCCGCCGGTGGAGTGGGATGAGATGGAAACGCTGCTCAAGGTTGATCGCTCGGTCAAAGCCGTACCCGCGCTGGAGCCGGGCGAAGCGGCGGCGGAATTGCACCTGCGAGACTTCGTCGATGGCCGCCTGAGCCGCTACGCCGACGAGCGCAACGATCCAAACTCCGGCGCGGTTTCAGGCTTGTCGCCCTACCTGCACTTCGGCCAGCTTAGCGCCCAGCACGCCGCTTTCGAGGCTGCTCGGAGCAAAGCTTCGGAAGCTAACCGCGAAGCCTTCGTCGAAGAGCTGTTCATCCGACGGGAGCTATCGGAGAACTACTGCTACTACAACGAGCGGTACGACTCGTTCGACGGCATCCCCGAGTGGGCAAAAAAGACGCTGCTGGAACACACCGGCGACCGCCGCGACGCCATCTACACGCCAGAGCAGTTCGAGCAGGCGCAAACCCACGATCCACTCTGGAACGCCGCCCAGACGCAGTTGCTCGAAACCGGCGTCATCCACGGCTACATGCGCATGTACTGGGCCAAAAAGATTCTCGAATGGAGCGCCACCCCGGCGGCAGCCTTCGACATCGCGCTCATGCTCAACGATCGCTACGCCCTCGACGGACGCGATCCCAACGGCTACGTCGGCGTCGCCTGGTCAATCGGCGGCCTCCACGACCGCCCCTGGGTCGAGCGCCCGATCTATGGCACCATCCGCTACATGAACGCCAACGGCTGCAAAAGAAAATTCGACGTCCCCCGCTACATCGCCGAGATGAGCGGCTCGTCGCAGGCTACACTGTTCTGAGATGGGAGGACAAATGGCAGGGTTGAAATCTTTACGCTATTTTTTTACTGTTGATGGTTAAGAATCTGCGAATGGGTAAACAAATCAGTAGCGAAGGTTAAATAATGAATACAAAGCAACTTATTGACGAAGCGGTGTCGCTGCCAGTTGAAGAGCGCGCATTCGTGGTGGATTCACTGCTGCGCAGCCTGAACCAGCCGAAATCAGAAATAGACAAAAAGTGGGTTACAGAAGCACAGCGTCGTCTTGGGGAGTTGCGATCTGGTAAAGTTCAGACAATTCCGGGTGATGAGGTCTTTGCGAAGGTTTGGAAAAGGTTTGAAGCATGAACTTTTCTTTTCACCCTATCAAAAAAAATGCACCTTTTGCGAATCAATCTTATTAATGTTAGACGTATGGATAAGCAAGTACCGAGAGAATGGCGTAGGTATGAATACTTTAATCCGAAAATAGTACTACCAAAGCTTCGGAAAATCCGAGAAGAAATATCAATAACGAACACACCTGATAAAATAAAGGCACTACGAACAAATAAGCTAAAACGAGAACGTGAAAGTTGGGATGCAGCAATATTTTGCCAACTACTTTCACTGACATTAAAAAAAGATATTTTATTTTCGCGCGAGGAGCACTCGGATTTCGATTCAATATTCACATGGAATGATGGGGAAGTACAGAGTTTCGCACCTATCCAGCTTAAAGAGCTTGTTCCGGCATATGCAAACCCAAATGCCAACCTCCAAAATATCATCAATAGTTTGTCGAAATATTCTGGAAGCGATGATCTTATAGTAGGTATTAAAATAAATCGAAGGGAAAGAATAGAATTTTCAGATATTGATACGGATGGCTTAAAAATTCGTGAGCTTTGGATGTTTGGAGCCACAACGGAAAGTCAAAGTCATTGGAGTTTGTTAGGTGAGGTAATGTCAGGGAAGGTGCATCAGTATGAGTACGAGCTACCATACATCTAACACATCACCCCAGTCGGACGGCCTCACCGCCCCTAGTGTCATGTCTCCGCAAAACTGTCTCATCAAAGACCAGAAATCCTTTATTAAATCATTTACTTTAAGCCACTTAGCAGCAGATGCGCATCCAAACGCCACAGCATTATCCGTCAATATAAAAGAAACATGACACTAGCCTTAAACGTTAGTCCAGTGATAATTCAATGAATTATTAGGAGTTTTATCACCGAATCTATTCGTAACAGAAACACTAACGCTCACCTCACCTCCCCTATCCCCCCCACAAAACGCAGAAAGCCGGACTTCGCAGCCCGGCTTTCTCATCAATCCCAACAAATCAACCCTACCTCACGCCAGCGTGAGATCGATTGTTCTTCTCGTCAGATCGACTTCGTGCACCTTTACTTTCAACCGCTGGCCGATTTGCAGGCGACGGTGTTTGCGCCTACCGACGAGTGAGTAGGTCGCCTCGTCGTATTCGTAGTAGTCGTCCTTGAGGTTGCGCATGTGCACCAGACCCTCGATGGCGAAGTCGGTCATGCGCACGTAAATGCCGTACTCGGTCGCGCCGGTGATGACGCCTCCGTAGGTGTTGCCGAGATGGCTCGACATGTACTCCACCTGCTTGAGCTTGACCGACTCGCGCTCCGCCTCGGTGGCGATTTTCTCGCGCTCGTTGGTGATCTGGCACACCTCGGTGATGGTCGCGCTGATCTCGGTGATCCTTTCGGGCGTCACCTTGCGACGCTTCTTGCGCGTCGTTTCGTACTCGAACAGAATGCGGTGTATGACCAGATCCGGGTAGCGCCTGATGGGCGAGGTGAAGTGCGTGTAGTGCTCGAAACCGAGGCCGAAGTGGCCGTCGTTGGAGGACATATAGACCGCCTTCGACATGGAGCGCAGCACCAGCTCGTTGACCAGGAACTCGACGTTCGTGCCGTGCACCTTCTGCAACAGCTCGCGCAGCGCTCTGGACGACACCGTGGCGCTGTCTTTGCCCTTGCGGTCGAGCTTGAGGTCGAAGCCGATCTTGCGTACAAAGTTGGCCAGCACCTGCACCCGCTCCATCTGAGGAGCACCGTGCACGCGGTAGATCACCGGATGCGGATTCTTTTCGTTCTCGGCGTACCGGGCGGTCAGGTAGGCGGCCACCGTGCGGTTGGCCAGCAGCATGAACTCCTCGATCAGGCGGTGGCTGTCGAGCCGCTCCTTCTTGATGACCTCGACCGGTTCACCATTGCTGCCGAGCTTGAAGCGCACCTCCTCGGTCTCGAATTCAAGCCCGCCCGACTCCATGCGCTGGGCACGAATCGTCTTGCTCAGGCTTTCAAGCGCTTGCAGCTCCTCGACGTAATCCCCTTTGCCAGCATCGATAATCTGCTGCACGTCTTCGTAGGTAAAACGGCGCTTGGAGTGGATGACCGTCTTGTGGAACTCGAACTTCTTGACCTCACCCTTTTTGGTGATATTGAAGAAAACCGAGAAAGCCATGCGATCCACGCCCGGATTGAGGCTGCACACCTTTTCGGAAAGGCGCGACGGCAGCATCGGAATCACGCGGTCAACGAGGTAGACTGACGTGGCACGCTTGCGAGCTTCCTTGTCGAGCGCCGAATTCTCAGGCACGTAGTGCGACACGTCGGCGATGTGCACGCCGACCTTGTAGCCGCCGCCATTGCCGAGCTTCTCGATCGAGAGCGCGTCGTCGAAATCCTTCGCATCGACCGGATCGATGGTGAAGACGTCCTTGTCGCGAATGTCGAGCCGCTCTTTAAGATCCTCGTCGGTAATCTCTTCGCGAACCTTTTCAGCGAAGGTCAGCAGCTCCTGCTCGAAAGTCTCGTCAATACCGAGGCCACGAGCGATGGCGCTCACTTCGACCTGCGACTCTCCGGCCTGACCGAGAATCTCGATCACCCTGGCCTGGATCGTGCCGTTCTTCAGGAACTCCAGATCGCCAGCCAACACCTTGGCGCCATCCTTGGCTTTTTTGGCGTCCTTGACGGAGATGTGAATTTCGGGCAGAATCTTGCGCTGGTCGGGCTTGAGCAGAAAACGGCGGTTTTCGCGCTGAAGCGTGCCGACAATCGTCGTAAGCTTGCGGCTGACCACATTGACAATAAGCCCCTCGCAACGCTGGTGCGGCGACTGCTTCGACACGTAGGTTTCAGGCACTTTGGTAACCAGCACCTCGACCTCGTCGCCATGCAGCGACTGACCAAGCATGTCGGCACCGATGAAAATATCGTCATCGAAGCCTTCGACATCGACGAAGCCGTAACCGTTGGGATGGGTAGTGAGCTTGCCCTGGTAGGTCTGATCGACCTTGTAGCGCTCCTTGCCGGGCTGCGGGAAGTGACGGCCCTCGACCAGATGCTCCTCGTAGGTGTCGGGTTCCAGTCCAGCCCAGCCGTAGCAGCGATTGCTGTCCTTGTCAACGACGCCGTCCTCCTGCAACTTGTGCAGCACGTACCAGAAACCCGGAAGCTGGCGAGACTCGCCATACCCCATCTTTTTGGCCAGTTCCACCGACCTGAAGCGTTCGCCTTCGTGATCGGTCAGGAACGAGATGATCTCCGTCGCCATGGAGGTTTCACCCCGCTTGAACAGAAATTCGTTGATCAGAATATGATCGTTCGCCCGTACTTTTTCATTGTTCTCATGTTGACGCGCCGGGCGGTTTTTCTTTTTCTTCGCCGGACCTTTCTCGGGACGCGGTCTTGATGTCTTGCGTTGTCTTGCCACTCAAATACTTATTAAAATGTTAATGCCTTGGTATTCATCACTCTCATAGGAAGTCTGTCCGGTCGCCCGATTCCCGTGCATCGACGGTCGCCTTGCAGATAGCATACCAGCGTTCGATCTTCGCCGCGATAATGCTACTGCCGAAACGGAATCCAAAAATAAGTATGGAATTTAATAAAAAAGCAGCGTATTTCCGATATGTCCTCCATTGCAGCGGAAATGGGCGGGAATATTCCGATGTAGTATCACTTGGCAACTCGGCGGGTTATCAACAATCCCGGAATCATGGGAATCCAGAGTGTAAAACCACGAAGAAGAAGCGTGGCGGTCACTGCCGACTCGACGCTGACCCCGCCTGACACCAGCAAGCCTGTGCAGGTGAGTTCGAAGGAGCCCAGTCCCATCGGAATCAGGCTGACCGTGGCGACAACCGAGGCCATCACAAAAGAGGCAAACACCAAAACGAACGGCACCGTATCCCCCAAAGCGTAAAGCATTGCAAGAAGCGTGGCTGCATCGAGCAGAAAAACCGCCGTCTGATAGACGGTCAGCTCAGCCATCAGCCAGGGCTTTCGCCAGAGATCGTCCGGCACCTCCTCAAGCATACCGAAAAATCGGGCAACCAGAGGAAAACGCAATAGCCTGCCCGGCAGGTGGCGCTGATGTCCACCCCTCTTCAACAGCAGAATGACGCCGGGAACGATCAAAGACATTAACAGAAAAATACCGGCAACCCAAGCCATCCAGCGATGCGCTTCGTGATGCGCCCACAATTCCAGCAGCGCCACCACCGCAACGATGGCAAAAGAGATATAGAACGAAAGCAGGGTAAGCAGCATAACGCCCATGCCAAGCGATCCGGAAATCTGACGCCGCTTGAATGCGGCAATCACGAAAGCCATACCGCTGATTCCCCCTGAAGGCAACGCCTGATCGGCAAACAGCTTGGCGACGGCCAGAGGAATCAGTTGCAGGAAGGGGGCACGGACAGCCTGAACAGCCAGAATGCGGTACCAGATCCAGGCAAGCGAGCCATAGGTTCCGGCCTGCAACAGAACGGCCACAGCAATCCAGAGGGGATCGATATGCGCGATAAGCTGTACGAAACGGGCAAGCTCCCCGTAATTGAGACCGATGTAGGCAAACCCTGCCAACAAGAGGACGCCAGCCAGTATCGCGGTATATCTGGTTTTGTTCATTGCCCTGCAACCGTTAAGCACTCCGGAAACCCCGGTGTATTAATAAACATACAACGGGAATACCAGTGCAGCAACGGCTCGCCGCTTCCGCAACACTATGCAATCAGGAGTATTCAGGAAAATGAGGATGCTGCACCGTCATGAAACACAATCAGGCGCATCCTGCTCTATGGACGGCGCCACCTTCCCGCGAATCAGCAGAACAGCCATATAGCCGACGATGATGAGATTGATCGCAAGCACCCCCATCTTCAGCCAACTGAACCCCCGGGCAATCTCATAGAGTTCGATCGGCAGATACACACCCCCGCTCACGAGCGCGAACCACTCGGCCCACCGTCGCTCGAACCAGAGCCCGTAAGCCTCGATGAAGCGCATGAGCGCGTAGATAGCGGCAAGCATAATCAGAAAATGAAGGCGCGCTCCGGTCAGATCATGCAGAAGCATTTTTGCCAGCCCCGGAATGTGGTTTGATGGATCGACGTGCCATCGCAGCTTGATCTCGGCAAGAATGCCGGGAAGATCGCGCGAAACGAACGTTGAGAGCAGAAGCGCCAGCGAAAAAACCAGAACGCCCTTGCCGGCCTCGAATAACGCAACGGCCCGGAGACCGCCCCTCACATTTTTATGCATGGTCAACAATGGTCAAAAATAGCCTGAAGAAGAAAACAGCATGCCGTTGCCTGTCAGCAGAGCTCTCGCAGGCAAGGTAGAAACCGGGAAATACTCCGAGAGCTCCGGCAATCTAACCAGATTTGAGCCATTTCCCTTCCTGACCACTCTCCAGACAGATCGTCATTACCCGGCAGGCGAAGCCATCGCTTTTTAAAACAGCGGAAGAACTACGCCGTTATCGTCACTAAAAAAAAGAAATTCGCTTTGCCTAAAAAAGCAACACCGCTCATCCTGTTGTTTTTTATCGCAAACCTCACAAATCCAGCATTCACAATCGTTATCCTACATTCAGGACTCATGATAACGCCATAAATATCACACCATTCAACTCATTGCCAAACCGAACCATAGTCACTATCGTTAACAAGAAAATGATATAACGCAGCCGCTGATTTCAGGGACAAAGGAAATAACAATCGTTACCATAAAAAACACGCCAGAGCACTTCTGAAAAATGAAGTCTCCGCACGCGTAAACAATTGTTATCATCATACAGAACAAGAAAATAACTATTGCAACGTTTTACATGTGACGCTATATTATCGCCTTATCTGCTACAGGAACAGCAATAAAGACAAGGCAGACCTACATCCCTTATCCAGCTATCATATTCTTTCCCGCTATGGGATTACGGCATTAACCATCTGTCTGAAGGGGAGCATTTATGCACAAAACACACATTTCACGCCGTCAGTTTCTCAAAGCGGCTGGCGTAATCGGCGGCATGTCCCTCCTGCATCCGATCTGGGGCATGGCCACCGCTCCGGCTACGGAGGGCGCCGCTGCAAGCAGCACGACCACCTGGGTGCCGAGCATCTGTAACTTCTGCTCTTCGTTCTGCGACATCAAGGTCCAGACCAAAGAGAGCGATGGCGTGCGTCGAATCGTCAAAATCGATGGCAACGAAGATAGCCCGCTGAATCGTGGACGCATCTGCGCCCGCGGCCAGGCCGGCCTTCGCCAGACCTATGATCCGGATCGCCTCAAGCAGCCGCTGATTCGCGTCGCGGGCAGCAAGCGCGGCGAGTGGAACTACCGCGCGGCAACCTGGGACGAAGCATACGAGTACATCGTCAGCCGTCTGCAGAAAATCAATCCCTGGGAAACCAGCCTTATCGGCGGCTGGACGGCGTGCGTATCGTACATGCACTTCAGCCTGCCCTTCTGCCAGACCATGCAGATTCCCAATATCATCGCCTCGCCGCTTCAGCACTGCGTGACGGCGGGTCACCTCGGCACCGATCTGGTGACCGGCAACTTCAACGTGCACGACGAGATTCTGGCCGACTTCGAAAACGCCCGATACATCCTCTTCAGCCTGAACAACGCCTCGGTGGCGGCTATCTCGACCGCTCGCGCTGTGCGCTTCGGGCAGGCAAAGAAGAACGGTGCGAAAGTGGTCTGTCTCGACCCGCGCATGGGCGAGCTGGCCTCGAAGGCAGACGAGTGGATTCCGGTCAAACCGGGCACCGACCACGCCTTCTTCCTCGCAATGTTGCACACCCTGCTCCGCGAAAAGCTCTACGACGCAGCGTTCGTTTCTAAGCACACCAACGCTCCGTTCCTTGCCTACAAGGACGAAAAAGGCTCGGTGCATCTTGCCGCCGACATGAGCGGAGGCAAACCTTCGGCCTACTATGTATACGACGCGATCAGCAACGGCATCCGCGCCGTTCCGGCCTACACCAACAGCAACGAGAAAACGACTGCCGGTGGACGCATCCAGCCCTCGCTCAACGCGCCCAAAGGGCTGACCTGGAATGGCCACAACGTGACGACCGTGTTCGATCTGTTCATCGAAGAGTCCGAGCCGTTCACTCCCGAATGGGCAGCGGAAATCACCGATATTCCAGCATCAACCATTCGCCGCATCGCGGTCGAGTTCGGTCAGGCGCGACCGGCACTTGTCGATCCGGGATGGATGGGTGCACGCTACCACCACCTCATCGGACAGCGCCGTTTGCAGGCGATCATCCAGACGCTGGTCGGCGGTATCGACAAACCCGGAGGCTGGATGATGAGCGGCGAGTACCACCACCGTTCCGAAAAAGCGTGGCACAACATGCAGCACGGCATCGACAGCAGCCACGAGCCGCCGGTCGAACGCCCCGGCATGGGCTTCGCGCACGGCCTGCTCGACATCTTCGCCAACCCGAAGGCGTGGGAACATGGCAAACCCGCTCTGTCGTTCGCCTGGGCAATGGAGCAGCAAAAGGCTGGCAAGCCTTCGGCATTCCTGCCGGCCATGGCCGACACAGGCCTGCTCGAAGCGGTCAAGGGTGAAATGACCTACAACGGCGAACCGTACCGGATGAAGGCGCTCATCATGAACGCGGCCAACCCGATCCGCCACTACTTCCCGGCCAAACGGTGGGAGGAGATTCTCACCAACGACAATCTCGACCTGGTCGTGGCCATCGACGTACTGCCTTCGGACACGACGCTTTACGCGGATGTGATTCTGCCGAACCACACCTATCTGGAGCGCAACGAGCCTTTACTCTACCCGCTCGGCCCCGAAACCGGCATTGGTTACACCACCCGCCTGCGGGCGATCGATCCGCTCTTCGACACGCGCGATACCACCGACATTCTGTGCGAAATCGCACGCCGTATGGGCAAGCTCGACCACTATCTGGAGGGCATCGCCGAGTATGCAGGGCTTGATCCCGAAATGCTCAAGAGCGAGGCCGAAGCCGCACACAAGGCCGGCAAACCCCTCAACGAAGCGTTCCTCAAAACCGCTTACGTGGCGATGGGTAAATTCTCCGGCAAGCTCACCGGCAAGGAGATGACCGGCGCGCAGGTCGAGGCGACCATCAGGGACAAAGGTCTGCTCCTGCTCAAGAACGCCGACGAAGTGGTCGAAGAGATGAACCTGCCGCGCAAGATTCCCGTGCCGACCATGTCGGGACGTCTGGAGCTGTTCAGCCCGATTCTCGAATCGTTCACGCAGCAGGCCGGTCAGCAGCCCATCTTCAACCCGGTGCTCGGCTATGTACCACGCATGGTCACCGACCAGGGCGACAAGAACGATCTCAGCAGCGACGAGTTCTATTTCACCTACGGCAAAGTGCCGGTGGTGTCGCACGCATCGACCAACAACAACAATGCGCTGCTCGCCGCAGTCACCGAACCCAAAAAAGGCCAGTTCATGGGCCTGTGGATGAACACGGCAAAGGCAAAAGCGCTCGGCCTGTCCAACGGCCAGGAGGTAGAGGTCACCAACCTCCGCTACGGCCCAAAGGTGAAAGCCACGCTCTTCACCACCGAAATGATCCGGCCCGATACGGTCTTCCTGCCCTCGGCCTACGGCAGCAGGAACAAGAAACTCAGCGTCGCCGGAGGAAAGGGCACCGCACTGAACGAACTGATGCCTTACAGCATCGAGCCTATCGCGGCCTCGTTCATGTCGCAGGAGTTCACCGTAAGCGTCAAGCCTGTAAACAGTTAACTGGAGGAGTAAGTATCTATGGCCCGTTATGGAATGGTAATGGATATGCGTACCTGCGTCGGCTGTCAGGCCTGCATGGCTGCCTGCTCGGCTGAAAACCAGACGCCCTTCTGGAGCGAGAAGTTCCGGACGCATGTCGAAGACAAAGAACAGGGTTCATTCCCTGATGTGCGCAGAGTGCTGCTTCCGCGCCTCTGTATGCACTGCGAAAACACCCCGTGCCTGTCGGCCTGTCCGACCGGGGCAACCCATATGAACGATGATGGTATCGTGCTGGTCAACAACGACCGCTGCATCGGCTGCTACGCCTGCTGCATCGCCTGTCCGTACGATGCCCGCTACCCTTACGACCGCGAGGATGTCGAAAAGGAGCACGAACTGTACGGCGAGGATGTCACGCACAAGGTGCCTCACGTTGACAAGTGCACCTTCTGCGTGCAGCGACTGGCTCAAAATCTGGAGCCCGCATGCGCAGCCACCTGCCCGACCCATTCGAGGATCTTCGGCGATCTCGACGACCCGTCGAGCGAGGCGCACAAGCTTGCCACCAGCGGCAAGGCGCAGGCGCTGAACCAGGGGCTCGGCACCTCTCCGAAAGTATTTTACATCCCATCATAGCAAGGAGGCCCTCATTATGACGTTTGTACATCAGGAAGTATGGCACTGGCAGATTGCCACCTACCTTTTTCTTGGAGGTCTGGGAGGCGCTACCTTTGCCATCAGCGCGGTGCTTCACCTCTTCGAGGGATGCGACCGCAAAATGCTTTCCGTGGCCGTCATGTCATCGATCTTCTTTTTGGTGCTTGGCACCATCTTCCTGCTCGCGGACATGCTCCAGCCACTCAAGGCTATCTACGCCCTCACCAATCCCAAATCGTGGATTTTCTGGGGCGTCATCTTTATCAACTTCTATTTTGTATCGGCTATCGCGTATGTGATACCACTGCTTGAGGTGTGGCCGAAACTCGAGCCGATCATCCGGAAAATTCCCGAGTCGATCCTCGGCCTTCTGGAGCGCTTTAACAAGCTGGCCGCGCTGGCCGGTTCGGCGGCAGGCTTTCTGGTGGCCATTTACACCGGCCTGTTGATTTCAGCGGCTCCGGCCATCAACTTCTGGAACACACCGGCCCTGCCGCTGCTGTTCGTGATCTCGGGATTCTCGACCGGCGCCGCCTTCCTCTTGCTGCTCTCGACCTTCTCGCAGAACGAGTTCGCGCACAAAATCACCTCCAAGCTGGAACAGCTCGACGCCGTCCTGATCGTCACCGAGCTGATCATTCTCGGAGCCTACTTCAACTTCGCAATGTTCCTGCCCACCGGCGCTCGCGCTTCGGCCGAGTACCTGTTCCAGAGCCCGCTCTTTATCGGCGGCTTCTTCGTGGCAGGCCTCATCGTGCCGTTGCTCATCGAGACCTACAGCATCTTCTTCGCCGGGCACGGGCACGAAGAAAAGAAGTCCGCACTGCCGGTTCTGATGGCCAGCTCGCTGGTGCTCTTCGGCGGTTTCCTCTTGCGTATCTACGTTCTGAAAGCCGGTATGTTCCAGTTCCCCTGGTAACCTACGGCTTGAAAGCAAAAACCTCGACGCCCGGTCTCCGCTTGTCGGATCACCGGGCGTCCATCGTTTATCCACTATGAGTTCACCATTGCAGAAGGCGCTCGTCTTCAAATTTCTGAGCCGCACCCTGGCCTATCCGAACCAGGCGTTCATTCCTACGCTCGTCGAGGTATCGGACGAAATCGAAACGGGCAAAGAGGAGCGTCAGGCACTCATCAGAGCCTTCGAGCTTGAGGAGACCGAGCCGCTTCAGGCCGAATACACGCGCCTGTTCATCAACGGCTACCCGCACACCGCCTGCCCGCCCTACGAATCGATCTATCTGGAAAAGCGGATGCACGGCGACGCTGCCGTAGCGGTCTCTGCCGCCTATGCCGAATGGGAGATGACCGTGGAGCCGGGACTGATCGACCACCTATCGACAGAGCTGGAGTTCCTTGCCTTTCTCGCCTCCGCGGAATCGCTGGACAAAGCCGTGAGCAAGGATGCCCAAAAAGCCTCAGAGCGATTCATCCGTCAGCACCTCTGCCGCTGGGTGCCACAATTTATTGATGATTTGAAAGAGGGCGCGAAACTCGAAGCCTACCGAAAGCTGGGAGAATTGATGGAGAGCGTGCTAGGGGAATATTGCGAGAAAGGATGATGGCCTACCAGTCAGATTGTTTCCATAACTCATGAATCCAGAGTCTTTACTTCGCTCAAAAATCCCTCAAGTGTCATGATTTCAGCTCGAATATCCTTGTGATACAATTTTATGATCTCTGCCGGAACGACGAGCTGCACATCATGCGCACGCATTTCACGGAACTGATTTAGCGAAATGCCTTGCTGTACGGTCAGCAAATGCTTTTTGCCGATTCGGTTCGCTTCGTTCAGTACCTGCCTCCACCTGTCCTTGCAGGTGGGAATGCGAATCCCTATAATTCTTGAAAAGAATTTGCACTTCAAAGTTGCATCAAGAGTTTCTGACCGCATAACCCCTCAATTCAAAAATTATGAATCGGTCATGGTACAGCGCAAGTATTGAAGTCTTTCAACATGCTTCCGATGAGCAAGTTATCGGAGAACTCGTGTTGAACAGTACCTTTGCCGACCTCCCAACTCAAAAAATTGCATGGATCAAAGAGATTTCGATCCTTCGTAAAGCCTTACAAGGCCATGATGGCTGGTTGCATCTTGAATTCAACATTCCACGCATGGGTCGTCGGATCGATGCCGTTCTGCTGATTAAAGGTATTGTCATAGCCATTGAATTCAAGATCGATGCCAATCAATATCTCATGACAGATATTGACCAATCCTACGATTATGCGCTCGACCTGAAATATTTCCATGAGGCGAGTCACAACGCAATCGTCATTCCGGTATTGCTCGCAACAAAAGCTCAAGCTAATCCTGCTTTATTGTTTAAGCATCCAAGGATTCTAGGGCTTTATGAACCAGTGCGCACCAACGAAGCCGAATTTGCTTCAACGCTTAAAGCAATTATTCATCAAATTCCCGAGACCACTCTTGACCCAAAATTATGGGCTGATGCTGCGTATCGACCAACACCGACCATTATCGAAGCTGCCAGAGCACTTTATGCAGGTCATGGTGTTGCTGAAATATCAAGGAACGATGCCGGAGCGATCAACCTCACGAAGACCTCGGAACAGCTTTTTCGCATCATTGACCAAGCAAGAGAAAAGAAAGAAAAAGTCATTTGCTTCGTCACCGGGGTGCCTGGAGCAGGAAAAACCCTTGTCGGTCTGAATATTGCCACCCGTTATAGCGATGAACAAAGCGAACTCTATAGCGTTTTTCTCTCTGGCAATAAACCGCTTGTAGATATTCTTCGTGAAGCACTTGCTCGTGATACTATTCTTCGAGAAAAACTGAACCACGGAAAAAAGCTTAAAAAGTCAGAAGCGCAAACAAGGGTTAAGGCATTTATTCAAAATGTCCACCATTTCCGTGATGATTGCCAAAAGAACGATGGACAAGCTCCGGTAGAGCATGTTGCGCTTTTTGACGAAGCACAACGCGCGTGGAACAAGGAGCAGACTTCATTCTTCATGAAGCAGAAAAAAGGCGTTCCTGATTTTGAAATATCCGAGCCTGAATACCTCATTTCTTGTATGGATCGCAGAGACGATTGGGCAGTCATTGTTTGCCTTGTCGGTGGCGGTCAGGAAATCAACACTGGAGAAGCTGGTATCAGCGCATGGATTGAAGCGGTCAGGGAAAAATATCCTGATTGGCATCTGTTTATTTCGTCGGCGTTGACCGATAGCGAATATGAGTCTGGTGAAGTACTTGCATCAATCCAAACGCGAAAGAACGTCCATTTCCATAATGAGCTTCATCTCGCCACTTCTATGCGCTCTTTTAGGGCGGAAAGCGTTTCAAGGTTTGTCAAAACGGTGCTTGATTGTGAAGTCGAGGAAGCAAAGGCTCTCTATCAACAGCTTCAGGAGCGTTACCCAATTGTTCTCACCAGAAACCTTGATTGTGCCAAAGAATGGCTGAAAGCGCAAGCGAGAGGCTCAGAGCGTTATGGCATGGTTGTATCATCTCAAGCTCAACGTCTCAAACCCTATGCTATCGATGTTCGGTCTCCAATGAATCACATTAAATGGTTCCTCGACGGTAAGGAGGATGTTCGTTCATCTTACTATCTCGAAGAGGTTGCTACTGAGTTTCACGTTCAAGGTCTGGAGCTTGATTGGGCCTGTGTTTCGTGGGATGGGGACTTCCGTTACGGAAATAAAGGTTGGGAGCATTACTCATTCCGGGGCAATAAATGGCAGCAAATCAAAAGCGAATCGCGAAAACAATATCAGAAAAATGCTTACCGAGTCTTGCTCACCAGAGCTCGACAAGGGATGGTCATTTTTGTGCCGGAAGGGAGCGGCGATGATCCGACAAGATCATCCAGATTTTATGATAGCACTTACAAATACCTCAAAGCCTTGGGTGTTGAGGAGATTGGCTAAAAATCACCTTGATTAGCGGCTAAAGTTACCAAATGTCATTTGGGTCAAATACCTTCCATCCATTTTTCCAACATTTCTCTACATGCTTCACAAACGCCCCAATCGTTCGATCCTGCAAATCAATATCTTCTCTTGAAGCATCAACTGCTTCAATGGAGTCATACTCATGAAGGCAGTGGTCATCGGCGTTAACTGAATACTCATCCTCTTCGAAAAGAAAAACCTCTGGTAGTTCAGCTTGTTTGGCGTTGAACAAGCATTTCATGTCAAAACAGCTTTCCAGCCGTCTGTTGATTTCCCCGAGTTCCAACCCTTCCGGGTTCTCAAAATCGGCAAAACCCCACTTTTTGTAATTCCCTCCGTCACGATAGAGATACTTGAAGCGAATTATTGAGTTTTTAGCACTTTGCTCCATTGTCGGATGTCGGTGTTGGTTTATGTCCGCCCTGATTTCAGGCGCAGTTCTATAAAAGACTTGGTGTCAGATAAGGGGACGCTGGTAATTGAGACATGCAAAGCAGCCCCACTGAAACAGCTTGAAAAGCATCAACAGGCGGCCATCATCACCGCGTCTACTTCCCCTCGAACACCACGCGCAACGTGTCGTTCTGGAGACGGGCTTTGAGCCATTTCTCCACTTTGGTACGGTCGGCAAGTCTGAGAGGCTTGCTTGTGGAGAGCAGCACGTAGGGCTGCCGTATGGCCTTTGCGCCGGTCTTGTCGCTGAAAAGGTAGGGTTCAGCGTAGAGGCAGCTGGTAACCTGAGGGAACAAGGGCTTGACCTCGTTGAGAAGTTTCAGGCCGGTATAGCTGACCTGGCGAAGGCTGTCCTGCTGCTGGGCTTTCCGCTGCAGAACCGCATTGAGACGGGCTATTTCAAGCTTCAGCTGATCGGTTTCCTGCATCTGATTCAACTTGTCCTGATACAGCTGAGCCTGATACGCCTTGTCATCACCGATCACCAGTCCCTGCTCAAAGGTCAGGGTCGCCTCGTCGAGGTCGAACTCGATGGCGCGTTTGCGCAAAGCGGTCTTGTTCTCCGCAGTCAGCGGCTTGCCGCCATAAACGAGCAAGATCGAACGATCACCGGCATCGATATCGTAACGCAAAAGGTAATCGCCCTCGAAAATGCTGACGTTCTGGATGAACTTCGTGGCATCTCGCATGAAATTCTCCTTCTTGACAAGCACATACCCGAAATAGAGACTCGGAACAAGCATCACAAAAGTGACCACCGTAATGAGGCGGTGGATGCCAACTTTCTTCTCCTCGGCAAGAGTGCTTCGAAGCGGAATACGCATCACGCGCGCGAACCAGGCGTTGGCAAGGCCGATGAAGACACTGTTGATGGCGAACAGGTACATCGCGCCGAAAAAGAACTTGAAATGGCCCGTAGCCAGCCCGTAACCCGCCGTGCAGAGCGGCGGCATGAGAGCGGTCGCAATCGCCACGCCCGGCACCACGTTACCCTTGAGCTTGGTCGTCAGGGCAATCGCTCCGGCAAGGCCGCCGAACAGGGCGATCAGCACGTCGTAAATGGTCGGGCTGGTGCGCGCAAGCAGCTCCGAGTGGGCGCTGGAGACGGGGGTGATGGCAAAATAAAGCGTCGAAGCCACAAGGCTCGAAACAACCGCAAACGAATAGTTCTTGAACGAGCGGCGCAGCAGCGGAAAATCGTAGGTAGCAAGGCTGTAGCCCATGCCGTTGATCGGCCCCATGAGTGGAGAAATCAACATGGCGCCGATGATCACCGCGGTGGAGTTCATGTTGAGCCCGACCGAAGCCAGAATGATCGCCGAAACCAGCACCCAAAGACGCGCTCCGGTGAACACGATATCGGTCTCGACTGCCTCATGAACCACATCGGGTGCTTCAGCATGCTGCCGTAAATTGAGATGTCTGAGCACTGACTTCAGGAACATGACAGGGGTAATGAGGGTTCAATTGAGGCAGAATGAGGCACGGCTAAAACCGGGCAGCCGGATTCTTGCCTATAACCGGAACGGATCGTCAATGATCTCAAAAGAGAGCTCTTTCTGATGGTCATGAAAACCCATCCTGATGTAATGGAGGTTTTCGCGTTTAAAGATGTCATCCCCCTTCTCGGCCGCATGCAGAATGATATGGCCCTTGTGATTGCCCAGCTCCCTTGCCAGATCACCCCACTTCCTGAACACCAGATTGGTGAAGGAATCCCCCTCCCTGATGCCGATCGTCTCCTCGTCGGCAAGATCGGAAATCATATCCGGAGACGAGATGAGCGACATCTCCTTGCCAATCCAGATACTGATGATTTCGCAATGAAACGGCAGATACACGGAGTTTCCAATGGCAAATCCCGTCTCCCCGTTGTTAACGGCAGCAATAAAACTTTTCATGGATCGTTCGATTGGATTGAGAGCAACTCAGTGATTGAAGAATAGGAACCATATAAGGATGAATATAGGCACCAGAATCGGAATCGAATACTTGTAAACATACTCGATAAAATTCGGAACCTCCGCCTCCGTCTGCGCGGCGATGTTCTTGATCATGAAATTGGGCGCGTTGCCCAGGTAGGTCATAGCCCCGAAAAAGACCGAAGCAACCGATATGGCCATCAGATACAGATCCGAAGTAGCATCCCCGGTTACCGGCGAATCTGTTCCGGCGGCAAATAGAGCGACATCACTCACCACGCCGATGTTGAGGCCGAACTTGCCCATTGCACCGGCAAGGAAGTTCAGGTAAGTCGGCGCGTTGTCGAGCACGCCGGAGAGCATACCGGTCAGCCAGTAGATCCTCGTCAGCGAAAGTTCAGCCGCATGGGTGGCCGCATAGCCCTCGATCAGCGCAAGCGCGGGAATCATGGTCATGAAAATGCCGATGAACAGGAAGGCAACCTCCTTGATCGGCTCGAAGTTGAACTCATTGCCCGCAAGCGCTTTCTGGTTGGCAGTTTTGTACGCCACGATCGACACCGCACCCATAATCAGCTCCCGAATGCCGAATGGCACACCAAACATCTGCTGAAGACTCGGAAATCCCTTGATGACGGCAGGATCGAGGAACACCGAAATAATGACAATCAACAGATAACCGAAGCTGCGCCTGCCGGTGACGCTGATGCCGCCCGAAGCGTTCTCGATTTTTTTGGCGCTCTCCTTAACCCTTGAATCGAGGATAAAAAACACCAGCAGCAGCAGGGCAAGCGAAATAAACCAGGGCAGGAAAACCTTTGAAATAACCCAGAAGAAGGGCACCCCTTTCAGAAAGCCGAGAAACAGCGGAGGGTCACCGATCGGCGTAAGCGCGCCGCCGATATTGCTGACGACGAAAATGAAAAAGACGATATGGAAAGGCTTGAGCCGCCCCTCGTTGATGCGCAGATAAGGGCGAATAAGCAGCATGGAAGCACCCGTGGTGCCGATGAAATTCGAGATAATCTCGCCGAAGATCAGAATCAGCACATTGACCACTGGCGTGCCTGGCCGGTCGATCTTGATCAGAATACCACCCGACACAATGAACAGCGAGCCGACAAGCGCGATGAAGGAGATGTACTCCTGCAAGGCATGGCTGAGCGCGTGGGTTCCGTGATGGATGAACAGCCAGTAATAGGCGGCCACAATCAGCCCTAGAACGACGGTGACTTTCGGATAGTGCCGCTCCCAGAACCGGTGGTAGAACAATGGGCCGGTGGCGATCATCAAAAGCAGAACTACGAAGGGGGAAACAAGCCAGACCGGTGGAAGGTTAGCATGCGCCGCCGCCGGTGCTGCGGAGGCATACAACTCACCGCCCGGCACAAAAGCGCTGGCAAAAACAGAAGCGAACAACAAAAACAAACTGAAAGGATGACTCAAAAACCTCATAAAACCTATGATTTGATCACTGAACACGAAACGGAACGTAATGTAAGGAATTTCACGCTCACCTCGTAAGCGGAGCCCTGAATCACCAACAACCGAACCCAGAACCCGGCAACGCAAAGACGCCGCATAACGGTTCAGGCCAGCTTCTTGTACCAGACGTTCATGCTCTCGATGCCACCCGAAATGTTGGTGTTGTTCACCAGCGTGCCGCTGAATTTATACCCGGCTTTGGCAAAGGTGATATTCATGCCAGGCGAGACGGCACGGGCGATGGTGTAAGCGGTGCGCATACCTTTCTCCCGCATCGCCTCTTCCATTTCGGCGAGCAGGTGCAGCGCGAGGTTGCGACCACGGAATTCAGGAAGCGTCGCAAAGTCGGTCATTTCGACGTTCAGGCCGTCGAGGTCCATCTCCGAGGAGGCCAGCGCGACAAGACGGCCCCCCTGTTGTGCATCCTCGACGCCGAAGTAGTCGATGTGGCTCTCCATCGTTTCGAGCAACCATGCCGGATCGTGGATCGGAAACGGATAGGTGGGAAAAACTTCGCGATAGATTTCGGCCATCTCCGCCACGTCGTCGCATGTGCAGGCCCGGAGCGTGAACTCCGCCGAAAGCGGCGGCGGCTCGACGGCTGGCTTGCTGGACGCCAGTTCCACGATGCGGGCGATCTCGGCGACCTCGGGCGATTCGGCGCGGGCCGGGTCGAGGTATCGCGCCAGGAACATCGCCTCCGTTTCTCCTCGATAAAAACCCGGCACCGAGGCTTCGACGCGGTATCCATTCGCAACAAACTCCCCTTCCGAACCTCTCGGCAGCTTGGCGAAAATCTTGGTGTAGCCGTGCTCTCGTGCAAGCGCATCGAGCTGATCCGGAAGTTTACGCGGATCGGCATCACCCATCTTCATCAGGTAAATGCGGCGGCTGAACGGCCCGTGCTGCAACAGCGCGCCGAAACGGGTTTCGATAATGTCGGGTGTGGTGGTCATGATTCGAGGATTGACGAGGCGCCGCCGGAACGCTCGCGTTGTGGAAAAAGCAGCGATCCTGCGACATAGAGAAACGCCGAAAACAGAATGCCGTACAGGGTCGGATCGAGGCCGAGCGCTGCAATCTCCGGTGGCAGCGCGATGAACTTCGAGATCAGAAGCAACGTCAGCGTGCCGCCGCCCGCCATGCCGAATAGCGCGCCAACTGAGGAACCGCGTCGCCAGAAGAGCGCACCAAGCGTCGGAATGAAGAGCCCCGAAACCATGAACGCATAGGCCTGCAAAATGGCGTCGAGCACCGTGGTGAATTGCACCGCCAGCAGCACCGCACCAACCCCGATCAGAAGCGTCACGACCATTGAAATCAGAAGGCCGCCGCGCCCGTGTTCCCAACCCCTGAAAAAGAACCGGAACAGCAGGTCGTTGGTGAAGTTGCCCGACGCGGCCATGATGCAACTATCCGCCGTGGACATAATGGCCGAGAAGTAGGCCGCCACCACGATGCCGGTCACTCCGGCGGGCAGAATCTGGCTGATAAGCATCGGCATCGCCTGCTCAGGCTCGGCCTGCGGGAACACCACGCGGGCGCACATGCCAAGGAACACGCCTGTAAAAGCCATGATCGGATACTCGAAAAGCCCGGCGATGTACCACGCTTTTTTAGCCTCCCGCTCGTTCCGGCAGGCGTACACCCGCTGGTAAAGCGTCATGCCCACGAACCAGATCGGTACGATGGTCACCATCCAGTTGATGAAGGTGGTCGGCTTGATGGCAGTGAGGCTGAAGTGGCTCGGAGGCAGCGCCGCAACGAGCGCGCCGAACCCACCGATCTTGACAAGCGTCACCGGAATGGTCACCAGAATCAGCCCGGCAAGCAGCACGATCCACTGCACCGTATCGGTGTAGATCACCGCCTTCAAGCCGCCGATCATGGTGTAGAGCACCGTGACCACGGCGATCACCAGCAGTGAAAAGGTCACCTGCTCCATGCCGAAAGGGTTGGTTTGCAGAATGGTAGCCGAGGCGAGCTTGGCGCCGGCAAGCATCTGGGCAGCGGTGAAGCCGAGGTAGCCGATGCCGGAGATCAGCGCGGCCAGCACCGCCACGCGGCTGTCGTACCGGTGGCGCAGAAAGTCAGGATAGGTCATGAAGCGGTGGTGCCGGTCGAGCTTTTTCAGCTTCGGAATCAGCAGCACCGCCGAGAGCCACGCGCCGACCAGACCCGTAAAGAGCAGCCAGCTCCCGGAAAGCCCCATCAGAAAGCCAACGCCGCCGAGCCCGATTGAAAAGCCGCCGCCAACGTCAGTCGCCACGATCGACAAACCAACGTGCGAAGGGGCGATGTCGCGCCCGCCAACATAGTAATCCTCGGCATCGCCGTTACGCCTGAAATGATAGACTCCGACACCGAGAATCGCGGCCATGTAAACCGCGAAAATCAGGTAGTCGATCCAGCTCATGCCTCTTCGGCCTCCCCCTTCCGCCTTTTATGGCGAGCATTCGACGATGGAATGAGCGAAATGGTCTGGTCATGATCCGCAAGAAGCTGCTGCACGCCGATGGCCTTTGACTGTTCGGCATCCTCGAAGTTGAGCTGCAAATCGCACTCGGTGCAATTGCGGTCGCAGAAGGTCGGCTCGTAGGAGTCCGGCTCTTTGTAGGTGGTGATGACACCCTCGTAGTTGCGCAGCACCACCTTGTTGGTCGACCACGAAATGAGGTAGTTCGGCATCACCGGAATCTTGCCGCCGCCGCCCGGTGCGTCGATGACGTAGGTCGGCACACAGAAGCCGCTGGTGTGGCCGATCAGGCTTTCGAGAATCTCGATCCCCTTGCCCACCGGCGTGCGGAAATGCGACAGCCCCTCGGAGAGGTCACACTGGTAGAGGTAGTAGGGACGGACACGGTTGGCCACCAGCTTGTGCACCAGCGCCTTCATGATCCGCGGGCAGTCGTTGATGCCGGAGAGCAGCACCGTCTGGTTGCCAAGCGGCACGCCGACATCGGCGAGGCGAGCAAGCGCGTTACGCGCCGACTGGGTCATTTCGCGCGGATGGTTGAAGTGCGTGTTGACCCACACCGGCTGGTGCTTGCCGAGAATCGCCACCAGCTCTGGCGTGATACGCTGCGGCAACACCACCGGCGTGCGGGTGCCGACACGGATAATCTCGACGTGCTCGATGGCTCGCAGCTCGGTGAGGATCCAGTCGAGCATTTCATCCGAAAGCAGGAACGGGTCGCCGCCGCTCAGAAGCACGTCGCGCACTTGTGGAGTGTTGCGGATGTAGTCGATCCCCGCTTGAATAGCCGCGCGATTGGGAATGGTATCCTCGTCGCCAACCTTGCGCTTGCGGGTGCAGTGTCGGCAGTACATCGGGCAAGTGTTACTCACGAGCAGCAGCACGCGGTCGGGGTAGCGATGCGTCACGCAGGGAGCCGGGCTGTCTTCGTCCTCGTGGAGCGGATCGGCCATGTCGCCTTTCATGATCTTGAGTTCGAGGGGTGAGGGGACGCTCTGGAGAAAGACAGGATCGTTCTCCATGTCGTCGGTATTGATGAGCGAGAGGTAGTAGGGCGTGGTGGACATCGGAAACTTCTGTACCGTCTCGCCGAATGCCTTGCGCTGCTCGTCGGAAAGGGTTATGTCCAGAAGGCGCTCAAAGGTATCGAGATCACGGATGCTGTGGCGCATCTGCCACCGCCAGTCACTCCAGTCCGACGGAGTCGTCTCCGGGTCGATTCGTTTGATAATCTGTTTCTGGGCAAGGGATAAGGTCATGATATACTTGGTTGTTACCGGAAGGATCGAGCCAACCTGCAAGCCTGTCGAGCATTGTCGCAAATGATGCCTGCTCCTCGGGCTCGAGCCGTGCGAACGCCTGCGCGTAAATGTCGCGCATCAGCTCCGGCACCTTGTCGAGCAGCTCCTCCCCCTCAGGCGTGATGGTGATGAACACCTTGCGCTGATCCTGTTGCGAGCGGCTCCTCAGCACCAGCCCCTTGGCTTCGAGACGGTCAATAATGCCGTTGGTCGTGCTCACGCTGAGATGCAGCCGAGCTGCAAGCGCGGAAAGGATATGCTGACCCTCACGCTTCAGGGTGTGAAGGCACAACATCTGGGGTGAGGTCAGGCTGTACTCCCGGTACAGCTTCCGGGAATGAACATCGAGCGCCCGCGCAATGCGGCGAAGGGCCTCATAACTGCGACCGGCTGAATCGCGGTCAGAATACACATGCTGCTGCATATCCCCGGTAAACTGGGTTTACAAAAACAATTCTTTCGTACAGAATAATTTCGTACACGAAAGATTATGGTGACTTAACGTAAGAGAAGAAGCGTAAAGTTCCAAATTGTCGGAAAGAACGGTACGGTTGACTGGGGAAAACGCAAGGCCTATATTGTTTTTCATCACAATCACCACCCACTTTTGACAACCCCGACAAGCCACCATGACGTTGCATCGTTCTCCCCTGCTTCTTCCGCTCCTCACGCTTTTCTGCCTGATACACGCCGCTCCTGCGTTTGCTGCGCAAACCATCACGCTGGACAACGGCGACCGGCTGACCGGCACCGTCGAGCGCATGAGCGACGACATCGTAAAATTCAAAACCGGCTACGCAGGAACCATCAGCATCGAATGGAAAAAAGTTCGTGAAATCCGCTCCGACGATGAACCGATGCACGTGCGCCTGACCGGCAACGGCACCATTCCGGTCAAATCCATCATCCGGAACGGCGATCGCATTCTGCTCGACCAGCAAAGCGAACCGGCAGTGAATGTCTCCCAAATCAATCCCGACGACTGGGAAACCGGCAAGGCAGCAAGGCTCAGCGGCGAAATCGGCCTCTCCTTCAAACTCGACCGAGGCAACACGCATGAAAATCGGAGCGATATTGCGACGAATCTCGAATGGAAAAAGCTGAAACACCGCGTCAGGCTGGCAGGAGAGCTCGAATACTACAAAACCGACGGCACCGAAATACAGAACCGCTGGACGGTCGGAACGACCTACGACAACCACTTCTCCAAAAATCTCTACTACGGCGCATCGGCCTCGGTCAAGCGCGACCGGATGACCGACCTGAACCTGCGCTGGACGGCTGGCCCCTACTTCGGCTGGAACATCGTCAACAACACCCGCACGAAGTTCAGCATTGAGAACGGTCTCGAATACACCTCCGAGGAGTACCTCTCGCGCAGCAACGAAAGCTTTATTTCCGACGCGTGGAGAATGGAGTTCAGCTATTTTATCATTCCCGGCAAGCTGGAATTGTACCATCGCAACAAAGGCCTCGTCAGCCTCGCCGACGCTGGTGGTTTGTCATTCGATACCTGGAGCGGCCTGAAAGCACCAATCGCCGGAGGGCTCAACACCAGCGCTGAACTGAAAACCTCGTACAACGGCGACGCCCCGGAAGGCACCGTGCCCTGGGACACAACCTACCGCCTGAAGCTGGGATACCAGTGGTAAAACAATCGATGGAGGAGCGCAAAGAAATGCAGCAGTCACCAGTCAAAAAGAGCAACCACAACAACAGACTCCTTATCGGGATTATTACCGGCATCGTGGCGGGGGCGCTGCTCGGCGGCTTCTGGCCGGAAGGCGGCCTCACGGTAAAATTTGTTGGCGACCTGTTCATCCGGTTCCTGATGATGATTGTCATGCCGCTCATCATCGCAGCGATGGTCAGCGGCATCGCGCGGCTCGGCGACGTCCGCAAGCTTGGCTCGCTCGGCACGCGGACGCTCGGCTACTACATCGGCACCACGGCGCTGTCGGTCTTCACCGGCATTCTACTGGTGCTCTGGATTCAACCGGGCAAAGCTGGACTGGAGAACTCGAAGGCTTCGATCACGCAGGCCAACGTCCAGTACCGCATCGAAGGCAACACCGTCCGGATAGACTCGGCGGCGCTTCCGGACAGCGATCTGACGACCTCGACCCTGCACCTGCTCGACCGGAACCTCTCGGCCTCGATCGACTCGACTCGGCAATCCGGCGACACGATTGTCATCACGACATCCGGATGGAAACGGCGGGCTGAAGCAGTGACGCCGGAGAACGGCGAGGGAAAAGGCATCCGACTCGACCGACAGCCTGACAAGCGTTTCATGCAGGAGAAGCGAGCCATCGGTGACATTCTCAAGGAAGTCGTGAGCGGCCTCGTGCCGTCGAACATCTTCAAGGCGATGGCGAACAACGAAATCCTGCCGGTCATCACCTTTTCGCTGCTGCTCGGCGCAGCGCTCTCCATGACCGGCGAGGCGGGCCGCACGGCCATCCTGTTTTTCAACAGCCTCAACGAGGCGATGATGAAGATCATCCACCTCGGGATGTACGTCGCGCCGGTGGGCATCGGGGCGCTGATCGCCGGGCGACTCAGCGAAGCGGGCGGCTTCAGCGGCTTCTGGCCGGAGCTGCAACAGCTCGGCAAGTACGCCGCGACGGTCATCGGCGGCCTCGCGATCCACAGCCTCGTCACGCTGCCGCTGCTCCTGAAATTCTTCGGCAAACGCTCGCCGTCGGGCTACGCCGTCCGAACCTTCCCCGCGCTGCTCACCGCCTTTTCGACCGCGTCGAGTTCAGCCACCCTGCCGCTCACCATCGAGTGCGCCGAGGAGAACAACGGCATCTCAAAACGCACCGCCGGATTCGTGCTGCCGCTCGGCGCAACGGTCAACATGGACGGCACCGCACTCTACGAAGCGGTTGCGGTGATCTTCATCGCGCAGATGAATGGCATCACGCTCGGCACGCCGGAGCTCGTCGTCGTCTTCCTCACGGCGACGCTCGCCGCCATCGGTGCGGCAGGCATTCCCGAAGCGGGGCTGGTGACGATGGTGCTGGTGCTCAAAGCGGTGAACCTCCCAGTCGAAGGCATTGCGCTGATCTTGGCCATCGACTGGTTCCTCGACCGCTGCCGAACCACCGTCAACGTCTGGGGCGACAGCGTCGGTGCGGGTATTATCGACCGGAAGGTGAAGAGGTAGGTTGAGACTGGAGTGAAAATGGATTAACTCTCCCTCTGTTGATTGCGGGATGGTACGCTCATTATCCTATATTCTTTTTACGCCATTTCCCGAGCCATTCGACCACACAATCATGCCTGATTCCACGCCGCCGAACCACCCGCCCGCATCCGCTAGGCTGTCGCAAGATGCCAGCAACGTCGAACAAGCGATGAAACCCGGCTATGCCGAAATGGCGGGCTACCGGTCGTCGGAAGCGGTGGAGATTCGTGCGACAATCAAGCCACGCATCGAGCTTTTCCTGTCGTATGCCCACAACGACAAGAGCGTCAAGCAACGATTCACCGATGAGCTGAAAGCGCGGCTTGCAATCTCAAGGCATTTCCAGTTTGTCTTATCCTCGGATAACGATCTGCTCTGCGGCGACACATGGCACGATGAATTGCAGGACAGGCTCAGCCGGTGCAACTACGGCATCTTACTACTGTCGAACCGCTTTCTGGCAAGCACTTACATCCAAAAACACGAAATTCCGCTGCTTCAAGACAAGTGCTTTCCCGTCGCGCTCAAACCCATCGACATCGACAATCTGGAAACGCACGGACTTGACCACCGCCAGATATTTTTCTTTGAACAGACCAAACCGTTTCAAAAAGTCAGCGGTGCGAATCTGAGTCAATTTATCAACGATTTCGTTGAAGAGATCGAAAAGAGCATTCTGAAACAGCGGGAAAAGCATAAAGAGGTCGCTTGCGTTGAAACGGAAGAGCACGAAGTTGAGGGCATCATTCGGGACGAAGATGGCACACAGAAATTCATCAAAAGAAATCTGGAATATCGATGCTCGTCGTACGAATGTGAACGATTCATCGACACTTGTGGCCTGCCGGGCGTTATCTCCCATCAAACCGAAGCCACTTCGTCGGCGGACACCGTGCAGGCGCGGCCTTACATCAGGAGCTGGGCGCTTGAGTCGGACGTGCCGTTTTTTGCGTTGCTTGGCGATTTCGGGACGGGCAAGACCTTTACCTGCCGGATGCTGGCGCGGGAGATCAATGCGCTGCACGACGAGTCGCCGGAGTCGGTGCCGCTCTGCATTTACATCGACTTGCGGCGGGTTTCGACCCGCGTCGGCGCGGAGAAGAAGGTGCCGCGCCTCGTCGATGTTTTGCGCGACGCCATCGAGTTCACCAAGGATCCGCTCGACAAGAGCATCGTGACGCCGGAGGACGTCATCCGGCTGGTGCGCTCGAACCGGGCGATGATTCTGTTCGACGGTCTCGATGAAAAGACAGTGCACTTTTCGCCGGAGGAGACCAACCGGTTCATCGCCGAACTCTGGAGCATCCGGGAGCAGCGGAGCGACAAGGAGAACGCGCCGCCGCAGGGCAAAATTCTCATCAGTTGCCGCACCCACTACTTCCGCGACACCATCGAGCAGAACACGCTTTTCCTCGGCAGGGATCGCGAGGGGCGCTCCCGCGAGGAGTACCGCTCCTGCACGCTCCTGCCCTTCGACGCGGCGCAGATCCGGGAGTATCTGGAGAAGCGGCTCGGCTGCGATGGCGACAAGATCGAGAGCATCATCGGGCTGTTCGGGAAGGTGCACAACCTGAAAGAGCTCGCGTCGCGCCCCTACACGCTCAACCTGATGACGGAGTTCATTCCGGACATCGAGCGGCTGGCGTCCGAAAACAAGCAGGTCAACACGGCCACGCTCTACGACACGACGGTCGAGAACTGGCTGGCGCGGGACGAGGGCAAGCACGAGTTCAGCACGTCGCACAAGAAGCGGCTCATGAAGTCGCTGGCTGCCGAACTCCACCGGCGCGGCGGCGAGGGGCTGGAGACGGACGATCTCGACGATTGGCTCGACGATTGGCTGGCCGACCATCCGGCGATCAGCGAAGCCTATCGGGGAGAAAAGCCGCGCGAAACACTCAAGAAAGACCTGCGCACGGCGACCTTTATCATCCGCGAGGAGGAGGACAATTTCTCGTTCGCCCACACCTCGTTGCAGGAGTATTTCCTTGCGGGATTTCTGGTCGATGGGTTGTCGGCGCGGGAGTTCGAGCCGCAGGAATTGGCGATGAACATGCCGTCGAAAGAGACGCTCGACTTCGTGGCCGATATGCTCGCCGCCGATGAGCGGAAAGGCGAAAAGGTGGTCGCGGCACTCGCCTCGATCCTTGAAAACGCTTACCGGAAGGAGGTTTCGGAACTCGCCTTCGCTCTCTGGCTGAAGCTGCACGAGCGCGGAATGCGCACCCCCGCGCCGCGGAACGTCCGGCTCGAACAGGCCGAACTTGCCGGATGGGTGATTAGCAACCTGAACCTTTCGGGCGCGCGGTTCGACGGGGCGAATCTGCGCGGCACGAGCTTCCGCAGCACCGTGCTCGCCGCAGCCTCGTTCAGCCGCGCCAACCTCGTCAACGCGGAGTTCCTCGGCTGCAACGCCACCGGAGTCGACTACTCGCAAGCCGATGCCGACGCCGGAATCTTGCGGAACTGCGATTTGCGGCAAAGCCGCTGGGCGGGGGCGGAACTCAGGCTTGCGTCGTTTGTTGAGTGTGAAGCGACGGAAATGGTCGATTTTCCCGTTGATGCAGAGTTCGTTGCTGCGAGGTGCGAAGGCATTGTCAGTTCGTCACTTCCAGAACATCCGCAATTATCACTCTATGATGGCCATTCTGTTGGAATCAAAGCTACCTCTTTCAACTCGGATGGCACAAAGATTGCATCTGGCTCAGCTGATGGAACAGTCAAGCTCTGGGATGCTAAATCCGGCACCTGCCTTATAACTTTGATCGGCCATACTGGTTCAGTCAACGCCGCCAATTTTAATCCGGATAGTACGCGAGTTGTTTCAGGCTCCGGTGACAAAACAGTTAAAATTTGGGATACATATTCGGGCAATTGCATTTCGACATTCTTCGAACACGCCTTAACCATAAGCGATTGTTCATTCAGCCCAGACGGGAAATATGTTATATCCTCGTCCTATGACAAGACAATAAAAATATGGAATGTTCAATCAGGCCATTGCATTTCAACCCTTTGTGGTCATCTATCGGAGGTCAATAATGCAAAATTCAGCCCCGATGGTGAACGCATCATCTCAGCGTCTTCCGATAAAATGCTCAAGATTTGGGACGCTCGATCAGGGCAGTGCCTATTGACTCTTTCTGGGCATACCGAAGCGGTATGGTCATGTGCTTTTAGCCCTGATGGAACACGCATTATTTCCGCCTCTTCCGACCACACTCTAAAGATTTGGGAGGCTCAATCAGGAAATTGTATTCAGACTCTTTCTGGGCATACGGGTGCGGTATGGTCATGCGCCTTTAGTCCGAATGGAACACGCATTATTTCCGCCTCATATGACAATACTCTGAAGTTATGGGATGCCTTTTCTCAACAAATTCTCATTTCACTCCCTGAATATCGTAGCTGGTTTGACAGTAATAGTTGTGCATTCAGTCCTGATGGAACAAAAATTATATCAACATCACGCAACGGCATCAAACTCTGGGAAAGCTCTTCAGGTCAGTGTATTATGAACATTTCAAAAACTGGCGGTCTTATCAGTGCATGTGCGTTTAATCCTTCTGGGAATCGCTTTATTTCTGGGTCTCACGATCATTTCATCAAACTATGGGAAACAGAATCAGGACGATGTGTTAAGATATTGGCGGAGTACAGCAATGCTGTTTTAATGTGTGCATTCAGTCCTGACGGAAGCCGCATTATTTCCGTAACGGATAGCAGCGAAATAAAACTTTTCGATTCTTTTTCTGGCCAGGTTTTAATGACTTTTAAGCATAAAAAAAATAAGTTGGTTCAAAGACTGTGCTTTCAGCATTGATGGTAAAAAGGTCCTTTCTGTTTCTTTGAATGGAAGTATTTATCTGTGGGACACCCTCACAGGGAAACGTATTATAAAATATAAAAGCTCTTATTTTTTTCGCGCCTGCGCATTCAGTCCTGATGGTAAAAAAATACTTGCAACAACAGACGTCAATACTGATACAAGAAATAGCTTGTTAATGCTATTAGATGCAAATTCAGCAGAACTTTTAATGACTATACAGGGGCACCCACGAGATATTGTATCCTGCGCGTTCAGTCCCAATGGAAAAAAGTTTCTTTCAACATCACTGGATAGTACACTCAAGCTATGGGATTCTGAAACCGGACAATGTATCAACACCTTTGAAGACCATATAGAAGCCGTTTGGGATTGTGCATTCAGCCCAGATGGCGATAAAATCCTTTCCTCTTCATCTGATCACACTCTCAAGCTCTGGGATGTAAATTCAGGACATTGTTTGATAACATTTTCTGGGCATAGTTCTCCTGTCTTTTCATGTAGATTCAATTCCGACGGTACACGCATCATTTCCGGCTCTTCCGACAAAACCCTCAAGCTCTGGGACGCCCAAACCGGCCAGTGCCTCATGACGATGGCCAACCTACCGGACAACGAAACCGCTTCGTGGAGTGAAACGGAGCCAAAGCTGCTTTGGGCGTCGCCGAACGCCTGGCGCTGGATCGGCCTCGCCGACGGATGCCGCCGCTTGCCCATCGAGCTGCTCGACGACCCAGCGACCAAATAACAATCGGCTCCGCCATCCCCGACGAGTCGGGGTCGCCCTTCCCGTCCAAAAAAAACAAAAAGGGCATCCCGACTAATCGGGATGCCCCTACGAAGACAACGATGGTTTCGATGCGGCGTGGAACGCAGACGCACACCATGCTCCCCCGCAAATCATCAATTCTTCTTGTCCCATCCCCGCACTTTCCGGCAGGACTTCGCGGACTCGTCTTTGCACCAGAGCTTCACTCCCCGGCTCCACGCTTCGCGCCCGATGATGTGCGCGGCGACGGGGGCCGTCAGGAAGAGGAAGATGATGATGGCGGCGGCGCGGAAGGTGATGGCGGCGTCCTGCCAGAAGAGCACCGTGCCGGTGAGCACCAGGCCGATGCCGAGGGTTGAGGCTTTGGTGGTGGCGGACATGCGGGTGTAGAGGTCGGGCATCCGGATGATGCCGAGCGCGGAGAGCAGGATGAAAATCGTGCCCGCGAGAATGAAAATGCCGCTGAAGATTTCGGTCATGACCGCCTCCTTCGTTCGAGATAGTACGCAAACGCCACCGTGCCGAGAAAGGCGAGCAGCGCCAGAATGATTCCGACATCGAGAAAGGCCGTGTTCGCGTTCAGGATCGAATAGACCGCGATGAAAGCGATGGTGTTGGCCGAGAGCAGATCGAGCGCGACGATGCGATCCTCGATCTCCGGGCCGATCAGCAGCCGCAGGAAAATCAGCAGAATGGAGAGGCCGATGATCGACAGGGCGATCGTGGCCGACAGTTCGATAAAGCTCATCGCATCACCCCGATCAATCGTTTTTCGAGCCCATCTTTCAGCTCGTGCCGGAACTGCTCTTCATCTTCGAGATACATCACGTGGACATAAAGGGTTTTACGGTCGTCCGAAACATCGAGGCTCAGCGTGCCGGGTGTCAGGGTGACCAGATTGGCGAAGAGCGTGATTTCGAGATCGGTTTCGACATCGAGCGGCACCTCGACGATGCCCGGATCGAGGTAGTTTTTCGGCGTCAGAATATCGAATGCCACCCGCAGATTGGCCAGAATCAGCTCCTTAAGGAAGTAAAGCACAAAGCCCGTAACCTGCCGTATCTTCGAGAAATAGGTCTCCTTGCCGAATGCCGAGCGCGACATCCAGAGAATCAGGTAGCCGACCACCATACCGGAGATGAAGCTCGGCGCGCTGCTCTCGCCGGTGAGCAGCATCCACGCGAAGGCGAGCAGAATGTTGAAGAGGAACTGACTCACAGGCCACCTCCCAGCACCGCGTTCCGGTAGCTTTCGACATCGAGCAACTGCCCCGCCGCGCGGGCGGAGAGTTCATAGACCGGTTCGAACGAAAGGCCGAAGAAAATGATCACCCCGCAGAGCATCACAACCGGCAGGTAGAGCAGCGCCGTGCGTCCGTTGCCGTGCGCCTCGTCCGTGACTTTGATGACGCCGGGGTCATCCTTCCAGAACGCCTCGTTCCAGATTTTGGTCATCGAAAAGAGGGTCAGCAAACTCACCACAAGCGCGGCAGCGGTCACAAAGTAGTGCTCGCTTTCGAGGCCTGCGCGAATCACCATGAGCTTGGCCCAGAAGCCCGACAGCGGCGGAATGCCCGCGAGCGCGAGCGCCGAAACGAGGAAAAGCGCGGCCAGGAGCGGTTCCGTGCTGTACAGCCCGCCGATCTTCTTGAGCTGGAACGCGCCGGTCTTGTGGCGGACGATGCCGCTGATGTAAAACAGGCTGGTCTTGGCGATGATGTTGTGCACGATGTAGAACAGCCCGCCCGCAATGGCCAGCGGCGACTGGATCGCGATGGCGAAGAGCATATAGCCGATCTGGCTGACGATGTGGAACGAGAGCAGCTTGCGCAAATCGTACTGCGCCGCCGCGCCGAGCACGCCCACCACCATCGTCAGCGGCGCGATCCAGAGCAGAATGCGGAAAATCGCCTCCGACTCGGGGCCTGTGAAGACCGTGGTGAACACGCGCATAATCGCATAGACGCCCACCTTGGTGAGCAGTCCGGCGAAGATAGCCGACACGGCGACCGGCGGCGTGTGGTACGAGGCCGGAAGCCAGAAGAAGAGCGGGAAAATCGCCGCCTTCACGCCGAAGGTGACGAGCAGCAGCACCGCCACCACCGAGAGCAGATTGCGCTGCTCAATCATCGGAAGCCGCGCCGAGAGGTCGGCCATGTTCAGCGTGCCCGCCACGCCGTACAGGATGCCAACCGCCGAGAGGAAAATCGCCGATGAGAGCAGGTTGATCGTCACGTACTTCACCGACCCTTCGAGCTGGCGCGGCGTTCCGCCGAGCGCGAGCAGCACGAAGGAGCTGATGAGCATCACCTCGAACCAGACGTAGAGGTTGAAGAGGTCGCCGGTCAGGAACGCGCCGTTGATGCCAACAAGCAGCAATTGCATGAGCGGATGGAAGAAGAAACGCTCTCGCTCGCGGTCGATGCTGCCGAGCGAGTAGATCGAGGTGGTCAGGCCGATGAGCGCCGTGGCGGCGACCATCACCGCCGAGAGCAGATCGGCCACAAGCGTGATGCCGAACGGAGCCGCCCACCCGCCAGCCTGAAGCGTGAGGATGCCGCCCGCATACACCCGCGAGAGCAGCGCCACTGCCACCACCGCCTGCACGAGCGACGCGCCAAGCCCGAGGCCGCGCTGCACGCCGGAGCGCTCCCGGAACGGCAGCATGACGAGCGCCGTCACGAGCGGCAGGAGGATCGGGAGGACGAGCAGCAGTTTCACGACTCACCTCCCCCAACCTGCTCAATGCGGTCGGTCGTGCGCATGGCGTCAACGTCGTCCGTGCCAAGCTCCTCATAGCTTCGCCTGAAAAGCACGATGGCGAACGCCTGCAAGCCGAAGCCAATCACGATGGCGGTCAAAATCAGCGCCTGCGGCAGCGGATCGGCGAACGGCTCGACGAGCGCTTGTGCCCCTTCGGGCACGAAGGCCGGAGCGCCCTTGGTCAAGCGCCCGGTGCTGAAGATCAGCATGTTGGCCGCGTGGCCGAGGAACATGATGCCGAAGATCACCTTCACCAGACTGCGGCGCAGGAGCAGATAGATTCCGGCGGCGTAAAAGAGGCCGGTGATGAGCGCGAGCAGAAACGTCATGGTTCATCCTCCCCGGCGAGCGAAAAAACGATTTTGAGGGTGATGCCAAGCACCAGCAGATAGACCCCGACATCGAAAAGCAGCGGCGTGCCGACCTTGCCGATCACCGGAATGCCGGTGTTGACCCAGACGCTCTGCATGAACTCCATGCCGCCCAGAATCGACGGCAGCGTGCTCGCAAGCGCCACGCCGAGGCCCGCGACCACCACCGTGAGCGGCTCGAAGCGGAACACGCGCCGCGCCTCCTCAACGCCGTTGGCGATGAAGTAGAGCGCGTAGGCCGCTGCTGCAACCAGCCCGCCCGCAAAACCGCCGCCCGGCTCGTTGTGCCCGCGCAAGAGCAGAAACACCGAAAAGAGCTGCAACAGCACCAGCAGATAGCGGGAGGATGTCGAAAGAATCAGCGAATTCATATCAATCCGTTTTACCGGTTCTGAGTTTCAGCAGGGCAAATACGCCGATAGCCGCGATGGCTAGCACAGTAATTTCGCCGAGCGTATCAAGTGCCCTGAAATCGACGAGAATGACATTCACCACATTCCGCCCATGCCCGTCGGGCAGACTGGCACTGCCGAAGTACTCCTTCAGCCGGGACGACAGATCGGTGGAGGTAACCTGAAGCACGGTCAGGGTCATGAAAACTCCCGCCGAGGCCGCGATCAGACCGTCACGAAGCCGCCCGGTCGGGCGCGACCGTGAGGTGAACTTCGGTAGATGGGCCAGCACCAGCACGAACAAAATGACGTTCAACGTCTCGATCGCGAAGGTGGTCAGCGCCACGTCGGGCGCGCCGTAGATGATGAAAATGATGCCGACGCCAAAGCCGAGCACGCCCATCGACACGATCGCCTTCAGCCGCGAATCGCTCGTCAGCAAGAGGCCAGTCGCCAGCACGATAATCACGGTGAGCGCAATTTCATACGGCGTGACCGAAAGATCGGCGGGCAGCGTCACTGCAAAACCGCCCGCGCCCCCCGAGCTAAAAAGCATCAGACCAGCCGGAATCAGCGCCGAGAGGATGATGACCGCGAGGTAGCAGCGCAGGTCGCCGTTTTGGAGTGACGAAGTAAGCCAGGTGGCAAAGCGCAGCATTCCGGCCAGCGCCTGTTCGTACCAGATCGAGGGCTTGACGAGGCCCGGCAGATGGAGATTTTCTATGCGGGAGAGCGCGATGGAGCGCAGCAGGTAGAGACCGACGCCCGCGAGCAGAGTGACGAAGCTCAGAAGCAGCACCAGATTGAAGCCGTGCCACAACTCGATCTCGATGTCGAGCCGTTGAGAGATGATGCTGACGGCGGACTCTTCGAGCAGGTGACCGACGAAAAAGTCCGGAAACAGCCCCAGCAACAGCCCCGAAAGCGCAAGGATGAACGGACCGACGAGCATCGCCACCGGCGCTTCGTGCACCTTCTGCAGCTCAGGCCGGGGTTTACCGAGGAACGGGCGGAAACCGACGAGGAAGGTCACCACCACGAGAAGCGCACTCGCCGCGACCGCGAGCACGATGAGCACGCGGCCCCACGGCTGCACTTCGAGCACCGCCTTGTAGAGCGTCTCCTTGCCGATGAAGCCGATCAAGGGAATAACCCCCATCATCGAAAACGAGGCAAGCGCCGCCGTCACCGCCGTCACCGGCATCGCCTTCCACAGGCCGCCAAGTTTCGAGACATCGCGCGTGCCGGTCTCGTGGTCGAGCGTTCCGGCCACCAGAAACAGCGTGCCCTTGTAAAGCGAGTGCGCGATGAGGTAGATGAAAAAGGCCTTGATCGCCAGCTTCGAGCCGATGCCAAGCAGCATCACAAGCGTGCCCAGCACAGACAGGGTCGAGTAGGCGAGCAGCCGCTTCAGGTCGCTCTGGCGATAGGAGAGCAGTCCCGCGAAAATCATGGTTGTCGCCCCAGCGACGAGGATCGTGTCCTGCCAGAGCGCCGTGCCGCCGATTTCGTGGTTGAACCGCGCGATGAGGTAGATGCCCGCCTTGACCATCGTGGCGGAGTGCAGGTAGGCGCTCACCGGCGAGGGCGCGGCCATGGCGTCAGGCAGCCAGAAGTGGAACGGAAACTGCGCCGACTTGGTGAACGCGCCGACGAGAATCAGCGCGACGATGGCCGGATAGAGGCGATGGGAGGTGATGAGATCGTTCATCGCGTAGAACGAGGAAATCTCGAAACTGCCAGTTACGCTCCCCAGCAGCAGCATTCCGGCCAGCAGCGCAAGGCCGCCCGCGCCGGTCACAAGCAGCGCCTTCAGCGCCGAAGCGCGTGAGGTCGGCGCGTGGTGGTTGAAACCGATCAACAGGAACGAGCTGATGCTGGTCAGCTCCCAGAACAGAAACAGCAACAGCATGTTGTCGGCCAGCACCACGCCAAGCATCGAGGTCATGAACATGCCGATGAAGCCGAAAAAGCGGTCGGCCTCCTCGTAGTGGCGCAGATAGACCGAAGCGTACAGGAACACCGCCGCGCCGATCAGCGTCACCAGCATCACGAAGGTAAGGCTCAGCCCGTCGAGCACGAAGCTCAGATTGAGACCAAGCGACGGCACCCAGCTCCAGCGCTCGCGCACCGGAACGCCGGAGGCCACCTGCGGATACTTCAGCATGAAGCTCGCAAACAGCGTCAGCGGAAAGGCCACCCCGAACCAGACGAACCGGGCCTTCAGCAGCCGATAGAGGTATGGCGCGATTGCCGAAACGGCAAAACCGGTAATGATCAGGAAAAGCAAAGACAGGTTCCTCATAAAATATCGAAGGCCCTGTTACAGGCCATCGACTCTTCTTTGATGAATCAACTATTCAGCTCAGAGCAACCTCGTTTTATGACAAGAGGTTCCCCTTAACGTCCACTGCTGCCGCATTTTGCAGTTCAACTCGAAAAGAGTCAAAGGGTGAACAAACATTGTGTCGGACAAATGAAGCCGGATAGCCTCCGGCTTCAATCACGCATCAAAATCTGATACCTTACAAAGGCAGCGATTTGCACTCGTTGAAGAAATCGCGCAGGCGATGGGTGCCGTACTTCGGCGAAACGAAATCCATCTTGCTGAGCGTGGTGGCGAACAGCGCAACATCATGCACGTCGCGATTGAAAAGCCCAACCACGCCAACGATTCCGTCAGCCAGCCAGAACGGCAACGGAACCTGTGCGGGCTGCGTGCCGGCGATTTCGATAGCCAGATCGACCATCTCGCGATAGGTGAACACCTCCGGGCCGCCGACCTCGATCTCCGCCTCCTTGCTGTCCACAGCATCGGCACAAACCTTGGCGAGATCGGCGCCGTGGATCGGATTCTGGCGGTTATAGCCATCGCCAATCCAGAGCATGAAGCCACGGCGGGCGCGGGCGACGAACTGGCCGATCTCCGAAAAGAAGCCGTTCGGGCGAATGATCGTGCTCTCGATCTTCGCGGCCTGCAACTCGCGGACGAACTTTTCGTGCGCCTGCACGTTCGGAATGTTCATCATGCGGTGCGCGTCGAACACCGAAACGTACACGAACTTCTTCACCCCGGCCTTCAGCGCCTCGGAAAGAATGTTCATGTTGCCCTGATAATCAACGTCGAAGTTGTCGTGCTCGAAGTCAGGCTTTATCATGCCGAGCGACGAAAAAACCACGTCGATGCCGTCGCACAGCCCGGCAATGGTTTCGGGTTGGGTGGCGTCACCAAACACCACATCGTCAACAAGCGAATCGATCTGCGGCGCGAAAAACGGCCCCGGCTTTTTGAACTTCTCGGGATTGCGCACCAGCACGCGCACCCAGTACCCGCGATTCTTGAACTCCTGCACCGCATAACGGCCGAGGTAACCGGTCGCCCCGGCCACAAGCACTTTCTTCATTGATTCCGCTGATAAGGTTGGAAAACTTTTTTAAATAATTCTGCTTCATAATGAACCGATTTTTCGGCTTTAAACCAATGCCGCTCAGCTCCCCTCTCCGTTTTGACCGCCCTTCCCTTTCCATGATGAAAGCGCTTCTTTAGATTTATTTTAAAAAAACTCGATCACCCGGAACCAATTCCTCTTTTTCAGGCTTTTCTTGATCATTAACCCCGTGAACAAACGGCACTGATCCGACCATTCACCTGGTGCCAACCATTGTCTTTCACCAAACACCAAAACAATCAAAAAGGAGAAAATCCATCATGTCAAATTTTGACGACGAAATGTACTTTGAAATGTCCATGCCGCTGCTTGGCGACGACTTTCCGGAACTGAACGTCCAGACCACGCATGGCCCGATGAGCATCCCCGGCGACCTGAAGGGATCATGGTTCGTGCTCTTCAGCCATCCGGCAGACTATACCCCTGTCTGCACCACCGAGTTCGTAGCGTTCCAGCAGCGCGCTGAAAAATTCGAAGAGATCGGCTGCAAGCTCATCGGCATGAGCGTCGATCAGGTCTTCTCGCACATCAAGTGGGTCGAGTGGATCAAGGATAACCTGAACGTCGAGATCACCTTCCCGATCGTGGCGGCCAACGACCGCATCGCCAACAAGCTCGGCATGTTGCACCCCGGCAAGGGCACCAACACCGTCCGCGCCGTGTTCGTCGGCGACCCCGAAGGCAAGGTGCGCCTCGTGCTCTACTATCCTCAGGAGATCGGCCGCAACATGGATGAAATCCTGCGCGCGGTAACAGCGTTGCAGATTTCCGACAAAAACAAGGTCGCCATGCCTGCCGACTGGCCGAACAATGCCCTGCTCAACGACCGGGTTATCATCCCGCCGGCTACCAACATCAAGGATGCCGAAAAGCGCAAAGAGCAGCACGACTGCTACGACTGGTGGTTCTGCCACAAACAGCTCAACAAGTAAAAGCTGGCCTCATCTATCCATCAAAAGGCTGCTCCGGACTCCAGAACCGGGGCAGCCTTTTGCTTTTTCATCCTCGCTGCGCATCACCATCAAAACCTTCCTCCGGCTTGATAAAAAGTGATCTATGTATCATCTTTTGCATCAACCATTTTTAGACGCCGGACAAAGAGTCATGCACGCTGAAAAACACCTTTTCTCCACGAACGCGTTTTTAGGCAAGTTCCTCAGAAAAAAAGCCGTGGAGCGCCTTTTTGCAAGCAAAACCCGCGAGGCTGCGGTAGCTCTGGCAGAAGCGGTTGAAAAGGCGCATCCGGAAGCAGATGAGATCTTCAAGCGCCTGCTGAACCTGCGGCACAGCAGCGAAACAGTGATGCACACAGCGGTGTGGAACTACTGGAAATCGCGGCGTTTCGAGGAGCTGCTGAAAAGAACGGAAGCATCGAAATCGTTTGAGTCGGACTTATTGCAAGCGCTCGAAGCCATGCCGAAGAACGACTGGGGCAGCGGCTTGCTGTTCGCGCTCTGGAGCCAGCTCGACCGTGATGACATCGCCGCGATGATCGAGGCACAGGGCCGCCATGCGCCCGCGCTGGAAATGGATGCGCTGTTCGGGCTGGTGCGCGGCAACCCGGAGCGCTACCTGAACTTCGAAGACCCCGACTACTCCATTTTCGAAAAAGCCTGGCTCGCCGCATCGAGCGTTCAGCGGCAGCGCATCAGCCTGACGGTGCTCAACAGCCAGCAGTCCCGCCTGATTGCGGCCTACGACCACGCCGTCCGCGACGAGCACGATCCACAGCTGGTCATCGAAGCCCTCAAGCTCTGCGGAGACCACGACGCGCTGTTCGACCGCTTGCGGGGATTGCCGTTCAACGGCGCACTCGAAGTGATCGCGTTCTGGGCGGAAAGCAGTAGCAGGCCGAAAGCTCCCGCCAAAGCCGCCATTGTCGGGCAGGCAGTCGCGCTGTTCCGTGAAGTTACCGAGCTGCTTCCGGAAGCCCGCCGGTCCACACCTCCGGGGACACGAGAGATTTTTGAGTTCTGGACGGAGCGTTATCAGAGCGACGAATCGATCCGGCAGGATTTGTCAAGCCCCGATCCATTCCGACGTGCTGGAGCGCTCTACTGCGGTGCGCAGCGGAATTTGATCCCTCGCAGTCAACTTAGGGAGATTTCGGTGAACGGCACGTGGCCTGAAAAGCTCGCCGTGCAATACCTGTTCAACGCACCGGATGAAAGCGCGCGAAATGAGCATGTGTTGTGGCTTCGTCCGCAGGACAACGTCGTGGCGGGCATCCTCTCGATGCGCCTGCCCGGAACGCTTGAAGAGAGCAGCCGGTTGACTGATCAGCTCCGAAGCGCGTCCGAAGAGGACTATCGGCACAAGCTCCTGCAACTGCTCACGCTCTTTCAAAGCTACTTCCTGCGTGGCCTCATCACCGTTGACAGCAGCGACGACGCCACGGAAAGCAACGCGGTGGAGACGGAGGAGGTGACCGATGTGGAGTGGTAGGGGCATCTTGCAACGCCTTTTTGCAGCCCTGAAAGGTGACGATCGCGCTGAAACCCAGGCCATCGCCACGTTGCGACTCGAACTTGCCGAACGTGATGAGGAGATTGCGCGGCTGAGAAAGGAGTATGCGCTTCTGCGGGAGCAGTCGAAAGCGCAGGTCGAGAGGGCTGGAGGCAAGGCGGTCGAGAGCATCGCCCACCAATGCGCCGCGCCACTGGCCACGCTTTCGGCGATGCAGGCCCGCCACGCTGAAAAGGGCGATCTGAATCCCGCCGATCTGTTGCAGGTGGCATCGTCATTCCGGAAAATCCTTGCCGAACGCGGGCTGGAAGAGATCGGCACTGTCGGCGAAACTCAGCCGTACGATCCAGCGCTTCACCAGATGCTCGACGGCGCCCGCCCTCAACCCGGCGAGCCGGTGCTGATTCGCTTTGCGGGATTCCGGTTCAACGGCAAGCTCGTCGCCAAGGCGCAGGCCGGAGCCGCGAAGTCCAGCTCAGGGAAAGAGGAAATGAACAAAATGGACTGAGTAGAAAAATGGAAGAAATGGTCAAACACGGACAATGTCATTCCATTTCTAAAACAAATATGCATCATCATTGGGCTCGCGGCATTCTGGTCCGTCATTCCCGCGAAAGCGGGAACCCATGTGCTTATTCCGAATTTTGGATTCCCGCTTGCGCGGGAATGACGAGGAAACGGCATTTTATACCTTTGAGTAGCTAATCTATGCCTCTTGCGTTTGATTTTGGTACCTGTAACAGCGTGGTCACTCGCTGGAACGAGGCCCTGAACGACATAGAAACTCCCGAGCTGCCCAACCTCGGCATCCGCTACCCCCAGCCGGGCGGGGCCGATGCGCGGGTCATTCCCTCCATGATCCATTTCGGCGATGGCGACACGCCGTTGGTCGGCAGCCAGGTTGCCGGAGCGGGATTGGCGAACCATCCGGGCACGTTCCGCTGGCTGAAAATGGATATGCTGCGCACCGGCGGGGCCAACCGCGGGCGGCGGGTGAACGGCAGGGTGATCTACCCCCGGCTGGCGGCGGACGATCTGGTGGATCGCATCCTGATGTTCGTGCGTGGCGCGTTCGGCGACATCGACGACGAGCTGGTGCTGACCGTGCCGGTCGAGGCGTTCGACCACTACATCGACTGGCTGCGCGAGGCGGCGATCAAACGCTTTCCTGGCGGCATCAGCATCATCGACGAGGCGACCGCCTGTATGCTCGGCTACAGCGAAGAAGTTCTCGACAACGAGCCGTACGGCATCGTCGATTTCGGCGGCGGCACGCTCGACGTCTCCATCGTCCGCACCGACCTGCGGAGCGCTTCGCACGCCCGCTGCCGCATTCTCGGGCGCGCGGGCGAAGAGATCGGCGGCATCATGATCGACAACTGGCTGCTGGAGCATATCCAGCAAGAGCAAGCGCTCAGCGACGAGGATATCGCCTCCATTGGCCCGTCGCTGCTAGAAGCGGTCGAAGAGGCCAAAATCGCCCTCTCGAACGGTAGTCCGGAGGCCTCCTTCACCCGCTTCAACGACGTGACGGGCCGGTTGATCGACGTGACGCTCACCGCCGCCACGCTGCAAGCGGTGCTCGAAAAAAAGCGCGAGCCGGGCATGAACAACCTCTACCAGCACATCGTCCGCACGCTCGACCGCGCTCTCGATCAGGCGCGCGACCGGGCGGGCATCCGCAAGGAGGAGCTGAAGGGAATTTTCCTGGTCGGCGGCAGCAGCCTGCTGCCCGGCATCCAGCAAAAAATCCGGGAGTACTTCCCCGGCACGGAGGTTCACGCAGGCCGCCCGTTCGAAGCCATTGCGCGTGGCGCGTGCCGCTTTTCGGGCGGCGTGATCGACCAGACGCTGACGCACGACTACTGCCTGCGGAGCTGGAACCGCGAGTTGCGCGACTTCGAGCTGGTACCGGTGGTTCCGCGCGGCACGCCCTACCCGACCGGCAAACCGGTGTGCAGCAAGTACATCAAGGCCGCCTCGGACGTGCAGGAGGTGCTCGGGCTGGTGATTTACGAGCGCACGCTGATGAGCCGCCCGCTCATTTCCTACGTCAACGGCGCGGACGGGCTGCGTCCGGTCAAAGAGGGCGAGCGGCTGGAGTCGCGGCACAAAGCGCTCAATCCCGAAGACAGCGAATTCATCCATGCCGTGCCACCATGCCGCTCGGGCGACCGCCGCTTTGTCGCCGGATTCGGAGTGGACAAGAACCGCCGCCTCACGCTCTGGCTCCGCGACACCGAGCCGGGTAACCAGTCAACGATCCGGTTGCGCGACGGCTCCACTCTCCCACTGCCGGTGGCCGACTTGCCGGTCGTGAAGCTTTAAATTCTGGTCATTTAAACTCTTAAATAATTGCCCCGGACTTTAGTCCGGGGTGTATGGATAAAACAAAATAAATCATGGCTTTAGCCCAATTTCTTTCTACGGCGGCATTTGAGATTTATTTTCGTTGACGGAATAAAAAGGCTGTTCCGAAAGTGTTTTTTCTCTGGATGATCTTCGATTCTTTCTGTCATTCTGAACGGAGCAAAGTGAACTCGTGCGGCAGTCCCGACTACTGTCGGGAAAGAATCCAGTTTTTTTCGGACATCACTACAATTGACTGATTTGAAATATTTTACGTGACTTTCTGGATTCTTCGCCCGCCCCGACAGTTGTTGGGTCGAAATCAGAATGACAGCGCATTTTTTCGGATTTTTTGGCAACACAGAGTCACAGAAGTAAAACCAACATCAGCATGTCCTGGCTCGACGAACTGAAACTGAACATTGCGGCACGCGTAGCCGTCATCCATCTGGTAACCATCGATGAAGAGGACGCGCTCAAGGCGCTCACCGGGTGGTCGAACGCATCCGACTGGCCAAGCGGCATGGGCCTCATCACCTGGGACATCGGCGACCAGTTCCTGCAGGTGCGCGAACCGGCGGCGACCTTCAGCAAGATGGGCGCGACGCCCGAAACCGTGCTCGACATCATCGACGAGTACAAAGGCTCTGCGACCTTTATCCTCAAGGATTTTAACCACTTCTGGGAGCACAACCGCAAGGTGTCGCGCATGTTGCGCAACCTCGCTTCGCGCCTGCCGTTTCGCGACGAAGCGGTGAACATCATCGTCACCAGTCCGGGCCGGAACCTGCCCGAAGAGCTGTGCCACGACATCCCGACCATCGACGTCGGCAAGCCCGGCAGCGAGCAGATTCTGGAGCTTCTCGAACGCGAAACCCGCTCCACGCGCTCGCTCGACAACGCGACGCACGGCCTGCGTGAGCGGCTCGTCGAGGGCGCGCTCGGCCTGTCGATGGTCGAGGCGGCGCGGGCGTTCCGCAAGGCGATTGTGCTTGCGGGCGGCCAGCCGCTCGACGAGCGGAGCGTGCGGCAGGTGCTGAACGAAAAGCGCCACATTATCCGCGAAAGCGGCGCGCTCGAACTCTACCCCTACACCGGCTCGATGAGCAACGTCGGCGGCCTTCGCGCGCTGAAGCAGTGGCTCGACCAGCGGCAGGAGGCGTTCAGCCAGGAAGCGCGCGAGTACGGCCTCAGCACCCCGAAAGGCGTCGCGCTCATCGGCATTCCCGGCACCGGCAAAAGCCTCTGCGCGAAGGTCACCGCCGGGCACTGGGGCATGACGCTGCTCCGCATGGACGTGGGCGCGATCTTCAGCGGGCTGTTGGGATCGAGCGAGCAGAACATCCGCGAAGCAATCCGCATTGCCGAGGTGATCGCGCCGTGCGTACTCTGGGTTGACGAGATCGAAAAAGCGTTCGCCGGATCGGTCGGCGACAGCGGTACGGCAAGCCGCGTCTTCGCAACGTTCCTGACCTGGATGCAGGAAAAAACCGCACCGGTCTTCGTCTTCGCCACGGCCAACAACGTCGAGCGCCTGCCGCCCGAGCTGCTGCGCAAGGGGCGATTCGACGAGGTCTTTTTCCTCGACCTGCCGACCCACGCCGAGCGCGTCAACATCCTCGAAGTACACCTCAAGGAGCGCGGCTACACCATGCTCTCGCACCGCTTCGACCTCAACGCCGTCGCCGACGCCACCGAGGGTTTCGTTGGCGCGGAACTGCAAGCGCTGGTCAACGATGCCATGTTTCCCGCCTTCCGCGACAAGCGCCGCGAGATCGAGACCGAGGACTTGCTCGACGCCGCCCGCGCAATGGTGCCGCTCTCGGCCTCGCACCAGCCGGTGATCGACGGCCTGCGCGAGATGGTCAAAAACGGCCAGGCCCGCAACGCCTCCGCCGAACTAGGCGCGGCGGCTTCACAACAATCGGAGCTACGATGAATTTGAACGACACCCTTTCCGAACTCAGAAGCCGCGCGATACGCCCGTCCGATGATGCGCTGCCGCCGGTCATCGTCAACGAGCGGGATGGCTCCCCTATGGTACTCGTGCCCGCGGGCAAGTTCACGATGGGCGACGACCTCGACCGCGAAAGCCCGCAGCGGAGCGTGCAACTCGAAGCGTTCTACATCTCGGTCTATCCGGTCACCAACCGCCAGTACCGCGCCTTCGTCGAAGCCACCGGCCACCAGCCGCCCAACATCGGCGCTCGGATCGACTCGCTCTCCTTCTGGCGCGAAGAGGGGTGCCCCGCAGAGTTCGACGACTACCCGGTCGTCCTCATCAGTTGGGACGACGCGGACGCCTACGCCAAATGGGCGGGATGCCGCCTGCCCAACGAAGCCGAGTGGGAAAAAGCCGCGCGCGGGCCGGAAGGGTTGCTCTACCCGTGGGGCGACAAATGGGACGAAAACAACTGCCGGAACCGCAACAACAAAGGCGAAGAGTCCGTCGCTCCGGTCTATTCGTACCCCGAAGGGGTCTCCGGCTACGGCACCTGGAACCAGAGCGGCAACATCATGGAGTGGTGCTCGATCTGGGAAGGCGAGGGCGATTCCGGCAACGCCACCGACGGCGACGAAGCCCTCCGCCAGGAACGAGGAGGCTGCTGGCGCTACCCCGACAAATTCGCCTTCCGCGCCTCGCAACGTTCGTTCGTGGTGCCGAAAGCGGTGAATGATTTCCGGGGGTTTCGGCTGGTGTTGCCGGTGAAGGCGGGGATGTGAGAGGGGTTAGTTTGTGGGTGGATTTGCAGTAAATTGTTTTTTTTGAATGAAGGGTAATTGCGGGCATCTTATGCGGACACGAATCAAGAGTCCGCGTTCTTATGCAGATAAACCTAATTAATGTTAGCGAGTTGAGGTCAGCATGACATTCTGCTACTCCTGCGGCGCTCTGTCAACATCACGGGAGCACGTTCCACCCAAGTGTCTCTTCCCCGAGGCGAAGGACTCGCTTGATGGCATAGATCGACGCATCAACCTTATCACGGTTCCTGCATGCACCGAGCACAATTTGACAAAGTCGGGTGACGACGAGTACTTCCTGTACGTGCTGAGCACCAGCATCACCTCAAATGAGATTGCGCTGGCTCAGGTGCAGACAAAGCTGGGGCGCGCAATTGCGCGTCGGCCGGCTCTCACGACATCACTTCTTGAAGGCAGCAAGGATTGCTGGGTGCGGGATAGCGCAACCGGAGCTGTTCATGAGGCTACGCAGTTCGCCCTTGACGGCGAACGTTTCTCCAAGAGCCTCGAGCTGGTCGCCAAGGGAATCTACTTTCATCACTTCGGTGAACGATGGGAAGGGAAGTTGCATGTGCGTGCGGACTTCATCGATTTCCCCCATGAGCCCAATGCCGCCGACATTCAGGAGGCTCGCATGGCGCTCGCAAGCTATGCCGATGAGCTGTTCAAGGTCGAGCCAAAGCACGGCTCGAACCCTGACGTGTTCTGGTATCAGGTACACACGCCCTGCGAAGGGCCTCGGTGTCTGCTTCGTATGGGGTTCTTTGGCGGGAGCAGAGCCATCGCCTTCTTTGGGGAGCTTCGCACACGTGGCTAACTCCTCGCTCAGCAGACCGGGCGCCCGTCGCGTCAGATGACTCGTGCTGTAACCCGTGACGGTCGACTGCTGAGCGCCCGGGGCGTTATGATTCACAATGAACTACGATTCCCAAAAACATCATCGCCGCTCGATTCGGTTGGCCGAATATGACTATTCAAAAGGCGGAGCATATTTCGTAACAATTTGCACTCGAAACGGCGACCAGATATTGTCAAACCAGCCAAAACCGCAACAACCTGATGTAAATGTAGGGGTAGCCCTTGCGGCTACCCATCCTCTCAACACACCTCCCAACCCCGAACCCGACTCTGCACTCCGATTCGAACTGACATCAATCGGCGAAATCGTGGATCGCAATTGGCGAACGTTGCCTGAACGCTTTCCAATGATTTCGCTGGATGAATACGTTATCATGCCGAATCATTTGCATGGCATTGTGTTCATAAACGAGTCGGATAAACCGGAGTTTCGTGATGGCAGAAAAAGGGTAGGCGCAAGGCCTACCCCTACAGCTCCAATATCTCCACCAACCCCGACGTTGGGCATGATTGTTGGTGCGTTCAAGTCGAAATCAGTAAAGGATGTTCTTGCTCACATTGACGAGAACGGTTTGGATATGATCGGCAAAATCTGGCAGCGGAACTACTTTGAGCGGGTCATCAGAAATGAACGGGACTTAGAAAATATCAGAACGTATATCAAAAACAATCCCACCAATTGGGCGCAAGACGAAGAAAACCCCATGCACAGTGAACGTAAATAAAAAAGGGTGACCACAATGTGTCACCCTTTTTTCCTTGATCCTCTCCCCCACTTCTCACCGCAACAACAACAGCGGAATCCGGCTCGAACCAATCATCTTCGTCGTATTACTCCCCACAAAAAACTGGCGGATTTTTGAGTGGCCGTAGGCTCCCATGACCATGAGGTCGATGGCGTGGCTGTCCTGATAGTCGTGCAGAGTTTCGATGACTTCGCCTGAAAGCAGCGACCTTTCGACCGTAAATCCCGCCTGTTCGAGCTTTCGGCAGGCTGCGTCGAGGCGTTGGTGGTGTTCCGGTTTGTTGTTGCTGACCACCATCACGACGTGGCATTCGAGGCCTTTCAGGAGGGGGCTTTGCGCCACCATGTCGAGCGCTTTTTCCGACGTTTCGCTGGCGTCGTAGGCGATCATGAAGCGTTGCGGCGGCGTGAATCCGGGCATCACCACCAGAATCGGGCGCTGCATGGCGCGGACGACTGTTTCGATGTGGCTGCCGATGCTTCCGGGGCTGTTTTCGTGCGCTTCGCCCTGCCGACCCATCACCAGCAGGCGACTTTCCGGTTGCAGCTCCAGCACGGTTTCGACCAGGCTGCCGTGACGTTGCAGGGAGTCGGTCTCGCCCTTGTAGAGTGCCGCCGTGCGCTCGCAGGCGTCGCGGAGCATCTGCTTGCCAAGGTCGAGCGCGATCCGGCTCTTTTTCTCCTCCAGCTCCACCAGCTCTTCGAGCATGTGCTCGCGCGTGCCGAGGCCAATGTTGCCCGAGAGGTCTCCCTTCACCGGCGTTTCCGGTTTTTCCAGCACGTGCATGAGCAACAGCGGCGCGTCGAGTTGCGAGGCGGCCCAGGCTGAGGCGTCGCACACCGCTCCGGCGGCAGCCGATCCGTCAATACAGGCGATTACTTTTGGCATGTCGGTTCTCCTTGATTATCCGGCGACACAAGTCGGAAGCTGTTGTCAACGGAAGAGATTGGGCTGAAGCCCTTGGTATTTCTGGTTGATTCTGTATCCCCCGGCTTGAAAGCCGGGGCAATGTGAATGTAAGATCGGATTATTGCTCCAGTGATTACAACTAGTAAACAGTTGCCCCGGACTTTAGTCCGGGGTTACAGATAAGACAATATATATAAGGGCTTTAGCCCAATATCTTTTTTGTCGCTGTCGGTTCTCCGTTAATGGCTTGCGAGCAGTTTTTCAACCTCTTCGGGCTTGTCGTGAACGCCGAAGCGATCGACGATGGTGGCGCTGGCTTCGTTCATACCGATCAGCTCGACCTCAGTGCCTTCGCGCCGGAACTTGAGCACCACCTTGTCCAGCGCGGTGACGGCGCTGATGTCCCAGAAATGGGCGCGTGACAGATCGATGACCACCTTGTCGAGCACCTCCTTGAAGTCAAACGAGCCAAAGAATTTCTCGGATGATGCGAAAAAGACCTGCCCGCTGACGGTGTAGGTTCTCGCGCCTTCGCCGCTCAGTGCGCTGGTGACGGCCATGTAGCGCCCGACCTTGTTGGCGAAGAACATCGCCGCGAGCAGGATGCCGACCAGCACACCGATGGCGAGGTTGTGGGTATACACCACCGTAATCACCGTGGCGACCGTGACGATGTTGGTCGAAACCGGGTAGGTTTTCAGCTTCGCAATCGAGTCCCACGAGAAGGTGCCGACGGAGACCATAATCATCACCGACACCAGCGCGGCCATCGGAATCTGGCGGATCCAGTCGCTGAGAAAGACCACCATGATGAGCAGGAGGATGCCCGCCGTCAGCGTCGAAAGCCGCGTGCGTCCGCCCGATTTGACGTTGATGACCGACTGGCCGATCATGCCGCATCCAGCCATGCCGCCGAGAAATCCGGTGGCGATGTTGGCGTAGCCCTGACCTGTGCACTCGCGGTTTTTGTCGCTCGGCGTGTCGGTGAGGTCATCGACGATGGTGGCGGTCATCATCGACTCCAGCATTCCGACGATGGCCAGCGCAACCGAATACGGGAAAATGATTTGCAGGGTTTCAAAGTTCAGCGGTACCTGCGGAAGCAGGAACACCGGGAGGGCATCGGGCAACTGCCCCATGTCGCCGACGGTTCGGATGTCGAGGCCGAGCAGGATCGAAACAATGGTCAGGCCAACAATGGTGACCAGCGGCGAGGGAATGACCTTGCCGACCAGCGGCACGTAGGGAAAGAGGTAGATGATGACGAGGCCCGCGGCGGTCATCGCATAGACGTGCCAGGTGACGTTGGTCAGCTCTGGAAGCTGTGCCATGAAGATGAGAATCGCCAGCGCATTGACGAAGCCGGTGACCACCGCGCGCGAGACGAAGCGCATCAGATTGCCAAGGTTGAGATACCCGGCGATGAGCTGGAGGATACCGGTAAGAATCGTAGCAGCAAGCAAATACTCAAGCCCGTGATCCTTAACGAGGTGCACGATCAGCAGCGCCATCGCACCAGTCGCCGCCGAAATCATGCCCGGACGCCCACCGGCAAAAGCCGAGACCACCGCCATGCTGAACGAGGCGTAGAGGCCGATCTTGGGATCGACGCCCGCGATGATCGAAAAGGCAATCGCCTCGGGAATGAGCGCGAGCGCCACGACGAGCCCGGAGAGAAAGTCACCGCGCGGATTGGAGAGCCACTCCTGTTTCAGAGTTTTTTGCATGAGCATGGGTCTTCTGGTGGTCATCTGGCCAGTATCCAGCGGCTGAAAAGCGAAGGACAGGAGAAATCGAAACAAATTCGGCGGGCCAAACAGCAAAATCAGGCGGGAATATAGGTGTCTCGATTGATTACATCAAGAGCAGTGTTGAATCCGGGACAGGACTTGTGCTGAAAAACAAATCTCACTCAAGGTCGGAATTCCCGAAAAACCCACGCGTCCAGCAACGATCAGGCCTGTCTGTGACACGTTTTCGTGCCATCCTTTATCCCCCCGGCAAAGTTCATTATATTAGGTCACTTGAGTTTTTTATCACCCATTCTTTAGTGATCCCTGGCAAAGCGCAGAAAAATATTGCGCATTAACAGTGTCAGCTACATCAGGATTGATGCGGCGACCGACCCAGGCGTAATCTGAACGATACAGAAGAACATCATAATGTGTGGAATTGCCGGAGAGCTGCGTTTCGATGGCGTGGCGGCCTCGTCGGAGGCGGTTGGTCGTATGATCGACATTCTTGAACCCAGAGGGCCTGACGCCGAGGGCCTTTTCGCTCACAACCGGGTCTGTTTCGGGCACCGGCGGCTGAAAATCATCGATCTTTCCGACCACGCTTCGCAGCCGATGGTCGATAGCCAGCTCGGCTTGACGCTGGTCTTCAACGGCGCGATTTACAACTACCCCGAATTGCGCGACGAGCTTCAGCAAAAAGGGTACACCTTCTTTTCCCACTCCGATACCGAGGTGATCGTCAAGGCCTACCACGCATGGGGGCGCGATTGCGTTCTGCACCTGCAGGGCATGTTTGCGTTCGCCGTGTGGGAGCGCGACAGCGGGCGGGTCTTTTTTGCGCGTGACCGGCTCGGCATCAAGCCGCTTTACTACCACAGGAACAGCTCGCTGATGCGGTTCGCCTCGTCGCTGCCCGCGCTGGTGAAATCCGGCGGCATCGACACCTCGCTCGGTCCGGTCGCCCTGAACTATTATATGAGCTTCCACGCGGTGGTGCCTGCGCCGCACACGATCTTCAACGGCGTCAAAAAGCTTCCACCTGCAACCACGATGACGGTTGAGCCCGATGGACAGGCGACCATCGAAACTTACTGGCAGGCCGATTACAGCCGCACCGATGAGGAGCTGAAACGTTCCGAAGAGGAGTGGATCGACATGGTGTACGAGAGCCTGCTGACGAGCGTCAAACGCCGGTTGGTGGCTGACGTGCCGGTCGGCGTACTGCTCTCCGGTGGACTGGACTCGTCGCTTGTCGTCGGGTTGCTGAGCGAGCTGGGGCAAAAGCATCTCAACACATTCTCGGTCGGCTTCGAGGATGTGGCCGAGGAGGAGGGCAACGAGTTCCGCTACTCGGACATCATCGCCGAGCGCTACGCGACGCACCACCACAAGATTTTTGTCGATCACCGCGAGTTGCAGACCCACCTCTCCGACTGCATCCGGGCGATGAGTGAGCCGATGGTGAGCCACGACGTGATCGGCTTCTACCTGCTCTCGCGCGAGGTGAGCAAACACGTCAAGGTGGTGCAGAGCGGGCAGGGAGCGGACGAAGTGTTCGCGGGCTACCACTGGTACCCGCCCATGATGGAGGCGACTCCGGCCTCGGCGGTCGAGACCTACCGGAACGCCTTTTTCGACCGGGACTTCGACGAGTATTGCCAGGCGGTTTCGTCAAACTACTGCAAGGAGGATTACGCCACGGCGTTCGTCGCGAACCACTTTGCAGCGCCCGGTGCGGAGGAGCCTATCGATCAGGCGTTGCGGCTCGACAGCAACGTGATGCTGGTCGATGATCCGGTCAAGCGGGTGGACAACATGACGATGGCCTGGGGACTCGAAGCGCGCGTGCCGTTCCTCGATCACGAGCTGGTCGAGCTGGCGGCGAAAATCCCTGGCAAGTACAAGGTGCCGGACGGCGGCAAGTATGTGCTGAAAGAGGTCGGGCGCCGCATCATTCCCCACGAGGTGATCGACCGGCCGAAGGGATACTTCCCTGTTCCGGCGCTGAAGTACCTCGAAGGCGACTACCTCGACATGGCCAGAAGCGTGCTCAATCGCGACGTGGCCCGGCAGCGGGGCATCTTCAAAAAAGAGTATGTCGACATGCTGCTCGATGCGCCGAAGGAACACATCACACCGTTGCGCGGCTCGAAGCTCTGGCAGATCACGCTTCTCGAATACTGGTTACAGGAGCAGGGACTATGACAAGAAAACACCGAAGTGAAGAGACTCTGGTACCGATGCAGTCCCCCAGCATGAAAAGCTGGGGGCAACCGGCAGAGTTACCAAAGCAGAACGTGATCATCGAGTGCGGATGGGGGCGCGTCATTTTCGGCCACACCTTTCACGACAACACCCGGATCGCCGAAATACTGCGTCAGGAAAAAGAGGGCTTTCGTGACATCGCCCTCTATCTGCGCGATCCGCAGGTAGTGCTCTCGTACGCGCCGCAGAACCTGTTCATCGACCCGTCGTATACCTTCCGCTTGTGGCTCGATGACTACACTCCGCTACAGAAGTCGAGTGGCATGTTTTCGGTTCGTCAGCTCGATCCGGCAAAGGATATCGACCGAGTCAACTGGATCTACAACGTGCACAACATGGTACCTGCCGATCCGGAATTTTTGAGAGAAATCGCCGCAAAGCAGTGCATCGACTACTGGGTCGCCGTGGACGATGATACGGATCAGGTCATCGCCGTGTGCATGACCATCGACCACAAGGCAGCATTCGACGATCCGGAAAACGGGTCGAGTCTCTGGGCGCTGGCGGTCGATCCGCAAGCGAGGCATTCGGGACTCGGGGTTCAGGTGGTGCAGACGGTGGCGGAACATTACAAAGCCAAAGGCCGGAGCTTCGTTGACCTTTCGGTGCTGCACAGCAACGGCGCGGCCATCGAGATGTACAAAAAGCTCGGCTTCGTGCAGATTCCGGTCTTCACCGTCAAGAACAAAAACGCGATCAACGAGCGGCTCTTCTCCGGCCCGCAGCCTGAAGCGGAGCTGAATCCTTACTCGACCATCATCATCAATGAGGCTCGCCGCCGTGGGATTCGCGTTGATGTGCTCGATCCGGTCGATAACTATTTCCGGCTTTCGTGGGGTGGAGCGAGCGTGGTGTGCCGCGAATCGCTGACCGAGTTGACCTCGGCCATCGCCATGAGCCGCTGCGCCGACAAGCAGACCACGCACCGCATGCTCTCCGCCGCCGGGCTAAGGGTTCCGGATCAGCAGGTCGCCACCAGCCCGGAAGAAAACATCCGCTTCCTCGAAAAACACGGGCATCTGGTGGTCAAGCCAGCCGACAGCGAACAGGGCAAGGGCATCACGGTTGGGATCACCACTACCGAAGAGCTTGAACAGGCGATCAAAACCGCCGGAGCGATCTGCTCCAAGGTGCTGCTCGAAGAGATGGTCGAAGGCGCGGATCTGCGCATCATCGTGATCGACTACGAAGTGGTTGCCGCCGCGGTCAGACGACCTCCGAAAATCACCGGTGACGGGCAGCACTCGATTCTCGACCTCGTCAAAAAGCAGAGCCGCCGCAGGGAAAAGGCATCGCAGGGCGAAAGCCGGATTCCCATCGACGACGAGCTTCAGCGCACCATCGGCCTGAAAGGCTACAAACTCGACGACATCCTGCCGAAAGGCGAGGAGCTCGAAGTGCGCAAAACGGCCAACCTGCACACCGGCGGTACGATTCACGACGTCACCGACCAGCTTCATCCTGAGCTTGGCAAGGCCGCCTGTAAAGCCGCTGACATTCTCGGCATTCCGGTTACCGGACTCGATTTTCTTGTATCATCGCCCGAGAAGAGCGATTATGTCATTATCGAAGCCAACGAACGGCCGGGGCTGGCCAACCACGAGCCGCAACCGACCGCCGAGCGCTTCATCGATTTTCTGTTTCCGCAAAGCATTGCAAGGGCGATTTCATGATCAACATCGATACCGATTACCTCCGCTCCATTCTGTTCAAGATGCTCCAGATTCCCAGCCCGACGGGCTACACCGACGAGATCGTCCACTTCGTCGGGCGCGAGCTGGTGAAAATGGGCGTGCCCTTCGAGCTGACCCGTCGCGGCGCGATTCGGGCAACGCTGAAAGGCGAACAGCCGAACCTCGACCGTGCCATCGTCACCCATCTCGACACCACGGGCGCGATGGTGCGCGAGCTGAAAAGCAACGGACGGCTCGGCATCGTCATGATCGGCCACTGGTCGGCACGGTTCGCCGAGGGCGCGCGCGTCACCATCTACACCGACGACAACATGTACCGCGGCACCATCCAGCCACTCAAAGCCTCGGGGCACGTCTATAACGAGGAGATCGACACCCAGCCGGTATCGTGGGACAACCTCGAAGTGCGGGTGGATGAAAAGGTATATGACAAGGCGGGGCTGGAAAAACTCGGCTTCAACATCGGCGACTTCGTGGCGGTCGATACCAATCCGGAAATCACGAAAAGCGGCTTCATCAAGGCGCGGCATCTCGACAACAAAGCCGGCGTCGCCTGCCAGCTCACGGCCATCAAGGCGATTGTAGAGGCAGGCATCACGCTGCCGGTCAACTGCCATCCGCTCTTCACCATCACCGAAGAGGAGGGCACCGGCGCGTCGTCGATCCTCACCGGCAACATCGCCGCGATGGTCGCCATCGACAACTCCACGGTCGCGCCCGGCCAGAACTCGCGCGAAGACACGGTCATCATCGCCATGCGCGACCAGGGCGCGATCTACGACTACCACCTCACCCACCGGCTCATCCAGATCTGCGAAGACAACGATATCCCCTACGTCCGCGACCTCTTCCGCCACTACCGTTCCGACGCCGCCTCCGCACTCTCGGCTGGCAACGACATCCGCACCGCGCTCATCTGCTTCGGCCTTGAAGCCTCGCACGGCTATGAGCGCACGCACATCGACTCGCTCGTTTCGCTCACCAACCTCATCTGCGCCTATCTGCAGACCACGCCGCGCATCAAGCACGACAAAAACAAACTCGGCCCGCTCGAAAGCTTCCCGATGCTTCAGGTCCGCAAACGCCGAGCGTTGCTGAAAAAGAAGGCGTGAGGCCGAGCATTATCTGAAAAAGACCGTCGAAAAAACCGTGACGAAGCAGCCAAACATAATAGAATTTACGCTCCCGGAATGGCTGGCAGAATATGCCGGAAGCTACCGGGCATCCGTTGTACTTGAGGAACGAATGCGGTTCGTGATCGAAGCTGCGAGAAGAAATATTGAGGAAAAAACGGGCGGGCCGTTTGCCGCAGCTGTGTTCGAGCATGAAACCGGCAAGCTGGTATCGCTCGGCGTCAATCTCGTTGTTTCCCGAAACTCTTCGATCCTGCACGCCGAAATGGTGGCCATCATGCTGGCGCAACAGCAATTGGACACCTACGATCTCGGTGACCCCGGCATGCCAGCGCATGAGCTGCTCTCCAGCGCTGAGCCCTGCGCGATGTGTTTCGGGGCTCTTCCCTGGTCAGGGGTACAGTATGTCGCGACCGGCGCACAGAGCGAAGACGCGAAATCGATAGGATTTGATGAGGGTGCAAAACCGGAAAACTGGATAGCGGAGCTTGAATCGAGGGGTATTCAAGTGAGCACCGACGTTGAGCGTGAACGAGCGCGTAAGGTGTTGTTACTGTATCAACAATCCGGTGGCCGTATCTACAACTCCAAGGAGAGCTGAGCGCTACTTTCTATCTGCTACCGGCAAGGTGTTTCGATGATAACAGACTGCTAAAGTGCACTGACAGGGGATAGGGGTTTTCCCCTGCCGGGCACTTGATCTTGCCGGGTAACGGATGTTTCCGACAAGTTGAAGATATTTAGTAGGACGTTACCATGCATAAAACGTATTGCTTAGCAAAAAGCTGAATACGAAAAACAGAAGTAACGCGCTATTATTATAGTAATAAACAGCTAAAATAACAAGGTTTTATCGCATAATTTCTGCGATTTCGTTATAACGAATCCAAATCATATGCACGCTGAGTAGTTGTTGTGCGTTGCGTTATCCCTTTCGGTGTCGATAGTTTTTTCTGCTACTAGTATGACCGATTCTGCAGATCGGAAGAAATCTGCAGAAAACTTCCCTTTCGTTTCGACTTTTCCCTGAATTCAAGCATATCACCAGCATTATGACAGCGTGCCTGATTGAACGCTGAGTGCTGATTTAGGCGGACAAATGATTTTCACCTCCCTCTTATTTTTATTTAATCTAATTAAATACTATGTTGATCGAGTTTCTGCGCCCCATTCTGGGTGCGCATCTCCATCAATCTCAAATCATTCTGATCCATGAACATCCCTTTTTCCAAAACCCTTACCCTTGTCGCATTGTGCGTACTCTGCTCGAAAGGCCTGTATGCGGCTGAAGCCGATGGCGCAGCTTCGGGGCCAGTTGGCGACACTCTTGCCGTTGGCGGTCTTATCGAGACCGAGGGCTCCATCACTGACCCCTCAGATGGAAAAACCTCTTCAGACATTACTCTTTCAACCTTCGAGCTTGGTCTCAAAGCGAAGCTGAACGACCGGGTTTCCGGTTTCGCGACGCTGCTGTACGAAGAGGATGGCGACGACGAATTGCTGGTGGACGAGGCGTTCGTTCGCATTACTCCGGCAAACCTTCCGTTGTTCGTCGAGGCTGGCCGCATCACCCAGTCGTTCGGTGATTTTTCGACCGGCATGGTGGCCGATCCGGTGACGCTCGAACTAGCCGAAACGAAGCACCACGGCACCGTGACGCTCGGCTATGAATCGGAGCTTTTCGTGGCAGGCGTGTCGGCGTTCAAAGCCGATGTGCAGAAGGGCGGCGACAATGCGGTCAATACCATCGTCGCCGCTTTGTGCGTGGCTGACGACGAAAGCGAGGAGTTGCGCTATCGCGTCGGCGCTTCGTGGACCAACAATATCGCGGCTACCGACGGACTGAGCGATGATTACGAGGCGCTCGACGGCAGCACTTCGAAGCTGGTCGGCGGCGTAGGGCTTTCGGCGATGGCGGGCTTCGGGCCGGTCGATCTGCGGGCGGAGTACATCACGGCGCTCGATGAGTTTGCCGATGGTGATCGTACGGGCCGTAAGCCGCTGGCGTGGAACCTCGAAGCTGAGTACGCCATCGCCGAACCGGTGGCGGTAACGCTGCGCTACGCGGGCGCGACCGATTTCGACGTCCGTCGGCAGTATGGCGCGACCATCGGCTACGAGTTCATGGAAAATACGGCGGTAGCGCTCGAATATCTGCGCGAAAACGGCCGGGTCGATGAGGGCGTAAAGGGCGATCGCGACCTGTTTACGCTGCAACTGGCCATGGAATTCTGAGGAGGCGTGTGGTTATGGCTCCGTTAGGAATGCTTGGCAAAGGGGAGGTTGGCGAGATCGTCAACCTCCGGCCAGGCCGGTCTCAGGCCGGCCTGCACGGTCATCGTCATCACTCGTATGGCCGGGAAAATGGAAAACGTCTGGCCGAGATGGGATTTTCCGTCGGTCAGACCATTGAAATCATCGAAAACAGTCCGGGGATGCCACTGCTGGTGCGGGTACACGACAGCAAGGTGGCTATTGGCCGGGGAATCGCCATGCGCGTCATGGTCAGGAGGATTGCATCATGAAATTGTCTGAACTAGAAAAAAGGAACAATCCGCGCGGATTGTCGCCATGCCGTCGTCGGGCGGGCTGCGGAGGCGGCTGGCCGAGATGGGAATGCTGGTCGGCGAGGTTGTCCGCATCGAAGGCATCGCGCCGTTGGGTGATCCGGTCGAGATGACCGTTCGCCGCTATCGGCTGTCACTGCGCAAGTCCGACATCGAGAACATCACGGTCGAGGAGGTGCGCTGATGGAACTGGCTGCACAGAAACAACGGACGAGCGCGAAGGCTCTGGCCTCGCCGCTCCAGCGAATCGTGGCCGTGGTGGGCAATCCCAACTGTGGCAAGACGACGCTCTTCAACGCCCTGACCGGGCTGAACCAGCGGGTCGGCAACTGGCCGGGCGTGACGGTCGATAAAAAGACAGGGCGCTTCCGCCACGACGGCGAGGAATACGAGCTGGTCGATCTGCCCGGCATCTACTCGCTCTCGTCGCTTTCGCAGGACGAAGAGGTGGCGCGAAGCTACATCCTCTCCGGGGAGGCGGGACTTGTCGTCAACATCGTCGATGCCTCGAATCCCGACCGAAACCTCTACCTCACCAGCCGTCTGCTCGAAATGGGCGTGCCAGTAGTGGTGGCGCTCAACATGGTCGATTCGGCGGAAGAGCGCGGCATTTCGGTCGATCCGGCGCGGCTCTCGTCGCTGCTCGGCTGTCCGGTCATTCCGATGGTGGCGTCGCGCGGCGAAGGAGTCGCGGAGCTGAAAGCGGCCATCGCGAAAGGGTTTACGACCGGCGGGGCTTCCGCGCCTGGATCGAAGGTGCGCTTTCCAGCGGAGCTTGACGAGGCGATCCGACGGGTTGCCGAATCGACCGCCAACCACGCTCGCGCTTTCGGCTACGATCCCGGCTGGTTCGCCATGAAGCTGCTCGAACACGACCACGAGCTGGAGGCGCGGCTCGACGGTGCGACCCGTTCGTCGCTCGCCGAGGAGCGGGAGCGGACTGCCGATGCGCTTGGCGACGATCCCGACATCGTCATCGCCGATGCGCACTACCGGCTCGTCTCCGACCTTTCGGCGGCAGCCATCACCCGCAAGGAGAGCACCGAAAAGTCGCTCTCCGACAAGATCGACTCGCTGGTGCTGAACCGCTTTCTCGGCATTCCGCTCTTCCTTGGCGTAATGTACCTGATGTTCCTCTTTACGATCAATCTCGGCGGTGCGTTCATCGACTTTTTCGACATCGCCGCCGGTGCGCTCTTCGTCGATGGATTCGGTCGCGTACTCGGAGCGGTCGGTTCGCCCGAATGGCTCACGGTGCTGCTCGCCAGCGGCGTTGGCGGGGCGTTGCAGACGATGGCCACCTTCATTCCGCCCATCGGCTTCATGTTCATCTTCCTGTCGATTCTCGAAGACTCCGGCTACATGGCCCGCGCGGCATACGTGATGGATCGCGGGATGCGGGCCGTCGGCCTGCCCGGCAAGGCGTTCATTCCGCTGCTGGTCGGCTTCGGCTGCAACGTTCCGGCGATCATGTCCGCCCGCACGATGAGCGACGAGCGCGACCGAATCATGACGGTGATGATGACGCCGTTCATGTCTTGCGGCGCGAGGATGCCGGTCTATGCGCTCTTTGCGGCGGCCTTCTTCCCGACCGGCGGGCAGAACCTTGTGTTTCTGCTCTACCTGATGGGCATCGCCGTGGCGATCATGACCGGCTTCATCCTCAAAAAAACGCTGCTCAAAGGTGATCCGTCCCCCTTCATCATGGAGATGCCGCCCTACCACCTGCCGACCTTCAAAGGCGTTGCGCTCCGCGTCGGCGACCGGCTCGGCTCGTTCCTTGTCAAGGCAGGCAAGGTGCTGGTACCGGTGATCGTGGTGCTCGGCTTCATGAACTCCATCGGCACCGACGGCAGCTTCGGCAACGAGGAGAGCGACAACTCCGTGCTTGCCGCCACCGGCAAGGCGCTCGTGCCGGTGTTCCAGCCCTTCGGCGTGCAGGAGGAGAACTGGCCCGCCGCCGTCGGTCTCTTCACCGGCGTCTTCGCCAAGGAGGCGGTGGTCGGCACGCTCGACAATCTCTACGCGGCGATGGATGCGAACGACATGGCTGACGGTTCAGACGAAGGCTTCAGCCTCATGGCGAGCCTCGGCGAAGCGTTCGCCACGATTCCGGAGAATCTGGCGGGCATCGCCGGATCGCTGCTCGATCCGCTTGGCATCAACGTCGGCGACCGGGGCGCGGTGGCCGAGGAGCAGGGTGTCGGCTCATCGATCTTCGGCTCGATGGTCAATCTCTTCGACGGCACGGCGGGGGCGTTCGCCTACCTGGTGTTCATCCTGCTCTACTTCCCGTGCGTGGCGGCCATCGCAGCGGTCTATCGCGAAACCAACCTCGCCTGGACGCTCTTCGCCGGAGCGTGGACGACAGGCCTGGCCTACGTCTTCGCCGTGCTCAGCTACCAGATCGGCACGTGGGGAGCGCACCCCGGCACCTCCGCCGCATGGGTCGCGGTGATGTTGTTGGTGCTTGCCGTCGCGGTGACGCTGATGTATCTGGCCGGGAACGGTGCATTTTCGAAGAGAGAAGGTGCGTGATTCTGATGACGATGGCGGGAGAATCTCCCACTCTCCCGCCATTGCAACCTTTTTACAACAGCCATAACCTTTTACAATCATGAGCTTAACTGATATTCGAGACTATCTCCGGCAAGAACAGAGCGCTTCGCTCAAGCAGATCGCGAACCACTTCAAAGCTGATTCTTCGCTGGTCGAGTCGATGCTCGATCACTGGATTCTCAAGGGGCGCGTCGCAGCCAAGCAGCACGATGCGTTCGGATCGGCCTGTTGCGGCAAGTGCGGCGGGATGAGGCACAAACGGTATGAGTGGATCAACTGACCCGGCCCTCCGGCATTCCCGCTCTTTCTCGAAAATTCACGAAACCACGACTATGAAAGTTCTGATCCATCATATTTACGAATTCCGCAAAGGGCTGCGGAGTCTGGTAATGCACACCCTGCCCGTTGGAAAGATGGCCGAGGCGACAGCCAGATTGCGCAGGTTCGGCATCGACTACCACATTCATGCGGCTGGAACAAAGACGATCAACGTGTTTTTCGGCGCCCCGGAATGCGTGACGGTTGTCCGGTTGATCTGCGGGGAGAAGAAGCTCCGCGATCTGACACCGGAGGAGGATTTTGTGCTCGGCTCGATGCTCGGTTACGATATTCGCAAGCAGTGTGAACGGTATCTGAAAAAAAGCGCGATGGACGCCACCAGCAAGCCGCTCATGCAGAAGTGCGCATGAACCCATTGAGTTGAGTGAATCTGCGCTTCATCGCCAGCATTATTTCTTCTGGCTGTTCTCCAGCGCCTTCTTCGAGATCGCCTCTTCGATGTCCGATGAAAGCGTGAGACTTCTGAAAAGGTCGAGCAGGTTTTGCTCAATGTTGAGGTTGAGGTTCACCGGGCGATTGTTCTGGAAATCGGGATTGCGACCTTTGAGCTTGATCGAAATCAGGGAGTTGCCGTCAGGCGTCATGGTGATGGTAGAGATCAGTTCGGAGTAGAAGAAATTGCCAAGCGCTTCGTAGGTCAGGCGCATACCGGCCCCGGCAGCGGCACGCTCTTCCGGGGTGGTCGAATAGGTGATGGTTCCCTTCGTCTCCGCATCCATGTTGCCATCAGGAATGCTGAATGCGTTGTTGTCGAGCACGAGCGGAATCGTCGCGCGGATAGTGCCGGTCGCAGAAAGTTTGGAAGCACCTTGCAGGTCAAGCAGTGACTGGATGGGAATGCCGTTGAGCTGCACGCGGGTTTCAGTATGCTTCGTTGCAAGGTCGTAATCCATGCGCTCGACAGCAACCGTGCCATCGAGAAGGCCCGCCGAAAAGTCAGACAAGGAAAGCAGTGTCGGACGGGCAGGATGAGCGAACATCGTGAGCTTGCCTTTGGGCGACGTGAGAAGCAACTCACCGCTGCCAGTCTTGCGTTTCAGGCTTTTGAGATTGATGTCCATCGTCACTTTGCCTGCTGGAGCGCGGTTCAGCACAATGACCGGATCGGTGAAATCCCATTGCACCTCACTGCTTCCCGCCTTCGAGAACAGCCTCTCCTCCCCGGATGATGGCGGTATCGCCACCGTCTGCAGGATCGAGCTGGAGCCTTGGGCTGAGAGCCTGGCATTATCGATAGCAAAACCATTGCGTGTGAGACGAACAGGAAACGAGCCGGAAATCCTGCCCTTCAGTTTGCCGCTGAACTCGCCTTGCAAGCGCAGACGGTCAAGAATCGAAGCGTTGTCAATGTTGATGGTAGCGGCCGTTGTACCTGAATCGAGATCGTACCGGGCCGGTGTCGAGTTGATGCGTCCGTCCAGCAACCGGGCCGAAAAGGACTTGAGTGTAATCGCCGACAGAGAGCCATCGACGGTATCGAGGCTCACCAGCGCGTTGAGATTTGCGATAAGCGGCGATTCGCTTGGGCGGTGTCCCGCATCAAACGTGACGGTCGTCTTGTCGGTCTTGAAAGCGATCTTTGTACCTTTCTCGGCATCAATGGTCCCGTTGTTGATCCGGATTGTAGAGTCGAGGTACTCGACAGGAATAACGCCACTGAGTTTGCCGGTTATAGCAGCTTTCCCGGTTTTCGGCGAAAGCTCCGCAAGCGGCACGTTATCGACCTTAAGCTCGAATGCCGTGCGCTTGTTTCGGAGGTTGAATTCAACTTTCGGAGCGGAAGCTCTGACGCCGAAAAGCTGTGCCGAGCAGTCGGTGAAAGTTATCGTGCAGGGCTTTTCCGGACTTTTTTCAGGCCGAAAGTCGCCTTGATGTCACTCAGCGGCGTCGCGGTATTGCCCGACAACAGCGAGTCGGCGCGGAAACGAGCCGGTTGCTGCACCCAGTTGTTCGTCCTGGTAAGCAGCACAGTATAGGAGAGCTTTTCGAGACGCAACTGCCCGGCTTCGACGATGCCGTTGCTGATCTTCGTGGTAATCGAATCGGGCGAAACGGAGGGCAAAAAACCGGCAGATTTTGACAAGTCGATGCGCGCACGAAGGCGGGGCTTTGCCTGGCTGAAGCGAATATCCGAAGGGGTCTGGCGCACCGACACCGAATCGGCGTCAAGCTGAAGGCTAAAGGCTGCATTGTTTTTTGCCGCGATGCGACGCCATGAAACCCGGCCATTCAGAAGCTTCAGGGCGTAACTCGGAGCTATGGTATCGCATGAGTCTGGTTCGGTGGTCACCGTAGCCTCAAGCCTGCCGAAACCGATGCCTGAAAAGCCGGGGCGCTTGACGTCGCTCAGTTCGATGGCAACGCCATTCCGGGCAATCAGTCGCTCAACAAGTGCGGGGGCATACCACGGAAAAAAGAGCCACGCACCGGCAAGAACAGCCGTCGCCAGGAATACAAGCGCTACGAGAATTCGGAGAAGCCATTTCACGACGGGCAGGCTACTTCTGTGACCATGTTCCCTGTATCTTCACCCACGTACCTGCCGGGAAGTCGGGATAGCGCTTCTGGAAGGTGCGCTGGCCGGTTGCCTCAACTGAAATGCCATTCTTTTCGGCGATCTCTTTGTACACGTCAAGGCGTTTTCCATTGACCTCATCGACAAGCTCGGCGGCTTCATTCCCCGCCTTGGGCGGAATAGCGATATAACCGTCATCAACCTCCCCAACCAATCCCTTGGTCAGCGCCGTTTCTAAATCGAGCGCGAAAGCTGACGACGTGAATGCAAAAAGCAACGTGATAAAAAGAACGACGGTCTTTGCCAGCGCTGCCTTACGATAAGCTTTGTTCATCTGCATGGTTATGCTCCCTGTTTAGAAAATGTCTGTTCTCTTGTTGAGCGCGTTGTCGATGTCACGATCAACCTTGACCCTGATCTCATGGTCAATCTTGATATTCATGTTGATGGTAATCGGCTTGTCAGGCGCCTGCACCTTCACCGTAGGGCTGCAACCACCGATCATCAGGCCTGCAAGCAACAGCATGGTTGCACGCAAGGGAAAAACGGTCACTCTTTTCATGTCGTTGTTGATTAATTAAGCATTGATACGGATGTGAACCACCCCAACGTTGACAAAGTTTCATAACGGCCTATATGCCGGAATCTGACGAGGAAACGGCCAAAGCTTGCTTGCATCAAAAAATCAAAAGCAAACCCCTGAGGAAGATTCAAATGCGTTGATATGATCGAGTATTTGCGCCCACTGAAATTCTGGTAAACGCATAGCAACTTAAAGAAAAACCTTTTGCCCACAGTCCTTTTGCAAACCTACTACCAAATAATAATTCGCCAGTCTCTTTAAAGCAAGGCTTGGTAATCAGTAACGGATGAACAAAAAAAAGAGACAGAGTTACCTCTGTCTCTTTTTCGTTAAAGCTCTTGTAAAAGAGATTACTTAGCAGGAGCAGCTTCTTCGGTAGCCGGAGCAGCTTCTTCAGCCGGAGCTGCGGTTTCTGCAGGGGCTTCAGCCGGAGCGGCTTCTTCAACAGGTGCTTCTGACTTCTGAGCGCAACCAACGAAAGAAACAGAGCTCAGGAGGAACATGAACACGAAAAGTTTTTTCATGATTCGAATGCAGTTTGATTGTCAAATAAATGATTGTGTTACAGCTTGTTCAGCTCTTAAATGATAATCAAAAAGAGAGAGTTTTCAAAAAATCACACTCATGGCTTCAGAAGAATTCTGTACACCATTTATTCGAATAATAATCGCCAAAAATACACCAATATAGTCAAAAAAGCATTTTCAGGCGTAATAAGCAAAAAAAGAAGAGGCGCATCAAAAATTGTCATGATGGTGACGGGTACGCAAGGGCAGGGCCTGCAAAAAATCCTTTACAGCTATATTTTTTTCATCGCCCCTCACTAGCAAAATGCGTTTCAGCCCACAATCTCTTAAATAACAAATCCTCCACAGCGCCATACGAAAAGCAGCCGTGAAGGATTTGTTCATACATTGCATGAGCAATCCCGCCCAAGCATGGTGAAACTGGGGCGGGATGCACTCAAAGGTCGATTAATCGACGAGCATTTGCAGCTCTTCGGCGCTCACCTGATGGAAGTTCAGGTAGCGATAGACCTTGTCGCCATTCTCGGCAAGCGAGCCGACGACCTCCATGTACTTCTCTTTGGTCGGAATCTCGCCAAGCAGTGCGCAGACAGCGGCCAGTTCGGCGGAGCCGAGATAGACCTGCGCGCCTTTGCCCATGCGGTTGTCGAAGTTGCGCGTGCTGGTCGAGAAGACCACGGCGTTGTCCGCCACGCGAGCCTGGTTGCCCATGCAAAGCGAACAGCCTGGCACCTCGGTGCGAGCACCGGCAGTACCATAAACTGCATAGTAGCCCTCTTCGATGAGCTTTTTCATGTCCATCTTGGTCGGCGGCACAACCCAAAGCTTGGCTTTCGCCTGACCCTTGTCGCGCAGCACTTCGCCAAGGGCGCGGAAGTGGCCGATGTTGGTCATGCAGCTTCCGACGAACACCTCGTCAATGTTGTTCGGGCGCTTCTCGTCAGCAAGAATCTCGCTGAGCGTGGCCACGTCGTCAGGATCGTTCGGGCAGGCCAGGATCGGTTCGGTGATTTCGTTCATGTCGATCTCGATGACCGCTGCGTACTCGGCGTCGGCATCCGGTTCGAGCAGCTCCGGCTTCTTGAGCCACTCCTCCATCTTGCCGATGCGGCGCTTGATGGTTTCGGCGTCACCGTAGCCCTCGTCGATCATCTGGCCGAGCAGCTTGACGTTGGACTCGAGATACTCGATGACCGGCTCCTTGTCGAGGCACACGGTGCAGGCCGCGGCGCTGCGCTCGGCAGAGGCATCAGAAAGCTCGAACGCCTGCTCGACCTTCAGCTGCGGCAAGCCTTCGATTTCCAGTACTTTACCGGCGAAGATGTTCTTCTTGCCCTTTTTCTCGACAGTCAGGAGGCCTTTTTTGATGGCGACGTACGGAATGGCGTTGACCAGATCACGCAGGGTGATACCGGGCTGGAGTTCGCCCTTGAAGCGCACGAGCACCGACTCGGGCATGTTGAGCGGCATGGTGCCGGTCACGCCTGCGAAGGCTACGAGGCCAGAGCCTGCCGGGAAGGAGCAGCCGATCGGGAAGCGAGTGTGCGAGTCGCCGCCGGTGCCGAGCGTATCGGGCAGCACCATGCGGTTCAGCCAGGTGTGGATGACGCCGTCGCCCGGTTTGAGCGCCACGCCGCCGCGGCTCATGATGAAGTACGGCAAGCTGCGGTGCATCTTCACGTCGGACGGTTTCGGGTAGGCCGCCGTGTGGCAGAAACTCTGCATGAAAAGATCGGCGCCGAAGCTCAGGGCGGCAAGCTCCTTGATTTCGTCGCGGGTCATCGGGCCGGTGGTGTCCTGCGAGCCGACGGTGAGGGTCTCGGCTTCGACATACATGCCGGGGCGAACGCCATCGAGGCCGCACGCCTTGCCGACCATCTTCTGCGCCAGCGTGTAGCCTTTGCCGGTATCGGCGGGCTGTTCGGGACGGCTGAAGATCGACTCTTCGCCGAGGCCGAGCACCTTGCGGGCCTTGCGGGTGAGGTTGCGGCCGATGATGAGCGGAATACGTCCGCCAGCGCGAACCTCGTCGGCCAGCGTGTTGGGCTCGAGCGAGAAGGTTGAGATCACCTCGCCGTTCTTCTCGATAGTGCCTTTGAAGGGATAGACGTCGATCACGTCGCCCATCTCCATCGAGGTCACGTCGGCCTGAATCGGTAGCGCTCCGGAGTCTTCGGCGGTGTTGAAGAAAATCGGAGCTACGATGCCGCCGATCACCACGCCACCGGTGCGCTTGTTCGGCACGGCGGGGATATCGTTGCCGAGGTGCCACTGCACGGAGTTAATGCCCGATTTACGGCTGGAACCGGTGCCGACCACGTCGCCGACGTAGGCGAGCGGGTTGCCCTTCTCTTTGAGCTTGGCGATGGTGCCGATCGGGTCGTCCATCTTGGAGCCGAGCATGCTGAGCGCGTGCATCGGAATATCGCTGCGGGTAAAGGCCTCGCTGGCCGGGGAGAGATCGTCGGTGTTGGTTTCGCCCGGAACCTTGAAGACCGTCAGGGTCATCTTTTCGGCAAGCGTCGGCTTCGAGGTGAACCATTCGCCGTTGGCCCATGATTCGAGCACCTCTTTGGCGTAGCTGTTGGTTTTGGAGAGCTCGACCACCGTGTCGAATGAATCATAGACGAGCAGAGTCTTTTTCAGCGCAAGTGCGGCGGCTTCGGCAACTGCGCTATCAGCGCTCGAAAGCGCGTCGATCATCGGCTTGACGTTGTAGCCGCCGAGCATCGTGCCGAGAATGCGAACCGCCTCGACTGCATCGATGGCTGCGCACGATGCTTCGCCGCGAATGATCGCATCGAGGAACGAAGCTTTCTCGAGCGCCGCATCGTCCACGCCGGGGCTGATGTGGTTCACGAACAGATCGACAAGATACTCCTGCTCCTGAATCGGATTCTCCTTGAGCAGAGCGATCAGCTCGACGGCCTGGTCGGCGGTCAGCGGAAGCGGCGGAATTCCAAGTTTCGCGCGTTCCTCTGTATGGGCGCGATACTGACTGATGAGACTCATATAATGATCTCCATTGAAAAGATTATGAGTGATTATTCGATGGTAATTACGGCGAACGGTAAAAGCCGGAATGGTATCTGCCTGAAAAAAGGCAAAACGTTAAAATAACCCCACTGCAAAAGAAATGCAAAATCACAAAAGCAGGAGCAGCTGAGGAAACCGAACTTTTTGAGGAGAAAAAGAGGTCGAAGTTAACAATTTCAGAAAATGGGTGGGGCTGTCAGATCGCGGTGAATTTTTTTAAACCGGGCAATTGCACGGCTGGATACAAATCTGACAGAATGGACGACGAAACGAATGTTTCACGAAGCGTCCGGACGGTTCACGCACGGTCTCGACAGACAATAATCAACTGATAAACATGCTGTCACCATAGCTTAGAAAACGGTAGTCGCGTTCGAGGGCTTCCTGGTAGGCTCGCCTCAGCAGCTCTTTTCCTGCAAAAGCGGCGGTGAGCATGAGCACCGTGGAACGTGGGGCATGGAAGTTGGTGAGCAGGGCGTCGATAATTCTGAACTCGTAGCCGGGATAGATAAAGATGTCCGCCTCACCACTGACCTCCTGCGAAAAATCGCTATCGAGCAAACGGGGTGCGGCGTGTTCGAGCGCGCGGGTGACCGTGGTGCCGACGGCGACGACTCTCCCGCCACGGGCTTTGGCCTCACCGATCTTGTGGGCGCTCGATTCGGGGATGTTGTAAAACTCGCGGTGCATGACGTGCTCCTCGAAGGTCTCGGAGCGGATCGGCAGAAAAGTGCCGAGCCCAACGTGCAGCGTGATGTGGACGACATCGACTCCCTTGGCCTTGATTTTTTCGAGCAGCTCGTCGGTGAGATTGAGCGAGGCGGTCGGCGCGGCAACCGAGCCGGGCAGCTCGGCGAACACCGTCTGGTAGCGCTCGCGATCCACCTCTTCGGCGTCGCGCTTGAGGTAGGGCGGAATCGGCACGGAGCCGTGCGCTTCGAACAATTCGGTAAGGTTCGCCGTGTCGCACGAGAGACGCGCGACGCCGTGGTCGGGCAGCGCTTCGACCGTAAGTTCCGCGCCGTGCGCCAGCAAGCGGTCGCCGACCTTCAGCCGTCCACGGTAGAGCGCGAGGTTCTGCACGCCTTCGTGCTTTTCGAGCAACATCAGTTCGATGCGTCCGCCGGTCGGCTTGTTAGCAATGAGCCGCGCACGGATCACCTTGCTATTGTTCAGCACGAGCAGGTCACCCGGACGGAGTCGCTCGTGCAGCGAAGCGTAAACTGAATGGGTGATCGAATCCGCCGCCCGGTCGAGCACGATCAGCCGCGTCGAGCCGCGTTCGGCTGGCGGGTAGGTTGCGATGCGCTCTTCGGGAAGGGTGTAGTCGAACTCTTCGACCCTCATAGCTTTTTCAGTCTGACGCGAACCGCTTCGGCGTGAGCCTGAAGCCCCTCGTGGTCGGCGAAGCGGGCGATCTTCTCCCCGGCCCTTCCGAGTTCACCCTTCGACCAGGCGATGATGGAGGTGTGCTTCACAAAATCGCGCACCGAGAGCGGCGAGAAGAAACGCGCCGTGCCGTTGGTCGGCAGCGTGTGGTTCGGCCCGGCGAAGTAGTCGCCAACCGTCTCGCACGACCACGGCCCCATGAAAATCGCGCCGGCGTGGCGCAGGTCGGGCAGAATCTCCCATGGATTTTCGACGTGCAGTTCGAGGTGCTCCGGCGCGATCATGTCCGACACCTTGCAGGCCTCCTGCATCGAGTTCGTGACGACTATGCCGCCGTTGTCCGTGAGCGCTTTGGTGATGACTTCGCCGCGCAGCATCGTGCTGGCGAGACGAGCGGCAGCTTCCTGCACCGCCTTGGCAACTGCGGCGGACGGCGTGATAAGCACTGCCGAAGCGTCCGGATCGTGCTCGGCCTGGGCGAACATGTCCATCACGATGAACTCCGGATCGGCCTTCTCGTCTGCAATCACCACCACCTCGGACGGCCCGGCGATGCTGTCGATGGAGACGTGGCCGAACACCTGCTTCTTGGCCAGCGCGACATATTTGTTGCCGGGGCCGGTGACGATGTCCACCTTCGGAATCGACGCCGTGCCGTAGGCGAACGCCGCCACGGCCTGCGCCCCGCCAAGGCGGTAAACGCTCGTGATGCCCGCGACCTTCGCTGCGGCGAGAATGTGCGGGTTGACCTTGCCCTCGGCATCACAAGGCGTGGTCATGTAGATTTCATCGACGCCAGCCACCTGCGCGGGCGCGGCGTTCATCAGCACCGACGACGGGTAGGCCGCCTTGCCGCCCGGTACGTAGAGCAGCGCTTTCTCCATCGGCGTCACGCGCTGGCCGAGAATCACTCCCCCCTTCTGCTCGTAGAAAAAACTTTTCTCCGCCTCGTTACGATGAAACGCCGTGATATTGGCATACGCCTCTTCGAGGATCGAGATGAACTCCGGATCTGACTCCGCGTAGGCAGCATCGATCTCCTCCTGCGGCACCATCATGCTTTCGAGCCGAACCCCCTGAAAGCGCTCGGTGTAGTCGAGGATAGCTTTGTCGCCCTCGGTTCTGACCCGATGCAGAATCTCATCGACCGTCTTCTGCGCTTCGGGATCAAACGATACCGTCCGGTTGAGTTGTTCTTTGAGGGCGGCTTCGTCCTGAGGAAAAGTATAGATCGTTAGCACGGCTGATTCGATGATTTTTTGTGATAGCCCCGCTTGAGGAGCGTTATTCTTTGGCCTGTAATGTAATCAATACCCGCTTGAAACGAAACAGCCGAACACGACGACCCCGGCAGCGGAGGGCTTGAAGAGCGCATCAAAAAGAGGCTCGCACGACCAATGATTTCATTTGAAAAAAAGGTTCCTTTAAGTACTTTTAGAATTCATTTGAAACCCTTGGAATCCAGCCTGAAGAGTACCGCGAAAACGTACCTTGATGTGGGGCGCCATTCCGACCGCTGTCGGAGCAACGCTGCAATCGGGTCGCACAGCAATTTTTTCAACGTGCTCAGAAAAAAGCTCTTTTCAAGCCTCTATGCACCATACCAAGATCTTTACTCATCATGAGCTTTTTCGGTAACCTGTTCAGAGACATCGCCATCGATCTCGGAACAGCCAACACTCTCATTTTCATCCGCAACAAGGGCGTCGTGCTCAACGAGCCGTCCATCGTCGCCCGCGACCGCAATACCGGCAAAGTCGTCGCCATCGGCCACGACGCCTTGCTGATGCACGAAAAAACGCACCCCGGCATCGTCACCATCAAGCCGCTGGCCAACGGCGTCATCGCCGACTACGAGGCAACCGAAGAGCTGATTCGCGGCCTCATCAACAAGACCAAAAAGCAGTTCTCGCTCGGCATCCGCCGCATGGTGATCGGCATTCCGTCCGGCATCACCGAGGTGGAAAAACGGGCCGTGCGCGACTCGGCAGAGCACGTCGGCGCCAAGGAGGTCTATCTGGTGGCCGAACCGATGGCCGCCGCAATCGGCATCGGCATCGACGTCAAGGAGCCGATGGGCAACATGATCGTGGACATTGGTGGCGGGACGACTGAAATCGCGGTGATCTCGCTCGGCGGCATCGCTTCGGGCGAATCGCTGCGCGTGGCAGGCACGGACATCACCAACGCCATCATCCGCCACTTCCGCAAGGCCTACAACCTGGCCATCGGCGAACGCACGGCTGAAGAGGTGAAAATCAGGATCGCATCGGCGTACAAGCTCGACAAGGAGCTGACCATGATGGTGCGTGGCCGCAACCTGGTGACCGCCCTGCCGGAGGAACGCGAAATCAACTCCGCAACCATCCGCGAAGCGATCGCGACTCCGATCAGCCAAATCATCACCTCGGTCAAGAAGAGCCTTGAGGTCACCAAGCCGGAGCTTTCGGCGGACATCCTCGACCGCGGTTTGTTCCTTGCGGGTGGCGGCGCGTTGATCAAAGGGCTGGACAAGAAGATCAACGAGGAGACCAAGCTGATGGTGCACATCAGCGAAGACCCGCTGACCGCCGTGGCGCGCGGCACCGGCGCAGTGCTCGAAGATCTGGAGAACTACCGCTCGGTGCTGCTCTCGACCAAGCGTTACTGAGCTTTGCGCTCGCGGGCTTCGTCAATCAGCCTGCGATAAAACGCTTCGTACTCTTGAACCTTCAGGGCGGTCTCGAACCGCCCTGCCTGGTTTACGGCCGCGTCCGAAAAGCGCTGCCAGACGGCATCGTCTTTGAGAATTGAAATCGCGCTGCGGCTCATGCCTTCGATGTCGCCGTGGTCGTGCAGATAGCCGTCAATCCCCTGCCGCACGAATTCCGGGAATCCGCCCGCATCGGTCACCACCACCGGCACCCCGCATGCCATCGCTTCGAGCGCCGCAAGTCCGAACGACTCGACGTTGCTCGGCATCAGCATCAGGTCGGCAATGGAGAGCAGCGGCACGATGTCGTCGAGCTTGCCGAGGAACCGCACCTTGCTGCCAAGCCCGTTGCGCCGCACCCAGGTCTCCGCCTCGCTGCGATCCGGCCCGTCGCCCACCAGCAGCAGCGTTGCCTCAACGTCACGCTGAATGCGCTCGAACACCGCCAGCACATCCATGATGCGCTTGACCGGACGGAAATTCGAGATGTGAATCACCACCTTGCCGCCGTCCAGGCCGAGCATCTGCTTCGGGCGATTATCATCGAGACGCTTGAACAGCGCCGTATCGACAAAGTTGTGAATCACCTCGATAGGCTTGCGCGGGTCGAACATCTTGATGGTCTCGTCGCGCAGATAGCCAGACACGGCGCTGATGCCGTCCGACTTGTTGATCGCCAACCGCACCGCATCTTTCATGCTCTTGTCGGCACCGACGATGGTAATGTCCGTGCCGTGCAGCGTGGTGGCAATCCGGAAGCACTGCGACTCCGGGCATCGCTCTTCCAGCATCTGGCGAGCCAGCACGGCGCTGATGGCATGGGGAATCGCGTAATGGGCGTGCACCACATCCAGCTCTTCGTAGTACGCGACCTCAGCGATTTTGGAGGCCAGCGCCAGCGAGTAGAACGGACTCTCGAACAGCGGATAGTGCATCGCCTCCACCTCGTGGCAGAAGATGTTCTTGGAATAGAGCCCGAGCCTGAACGGGGCTGCCTGGCTGAAAAAGTGCACCGTGTGGCCTTTCGTGGCCAGCGCCTTCCCCAACTCGGTCGCCACTGCCCCGCTACCGCCGTAGGTATGATGACAGGAAATCCCGATTTTCATAATTGGTAAATCGAATTACTACAATGATCTATGCTCGAAAGTACGAAAATCGGAGGAGAGTTGAAGAGGTGATATACAAGGACGATAAGTGATTTTACATTTATTGTCATTCGAAACGAAGCAAAGCAGAGTGAAAAATCCAGCTCTTTCAGAAAACCACAAATAAAGCTTTTGGCCAGCAGGTCGATAATGTCAGCCACTCTGATGCGCAAACCTCGGAGACAAAGACGTCCACCAGACTACCCCGGATTGATGGTAATTCTTTTTTGCTACTCGTTCATGATAGATTTTTTTGTTGGTTTTCATTCATAAAAATAATGAGAAGCATCGAATAATAGCCCCTAAAAGCATTGTTTATACCACAAACATAAACACCAAAAAAGTCACTAAAAGCAACAAAACAAACATCACTGAAAAACACCCACCCCCTTGAAAGTCTTTACTGTTAAACCCAGCATCAGGATGACGAATATTAGGATCAAAAAGCTCTAAGTGCTTCTCGATAAGAGCAGAAGCCGTCTTATAGGCTTTTGTTCTTTTGCTTGCTCCTTCCAATAGGGCGCCGTTTGGGCTTGTCCATTGTCCAAACCAAATGACATCTTGTCCACTATGGCGCTTAATCGAAGTTAGAATTCTGGGATCGGCGGCTAAAGCTTTCCCTATTTCTTTTATTTTTGCCGAAATAACACTATTAGCCTCAGGATGATCTACAGCACCTTTTACAAAGCTACGACAGATTCGATAAGCATACCAAGAAGCCAAATCTTCATCTCTCTTTTCATTCTCTAGTGTGTTCCAAATAAGGTCAAACAAAGCTCTCTTGGTGATGTACTTAGGAACTTCAATTCCAAAATCACTCGCAGCCTTTAAGTTTCTGTCACTTGGCGGATATTTCCGAAAAAGAGCCTCATCTATTAGCTCACTTAATTCACTTCGCCTAATACCTTGAGGATTTCTGACTCCCAAGTCTTGTGCGTATTTGATTTGTCGATCAGTAGGCATATCACTTTTATCCATATTTACTTCGACATATATTTTATAATTTTCACTTTAAGGACTCATAAATAACATTCTTAAAAGAATCAATTTAAAGTAAGGTCCCGATTGCCTGAAACAATGACCCCAGCGCAATAAGCCACATGCCAAACTGGAAGTATTTCTTTTCAACCTTAGCACGAGTAACTTCAACTTTTCCTCCATCACAAAAAAGACCATAGTATGGAGTTTTAAGTGAAGCTACAACAACGCCAATTATATCAATATTCAGCCCTGAAACAGCAAGTAACTTCTTCATAATGTCATTATTGATATCTGTCGTATAAAAGAACAATGGCCAAATAACAATCACTGAGAGAACAATAATTGCTTTATGAATTACTGTCCACTCAACCTTAACTTCTTCATCCTTTGGGTATATTGGCCGTTCATTCATAGTATTTTCTCAAACAATGTGATTTGAGGTCTGTATAAAATACACAAGAGTTTAAACAACTCTGAGCCGACTTCATCGTATTTTCCTGAAGCGAAACTCAAAACTGCATCGCATTCGATTTTGCATGCTCGATGGTCGTACGAACAAGATTGCCTTGTAAACATCATCACCTCATCTCCCGGAACCAACTCTCAGCTCCGGGAGAAGCTTCATTTAATCAGCTCGTGAAAAAGTCAAAAATATTGGCAATTTTGCTCGATTCTGCCCTGTAAATTTCAGTATACTGACAAAGCGTACAGGTAACGGTGGTAAACTTTTTGTTTTGCACATCGAAAATTTTTGCAAACAAACCGCCTGTCGCTGCGAATTGACCTGTTTCGAAATAACGGTTGCCACATTTAGGGCATTCCCAATTCTCCTTTTGCATATTCCACTCCTTCCTGAAAAGGTTAGTTGTTGTTTCCGTAAAAAGTAAAGTCAACCAGCAATCACAGCCCTCGGCAGCTGTATTAACCCTGATTATTTTAAGATAATTAAATAACCGATAAGCGTAAGCTCACCCTTATTGCCATAACAATGCTATTAAAAAATATCGTATTTCTTATCATAAATAACACCAAGAAACTGCATTTTTGCTTTAATAGTGGCAACAGCAACATCAAAAGCATACCTAATACCATTCACATAGCATATTTCATCTCCATAATATGTCGGAATTGGGCGCTCGGCAATACGAAGACCTCTAAAAATCAGTTGAATTATTATTTCGGTGTCAAAATGAAAATCAGCTGTATTTAATTGAAAAGGAATTTGCTTTAAAGCCTCTACAGAATACACCCTGTAACCAGAATGAAACTCGCTTAAAGAGGTTTTTAACATTCGATTTTGAAAAAAAGTAAGAATTTTATTACCAACAAACTTATACATAGGCATACCACCTTTTAAGGCTCCGAAAGGCTTCATCATTCTGGATCCGAATACAGCCTCTGCCTCACCCTTTATGACGGGCTCTATTAAATCATGCAAGCATTCTGGAGCATATTGACCATCACCGTGAAGTAAAGCAACACAGTCATAATTTTGCTCAATAGCGTATTGGTACCCGATCTTCTGATTGCCTCCATAACCCTGATTTTTAGGGTTTACCTTAACATGGGTCTTAAATTTAAGATGGCTGCTTTTTATTGCCTCATGGCAACGCACTACAGTATCATCAGAGGATTTATCATCTATAATTAAAATTTCTACCTCATAATCATCAAGGAGATCTTCAGGAATGCGCGTCAAGACCTTCTGAATTGTCTTTTCTGCATTGTAAGCCACAATAAAAATTAAAACTTTAGGTCTCTGAACCATTGTTCAATCATTTATTTTTGAAGGATTTCCGGCACATTACTCCAGAACCAGAAATACTTTTATTTTGCCTTGTAATGATTTGGGAACCGGATATATTTGAAGCCATGTCGGGACGTTTCCTTTCCAAAGCTGGTGGTGAAATATTTCACCCATATCATTCTTTGCTTTGTCATCCTGAATAAAATAATCACCGATTCCTGACTCTGGTCTACCTATGATTATTACCTGTATACCCCTTCGTTGAATAATCATATGGGCATCACTTTCGTTTAGCGCATTCATAACATGATAGGTATCAAGTATACCTGAAACATTCCGATGTGATGGTGTACCAATAACCTCATGTGGAGTTTTATAAAGAATTAAGGGGCCCATGTACATACTTGTAAGAGTTCGTCTTTTTTCTTCTTTAAAAAATTTATCCTCATTAAGATAGCGGCTAAATTGTAACAAAAATTTTCCATCCCTTAACAAATTCCCCTGACTACTGGAGCTAAACATCTTAACAGGAAGAATAAACAAACCAAAACAACAAACAATAATATAAAATGATCTTACCAACGCATTATATGGCTGGCCAACATTATTCTGAATATACGCAAAAGGAAGATAAAGCAAATAAGAAACTGGTATTAAAGCGCATAAAAAAGCATATGTAATCATACGATAAGTCAAGGCTGACCAAACTATAAAAAATATATTCACAATCATTATAAATACCCAAACTTTCTTCTGCCTATCAAAACTATGCCACACAAAAAAAGAACTGATAGGAATCGCAGGCAGCGTCATAGCCCAATATACAATAGCTGATTTCGGCAAATGGCTATTCGCAGAAAACAATCCAGTAAACTCTGTTGTTTGATTTAAATAGATTGATTTTACTACAGGATCAATTTCTGCAAGTGGGCTTCTAAAAAAGAGCGGGAATAATTCGTGCATCAAAAAAATACACACAAAAACCCCAAATATTGCCGCAAAAATTCGAGAAATTTTCTTCTCAATAATCTTAGAATACCGGCTCACGAAAAAGATAACTATCCAAAAGAACGTAATAGTAAGCCAAAGAAATACATGAACGATTGATCGACGATCATAAACGACTTTCATTAAATCATCGAATCTTGTATCAACAAGCATTGTCAACAACGTTGAAATCAACAACGTAAAAGAGAAGAGAATATTTTTACTTTCAAAAGGCTTACCCTCAATTACCCAAGCAAATCCTAAAACAGAAAAAGCGATTAGAACGATTACAATATTTTCAATACTAAACCAAAGAGAGATACCGCCAACAATCCCACATATAGAAAGTATTTTCAAATTATCATTCAAAATCGACTTAATAAAGAGAACTATAAATAGTGAAAAAATAAAAAGAAGCGCTCCATGGTGATCGGGAATACCCGGCATAAATACGGAAGTGATTTCTGGCTGAAAAGGAAAAATAATCCCAAAAAGAGAAGCGCGTGCATCTCCAATCAAATCACGAACCCCCCAAAAAAGCACAAGAAAAGAACAAATATGTAAAATTGGGTTAACAAACATGGACCACCAAAAAAGAGCGGCATTAAAACCAACAAAAAAAGAACCCACATATGCTCCAGCATATAATATCAAATCAAAAGCTCTCGTCCAGTGAAGATGCTCACCATATGGAGCATTACTTCGAGGAATTATAGTATCGTATAAATTGCCTGTATGATATAAACTTTCAACTCTCAAGAGATGCCAGTACCCATCAAAATCACGCAGTGTTATTTGATTTAAAATCGCCTCATGGTTATTAATGAAAATTGATGCATGAATTAACAGAATCACTATAACAATAAATACCGGATGGTATCCGCTTTCTTCATTATCATAAGCCACAAAATGATCATTGACATTTTTCAGCATTTTACGTCTCTTTTTTTTAAATATATCCGCAATAACTTTCAGGCCGATCTTTTTTATTCACGCAAAAAAAATTATCGTTTTAATTTACCATTCTACTCAACTACTCTCAACTTATAATTATGACAGATTCAGATAACATCCAAACGTATTTAACGACTTTGATTTTTACAAAATGCAGAATAATATACAAAATATCGCCGCTTATAAACCAATACTTTTGATTAAAACAGTGGCTTTTTAAGTTGGGAATTTCAAGAATAACAAACAGGCTCTCGCTTCATCCATATGATTTAATTTACCAGGTATTGTGATACTGACCGATGGCATTTTTTGCATTCTCTGAACTTCTAAAAACTGCTTTCAGCCAATGGAAAGAAGCTTGTCCTTAGCCACCGGTCTTGCCCCCCTGTCCCCCACCCAGAAAACTGGACCGATCTAAAATAGAGTTTTCGGGCAACGAGTAACTCGAACCAAACAAGGAAAAACTGCCATGAAACAAAAAAATTCATTGGGGCGCAGATGGCCATTGCTCGCCGTCAGGCCAAAACCAGTCTCCGTATCGAAGGTGGGCATGGATCTCGTAGCCGATCGGCAAATCAAGGCTTATGATGTCGTGAAACATCTAAACCATCAGGTTCACAGTCGAAAGGTTGTATGCCTGGCGCGGCTGCGAGGCGATAATGGTTGCGTGTTCATCCCGAAGAAGCTGGATCGCTGAGCTTATGACAGGGAGTGCCGGACTTCTCCCGTTCTGGCAAACCGACGGATAACCCCTATATTGAATCATTTAACAGGAAGTTACAGGACAAGTGCCTGTCGGAAAACTGGCTCCTGGACATGGAAGATGCGAGGCAGAAAATCGAAGCCTGGCGAAAGGAATACAGCGCGCTCTGGCCCCATTATTCCTTGAAACAAGTGACACCTATGGAATGCATTGCAACACAATGCAATAGATCTGAAAACTCTAATTTAGCCATTCCAGCTACGGGCATATAAGCAGATTTACGATTTACAACGAAGTCTTTAGGCGTAAAACAAACTATCATGAAAGCTGTTATTCTTGCAGGTGGTCTCGGCACCCGCATCTCCGAAGAGACTCACCTGAAGCCAAAACCGATGATTGAAATCGGTGGCAAGCCGATTCTATGGCACATCATGAAAATTTATTCGGCTTACGGCGTTCACGACTTCATCATCTGCTGCGGTTACAAGGGTTACCTGATAAAAGAGTATTTCGCCAACTACTTTCTGCACATGTCGGACATCACGTTCGACATGGAGCATAACGAGATGCAGGTCCATCATCATAAAGCCGAGCCCTGGCGCGTCACCCTGATCGATACTGGCGAACACACAATGACAGGTGGCCGTCTCAAGAGAGTGCAAGACTATGTGAAAGACGAGAAGGAGGTCTTTTTTACCTATGGAGATGGTGTTAGCAATATCAACATAGATAAATTGCTTGCTTTTCACCGTTCCAAGGGAGTAAAGGCTACTCTTACGGCAACCATGCCTGCTTCCGGTCGCTTTGGCGTGCTCGACATCGATAAGAACCACAAGGTTCATACCTTTAAGGAAAAGCCCAGAACCGATGGAGCAATGATTAATGGCGGCTTTTTCGTTCTCTCGCCTGAGGTGATCGATTATATTGAAGGTGATCACACCTCATGGGAACGGGAACCTCTGGAGCGTCTTGCTGGAGAAGGTGAGCTTGCCGCTTATGCCCATCATGGGTTCTGGCAGCCAATGGATACCCTGCGTGACAAGGTAATGCTCGAAGAACTCTGGAAAACGGGCGCCGCTCCATGGAAGCTCTGGTAAAGTGGTAATGGCGGATGAGACGATGCTGAACAACTTATTTTGGGCCGGTAAAAAAGTTCTTGTAACCGGGCACAGCGGTTTCAAGGGCTCCTGGCTTGTTATCTGGCTGAAGATGATGGGAGCCGAGGTCTCCGGCTACGCCCTCGCTCCGTTGACTTCAAACGACAACTTCGTACTCTCCGGCATCGGAGAGCATATCGCCTCTCAAATCGGTGATGTCAGGGATTTTGACACACTGTTTCGCGTTTTTGAACGGCAGCAGCCGGAGATCGTTTTTCATCTCGCCGCCCAGCCGCTGGTCAGGTATTCATACGAAAATCCCAAAGAGACCTATGACGTCAATGTTGGCGGCACGGTCAACGTTTTTGAATGCTGCCGCCGCTGCGATTCGGTTCGGGTGATCATCAACGTCACGACCGACAAGTGTTACGAAAACAGGGAGTGGGTCTGGGGTTACCGGGAAAACGACCGGCTTGGCGGATTCGATCCCTACAGTTCAAGCAAGGCGTGCAGCGAACTGGTGACTGAGGCTTTCCGGAACTCCTTTTTCAATCCTGCGGACGTTGCCCGACATGGCAAAAGTCTGGCGTCGGCCAGAGCCGGCAACGTTTTCGGAGGCGGCGACTGGCAGGTTGACCGGATTCTCCCAGACTGCATAAGGCATCTCGAAAGGGGTGAACCGATCGTGGTGAGAAATCCTCACGCTGTCCGCCCGTGGCAGCATGTGCTCGAACCGCTTTCCGGCTACCTGCTGCTGGCCGAGAAGCTCTTCGAGAATCCTGGGGTTTACGAAGGGGCCTGGAATTTCGGGCCGGAAGAGTCCAGCTTCCTGACGGTCGGTGCACTGGTCGATTCTGTCGTCAAGGTCTGGGGAAGCGGATCGCGGGAAAACCGTTCAAATCCGGAGGCAGTTCACGAGGCCCATCTGCTCAGGCTCGACATCACCAAGGCCAAAGCGCTTCTCGGCTGGAAGCCGATATGGAGCATCGATCGCGCGGTCAGCGAAACGGTGAACTGGTACCAGCAGTACCAAAGTGGCCGGATATTAGAGATTTGCCAGGCGCAGATCGAGGCTTACATGAATAGTTGACAAGCGGAGAAATGCGTATGAAGGTGGTGTTTCTCGGCACGAACGGATGGTATGACTCATCCACAGGCAAGACGATCTGTACTCTTGTCGAAACCAGCGCATCGGTGATCGTGCTCGATGCCGGTAACGGCTTGCAGAACGCTGACCGGTTCATGTGTGCCGACAAACCGGTTCACCTGTTTCTGAGTCATCTGCATCTCGATCATATTATCGGCCTGCACCTGCTCAACAAGTTCAGTATTCCAAAAGGACTGACCATTCATTGCCGTAAGGGCGATCTCCAACATCTCAAAACCATCATCGCCCCGCCCTACTCCCTGCCTTTTTCCGCCCTTTCGTATCCGGTTACGCTCAGGGAGCATGACGGAACAGCCATCGAACTCGACGGCTTTACGGTTCAGTCGGCTCCAATGCGCCACTCGGTACCCACGATCGGCTTTCGCTTAGGCATCGAAGGCAAAACCGTGGCCTATTGCCCCGACACCGGCTACTGCCAAAGCGCGGTCGAGCTGGCCAGCAATGCCGATCTGTTGATAGCCGAATGTGCTTTTCGAAGTGGCGAAGAGAATCAGGACTGGCCGCATCTCAATCCCGAAAGCGCAGCCAGGCTCGCCCTCGAGGCAGGAGCCAAACAGCTCGCGCTGGTGCATTTCGATGCGTTCAGGTATCCCGACAGGAAAAGCCGGATGGAGGCGGAACAGGCCGCGCGCAAGATTTTTGTGAACGTTCTGGCAGCCGAAGACGATCAGATTATTGCGTTATAACCACAAGCAGAAACAGGAGCCCGGATAATTGATGACAAACAAGGCAGAAGCTCTGAAGCAGGAGATCCTGAACAAAACCAGAGAGTACTACGAACTGGTGCACAAGCCTGCTCAGCAAGCCCCATTTCAACCCGGTCAGTCACGGGTGGCTTACGCCGGCAGGGTGTTCGATGCGCAGGAGATGGTCAACCTTGTTGACAGTTCACTGGAATTCTGGCTGACCTCCGGGCGGTATGCCGAGCAGTTTGAAAAAGAGTTTGCAACATTTCTTGGTGTTCAATATTGCTCCCTTACCAATTCCGGTTCCTCTGCAAACCTGTTGGCCTTTATGGCGCTTACTTCACCGAAACTCGGCGAGCGCCGGATAAAGCCGGGTGATGAAGTCATAACGGTAGCTGCCGGCTTTCCAACCACGGTAGCCCCGATTATCCAGTATGGAGCCATTCCGGTCTTTGTGGATGTTGTACTGCCGACCTGTAACATAGATTGCTCGCAGCTTGAACTTGCTCTATCGGATAAAACGAAAGCCGTCATGCTGGCACACACGCTGGGCAACCCTTTTGATCTTGCAACAGTCAAGGCGTTCTGTGATGCCAACAATCTGTGGCTGATAGAAGACAATTGCGATGCTCTTGGATCGCGCTATGAGTTGAACGGGAAATGGCGATATACCGGAACCATTGGCCATATAGGCACCTCCAGTTTTTATCCCCCACACCATATGACCATGGGTGAAGGTGGGGCTATCTACACTGATGATCCGCTGCTTAAAAGGTTGATCGATTCATTCCGGGACTGGGGTCGAGACTGCTGGTGCCCTTCAGGCAGGGACAACACCTGCGGGAACCGCTTTGGGCAGCAGTTTGGAGAGCTTCCGTTCGGTTACGATCACAAATATGTTTATTCGCATTTCGGATACAATCTGAAAGTGACCGATATGCAGGCCGCCATTGGGTGCGCTCAACTTGAAAAACTGCCGGACTTCATTGCTGCACGCAAAAAAAACTGGCAGATGCTTCGTGATGGGCTGGCGCCCCTGGAAGACCGGTTCATATTGCCCGAGGCGACAAAAGACAGCGAGCCATCATGGTTCGGATTCTTGATGACGGTAAGAGAAAATGCAGGTATTACACGCGACCAGATGGTCAACCATCTTGAGGCTAACGGAATCCAGACCAGAATGCTATTTGCCGGGAATCTCGTCAAACACCCATGTTTTGATGAGATGCGTCGCGACCGAAAAGGCTACCGGGTGGTGAGGGGGCTAAAAGTCACCGACAAAATCATGCGAGATACTTTCTGGTTGGGGTGTATCCGGGAATGAGCGAGGAAAAAATTTCCTGGATTATACAAGTTCTATCAAAAAAGGTAGAAGGAAGATGATTGAACAAAAAAAAAGAGTTGTCAAGGGCGTGTCCTGTTTGCGGGTGCGGTTATGGGGAGATTATCCACCACATGGATTTTGTTTTGGAACCAGAAAACCCCTTGCCTACCTCATATGATGTTGTAAAATGCACAGATTGCTCATTTCTGTTTGCCGATGTTGATGCTGATCAGGCGAAGTATGATTTGTATTATGAGCTGCTTTCTAAGTATGAAGATAAGAATACAGCCTCAGGCTATGGCGATACAGAATACGATAAAAAACGATTGTCTGTTACTGCTGATTTTATATCAGGGCTATTGAGCAGAGAGAAGGCTATTCTTGACATTGGTTCCGGAGGTGGTGGACTGTTAAAAGAACTAAAAGAAAAAGGATATTCAGACTTAAACGCTCTTGAGCCTGCCTCGAAGTGTGTTCACGAAATGCCTTCTTACATTAATGGAAAGTCAGGATCGTTATTCGATGATTTGATGCAGATTTTTGAGGGCAAGAAATTTGACTTGATTATCCTTTCTCATGTGGCTGAACATATTTATGATTTAAAAGGGGCGCTAAAAAATGTTATATCCCTTCTTAAAGCGGATGGTAAGATTTATATAGAGGTGCCTGACGCATCAAGATATGCTAATTTTTATAAAGTCCCGTTTTATTACTTTGATGTTGAGCATATAAATCATTTTGATCGTAACTCATTGGATCACCTTGCTCTTTCTGTTGGTTTGGCCAGTAATGAGGTGGTAGAAAAAATTATTGAGGTCAGCGGAACTGATTTATATCCAGCAGTGGGCATGGTTTTTATTCGTTCAAATGCTGGATATGAATTAAAAAAATATGTTGCCAAGTCACTACTTGACACTCGGCTTGAGTCGTTAAAAAACATTATTGACTCACAGCTCAATATAGCTATATGGGGAGCAGGCAATTATACCAAGCGCCTGCTTGCGTCTTCAATGCTGGGTGAAGCAAAGATATCTTTCTTTGTTGATTCTGATAGTGGAAAACAGGGGAAGTCGTTATTCGGCCGTCCGGTTTTTGGGCCAAATGTGTTGTGTGAATTTTCCGGACCTGTTGTTGTTGCTTCAGCACTGTTTGCTTCGGAGATTCTTGAGCAAATAAAGAAGATGAAAATCGACAATCAAGTAATTGTTCTTTAAAGTTATTTAATCCTTTATTTGAGTTATGAGAGTTGCCGATTATATAGCACAGCTTATCGCAGAACATGAGCAGACCGCGAAGACCGTTTTTATGGTCTCCGGCGGCGGAAACATGCACCTGATCGACGCTCTTGGCCGCAACGAAAAGCTCCGTTACGTCTGCAACCATCACGAACAGGCCTGCGCGATCGCTGCCGAGGGATACTCGCGGGTGTCGAACCAGATTGGCATCGCCTATGTGACCACCGGGCCAGGCGGCACCAACGCCATCACCGGCGTGATGGGGGCTTGGGTCGATTCGATTCCCATGCTGATTGTTTCCGGTCAGGTCAAATTCCAGACCACCATCGCCTCGCAGCCCGAACTCAACCTTCGGCAACTCGGCGATCAGGAAATCAACATCGTCGATATCGTTCGTCCCATCACCAAGTATGCGGTGATGATTACTGACAAGAATTCGATTCGCTTCCACCTCGAAAAAGCGTTGTATGAGGCCAAGCATGGCAGGCCTGGGCCGGTCTGGATCGACGTGCCGCTCGACATCCAGGGCGCGCAGATCGAGCCGGAATCGCTCGAAGGCTTCGCGCCGCCCCCCGAACCTGATTATGACCTGAAAATCGACCAGGTCATGACCGCTTTGAAGCGAGCCAAGCGTCCTGTGATAATCGCAGGAAACGGCATCGTACTCTCGGGCGCGGTCGGCAAGTTTCGGGCTTTGGCAGAAAAACTCGGCATTCCGGTGCTTGGCACTTTTGCCCGCTACGACATCGTAAAGGAGTCCGACCCTTGCTATGCGGGCCGGTTCGGAACCCTCGGGCATCGGGCGGGCAATTTCGCGGTACAAAACAGCGATCTTATCATCGCCATCGGAGCAAGACTTAACGTTCGAGCCATTAGCTATAACTGGGAATATTTCGGTCGTGAGGCCGAGAAAGTCGTTGTCGATATCGATGAGAACGAACTTAAAAAGCACACGATCAAAGCAGACATTCCCGTCTGTGCTGATGCGGGCGCGTTCATCAAGGCGTTGTCATGCGCACTTGAAACGCTATCACCGATGCATCAACAATGGATGGAGCGGTGTCGCCGTTACCGGGAGACCTTCCCCACCATAATCGAAGAACGCCAGAAAGTCAAAATCAAGGTGGATTCGTACCATTTCTTCGATGTGCTTTCAGACTGCGCCCCCGACAACGCGGTGTTCGTATTCGGAAACGGCACGGCATGCGTCTCTTCTTATCAGAGCTTGCGGCTCAAACAAGGACAGAACATTGTCGTCAACTCGGGCTGTGCCTCGATGGGCTATGATCTTCCCGCAGCTATTGGAGCTTGTTATGCTGCGCCAGATCGCCAGATAATCTGCGTTACCGGCGACGGAAGTATGCAGATGAACATTCAGGAGTTGCAGACCATCGTTCACAATCACCTGCCGATAAAGCTGTTCGTACTGAACAACGAAGGGTATATTTCGATCCGAAACACCCAGCAAGGCTTTTTTAAAGGTCACTTTGTAGGTTGCGAAGCAAGTAGCGGCGTCAGTTGTCCCGATACCCTGAAAGTGGCCGAGGCCTATGGCCTGAAAAATGGCAGAATCGACAATCACCAAGGGCTTTCCGAGCAGATCAAAGCTTTTCTCTCAGAAGATGGACCGGTCGTATGCGAAGTCATGCTTGACCCCGGCGAAAAGATGGAACCCAAACTCTCTTCGGAAGTCAAGTCTGATGGCAGAATCGTCTCCAAACCGCTCGAAGACATGTTCCCGTTTCTCGATCGTGATGTATTCAATCAACAGATGATTATCGGAACCATTGATGAAGATTAAGAAGATTCTGGTTACCGGCGGCACAGGGGGGATCGGATCCTCGATAGTCGCTTGCTTGTCCGCACAGCCTGGCTTTGTCGTCCACGCTCCCAGCCGGAGCGAGCTTGATCTGGGCTTGCAGGAGAGCATTAAAGAATATTTTTCCCGGAGTTCAGACTATGATATTGTTATTAACAATGCCGGGATCAACACTCCACAAAACATCGAACAGATCGAAACTGAGCAGATCGAAACTGCCCTGAACATCAATCTTGTCGCCCCTCTTCTTGTCATCAAGTACTGCGTACCGCACATGAAGCGACAAGGTTTTGGGCGAATCGTCAACGTCAGCTCGATCTGGGGGATTCGCTCAAAGGAGAGACGAACCCTCTACTCGGCTACCAAGTTTGGCCTAAACGGTATGACCAGATCACTTGCCAGAGAACTCGGGCCGTTCAATATACTGGTCAACTCGATCTGTCCCGGCTATGTCGATACAGCCCTGACCCGGAAAAACGTGACGCCAAAGGAGCAGGAAAAGATCAGGCAGGAAATTCCGCTGCGGCGCTTTGCCGAGCCTCGGGAGATTGCCGAATCGATCGCGTTTCTGGTCAGCGAGCGCAACTCGTACATGACCGGCCAAACCCTTATTGTCGACGGGGGATTTATAGCATGACCGATCTGCTGATCAAGTCGAACATAAGGGACTACAAAGTTGTTTTCGAGAACACGATTGACAGGGTCTCGAAAGCCATTCAGCCGTTGCCGAACAAAGTGTTGATCGTCGATTCCAATGTTCTGGAAATCTATCGCTCCGACATCGACCGGATGGCTGATGCAGCCGACATTATCGCCTTCGAAGCGGTCGAAGAGAACAAAAACCTTGAGGCGGTTTCTGGCATCTATTCGTCACTGATTGACCGGAATGCCAAACGAAATATCAATTTGGTTTCAATCGGAGGAGGCATAACCCAGGATGTAACCGGTTTCGTTGCCTCCACGCTCTACCGAGGAGTTAACTGGACGTTCGTACCCACGACCTTTCTAGCCCAGACCGACAGTTGCATTGGTAGCAAAACCTCTTTGAATTTCGGCAGCCGTAAAAACCTGCTTGGGACTTTTTACCCGCCAGCGACTATCTATCTCTGCCCGGCATTGCTCTCCTCGCTGACCGAAATCGATTATTACAGCGGCATCGGTGAAACCATCAAGTTTCAGTTGATGAATCCGTTTGCCAAACCCGACCTTTATCAGATAGCTGAAAAAATCGAACAGGTCAAACGTCATGAAATGCTTGATGAGATCATCAGGGAAAATATGGCGATCAAAATCGATTACATGGAAAACGATGAATTCGATCTTGGCAGAAGAAATCTGCTCAATTATGGGCACTGCTTCGGCCATGCGCTTGAAATATCCTCAGGCTATGCCATACCTCACGGCATAGCCGTTTCGATCGGCATTCTGTTTGCCGGGACTATATCGGTTTCCAGAGGAGTAATGAGTCAGGAAATGTTAGAAGGTATTAAAAAAATTGTGCTCCCCTGCCTGCCTATCGCGTTCGATTCGCGGCATTATGATGCGGACTTACTGCTTGCAGCTATGAAAAATGACAAGAAACGCATTGGGGCAGATTTGAGTATTGTACTTGCCGATAAAGAGTTCATGCTGGCCAAATATGACGATCTCAAGGTGGATGAATTCAGGACGGGGTTACAAACATTAATTGAAATTTTTGAGAATCAGTGATATGAACAGTATTGAATATCAGATGCTCGATGTCCTCAAACAACTTCGTGATGAGTATGGGGTGTTCGAGATCAAGGCGGAGTTTGAAGCCGAGGGGAGCAGGATTGAGGAGATGATGCGCCTCAAGGACGTTACCTCTAAGGTTAACCTGCCGATTATTCTTAAAATCGGCGGGGTTGAAGCCGTAACCGATATTTACAACGGCCTTTCCATCGGAGTCAAAGGCGTCATTGCGCCCATGGCGGAGACAGCGTTTGCCGTCTCGAAGTTTCTAAATGCTATCAAAACCTTTGTTGCTGAAGATAATCGCGCCGATATTGATTTTGCTATTAATATTGAAACCATTACAGCATACAACAATCTGGATGAAATCTTTGCTCTTGAGCATATCGATTTGTTGCATGGCATTACAATGGGAAGAGTGGATTTTGTTGGCTCGATAGGCCGTGACCGTCATATCGTCGATAGCGATCAGATGTACGACTATTGCCATACGGTGTTCAGCAAGGCTAGGCAGAAAGGACTGAAAACCGGCCTGGGCGGTGCCATCTCGATCGGGTCTATCGATTTCATTTCAAAGCTCCATTCTGAAGCGCTGATCGATAAATTTGAGACCAGAAAAGTTGTTTTCAAATCGAATTCTATACTTAATGATCCTGAGAAAGCTATTCTCAAAGCGGTTGAATTCGAATTGCTCTGGCTCAAGAGTAAGCGCCGTTACTATCACCGCGTCAAGTCCGAAGATGAATATCGCATCGAAATGCTCGAAAAAAGGCTTGGTCAGGCATAGTTACAGTGCCTTATGCAGCACCAGAACGATGAAAGCATGACAATCAAGCGATTGTTTCTGACTGGAGGGACCGGCTTCTTCGGAAAATCTCTCCTTCGATACTGGATACAACAATCAACGCAGGGCAAATCTGTTCCGGCAGTAACCCTCATGAGCCGTTCTCCGGATGCCTTTCTTGCATCCTATCCTGAGTTTGTTGGGCTGCCTTGGCTTACGCTTGTCAAGGGAGACGTTACAATGCCGAAAACTTTCCCAACCGAGCTGAATTGTTCTCACATCCTGCATGCCGCCACGGACTCTACCAACGGCCCGATGTTGACTCCGCTGGAACGCTTTAACCAGATTGTTGATGGTACGCGCAATGTGCTTGATTTTGCACATCGGGTCGAAGCAACACGTTTTCTGCTGACAAGTTCCGGTGGCGTTTACGGCCCACAACCAGAAAAAATGGAGCGTATTCCCGAAGACTATAACGGTATGCCAGACCCGCTTCAGCCAAGCCATGCGTATAGCGTTGCCAAGCGCACAGCCGAACACTTGTGTGCGCTGTATGGCGACGCATTTGGTATAGAAATATTGGTGGCGCGTTGCTTTGCCTTCGTCGGCCCGGACTTGCCGCTTGATGCGCATTTTGCAATCGGGAACTTCATCGCAGATGCTGTTGCCGGTCGTCAAATCACAATCAAGGGAAATGGGTTGCCGATTCGTTCTTATCTCGATCAAAGTGATCTTGCAACATGGCTATTGACGATACTTGAACATGGTCAATCCGGTCGGCCCTACAATGTCGGATCCGATCAAGCGATCACTCTTCTTGAACTTGCCAATATGGTTGCCGAAACTGTTCATCCAAAAGTGCCGGTGCAGGTGCTCGACACTGGTATAGATGCTGGAAATTTCAGACGTCGGTATGTCCCCGACATTACGCGCGCATCAAAAGAACTTGGTCTGACTGTTACTGTGCCATTGCATGAGGCAATCAAACGTGCCGTTATGGCTGCTCGTGGAGCTGATTGATGCAGGCAATAGTATTTGATCTCGATGACCGGCTGGCCTGCCTCCGGGTGTACGAGGAGTATCTGTCAATCAACCGCAAACAGCAAGGGAGGTAGCGGTTTGGGTCAGAAAACACTGCAGACAGGTTTTGCCGGTCTGCTGACAGAGGCTCGATACCGGAATCTCCGGTATCTGCTGGCGGCTGGCTGGAATACTCTTTTCGGCTATTTTGCGGGCGTTGGCTTGTACCTCACGCTGTCGAAATTCATCCATATAACCATCATCGGGCTGATCGGCAATATCGTTTCCATTGCCATGTCATTTGTTGTTTACAAATTATTTGTCTTTCGTACCAAGGGACGGTGGTTTATTGAATATCTCAAAAGCAATATCGTTTATGGCTTTGGTGCGCTCATTGGCATTGTCCTGCTCTGGCTGCTGGTGGATTATGCCCGGCTTTCGATCTGGATCGCGCAGTTTCTTATTATTGCCGTTACAGCGCTGATTTCTTTTTTTGGACACCGAGGCTTTACCTTCAAACGATAACCATGTTTTGTTATGAATGAGAGCGGTAAAAAGATGATCAGCCTGGTCTCTCCTTGTTTCAATGAAGAGGAGAATGTCGAGGAACTCTACCGGCAGCTCACTGCCGTCATGGCTGGCATGGAAGGGTACGACTACGAATTCATTCTGATCGACAATGCCTCGACGGATTCGACGGTGCAGAAAATCAAGAGGATCGCCGCGCAGGACAAGCGGGTGAAGTTGATTGTCAATTCGAGAAATTTCGGTCATATCCGCTCTCCGTATCATGCGATACTTCAAAGCAGCGGAGATGCCTGTATCGTGATGGCGTCAGATCTCCAAGACCCGCCAGACATGATTCCGGAACTCATAAAGAAATGGGAAGAGGGTGCGCAAATCGTAGCGGCTGTCAAAAAAGAGAGCAAGGAAAGCAAGTTGATGTTCGGCATTCGAAAGCTGTATTACGGTCTGCTCAAATCCGTATCGGATGTGAATATCATCCAGAACTATACCGGTTTCGGCTTGTATGACCGAAAGATCATAGAGATTCTGAAGAACATTCCAGACCCTTATCCGTTTTTCAGAGGCATTATTGCTGAAGTCGGGTTCAGGGTTGAGCGGATTACCTATACCCAGCCGAGACGAGCGCGAGGTATTACCAAGAACAACTTTTTTACCCTGTACGATATCGGGATTCTGGGTATCATCAGTAATTCCAAAGTCCCGTTACGACTTGCGACGTTTTCCGGCTTTGTGCTTTCGTTTTTGAGCTTTCTGGTCGGGATCGGCTATCTTGTTGGCAAGCTCATCTTCTGGGACAATTTTCAGGCAGGCATCGCGCCGCTACTTATCGGTAATTTCTTTTTCTTCGGCCTGATGCTGTTTTTTATCGGCATTCTTGGGGAATACGTGGGGGCAATTTACACTCAGGTTCTTGCGAGACCGCGGGTGTACGAATCCGAGCGGATCAATTTTGACCAGACAGAGTGAGTTTATTTATGCGCGCCTCTCCTCGGCTTCCGATAATACTGCCGACCTATAACAGCAGCGTATTTCATGAAAAAAACTTGCTGAACACGCTTTTCTGAAGAACATGGATAGTATCTCATTCATCGTATCAGGAAACGCGTCATCGAAGCCGCGAAATAAGATGCCATCTCGCCGGATTACAGAAAAGGAATTGAAACACAAATGATTCAAAAAAAAACTGTGCTGACAACCGTTTATAGCGCAATCGTTATCTGCTTTATCCTGATTTTTGGCATCGGCGTGTTCGCCATGACCGTGGAGCCCGATGAAAGCTGTATCCTTATGAGCACCATGAAGGCCTTCGGCATTCGATTCCTGCCTGCGAGCGCTGTAGAGGTACCGGTACTCACTTCCGGTGGAGTGCATTTCGTGCTGCATGGCTTGATTGCTCTTGTGTGGGGCGAAAATATCTTCGTCCACCGCCTTGCTTCGTTACTCGTTACGGGGCTCCTGTTAGGAATTGTATTCAAAATAATCGAACTCCGAGTTAAGGACAGGGTTCTCGCTGCTGCCGGAACAGCCCTGTTCGTAACGGCCCCTGGCTTTCTGTTACAGGCCTCATTAGCGACAGCGGAGATCGTCGCGACGACCATTTTTTTGCTTGGAGCGCTGTATTGGGTCCACTTTGGTCATCGATCAATGGGTATGGCAATCCTGGGCGGTGTGTTATTCGGGCTTGCCTGTGCCACGCGCATGATCTGTCTTACGATGCTGCCGGCTATCCTGGTGTGGTCGGCGTTTGTTCACCGAGGTGCTCGACTTATTTATCCTATTATTGCCATTTACGTCGCTATTTTTGTCTTCATCGGATTTGAAGCGGCCTATTTATATGCGTTCGGTGACTTCTCTAAGAGTCACCTGTTGGCAACCGCAGGGGCCGCCGGACTTGCCCCCCTATACGGGGGTATCATTATGCGGCTCAACTACCTGGTGGTGGCTAATGGAATTATTCCTGTAATGGCCATCGTCGCGCTGCTTGCCTGGTTCATATCTTTGCTGGATAATGAGAAGTATGATCGCAAGCTCTTAGATTTATGCAGTTTCCTTTTGCTGGCGGGTGGTGTGGGGTGGCTCGTCTGGGTGCTCAAATCCCCAATACCGCACATCCGTTATCTCTGGCCGGCTATTCCGCTTCTGTGGCTGGCAGCCATCCTGCTCGGTTTGACTATCCTTAGCCGTGTGAGACAGGATAGAACGATTATGATTGCTCACTCCGCGATTATCCTTATGTGTGCAATTCAGGTTTTACTCAACATACGCATACTTGCGGTAGGAGACTCGCTTGCACTGGTGTATGAAGATGTTCGCGGTTCGCGATTGGGAACCCCGGGAAATTATTCCAGGCTCGAACAAACCAGGATGGAATGGCTGCTCTTCTGGCAGCTTTGCCTGCGTCCGCAAGCATCTATGCCTTGATAGAGCAAGCAGCTTACCCGATGACTTATCTGTCCAAGCGGACAGTTAAATCGTTCACGCCGTCGTCCAAAGTGTCCGCGGATGATTATCTGCTCGTGCAGCCCTGTGATCGCTCCATCGTTTTGCCAAACTGGGAATGGATCGGCTGGTTACAAAACAACGCGATGTTGGTGGAGCGGCGCGGCGAATACGAACTCTATCGTTTGAACGAGGGAGCCTGCTTTCCGACCGGCGATTGTCACTAATCCGTATTTAGTCGGCTCAGGCTGAGCCGGTTGCAGAGGCCATTAAGTCAACGCTTGAGTGGAATAAGCGCAAAAAACCAAAATCGAGACAGCAGCTGACAATTAAAACAACTCTTGTTGTTTCGCTTTGGAAACGCTATGGCGAAACCGCTTACGGTACAGTCTCGAACTTATCTGTACTATCGCTTACCGGATCGCCCATCATCGATGCAGCTGTAGCCCGACGGGCGGCAATCCACAATAAAGCACAAAGCACGAACGGCCCTATTTGCACATTCAGAACTACAGCTATCGGAACCATAACCATCGGCAACAACCAGGCAACGACAAGCACTTCTCGTTCACCGCGCAACCAACCGTTACGGAGCCCATCCAAGGCTAACCATGCGATGGGAAAGGCCAACCATACAAGATCGTAATCAAAAAGATATGGGCTGACCAGAAAGGTCGCCGTCATAAAAACAGCGCCACGCAAATTACGGTCGTGGCAACGACGCCACACCCGCCATACGATAATAACAGCACCGACAGCACAGATAAAATGAATAAAGTAAGCCCATGCAACAGGCATCTCAAGCATACGCGCAAAGGCAAACACTGATGGGGTCTTCACCCAGGGCAAAGAGCCGTTTTCCAGGCATAGTCGCGCATAGCCAAGACTCTCCAAAGAGCTTTTTAGCACACCGTAGCCCAATACGGCTGTACCAATGGCAGTAAAAGTAATTGCCGTCACAGCGGCACTTATAAAGGTACGCCAGGCGCCAATAGCGATTAAAACTAAAGGAAAAAGAATTGCAAGATGAGGTTTGATAGCAAGCAAGCCGATAAATATACCTGCTAACACCGGCCTTCGTTCAACGTTGAGCAATGCCGCACCAGCGAGAGCCGCCGTCAGAAATGAATTCTGACCATGCATAAGGGTCACCCACAATCCCGAGAAAGCAGCCAGACACCACATCGCAATATCGCCCCGGATGATGCGACGTAATACCAGAAGATATGCCCCCAGCGTTGACAACATAAAGGCCCAGAATGCTGCCGTATAAGGCAATAAGGCCAGGGGAAGAATAACAAGATAGAACGAAGGCGGGTAAAACCATGCGTAAACACTTTTCGATGCAGGTATTGCAATTTGCTGAGCCTTGAATAGTAACGAGATATGGTAGGCGTCTTGAGCATGACCCGTCAGAGCAAGATGAGAGGCCGCCCAGAACATTATAAAGTCTGCACCAAGAGGCTTCCCATTTAGGTCAAGCATATTTTTCGACGTCAAAACCCACGCAAGGCTATACAAAAGGAATAGTACCAGAATGATACGGGGGTACACTGAAAGACGCTCCCGATTAAGCCAATGCGTATCTGAGTTTGCGGGTTCTCCTTTATCTTCGTTTTGTCTCGGCATGGAATGTAGAAACGAGCCTATTGAGTAAATTTATCGACTGTTGTCAAAATCTGAGGGTATTCGATCGGGGTCATCTTTTGCACGAATCAGCTCTGCCAGAAACCTTAACTATTCGAGCAGAGAGCACCTCACACGCAGCTCGATCACACAACGAGACAGCTACAGGTCATGCCCTCATCCAATTCAATGGCAACAATGCCCTCAAGTTACACATCCAATGGCACAATCTAACCGGTAAAATTCCGGATTACCAGAGGATTTTCGGTAATCCGGGATCACCACTTAAACCTATATTTCATTTTTTCTTAGCTAAAAGTGGTATTTTTATAGCAATGCCTGCTCCCCTCCCGGATTCATGATACTAATTGCCAAGAATATCAATTTCACTAATGTCGGATTGTCAACAAGCGGGGGCTGTAAAGCTGAACAGAGGCGGGGTAGGTGAACCGAACCTTAGCGTAGAGTAGTGCTATGTGCGATAAACGTTTACAGTCAACAAAGCATAATCACACTCTCACCTTGTGCAATAACAGACAAGATAGAACGGCATGGCTGAATGAAAATAAAATCGATTATCACCCGACGAAGCGTCAGGACAGGCGCGCTTACTAACCAGGAAAGGCGTTTACAACAGCATTAAAAAGAATTACCAACTGATCCCCAACATCCCCAATAGCCAAAATCGAAATAATAGCAACCAAAGAAGCTAACAATGCATACTCAATTGTGGTTACACCTTTTTGCAAGCTCTCCCTCTTTAGCATAGCTTAAGCTCCTTATCAAATTAGTTAGTATTAACAAATCTGAAAATGATACAATCCTTACTAAGGGAAGGGAAAAAAACAATCATATCATCATAAATAAAAGTAACAATAGACTTTAAAAAAATAAAGATAAAAAGCAAGTTACGGTTGTAAAATCAACCTAGGAGAGGATATAAAGAGCCGACAAGCCATACCAGCGCGGCCAGTACCAGGGCAGGACCAAAAGGCCATTCGGCTTGGGGATCAAAGCCCTTGAAACGACGCCACACCAAATGCCAGATCACAGTAACGACACTGCCCAATAACACTACATAAAATACGCCGATAACGCCATACCAAGTCGCTAGTGCGGCTAAGAGTTTAAGATCGCCACCACCAACACCACTAACCCCTTTGATGCGCTGAAATGCCCAGGCAAGCCCCCCAAGCAGCCCAAACACCACAGCCGCAGACACTGTACTTACGAGAAGAGTGTGCGAGGTAAATCCGGCATAACTGCTGACCATGCCGACTATTCCTAACGGCAAAACAACCAAATCCGGCAGCAGAGTCGTATCCCAGTCAATGAGGGCAAGTAACACAAGAGTACTGGACAAACAGGCCCATAACAACACGGCCCAAAATGTAGCGGAGGTAAAGGCGGCTGCCGCATAGCCCCACAAACTGGCATTAACGACCGGCACCCAAAGGCGTCGACCAAACGAAACGGGCTGCTCCAGGCCTCCACCTGGTCCAAGCCATTCATGCAATTGAACTTGTGCACCCCGCAACACTTTGCTCGGAATCATGCGACCAAAAGGAACCAGCCAAAACCCCACCAATGCACCGGCAATAAGCCAAGGCCATTGAGTCCAAAAGACATGCAAAATGTTGCCAAGACTCATAGGGCCTTATTGCTTGGATAAGACATCAAGAAGCTGAATGATTGCTGGTCCCAGCAGCACCATTAAAAGCGTAGGGAAAATAAAAAGGATAAGCGGCAGCAACATTTTGACAGGAACTTTGTTGGCAAGCTCTTCAGCACGTTGGGAGCGGCGCGTACGCATAACATCTGAGTGCACGCGCAATGAATCCGCCAAGCTTGTACCAAATTTGTCGGCCTGTATAAGCACGGAAACAAGATCCTCAAGTTCCTCAAGACCTACGCGTAATGCCATGTTGCGCAAGGCGTCGAGACGGGTAGCGCCTGCACGCATTTCAAGGGAAGACAGGTAAAATTCCTGAGACAGGTCGGGGTAAGAACGGGCCATTTCACGCGAAATGCGGGTTGATGCAGCGTCGATGCTCATCCCCGCCTCAGTGCAGATGACCATGAGTTCAATCATGTCTGGCAGACCGTTACGCATGCGTTCAATGCGTCTTTGAGTAATAAAACGAAGCAGTAACTCGGGCAGATAATAGCCAGCTGCTGCGGTGAGCAGCGCAAAGAGAATGATATGAATCAGCTGAAGCTTAGGCTGGTTTAATACCAAAAACAAAGCGAGCAAGACAGGAAAAACCAGGGTAAGTAAGGTTTTAATAGCAAAGTAGTATTGAGGGGCGTTTTGGTTTCGAATGCCAGCTTGCAAAAATTTGACACGAACAGCGGAACTTTGCCAACCTTCATCAGGAAGCGAAAGTTTCGAAAGAATGTTGACAACTGTGGCGACTCTCTGGCTTTTGACCGGCTTGGAAGAAGGCTTATCGGCCGGAGGCGCCCCACTACCACTAAAAATCTGGGTAAGACGTTTTTTAAAGGCGTTGTCAACTCCCAAACTGTAAAAAGCAAACACAACCGAAGCAACAGCGGCCCCTGAAAGCACAATAGTCAGAATTTGTAGGGTGGTTGGCATGGTGAGTTTGGCTATGGTTAAACCTTTATCTGGCTGATGCGATTGAGCGAAAAGAATCCAAGGGCCATAAGCACCGCCATGACCATGATCAGTGTGTGGCCTTGGGGAGTGCTCCAGAGCACCGAAGTATATTCAGGGTTTATTACAGTGAGAATAGCTGTTAGAATAAATGGCATACTGCCCAGCACCAAGGCTGATATACGTCCTTCGGCTGAGAGCGTGCGAACTTTTCCGCGCAGTTTGAAGCGCTCACGAATAGTTTTGGCCAACCCCTCAAGCAGTTCAGTGAGGTTGCCACCAGTTTCGTGCTGGATCTCAAGAGAGATGACAAAAAAATTAAGATCTACGCTTTCGACACGGTCAGCTAACCGATCCATAGCTTCTTTGAATGGAATGCCAAAGCTGATTTCATCGAAAACAATTTTGAATTCTTGCCCTATAGGGCCAGGGAACTCCTTACCCACGATGCCAATAGCCGAGGTAAGGCTGTGGCCAGCACGCAGAGAACGCGTAACATAATCGAGCGCTTCCGGAAGTTTTTCTGAGAAAGCCTGGCGACGTTTGTTAGCCTGTCGAGATAACCAGAGTAACGGACTGCTGGCAAAAGCAACAGCTAACACAAAAAGAACAATCGGGTTCGTATGGACCAAGAG